>CAIZZF010000019.1 GCA_903937385.1 uncultured Holophagaceae bacterium | reverse complement strand
TTGGTCACCCCGAAAGGCACCCAAGGCTCGGTCTAGAAGACCGACATATCCTGTCCAATCCCCTCAAACCACTGTCGAATGGTTAGTTGAACCCACACCCACCTTGAAAGTTGAGGCTGAGGATGGTTGGTAATCAAGTAAGCTTTTATTCTGGGGCTGCATGAAAACCAGGGCACTCGATCCAGCGGCTACTTCAACCCGGGTAGGTAGCGCTCGCGGGCGATGGCCAAGTGGTGGGCGGCGTGGCCCAGGGCGAAGTAGGGGATGCAGCGGGCGGTGAGGGCCCGGCCATTACTGGAGCCGGGGCGCAGCCAGGCCTCCACCGGCAGGCTGCGGAAGAGCGCGAGGCTGGAGGTACGCGCCGCCTGGAAGTCCTCGACCAGCGCCGCTACGGGCCGCCCATCGGCTTGGGCGGCAGCGGCGAAGGCGTTGTCATCGAAGCCCGGCAGCGGGGTGGTGTCGCCCCGCCCGATGCGCAGGCAGCGGTAGGTGAAGATGCGCTCCACGTCGGTCAGGTGCTGCAGCAGGTCCTTGAGGCTCCACTTGCCCACCGCGTACCGGTAGGCAGCCTGGGCCTCGGTGAGTCCCCCGTACAGCGCCGCTACCTCGACGGACTGCGCCGCAAGCAGCGCCAGCACGTCGCCTTCCGGCGCCCCGGCCAGGTATTTCGAGAGTCCTGCGTCATATTCAGTGGGGAGGGGTGCGCTGAGGCTCATGGCGGCTCCTGGAATCGGGTTAGAGCTTATCCCGAACCTGATGATCGGCCCCACTCAGAAGGCCATCACCTTCATGGTGTTCGTGGTGCCGGTCTTCCACAGGGGCAGGCCCATGGTCATCACCACGCGGTCGAGATTGCCCACGCCGTGCTTCTCGATGAGCAGGCCGCGAACGATCTCGACCATCTCGTCCGTGCTGGCCACCCGGGGGATCATGAGGGGCGTCACGCCGCGCAGGAGACCCATGCGCCGGGCCGTGAGGTCGTCCACGGTGGCCCCCAGTACCGGCGTCCGGCCCGCCAGTCGGCTCACCAGGCGCGCGGTGCCGCCGCCCTCAGTGAAAGCCACGATCCAGCGGGCGTTGATCTCGTCCGCCGTGCGGCAGGCCGCGAAGGCCACGGAGATGTCCGTGCGGGCCAGCACCTGCTGGGCCAGCTCGTCGGGCAGGCTGGTGGAGCGCTGTCTGACCTTGGGATTGGCGTCCGCCTCGGTAGCGATGCGCGCCAGCCACTGCACCGCCTCCACGGGGTAGGACCCAGAGGCGCTCTCGGCACTCAGCATTACGGCGTCCGTACCGTCCCATATGGCGTTTGCCACATCGCTGGCCTCGGCCCGTGTGGGCTGGGCGTGCTCGATCATGCTCTCCAGCATCTGGGTGGCGGTGATCACGGGCTTCAGGGCCCGCCGGGCAGCCTTGATGATCAACTTCTGCAGGCTGGGCACCCGCTCCACGCCCAGCTCCACACCCAGATCGCCCCGCGCCACCATGACGCCCCAGGCCACGTCGAGGATCCCGGCCAGGTTGGTCAGGGCTGCGGGGTGCTCGATCTTGGCAATGACCGGCTGGGTGCCGCCCAGATGCCCGATGATGGCTTGGAGCTGCTGCACATCCGAGGCGCTGCGCACGAAGCTCTGGGCGAACAGATCCACCTGGTGCTCCACACCCCAGCGGATGTCCACGTGATCCTTTTCGGTGAGGGGATCCATGGCGACGTCCAGGCCGATGGGATGGACGCCCTTGCGGGCCTTGAGGGGGCCGCCGACGATCACGCGTGCCCTGAGCAGCTCCGGCCTCTTGGCGAGGATCTCCACAGTGATTGCGCCATCGTCCAGCAGCCAGCGCTGACCGGGCTCGGCACCCTCGAACAACTCGGAATGGGGCAGCGGCGCCGCCCATGCAAAGCCCGAGGGAACCGCGCTCGCCGGGGCGTAGAACACGCCCTCACTGCCCACGTCCAGCTGCACGGGCGCCTCCAGCAGGCCGACGCGCCACTTCGGACCCTGGAGATCCAGGAACACCGGGATGGCCCGGCCCAATTCCAGAGCCAGGCTCCGGACCTTCTCCAGCCCTTCGGCCCGGGAAGCCAGGTCCCCATGGCTGGCATTCAGCCGAACGGCATCCGCTTCCTTCAGCGCTTCCCGCAGCCTTTCGCCCTGCATGAGGGCCGGCCCCAAGGTCATCACGAGTTTGGTCTTGCGCACGTCTACTCCCGTTCCCTGCACAGGTATTCCACACACTTATCCACAGTCTGGGCCTGCATTTTGATCATGTCACAGCCCTTTCACTTGAGCCACCGGGGTGCTACCTTCTGGGTTCCGATACGATCGTTGGAGAGGATGAAATGCGCGAAAAGCTGCGAACCCTCGTAGCCGAGATGGTGCGTGGGGGCATTCCCCTGGAGCTGGCGCGACGCGAGTTCGAGCGCGTCTACCTGGAGGAGGTCCTGGCTGCCCACGAAGGCAACCAGTGCGCCGCGGCGCGGGAGCTCGGCATCCATCGCAACACCCTGGCCAAGAAGCTGGAAGCCCCCGCCGGCCGCCTGCGCCGCGTGAGCTGAGCGGCCCCGAGTCCCTCCTTCTTTCGAAAAAGCCCGGCGCCCGCCGGGCTTTTTTTTCGACAGGACCTGTCGGGTCCGGTAGAACTGAAGGTTCGGAGGCGGGATGCGGAAGGTGGCCATCAACGGCCTTGGGCGGATCGGAAGGCTGGCGCTGCGGCGCCTGGCCCGGGTGCCCCAGGTGCAGGTGGTGGCCGTGAACGACCTGACCGATGCCGCGACCCTGGCCCACCTGATCAAGTACGACACGGTGCATGGCCGGGCGGAATTCCCTGTGGCTGCCGAGGGCAACGCGCTGCTCATCAACGGCCGCCGGGTCCAGGTCTGTGCCGAGCCGGATCCGCGCCGCCTGCCCTTCGGCGCCCTGGGCGCGGAAGTGGTGCTGGAGTGCACCGGCCGCTTCAACTCCCGCGAGCAGGCCGCGGCGCACCTGCAGGGCAGCGTGCGGCAGGTGCTCCTGAGCGCGGTCACGCCAGACGCGGATCGCACCGTGGTCCTGGGCGTGAACGACGGCACGCTGGAGCTCCGTACCGACCGGATCCTCTCCGCGGGCGACGGCACCCTCAACTGCCTGGCCCTCCTGGTGAAGGTGCTCGACGATGCCTTCGGCCTCGAGGCCGGGCTGGTCACCACCGTCCACAGCACCACCACGGACCAGCGCATCCTCGACCTGCCCCATGCCGACCTGCGCCTGGCCAGGGCCGCAACCCTGAGCATGATCCCCGCGCCCTGCGAGGCCCCGGGCGCCCTTGGCCTCGTGCTGCCCCACCTCGCGGGAAGACTCAAGGGCCTCGCCGTGCGGGTGCCCACGCCCGACGGGAGCCTGGTGGACCTCACCGCCACCCTGCGCTCCGACGCCAGCCTCGAGGTGCTCCAGGCGGCCTTCTGGGCGGCGGCCGCGACGGGCCCCCTGGCGCCTTACCTGGAGGTGCTCGATGCGGAGCTGGTGAGCGCCGACCTCGTGGGTCAGGCGGCGAGCTGCCTCTACGATCCCTTCCTCACCAAGCCGCTCGCGCCCCGCCTCGTGAAGGTCTTCGGGTGGCACGACAACGAGCTCGCCGCCTCGGCCCGCTTGACGGACCTCTGCCTGCGCGTGCTGGAGGGCTCCCGATGAGGCGCATCGCGCTCAACGGGCTGGGCCGCATCGGCCGCCTTGCCGTGCGCCGACTGGGCGCCGGGCAGCCGGACCTGCTCAGCGCCGTGAACGACCCCGCCCCCCTGGACCAGGTGCTTCAGCTGCTACGCCAGGACTCCATCCACGGCCGCAGCCCGCTGACCGTCGAAGGCCTCACGGAGGGTGGTCAGGACTACCTGCTCCTCGGGACGCGGCGGCTGCCGCTGTTCCACGAGTCCGACCCTGCGGCCATCCCCTTTCCCGCCGGCACCCGCCTGGTGGTGGAGGCCAGCGGTCGCTTCACCCGCCGGGAAGCGGCTGCGCGCCACCTCAAGGAGCGCGTGACCCACGTGGTCATCAGCGCCCCCAGTCCCGACGCGGACCTCACCGTCATCGCGCCCGTGAACGGCGCCGAGCTCGACCCCCTGAAGCACCGGGTGATCTCCAACGCCAGCTGCACCGCCCACGCCACAGCGCCCATGTTGAGGATCCTCGACGCGGCCTTTGGCCTGGAGGCGGCGGGCATGAGCACCGTCCACGTGGTCACCAACGACCAGCGCCTGCTGGACAGTCCCCACGCCGACCGCCGCCGGGGTCGGGCCGCGTTCCAGAGCATCATCCCCACCACCTCCAGCGCCTTCGGCGCCCTGCGCCAGGTCCTGCCAGGCCTCCCCGCGGCCTTCAATGGCGTGGCCATCCGGGTGCCCACCCTAAGTGTGAACCTCGTGGACCTGACCGCCACCCTGCGGCGGGACGCCGACGAGGCCACCCTCCGCCGCGCCTTTTCAGAAGCTGCGAGCAGTTCCTGGCGCGGCCTGGTGGCACTGGCCGAGCCCCACACCGTGAGCTGTGACATCACCGGCCGCGAGGAGAGCGTCGTCATGGACCTGGACCTGACCCTCACTCTGGGCCCCCGCTTCGTGAAGCTCTTCGGCTGGCACGACAACGAGACCGCCTACGCCGCCCGCCTCTGCGAGCTCGTCAGCGACTTGGCGGGGCGGATCTGAACCTAGGCCCCAAAGGGAGAACCACTCTCGCGGAGGTCGCGGAGACGACGGAGGGGCGCGGAGGTAGTGCTTTCATGCCGTTCTTAGCTTTTCTGCCTTTCTCCGCTTTCTTCAGCTCCTCGGCAGTCCTCCGCTTATCTCCTTTCCTTTTTCCTTCTAACCCTGAATCTGCAGCCACCAGGGTTCAGATCGTCCCAGCGGCATAGCCGGTGCTGAAGGCGGCCTGGAGGTTGTAGCCGCCGACGGGGCCGTCGAGGTCCAGCAGCTCGCCGCAGATGCGGAGGTTGTCCCAGCCGCGCAGGGCCAAGGTGCGGGGATCCACCGCTGCCAGGTCCACGCCTCCGGCGGCCACCTCGCCCCGGGCCAGGGACACGGCCTGGGGCGCGCCCAGGGGCAGCGCCGTCACCAGGGCCACCAGGGTCCGCCGCGCCTCCCGGGGCAGGTCCTTGAGCGCGCCGATGGGGCTCAGCCCAGCCTCCAGGAGCAGGGGTTCCACCAGGCGCTCCGGCAGGTGGCGCCCTAACCAAGTGGCCGCCCGCAGGTGGGGGTTGGTGCGCTGCTCGGCCTGGAGCGCCGCGTCCACGGCCTCGGGCGGCTCCAGGAGCGTCGCGTAGGTCAACCAGGCCGCGCCCTCACGCCGCGCCCGCTCGGTGGCCTGGCTGAGCTCCAGGACCGCCGGGCCACTGAGGCCCACCTTGGTGAAGAGCAGGTCCCCGGTGAACACCGCCAAGCGGCGGCCTTCGGGGCCCGCGGTCAGCCGCAGCTCCCCGCCGCGCAGCGCCACGCCCTCCCAGGCCGGCCTTGGGCGCTGGAGCGGAATGGGGGCGAGGGCCGGGAACCAGGGCCGGATGGGAACGCCCAGGGCCTGCAGCCAGCCCAGCACCTCGCCCCGGGTGCCGGTCTCGGGATAGCTGGCGCCACCGGTGGCCAGGATGAAGACGTCCGCGACCAGGCGCTCCTGCTCTAGGCACACGGCCGTCAGCCGGGGCACCTGCCCCTCCACACCCAGCACGCGGGCGCCGGTCTGCACCTGGACGCCCGCGCGGGCCACCAGGGTCTCGAAGGCCTCCACCACGGCGGCGGCGCTGCCCGGCCGGTCCAGGGGGAAGACGCGGCCGTTCTCCCGGGTGTAGGTCGCCACGCCCTCCCGGCGCAGCAGCTCCAGCACCGCCTGGTTGTCGAAGGCGTGCAGGCTGGGCCGCAGGAACCGGCCCTGGTCCCGCGTGAAAGCCGCAAGCAGGCTCTGGGCCGGGCCGTCGTGGGTGAGGTTGCACTTCCCGCCGCCGCTGATGCGGAGCTTCACGCCCAGCCGCCCGTTGGCCTCCAGCAGCCGCACCCGGTGGCCCAGCGTGGCCGCCCGCCAGGCCGCCACCAGCCCCGCCGCGCCGCCACCCACCACCACCACGTTCGCCATGGAACCATCATGGCCCAAGGTGGGCGAAGGGCCCTACCTTGCCTACGCTTTGCTCAGGTTCGGGTGCGCCGAACCTGAGATAAAAAGGGATATCCTGTGGTTCTGCCACCATCTAGACGGGAGTCCTCCATGTCCACTGCACCGCTCGTTGGCCTGATCTTCTTCGCCGACTGCGCTGGCTCAGACCGCTGCCCCAGCTTCCGTTCGAACGCCCCTCAAGTGGGCCGCTCATGAGTTCCTCACCGCAGGTCGGCCTCATTATGGGTTCCCGCTCGGACTGGGAGACCATGGAGCACACGGCGGCGACGCTGGAGGAGCTCGGCATTCCCTTCGAGGCCGAGGTGGTCAGCGCCCACCGCACGCCGGACAAGCTCTTCCGCTACTGCGAGCAGGCCGAGAGCCGGGGGCTGCGCGTGATCATCGCCGGGGCCGGAGGGGCAGCCCACCTGCCAGGCATGGCCGCCGCCAAGACGCCCCTGCCCGTGCTGGGTGTACCCGTCCAGAGCAAGGCACTGAGCGGCATGGACTCCCTGCTGTCCATCGTGCAGATGCCCGCTGGCATCCCCGTGGGCACCATGGCCATCGGCAAGGCCGGGGCTGTGAACGCAGCCCTCTTCGCCGCGGCCATCCTCGCAGGCACCGATAGAGCCCTGGCCGCCCGCCTCCAGGCCTACCGCGAGGCCCAGACCCGGAATGTGCTGCTGAATGATCAGCTGCCCTGAGGGCGCTGTCGGCTATCAGCTATCAGCTTTCAGTGAAAGAAGGCGCCGGGTTTCTTGGCTGTCGGCTGTCTGCTGTCAGTGAAAGAAGGCGCCGATGGCCCGAATGGAGGCTGAGAGCTGAGAGCTGACAGCTGATAGCCCAGCCCACTCCCCCCGCCCTGCCCCAGCTACACTCAAGCCATGTCCGAGACCGGCTTCACCCTCCCCCGCCCCGCCCAGCTCCGCCGCTTCGGGATGGTGCTCTACCCGGCGGGGCTGCGCATGCAGCACGCCCTGGCCCGGGAAGTGGGTGAGAAGGACCTGCCGGATCAGCTGATCATGCTGGAGCACGACCCCGTCTTCACCCTGGGCCGCAACGCGACCCCGGCGGACATCCACATGAGCGAAGACTTCCTCGCCTCCCAGGGGGTCAGCGTCCACCGCACGGACCGCGGTGGCGAGGTCACCTACCACGGCCCCGGCCAGATCGTGGCCTACCCCATCTGCAACCTGCGCGGCGGCCGCCAGGATGTGGGGCGCCTGGTTCGTGGCCTGGAGGAGGCCATGATCCGCACGGCCGCGGATTTCGGCGTCGTGGCAGACCGGCTGCCCGGCGCACCTGGCATCTGGGTGGACACGCCCCGCGGCCCCGAGAAGCTGGGCGCCATCGGCCTCCACCTTAGCCGCTGGATCAGCACCCACGGCATCGCCTTCAACGTCCGCCCGAACCTTGACCACTTCCGCTGGATCACGCCCTGCGGCTTCACGGACAAGGGCGTCTGCAGCCTCGCCTCCCTGCTGGGGGACGGCGCCCCCACCTTGGAGGAGGCCGCGGACTTCCTGCAGGGCCATCTGATCCATTACCTCGCCCTGGACCTCCAGCCCGTCCAGCCCCCCACCCGCAGCGTGTCCGCCCTCACCTGGCGCCGGGGCGTCGCGGGCCCCGAGATCCTCATGATGCTGCGGGTGCCCGAGCACGGCTTCTGGTGGCAGAGTGTCACCGGCATGATGGAGCCCGGCGAGACGCCCGAGGAGACGGCCCACCGCGAGCTGCAGGAGGAGACGGGCCTCCGGGGCAGCCTGCGCTCCCTGGACTTCGCCCACACCTTCTGGGTGGACCCCGCCATCCTCGGCTTCCCCGAGGGCGAGCCCCGGTTCAACACCGAGATCTGCTTCGCCATGGAAGTCTCCAGGGACGCCGAGGTTGTCCTGGCCCCCGATGAGCACACCGAGTTCCTCTGGTGCAGCCTGGACGAAGCCCACGAGCGCATGAGGTGGGAAGGCTCCAAAGCCGCCCTGGCCCGCCTCCGCAGCGTTCTGGGCGCCTGATTGCCTGGAGCTTCGACCGAAGACCACACCCGCAGCTTGTGACGTCCGTCCAGGTCCTCCCTGGCAGGGGGGCCCCGGCCGCTTGTTAAGCTAAGACCAACCCTGGAGCCCCCATGTTCCCCACCTTCACCGAGGACCAGACCACCATCCGCGAAGCCGCACGGGACTTCGCCAAGTCCGAGATCGAGCCCGGTGCTGCGGCCCGGGACGCCAACAGCGAGTTCGCCACGGACATCATCCGGCAGCTCGGCGAGATGGGCTTCATGGGCATGGTTGTGCCCGAGGCGTACGGTGGCGCGGGCGTGGACTTCCTCAGCTACATCCTGGCCCTGGAGCAGGTCGCCTACGCGGACGCCTCCGTGGCCGTGGCCATGAGCGTGAACAACTCCGTGGCCTGCGCGCCGATCCTCGCCTTCGGCACCGAGGCCCAGAAGCAGAAGTATCTCAAGCCCCTGGCCAGCGGCGAGGAACTGGGCGGCTTCATGCTCACGGAGCCCGATGCCGGCTCGGATGCCACCGCCCTGAAGACCCGCGCCACCCGCGTCGAGGGCGGCTGGCGGCTCAACGGCGCCAAGGCCTGGATCACCAACGGCGGCGTCGGCCGCTACTTCATCACCATGGCCCGCACGGACCCCGACTCGGCCAAGAAGGGCATTAGCGCGTTCATCCTGGACGCGGACCAGCCCGGCGTGGTCATGGGCCGCCCCGAGCACAAGATGGGCCTGCGCTCCAGCCGGACCGTGATGGTGGCGCTGGAGGACGCCTTCGTGCCCGACGACGCCTTGCTCGGCAACCTCGGGGACGGCCTCAAGGTGGCCTTCGGCGGACTCGACGGCGGCCGCATCGGCATCGCCGCCCAGGCCCTGGGCATCGCCCAGCGGGCCATGGACGAGAGCGTGGCCTACGCCAAGGCCCGCATCTCCTTCGGCAAGCCCATCGGCGAGCACCAGATGATCCAGACCTACCTCGCCGAGATGGAAGCCCGGCTCCAGGCCGCACGGCTGCTGGTCTACCGGGCCGCCTCGCTCAAGGAGGCTGGCAAGCCCTGCACCAAGGAAGCCGCCACCGCCAAGCTGTTCAGCACCGAGAGCGCCGTCTTCCTCTGCGACCGGGCCGTACAGATCCACGGCGGCTACGGCTACTCGCAGGAATACCTGGTCGAGCGCCTCTACCGCGACGTCCGGGTCACCACGATCTACGAGGGCACCAGCGAGATCCAGCGCATGGTCATCGCCCGGGAACTGCTCAAGTAGATGTTTTCAACGCTTGATGAATTAGCCCTTGCCCTCATCATACGAGGGAGGCATCCTGCAGAGGATCCGGGTCTAAACCAAGGACTCGTGCCACCCGTAGGCAGTCTGTCCGTGCGGCGGCTCTTTTTGATCTCCAAGGAGTGGTGATGATGCGTCCCCTGATCTTTCCGGCCATGCTTGTGGCGTTCTCCCTGGTCGGGCAGCAGGCGCCCAAGCCCGCCGCCACGAAGCTGACCCTCCAGAGCGCCATCGAGACCTCGCTCAAGAACAACCTGCAGGTGCAGATCGCCATCGAGTCCCGGGACTTCACCCGGGCGGGCCTCACCGTGGAAGAGGGCGCCTTCGACTGGAACCTCACGGCCGGGCTCAACCTCAGCAAGGCCCAGGATGCCTCCCGCTTCCAGGGTCTCGGTGGCAGCTTCACCACTCTGGACGGCACCGTCCAGTCTCGCAGCCTCACCGTAGGCTCCACCAAGGCCTTCGGCTGGGGCGGCAACCTCAGCCTCAGCTATGCGCCCAAGTACTCCTCCGCCAGCGGCGCCCTCTATGGGAGCACCGCCACCACGACCCCCTACGACGGCAGCCTCTCGGCCACCTACACCCAGAGCCTGCTCCGGAACTTCGGCCGGGACGTCACGGAGAGCCGGCTCATCGTCGCCCGCAAGAGCGCCCAGGCCGCGGACCTCGGCTTCACCAAGGCCATCATCGACCTCGTGGCCAGCACCGAGTCCCTCTACTGGGACATGGTCTTCGCCCAGCGCAACCTGGAGAACAAGCGGCAGGCCCTGGACCTGGCCCAGAAGCAGCTGCGGGAGAACCAGATCCGCGTGCAGGTCGGCACCCTGGCGCCCATCGAGGTGACCTCGTCCGAGGCCTCCGTGGCCCAGCGCGAGCAGGACATCATCGCGGCCGACGCCCAGCTACTGAACGCCAAGGACGCCCTCATCCGCGCCCTCTACCCCTCTACGGAGCGCCCGGCGGGCCTAGAGCTGGCCGATGCGCCCAGCGTCAAGCCCCTGGAGCTCAACGAGGCCACCGCCGAGAAGCAGGCCCTGGCCAACCGCCTGGAATTGAAGAGCGCCCGCCTGGACCTGGAGTCCAAGCAGGTCCTGGAGACGGCCGCCAGCAACCGGCTGCTGCCCCAGCTGGACGCCTATGCCACTTACACCGGCAATGCCGCCTCCCAGATCCCCTCTGAGGGCCTGGCTGCCGTGAACAAGGACCTCACCAAGAGTGCCTATCCCGGCTACAGCGTGGGCATCCAGTTCGCCCTGCCCATCCAGAACCGCGCCGCCAAGGGCAACCAGGCCCAGGCCCGCGCCAACCGCCGCTCCAGCGAGCTGAGCCTGCGCGACCTGGAGCTGGGCATCACTCTAGAAGTGCGCCAGTCCTACCGGAACGTCGAGGCCTCCGCCAAGGGCGTGGCCGCCGCCGAGAAGACCCGCTACTTCCGCGAGAAGGACCTCGAGGCCGAGCAGAAGAAGTTCGAGAACGGCATGAGCACCAACTTCCTGGTGCTGTCCAAGCAGAACGACCTCGACACCTCCAAGAGCGCAGAGCTGCAGTCCCAGATCACCTACGCCAAGGCAGTCACCGCCCTGGAGAAGTCCCTGGGCCACCTCCTCGAAGCCCGCAAGCTCGAAGTAAAATAATTATCGTTCTTTACTGAATAACGGGCCCCGCATGGGGCCCGTTATTCAGATATCACCGCCGCGCAGCGGCGGTGATCGGTCTCTCCGGTTTGGTCTCAGCGGCCCTTGGTCGCGGCGGCGGCGGTGGTCTCGGGCTTGGCGTCGGGATCGGCGGGCAGGGTATCGAGCAGGGTCTTCCAGTCGAACCAGTCCTGCTTGCCCTTGATCCACTTCTCGAACCAGTTGAACTCGGCGACCATCTTCACCAGCTGATAGCGCGGCTCTGTGAGGCCGTGGGGCATGCCGGGATAGACGATGTACTCCACGGGCACGCCGAGCTTCTTGAGGGCCATGTAGAGCTCGTCACTCTGGGGCTTGGGCACGCGCTGGTCCGCCTCGCCCACGTGGATGAGGGTGGGGGTCTTGGCGTTCTTGACGAACCTCAGGGCCGACTCGTTCATGAAGTTCTCCCAGGCGTCGTAGGGCCGCCCGCCCAGGTAGAACTCGCGGACGCTCTGGACATCGGACTCCGCGTACATCGAGATCCAGTTCACGGCGCCGGCACCGGTGCTGATGGCCTTGAAGCGGTCGGTCTGGGTGAGGGTCCAGCTGGACAGGTGGCCGCCGGCGCTCCAGCCCATCATGCCCAGGCGGTCCGGATCGGCGAGGCCTGCGGCGATGAGGTGGTCCACACCGCTCAGGATGTCGCCGTAGGAGAGCCGCATGAAGTTGCCGCCGATCTGCCGGGTGAAGGCCTCGCCGTAGTTGGTCGAACCCCGGTAGTTGGGCTGCAGCACCGCGTAGCCTGCAGCGGCGTAGAGGTGCGGGTAGGTGACATAGCGGCCCTGGAAGCCCCGCATGTCCGCGGCGGCGGGGCCCCCGTGCAGCTGCACGATGAGCGGATAGCGCTTGCCCTGCTCGTAGCCCAGGGGCTTGATGAGCAGGCCCTCGATGGTCGTGCCGTCCTTGGCCTTCCAGTGGACGGCCTCGGTCTCACCCAGGGCCAGCTTCGCCACCTGGGGATTGCCGTCGGAGACCTTCACCCAGCTGGCCGCCTGCCCCACGGTGCCGGGCCGGGCGACGTAGTAGTCCAGGGGCTTCCGCGGCTGGCTGAAGCTCAGCAGGAAAGCCTTGGCCTCGGCGCTGTAGCCGCCGGCGACCACGCCCGGTTCACGTGTGAGCTGGGTCAGGGTGCCGTCTGCAGTGGACAGGGCATAGAGCTGCTGGTCCACCCCGGCGGCCATGGGGAAGTAGAGGGTCTTCGCGTCCTCGCTCCAGGTCGCGCTGCTGACGTTCAGGTCCTTGCCAGCGAGGAGGTTCCTCGGCTCGCCTCCGGCAGTGGCCACCACCCACAGCTTGTCATTGCGCAGGCGCTCGAAGCGCTCCGGCGCAGCGTAGGCCAGCCACTGGCCATCCGGCGAGAAGGCCGCGAAGCGGGCGTTCTTCTCCAGCACGAGCCGCTCCTTGCCGCTGCCCAGGTCCAGCAGGTGCAGGCTGGCCTCCTCCTGGGTGATGTCGCCCCGCTGGCGGGCCGAGGGCAGCGCCCGGAAGGAGGCCCAGCCGCCATTCTTGGCGAGCTGGAAGGCAGCCACGGTGAAGCCCGCGCCCTCGGTCCAGCGCCGCTCCGCGTGGGTCTTCAGGTCCAGGGACCAGAGGTGCACGGGTGACTGCTCGGGATCGGCGATGCGCACGTCGAACTTCTTCTCCTTGCGCTTCAGGTCATCCTTGTCCTGGCGGTCCGGGCTGGTGTAGAAGACGCGGCCGCCGTCCTCGGCGAGGGCGAAGTCGCGCACCGAGGTGGCGTGCTTGGGCAGGGCCGTGACGGTCAGCTCCTCAGAGCGCAGGTCAACCAGCGAGAGCTGCCGCTCCTCGGGCTTGCCCGCGCTGAAGATCAGGACCTTGCCATCCCTGCTGAAGGCGAAGGCGTGGACCCCGTCCTTGGCCTCCGTGAGTTTCCGGGCCTCACCGCCATCCACGGCCATCAGGTAGACCTGCTGGCTGCCCTCCCGGTCACTGAGGAAGCCGAAGCGCCGGCCGTCCGGTGACCACTGGGGGCTGGTCTCGCTCTTCTCCCGGGTGAAGGTCAGCTGGCGGCTGGCGCCCGTGACCGCATCCGCCATGAAGAGATCGGTGTAGGCCTTCCCGGTCTTCCAGTGGGGGATGCTGACGGTGTAGACCACCCGCGCCCCGTCCGGAGAGAGCTGCCCACCACCGACGCTGCGCATCTCCATCACGTCCATGAACGTCATGGGCCGCGGCGCCTGGGCCACTGCCGGACCCGCCCCTACCAGCGCCGCTAGGGCGATTCCCCATCCAAGTCCGCGCACAGAACCTCCAAAGTTTCGCAAGCCGTTCTCTGATTATTGCGATACTCAGCGCCATCCGTTCAAGAGCAAGATCAGAACCGCAGATGACGCAGATGGTCATCAGTTGTGCTTTTCAAGCAAAGGACAAATCAGCCACCGATGAACACCGATAAACACCGATGAAAGCAGGATGAAAAACAACCAGCTTGGCTGGCTTGCTCCGCCCCTTTGGGCTTCCAAGAATCACCAGGAAGATCTCATGTCGGCCTGTCGGCGGGCGGGTTGGGATGAAAAGCACACCGCCAAGACGCCAAGGACGCCAAGAGGCGCCGTCACACTCCGCACGGGTCCGCCGGGATCCAACCCGTGCAGTCAGCGTGGCTGCCCCAGTTGGTGCGGGCTTGGTGGCCCCGCCCAAGGGGCCATGCCTTTCTTGGCGCTCTTGGCGCCTTGGCGGTGATCAGTTCTGTTCGGGGGGGATGAATTTTCAGCCGTTTCTTTATCAGCTTTTAATCGGTGTTCATCGGTGTTCATCGGTGGCTAACAAGCCTTTCCCCGCCTCTGCCACGGCGACGACTCGCCGCGTTCATCGGTGTCATCTGCGCCATCTGCGGTTCCCCTGTCCTTCCCGGAAGCCGCTTCAGTCGAACCGAAGGCTGATGTCGGCGGCGGGGGCGCTGTGGGTGAGGGCGCCGACGCTGAGGAAGTCCACGCCGGTCTCGGCCACGGCCCGCGCGCGGTCCAGGGTCAGGTTGCCGCTGGCCTCCAGGAAGAGGCGCCGCCCGCTGCGGTCGCGCAGGGCCACGGCTTCGCGCAGCTGCTCGAGGCTCATGTTGTCCAGCAGCACGCCGTCCACCTCGGGCAGCTCCAGGCAGGCCTTGAGCTGGCCCAGGGTCTCGGCCTCCACTTCGATCTTCACGAGGTTGGGCGCCACGCGCCGGGCCGCCTCCACCGCCGCGCGCACCCCGCCCGCCGCGGCCAGGTGGTTCTCCTTCAGCAGCACGCCATCCCCCAGGGTGAGCCGGTGGTTCACGCCGCCGCCGCAGCGCACCGCGTACTTCTCCAGCAGCTTCAGGCCCGGGGTGGTCTTGCGGGTGTCGAGGATCCGGGCGCCGGTGCCCTCGACCGCGTCCACGAACTGGCGGGTGAGGGTGGCCGTGCCCGACAGGCGCTGGAGCAGGTTCAGCATCACCCGCTCGGCCAGCAGGATGCCGTGGCTCGAGCCCTCGATGCAGAACAGCTCGGTGCCTCTGGACACCCGCTGTCCGTCCCGGGCCGTGGCTCTGATGACCAGCGCGGGCTCTGAGATGCGGAAGACCTCCAGCGCCATGGGAAGTCCGGCCAGCACCAGGTCGGCCTTGGCCACCACCCGGGCGGTCATGGGCCGGTCCGGCACGGCGGCCGTGGTCCAGTCCTGGGTGCCCCAGTCTTCGCGCAGGAAGGCGCGGAGGGCGTCGCGGTAGGTCTCGGGGTGCGGGGGTTGGTGCATCAGTCACTCCGCCTTCAGCGTACAATGATCGGAAACCAGGAGCCCCCATGACCTTCACCCTCGTCGAGAAAGCTGACCGCATCGCCTGGGTCACCCTCAACCGCCCGGAAAAGCTCAACGCCCTCAACAATGAGGTGCTGGAGGAGCTCGAGCAGATCTTCGCGGACCTGGAGCAGGATGCCAAAGTGGGCGTCGTGGTGCTCACCGGCGCCGGCGAGAAGGCCTTCGTGGCCGGTGCCGACATCGCCGAGCTGCGCACCCTCGACACCGCTGGCGCCCGGGTCCAGGCCCTGCGCGGCCAAGCCGTCTACCAGCGCATCGAGTCCCTGCCCAAGCCCGTCATCGCCGCCGTGAACGGCTTCGCCCTGGGCGGCGGCTGCGAGCTGGCCCTGGCCTGCCACATCCGCATCGCCAGCGAGACCGCCCGCTTCGGCCTGCCCGAGGTAAGCCTCGGCCTCATCCCCGGCTACGGCGGCACCCAGCGCCTGCCCCGCTTGGTAGGCAAGGGCGTGGCCCTGGACATGATCCTCAGCGGCGACATGGTGCCCGCCGCCGACGCCCTGCGCATGGGCCTGGTGAGCCGTGTGGTCCCCGCCGCGGACCTCAAGGCCGCTGCCACCAAGCTCGCCAAGACCATCCTCTCCCGGGGCCCCCTGGCCCTGCGCAGCGCCCTGGCCTGCGTGAACGAAGGCATCGAGATGCCCCAGGACCAGGGCCTCCAGTACGAAGCCGCCCTGTTCGGCCTGCTCGCCGCCACCCAGGACATGCAGGAGGGGACGGGTGCCTTCCTCGAGAAGCGGCCGGCGGTTTTCAAGGGACTCTAGGGGCCGTTCCCCCGCTCCAGAACAAAGGCGGGCCATCCGGCCCGCCTTTGTTCTGGAGATAGAAGAAGAGTTGGGCTGGTTCAAGCCGAACCGACCGGTGGCCGATGGGTGAGGGGGAGGTCCTCCATGACCCGATTCCTTGTTGGCCAAGCCCTGCTCATCCTGGCGGTGATCCTGGGCATCACCCTGATCGGCGGCCGGATGGTGACCTGGCTGCATCCCGCCACCATGGCCCTGGTCTTCGTGCTCGTGGTGCCGCTGCTGGCCGTGCTCTCGGCCCACTCCCTCCAGGAGCTGCGCCAGGCCTTCGCGGACGCCCTCCAGTCCCCGGCGCCCTCCCGCCCGCGAGGCACCTCGCTACAGGTCTGGCGGCTGCTGGAGGCCTGCCTCTACTTCGGCGGGGGCATCGCGTTCCTCACGGGGCTGATCATCACCTTCACCTTCCTCAACAGCGACCGGCCCCTGCTGGGCCCGAAGCTGGCCGCCAGCCTGGTGGCCCCCTTCTACAGCCTGCTGCTGGCCATGACCTGCCGCATCCTCCGCGCCCGCGTCGAGCGGGCGGCCTGCGAAGACTGACCCCCAGAAGTCTTTTCCCAGGTCAAAAAAAAGGCGGGCCAAGTGACCCGCCTTTTTTGGAGCCGAACACGGCTACTTCTTAGGAACCACCCCCACCGACACCGCCGCCGTCTGCTCGTTGAGGTGCTGATCCACGACCTTGACGAGGACGCGGTCGCCGCGGACAACGTCCCGGGGGAGCAGCACGTCGAAGCGCTCCTCCTTCTGGTCGAAGACGCGGTCCTCCGGCACCAGCTGGAGCCAGCGCTCGCCGTCGGCGCTGACCGCGGCTTCCCGGAGGATGGATGTCTCGTCCCGGGCCAGGAACTTCACGCGGATGCCCTCGCCCTCGGCCACGGCGCTCAGGTCCAGGATCACCGGCGGCGTGTGGTCCACCAGGAAGGGGGCCGTGCGCCAGGTGCTGGTGAGCGCCGCGTTGAAGGGCGCGCTGGGGGCGTCCGAGGCGGTCACCTCCAGCCGGTAGCGGCCGTCGGGCACCGGCAGGGTGTCGAAGCTGAAGAACTTCTCCTTCCAGGCCTTCTCGACCAGGATCGGCGCACCCCGGTCGGGCACCAGGCGGAGGCCGAACTGGAGGGTGTCGCCATTGGGGTCGTTCACCCGGAACACGAAGCTCTGGCTGCCCCGGCGGAAGCTGCGTTTTTCAGCGCCCATGTAGCCCAGGGCGGGGATGAGCTTCTGGGTCTCCAGGGGGACCCGCTCGATGCCGATGTCATCCGGCGGTGCGGTGCGGGTGATGACCAGGCCCGGGGGCATGAGGTCCACGCCCTCCCAGACCGGGGCCAGGTTGCGATGGGCCCAGTAGAGGCTCACGGACTCGACGATGGGCGTGGCGCCGCCCCGGGTGCTACTGAGGCGCAGGCGGAACTGGGCGAAGCGCGCTGCTGGCAGGGTCGGTCGCTCCCCGCTGCGCAGGGGCGGGGTCCAGGGACTCCAGGTGGCGTCGGGGGTCTCAGTGCTGCCGATGCGGAACTGCAGCTCGACGCCAGTGCCCGTGGGCGTCTCGGCGTCCAGGTAGGCCCGGCCCCAGTCGGCGATGGGGGCGCCCTTCAGGATGCGGGACTCCAGCGTGCCTTCCGTGGCCTGGGCTTCGGACAGCAGGTGCAGCTCGGCGGGGTTAGAGCCCACCACCAGCAGGTCGCCACCCGAGGGCAGGAACGCGGTGGCCTGGGCGGTGCCCAGCTCCTGAACCACGGCGAAGGGATCGGCATCGCGGGCCTTGCCCAGGGGCAGGGCAAACAGACGGGAGCGGTTGCCCGTACCCACCACGAGCTGGCCCTTCCAGACGGTCAGCGCGTAGACCTGGCTCTGGGTGCTCTGCCAGAGCACCTCGGGGACGCGGTCCTTGTCCAGCCGGATCACGGCCGAGCGCGTGGCGGTGCTGGTGTCCGCCTGCAGGTAGCCCTCGCGGCGCTCGAGCAGGCCGGTGCTGAACTTGGGGGTGAGGCCGTTGTCGGCGCCGATGTAGAGCTGACCCTCGGCGACGGCCAGGGCACGGACCTCCTCGAAGGGGGTGTCCATCAGGGTCTCCAGGCGGTCCCCCTGGCGGCTGTAGCGCAGCACCAGGCCGCGGCCGTGACTGCCCAGATACCAGCCGCCCTGCCCGTCCGAGGCCATCGCAGTGAAGGCCGTCTCGTCGGCCAGCTCCGTCAGGCGGCGGCTGGCGCCTTCCCGCGCCTGGACCAGCACGGCGCCCTTCTCGGCGCCGCCTGCCACGAGGACGGCGTCTCCTTCCACAGCCATGGCCCAGACGATGCGGGCGTCGATGTCGGCGAAGGGCTTGACCTCGCCTGTGGGCGTCACCCGGAGCAGCTTGCCCTCCCCGGTGGGCGCGACGATCAGATCCTGGCCGAGCTTGGCCAGGGCGAAGACGATGCCGCCCTTCACCTGGCCCAGGGGCTTCATCTGGCCGCCGACGTAATGGAACAGCTTGCCGTCGGTGCCCGCGGAGAGGTAGGCGCCCCCGGAGCCATCGGGCACCGCGGCCCAGATGACCCCTTCAGGCAGCTGGCCCACGCGCCGGAGGTTCGGCGCCAGGCGCAGCCGACCGTCGGCGCCGATCCGCACACCGCGGGTCTCCGAGCCCAGCCAGTCGTTGAAGCCCGAGAAAGTGGCCGAGGGTTGGTCCGCCAGGGCGGTCACTCCCAGGGCGGCGGCAAGCAGCAAGGTCATCCAGCGCATAGAACCTCTTCCTCGGGAAAGCATCTACTCGATCTCCACTTCCAGCTGGGCCAGACCGCGCACCTCGCGCTCCAGCGGCAGCACGGCGCGCCCGACGATGCGCCGCTGCAGCCGGTTGTCGCTGCTGGCACCATCACCCCCGACGAGGCTGGCCACGGTGGGGGGAATCCCCTCGATGCGGCTGCCCCGCAGGCCCGCGCCGGGCTGGGACTGCACCAGCAGGGCGTAGGCGTGGTTGTTGCGCAGGGCGCCGTTCAGGATCCGCACGATGTCGCCCAGGGAGGCGATCTCGATCACCCGCTCGTCAGGATCCGCCGCGGTCAGGCTGTAGCCGTCCCCGACCATGAGGGTGGCCTTCCCCTTGGCCGCCGACGAGGGCACCTGGATGTTGAAGGTGGCCGTCTCCCGGACGCCCTGGATGTTCTGGAGGGTGACCAGCACCGGCAGCACCTCGCCCCGCTTGGCCCGAGCCTTCAGCAGGCGGACCGCGGCGATGGCGGTGAGGTCCAGCCGCTCCTCGGCCTTGATGGTGAGCGAGATGCCCTCGAAGACCGGCTTCTCGAAGGGATTCAGGCAGACCGCCTGCAGCATGCCCCCCACGTACTGGGCCATTCGGCTGGCGTTCAGGTCGGCGATGACGTTCTCGATCTGGATGGCCGGGTGGCCCGTGAGCTTGATGTTGCCCTGCATGGACAGGCTCTGAAGGCCGAAGCCCCGGGTGTGGGCCTCCAGCGTCTGGGCCACGGCCAGGGCCGCCAGGGACGCCGTTGCCACCGGATGGTCCATGATCTCGAAGCGGAAGTTGAGCGTGCGCTTGCCGCCCAGGTTCAGGCCGATGCGCAGGGGGACCATGTGGGCCTCAGCCCCGAGGATGCCCGCCACGCCGGAGTTGCGATCCAGCCGCAGGGCGCCCACGGGCGCCACGGGCATGGCCAGCTTGAAAGAGTTCTGATAGCTGGCCACCGTGGTGGCCACCGTGGCGGACCAGAGCGGCAGGTCCACGGCCCCCAGGTTGAACAGCTGGTGGCCGAACAGCAGGACGCGCTTGCCTGACACATAGGTGATGGTGCCGGAGGCGGCCAGGTCGAGGTCCCCCTGCATCAGCATGATGGCGGCCATGCCCCCGGGTTCCAGCGGACTGGCCTCCTCCCGGCCGCCGGACAGGGTCGGCACCGCGGCGAAGGTCACGGGCCAGCCCGCGAAGAGCCGCTGGGCCTCAGCGCCCAGGGGGCTGCCCACCAGGGTCATGGGGAGGGCCTGGGGGTCGGTCTCGCCCAGCAGGCTCTGGAAGTCCAGCATCTGGCCCTGGAGGGCGGCCTTCAGCACCCGGGGCGGCTCCAGCTTGGGCAGGATCAGCGGAGTGCGGCTGGGGGCCAGTTCGGGGATGTCCCGCAGCTGGTCGAGCATCTCGGCGATGGGCGTGATGCCGCCGATGGCGTCCTTCTCGAACACGATGCCCGTGCTCAGGGCGCCGATGAGCTTGCCGTCGATGTAGCAGGGGCTGCCGCTCATGCCCGCCAGGATGCCGGTGTCCGCCAGGGGTCCCCCGGCGGCCTTGACCATGATGCGGCTGCGGCCGGGCGCGGCGTTCTTCTGCACGCCCAGCACCTCGAAGTCGAAGCGCTCGATCTTCCCCCCCTGGAACACCGTGCGGCCCTGGCCCTTCATGCCGGCGCGGATCTCGGCCACACCAAGCGTGGCAGGCGCCTGGGCCAGCAACGGCGCCACGGACAGCAGGACGATGACAGAGGCCAGTTTCATGGGTTTCCCGGGAAAGATTGAGCCTAACAGACGGCCCCCTCGGACCTCCCTGTGACCATTCAATGCCTTGCGGGTGGCATACGTTCCAGTTCCCCCAAATTCACCTTATTTTTACAATTCCAGAAAGGTTCCCATTTTTATTTTTATCGTGTAGCTTGTTTGGGTGTCACGACATTGCTAGCCCTTCCCGCTAACCGGCCCTGAGCCCCCTGGAGGACTTCATGTTCCACCGCCGCCTACCCGCCCTCACCCTGACGGCCCTCGCCTTTTCCGTCGTCGCCCACGCCCAGAGCAGCCAGACCTCGGGCGCCGTCCGAGGCGCTGTCCGGGACCGCGCCGGCCGCGCCGTCGCTGGGGCTTCCATCCGCGTCCAGAACCAGGAGACCGGGGTGAGCCGGAGCACCCGAAGCGGTGCCACCGGAGAGTTCTCCTTCCCCCTGCTGCCCTCGGGCGCCTACGACGTGAGTGTCACCGCCGTGGGCTACCTCCCCACCAAGACCGCGGGCGTCCGGGTCACCCTGGGCAACACCACCACGCTCAGCCCGACCCTGGAGGCCACGGAGGTCGGCGCCACCGTGGAAGTCACGGGCTCCACCGGGGCCATTGACACCCAGCAGGTGAACACCGTGGCCACCATCGACCAGAGCCTGGTGGAGTCCATCCCCCTGGTCACCCGCAACTTCACGGACATCGCCAAGCTGGCCCCGGGCGTGACCGCCGGCTCCGGCAGCCCGGCCCGGCTGGTGGTGGAGGGCGGCCGCCAGATCTTCAATGCGATCCAGATCGACGGCGCCAGCAACAACTCCGCCTTCTTCAACGAGCAGCGCGGCGGAGTCTACACCCCCTTCATCTTCGGCGCGGACACCATCAAGGAGCTGCAGGTCATCACCAACGGCTTCGATGTCCAGTACGCCCAGGCCGGCGCCACCATCAACGCCATCACCCGGGGTGGCACCAACGAGGTCGGCGGCAGCGCCCTCTACCAGTTCCGCAAGACCGCCTGGACCGAGTCGGCCCAGCGGGTGCCCTATGATCCCACCGGGTCCTTCAACACCCCTGCGAACCTCAGCCGCTTCAACGACTCCACCAACGTGAACTTCAACATCAGCGGCCCGATCATCAAGGAGAAGCTCTTCTACTTCTTCGGGGTGGAGCGCTACAACCGGAAGATCACGGCCACGCCCAGCCCCACCACGGTGAGCACCAGCGCGGGCATGACCGCGACGGACCTGACGACCTTCCTGGCCTCGTCCCTGGGCGGCATCGTCACCAACCGCTCCGGCCTCACCCTGGCACAGGAGTTCGGTAACCCCGGCGCGGGCATCCCCGCCAGCTCCTACCCCATGGAGAACACCAACACGGTCTACTTCGGGCGCCTCGACTGGGTGGCCAGCCCCAACCACCGCTTCGTCCTGCGCGGCAACTTCCAGGACATGACGGACACCCTGCAGAACACCAGCGCCAGCCCCAACAACGCCGAGAGCAACAACATCCCCACGAAGGTGCAGTCCATCAGCTGGGTGCTCGAGGCCAACGACATCTGGTCGAATGAGCTCTTCACCGAGAGCCGCCTGCAGCTGGCCCGGGAAGCCCGGCCCATGCGGAACAACGCGGCGCCCGGCGTGCCCGCCATCGCGATTCCGACCTCGGCGACCAACATGTCCTTCGGCACGAAGACCTCGACGCCCCGGGAGAGCAACGAGATCACCACCCAGTTCTTCAGCGCCACCACCTGGACCCACGGGGACCTGCAGGTGAAGGGTGGCGTGGACCTGCTCCGGGTGGATGAGGACAACCAGTTCTTCCAGAACAACGCTGGCTCCTGGCGCTTCGACACTTACGCCGGAGCCACCGCCTGGGCGGGGGGCACGGTCGCGGCGGGGACGCCCGGCAGCATCGTCTACGCGGGCGGCGTCAGCCCCTACTTCGGCCGCATCCCGATGTGGACCCACACAGACGGCTTCTTCGGCCAGATCCAGTACTCGGGGCTCTTCGACAAGCGCCTGACCCTCACGGCCGGCCTGCGCAGCAACAAGCAGACCTTCTCCGACAACCCCCATCCAAACCCGAACTTCAAGGGGCTCGACCAGGGCTACGGCGGCAGCACCACGGATCCGCGCCTGGCCTTCAGCTTCGACCTCGACGGTCATGGCAAGACCGTGATCCGCGGCGGCTACGGCGTCTTCACCAGCCCGACCCCCCTGCTCCTGCACTCGAACACCATGACCGGCAACGGCCAGATCATCACCAACTACTCCTTCGCCCTTAACAAGACCAGCGCCGGCAACCTGGCCCTGTTCAACTCCGGACTCCTCAGCGCCGCGAACCTGCTCAGCGGCACCAGCCTCCGGAAGGCCAACGATGGCGAGCTGGCCGCCATCGCCAGCAGCGGGCTCTTCACGGCCGGGGCCTCTCCCACCTCGCTGTGGGATCCCAACAACAAGCTCTCCCAGTCCAAGAAGGTCAACCTCGGGATCGAGCACGACCTGGGCAACCGGTTCGTGGTGGGCCTCAGCGGCACCTACGTGAAATACGAGCACCTGCAGCGCTTCGAGAACATCAACCTGGGCCAGAACGACGCCTCGGGGGCCCTCATCGCGGGCGGTCTCTACAACGACGGCTATGCCTCCGGCAGCAACTCCTGGAGCACTGCCAGCCGCCCGGGTCAGGCGATCGTCGCGGGCCGCCAAGTCAGCTTCGGTCCCCAGGCCACCGTGCCCGGGAACCCCGTCGGCGGCTTCAGCGATGTCTATCTGGTGAAGACCGATGGCTGGGGATACTACCGGGGTGTCAGCATCACCGCCAAGAAGTCCTGGGATGACCGCACCGGCCTCATCGCCAACGCCACCTGGTCGAAGTCCCAGGACACCGGCTCCTTCGAGCGCGGCACCTACACCTCCGCCAGCACGGACTTCACCAGCGAGCTGGGCGCCTCCCAGACCTCCGATCCCCAGGGTCCCGCCTCCAACTTCGGCTACAGCGACAACGACCGGCGCTGGGTGGTCAACGCGGTGTTCTATTTCCCCATCGGCGATAGCGTGGATGTCGCTCTGCGCGCTCTCTACCAGTCGGGCCTGCCCTACACGGCCTACTACTCCAATGACCTGAACGGGGACAACATGGCCAACCATGTCCTCGCAGGGCACACCCGGAACGACCTGCGCCAGCCCGGCTACAGCCAGTTCGACCTGCGCATCAGCCGCGCGTTCAAGCTGGCCAAGCGGTTCCAGGTGGACGGCATTCTTGATATTTACAACATTCTCAACAAGGCGGACTACTTCGTGCCCACCTCCAACTACAAGTTGGGCACGAACACCGCCACGGCACCCGCGGCCGCCTTCGGCCAGCTGGGCAACGTCGACAAGACCAAGACCCGGGAAGTCCAGCTGGGCCTGCGCCTCAAGTTCTGACCCTCTGCGCACCGGGTGGCGTCAAGGGTTCCCTGACCGCCCGCTCAAGCCGCGGCTCCCACTCGGAGCCGCGGCTTTTCGTTATTGCGACTCAAAGATCATGTTTGCCATATTTTCCTTGGCTGGCTGCATATCTAACTGATTTGATTGATGCACCTTCAAGAAATCCTTCGGAATCTGACGGGTTCCAGACCCGGGTCCAGCCATCGGGCCTGGGTGGACCCTTCCGCCCCCTATCAAGACGGCCCCGTACCGGGAGTGTGACTTCGGTTGCTTAACCCCCGGGTCCCCTTTCAATGCCCCCCTGGGGCCGCTACCCTCAAAAGTGGAGGAACTTCCTATGCGTTCAAGGCACCTGAGCACTTCATCCCTTGCAGCCCTGCTCGTCGCCGCAGCCCCCCTCATGGCCCAGGGCGTCTCCACTCAGCTCGGTGGCCGCGTGCTGGATGCCAAAGGCGGCCCTGTGGCCGGCGCCACGGTGGTCATCCGCAACCAGGAGACCGGCCTGACCCGCACCCTGCAGACCAGCGCCGAAGGCCGCTACATGGCCACCCTGCTGCCCGTGGGCCCCTACGTCGTGACCGTCACCAAGGCTGGCTTCCAGACTGCGGGCAACATCAAGCTGAACCTGAACCTCGGTGATGCCGCCCCCCTGACCGTCAAGCTCGCGCCCGAGACCGGCGCCGTGGTGGAAGTCGTCGCCGCCTCCGCCGCCCAGGTGGACAGCGAGCGCGCCAGCGCCGCCGCCATCATCTCCACGGACAACCTGTCCAGCCTGCCCGTCTTCAACCGCTCCTTCACCAACCTCGCCACCCTGGCTCCCCAGGTGGTCGTGGACAGCAGCCGCGGCAACCTCGCCATCGCCGGCCAGCGCGGTGTGAACACCTCCATCAACATCGACGGCGGCGACAACAACGAGCCCTTCTTCGGCGGCGCCATCGGTGCGGCGGAAGGCAAGACCCCGTTCACGATCTCCATCGAAGCCATCCGCGAGTACCAGGTGGTCACCGACGGCGCCAGCGCTGAGTTCGGCCGCATGGGCGGTGGCTATGTGAACGCCATCACGAAGAACGGCACCAACGAGACCAGCGGCAGCCTCTTCTACTACACCCGGCCCAAGCTGTGGGTCGAGCCGGGTCCGACCCTGCGCCAGCCCTCGGGCTCCGTATCCGTCTATCCCGTGGGCGACTTCAGCCAGGAGCAGTTCGGCTTCAGCGTCGGCGGCCCCCTGGTCAAGGACAAGCTCTTCTACTTCGTGGCCTATGACGCCCAGCGCCAGAAGACCCCCTACAACATGGCTTGGGGCGGCACCAACCCCCCGACCGGTCTCTACCCCCTGGACACGACCCTCGCCGGCCACGCCAACGACGCGGCCCTCATCGCCAAGGCCGGTGCCTACTCCAGCAAGGCCGACTCCGACACCATGTTTGCCCGCATCGACTGGAACATCACCACGGACCAGACCTTGCAGCTCCGCGTGAACCACTCCAAGTTCAACGGCGATGTCGGCGCCGGCACCACCGCCGCCTACGAGAACCTCGCCACGGATGTCGTCACCACCGACGCCTTCGTGATGCAGTGGAACTGGGTGATCAACGCCAACTGGATGAATGAAGCCCGCGTGAACTACACGAAGGACGACATGCCCCGGGCGCCCTACTCCACCACCCCCGAAGTGAGCATCAGCAACGTCGGCTACTACGGCGCCTACCCCTTCGACCGCACCTACAACACCAAGCGGACCCAGTTCCAGGAGAACCTCAGCTACGTCACGCCCACCCTGCAGGTGAAGGCGGGTCTCGACTACAACACCATGGACGTCTCCGAGTTCTTCGCCGGCAACTGGCGCGGCGTCTACTCCTTCAGCAACATCGCCAACTTCCGTTCCGGTGCCTGGTCCTACTACAGGCAGAACTTCGGCCTCAGCGGCCCCGTCTCCGAGGCTGGCCTCTTCAGCGCCACCATGAAGCAGGAAGCCGCCTTCATCCAGGCCGACTGGCGCGCCACCGACACCCTCAAAGTCGGGCTCGGCCTCCGCTGGGACAAGCAGCAGAATCCGGACTACCCGATCCTGGACATGAGCAACCGGCTGGCTACCTCCATGCCCGTGACCGCCAAGATCCCCAACGACAGCCAGTTCTCCCCCCGTCTCTCCTTCACCTGGACCCCCGCCGCCGACCAGGGCAAGACGGTCGTCCGTGGCAGCCTGGGCCGCTACGTCAGCACCACCCCGGCGGTGTTCCTCTACCAGGTCTTCGCCGCCAATGGTCGCCGGACGGGTTCCAAGGACTTCACCCCCGCCGAAGCCGCTACCTACGGGATCCCCATTGGCGCGGCCTTCAACGCCAGCAACCCCTACTGGGTCGCTTCCTTCCCCGCCGGTGTGTCCCTGCCCGCCTTCAACATCTGGACGTTCAGCCCGGACTTCAAGAACCCCTACACGGATCGCTTCAACCTCGGCTTCGAGCGGCCCATCCATGACGTGGTGGTCGGCCTGTCCGCCACCTACGCCAAAGGCAACCAGCTCGAGCGCACCGCTGACGTGAACCTCGGCACCCCCGTGGCCAACGCCTACGGCCGCCTGATCTATCCCAGCACCGCCGTCGGCGGCAGCTACACGCCGGTCCGCCCCAATGCCAGCTACGGCACCATGGGCATGTATCTGTCGGATGCCACCAGCATCTACCACGCCTACACCTTCAGCGTGAAGTACCACAAGGAAGGCAGCGACTTCGACGCGCAGATGTTCTACACCTACGCCATCAACAAGGACAGTGACTCCAACGAGCGCAACTACTCGGGCGTCAGCATCCAGGACGTCAGCAACCTGGGCTCCCAGTGGGGCTTCGCCGACACGGATCGCCGTCAGGTCCTGACCGGCTACATGAGCTACCTCGACAGCCAGGTCAGCGGCATCCGCACCTCCTTATCCGTGCGCTACCAGACCGGCACGCCCTACACGCTTAACTACACGGCCGACGTGAACGGCGACGGCAACAGCTCCAACGACCGCTACTATGCCAATGGCGTGGATACCGGCCGCAACACCCGGCGCGCGGGTTCCGTCCTCTACATGGATCTGGGCCTCCGCCGTGACTTCGCCATCACCAAGCGGGCGAAGATGACCCTGTCCGCGGATATCTTCAACGTCCTCAACCGCCAGGACACCTACCTCTCCACCCGGGTTTCCTACAGCTCCCCGGTTACCCCGGCCACGGTGGACGCGAACTCTGCCGCCAACCTGCAGCAGCAGCAGAACTGGCTGGGCTCCGCCCGCCAGATCCAGGTCGGTGCCCGCTTCGCGTTCTAGTTCCAACTCCTCTAGGAAAGGGCGGCGCCTCAGCGCCGCCCTTTTCTTTGCTAGGCTGGAAGCATGGGCACACAGCTTAAGATCCTCGCCTTGGGCGATGTCGTAGGGGAAGCCGGCCGGCGGCTGGTGGAGGAGTTCATTCCCGGCCTCCGCCGGGAGACCGGCGCGGACTTGGTGGTGATCAACGGCGAGAACGCCGCGCACGGCCACGGCATCACGGAGGCCATCGCCCGGCAGTGGTTCGACAACCTGGGCGTCGATGTCATCACCACCGGCAACCACGCCTTCGACGTGAAGGGCATCGAGAGCTACTTCCGCCAGGAGCCGCGCCTGATCCGGCCCGCCAATCACCCGCCCGCCACCCCCGGCAACGGCTGGGTCAAGCTGCACACGCCTTCCGGCGCCGAGGTGCTGGTCATCAACCTCATGGGGCGGGTGCACATGTCGCCCTGCGACTGCCCCTTCCGCTGCGTGGACGGCATCCTCCAGAAGGAGCGCGCCGACTTGGTGCTCGTGGACATGCACGCCGAGGCCACCAGCGAGGCCCAGGCCATGGGCTATCACCTGGCCGGCCGCGCAGCGGCGGTGCTGGGCACCCACACCCACGTGCCCACCCTGGATGCCAAGGTGCTGCCTGGCGGCACCGCCTACGTGACGGACATCGGCATGACCGGACCCTACGACGGCGTCATCGGCATGAAGAAGGAATGCAGCCTGGGCCGTTTCCTCAACGTCCAGCGGCCCCGCTACGAGGTCGCCACCGGCGACGCCCAGCTCCACGCCGTCCTCGTCACCACCGACGGCCGCCAGGCGGTATCCATTGAGCGAATTCTCAGGACGCTCTGAACAACTCACGCAGAGGACAGCAGAGAGGGCAGAGGTTCGCAGAGAAGGACAGGCCCGCCTTGCTCTGCGCCCCTCCGCTTTCTCCGCGTCCCTCTCCGAGAGTCTTCAGTGCTAGCGGCTGTACCGCCTGAGCATCCGCATGTTCCGCCGGTAGGCGGTGCCGCGGGTGAAGTTGATGGCGACCTGGCGGGGGAAGCGGGTGATGGCGCTGGCCAGGGTGATGAAGGTGCGCACGGTCTGGGCCGCGCCCCGGCCCTGCCGGCTGGCGTTGTCGTAGTAGACCATCAGGGCCTGGCGCATGGTCGCCTTGGGCAGGTTGAACAGGCCGTAGCTCTCGATGACGTCGTGGTTGATCCGGCGGGTGCCATCCTGCTCGGTGACGATGAGGTCCTCGGGGCGGATCTCCTGGTTCATGGCGACTCCTAGGGTCAACAGTCTATCGGCCCAAACTTGGGTTTGCTCAATCTATGCCAGTTTTATCCCGTTGCCCGCCAACCTTCCCTGTTTCAGGAAGCCAGCTCGCTCCACCCGTCCAGAAACAGCTCGAAACAGGGGTCCGTCGCGGCCTTCTGGCGCACCAGGGCCCGGATCTGGGTCTCCTCGGCCTCCAGCTGCTCCGGAGTGAGGTGCCCCGACAGGGTCATGCCCCGCAGCCAGACCAGGAAGGTGGTCAGGGCGTCGAACTGGTTGTAGCGGACGATGCCCGCCACATCCCCGGCCCGCCAGAGGTCGATGACGCTCTTCCCATCGGTGCCCAGCTTGCCGGGAATCCCGCAGGCCGTGGCCAGCTCGTGCAGGGTGGAGGAGGCCTTGCCCCAGCTGCCCAGGGCCTCCCGGAGGTCGATGTGCTGGCTGCCGTAGCGGTCGAAGAAGTCGTCCTTCGCCCACTTCTCGGCGCTGCGGCCCAGACCCGGGATGGAGAGCCGGTGCACCATGGCCCGCTGCACCAGGATGGGCAGGTCCGCATCCCGGGAGTTGAAGCCCACCAGCTGCGGCTTCTTGTCCCCGATGGCCAGCAGGAAGCGGCGCAGCAGCTCATCCTCGGGCAGCGCCTCCGGCCCGTCCGGCAGGGCGTAGAGGCGGTGGGAGACCTCGCCCCCTTTCACGGTGCGGATCACCGCGGCGATGGACACCACGCGACAGAGGATGGTCTTCAGGTAGGGCCGCGGCTCGGCCTCCGTGGCGCCGCCGTAGGCCCACATCCGGGTGATCACGTCCTCGTCCGGCAGATCCCGGGGCAGGCCCAGCACCCGGCGGCCCGTGGCGGGATCCGGCACCCACTCGGCGTCGAAGGCGAAGATCTGGTGGTGGGGCGGGCGCAGCATGGGGGGACTCCAGGCAGGGACAGGGAGAACCTACACTCGCAGGGATCGCGGGGGAAGCGGAGAAAAGCGGAAGAATTTAGCGGGGGCGGGACGCTAAGATTGAGGGAGTTAACCACCTCAGCATCAGCTTCACAGGATCTGCCCCCACCCCACCCAAGGAGAGTCCTCCATGAGCATCCAGAGCATCGGCGTCATCGGCGCAGGCCAGATGGGCAACGGCATCGCCCACGTCTCCGCCCAGGCGGGCCTGACCGTGGTGATGCAGGACATCAGCGAGGCCTTCGCCGCCAAGGGCGTGGCCAACATCGACAAGAACCTGCAGCGCGGCGTGGACAAGGGCAAGATGACCGCCGAGGAGAAGGCCGCCATCCTGGGCCGCATCCGCACCACCACCAAGCTCGAGGACCTGGCCGACTGCGACATCGTGGTCGAGGCCGCCACCGAGAACTGGGTCATCAAGAAGCAGATCTTCGAGACTCTCGACAAAGTCTGCAAGGCCGGGGCCATCCTGGCCTCCAACACCAGCAGCATCTCCATCACCAAGCTGGCCGCCGTCACCAAGCGCCCCGAGGCGGTCATCGGCATGCACTTCATGAACCCCGTGCCCGTCATGCAGCTCATCGAGGTCATCCGCGGCCTGGCCACCTCCGACGCCATCTACCAGGCGGTGATGGACCTCGCCGTGCGCCTGGGCAAGACCCCCATCTCCTGCAACGACTTCCCGGGCTTCGTGGCCAACCGCATCCTGATGCCCATGATCAACGAGGCCATCTACACCCTATTCGAGGGCGTGGCCACCGTGGAGAGCATCGACGGGATCATGAAGCTGGGCATGAACCACCCCATGGGCCCCCTGACCCTGGCGGACTTCATCGGCCTGGACACCTGCCTCGCCATCCTGAACGTGCTCTGCGATGGCCTCGGGGATCCCAAGTACCGCCCCTGCCCCCTGCTCATCAAGTACGTGGACGCCGGCTGGCTGGGCAAGAAGAGCGGCCGCGGGTTCTATAACTACGCCAAGGCTTGATCCCTTCCAGGCAGCAACACCCCCTTTCCAAGATGGAGGATTGATATGGCCACCGCAAAGGTTCGTGAAATCCTGTCCTGGTACAGCTCCGAGAATCCAGGCGTGAAGGCCAACCTGGCCCGCATCATGAACACGGGGCGCCTGGCCGGCACCGGCAAGTTCGTCATCCTTCCCGTCGATCAGGGTTTCGAGCACGGGCCCGCCCGCAGCTTCGCGCCCAACCCCGGCGGCTACGATCCCCGCTACCACGTGGAGCTGGCCATCGAGGCCGGTTGCAACGCCTACGCTGCGCCCCTCGGCTTCATCGAGGCTGTGGCCTCCGACTATGCTGGGGACCTCCCCCTGATCCTCAAGCTCAACAACAGCGACGGCCTCGCCAAGGGCATCGAGCCCTGCAGCGCCATCACCGGCAGCGTGGAGGATGCCCTGCGCCTGGGTTGCGCGGCCATCGGCTACACCATCTACCCCGGCAGCGGTGCCCGCAATGAGCAGTACGAGGCCCTGCGCGAGCTGATCCTCGAGGCCAAGGCCGTGGGCCTGCCCAGCATCGTCTGGTCCTATCCCCGTGGCACCGGCCTCTCCAAAGAGGGCGAGACCGCCGTGGACGTGGCGGGCTACGCCGCCCAGATCGCCGCCCAGCTGGGCGCCCACGTCATCAAGGTGAAGCCGCCCACGGCTCACCTGGAGCAGGGCGAGGCCAAGAAGGTCTTCGAGAAATACGCCATCCCCACCAGCACCCTGGCTGAGCGGGTCCAGGAAGTGGTGCGCAGCGCCTTCGGAGGCCGCCGCATCGTGATCTTCAGCGGTGGCGAGGCCAAGAGCACCGAGGCCGTGCTCCAGGAAGTGACCCAGATCGCCGCCGGCGGCGCCTTCGGCTCCATCATGGGCCGCAATGCCTTCCAGCGCCCCAAGGCCGAAGCCATCGAGCTCCTGCACGCGGTCATGGATATCTACGCCAAGGCCTAGCCGCAAAGAGCAGAGTGAGTGCTTATTTATCATCGATGAATATCGATTAAAATATGATAATAAAAGACATATATAAGATTTTGTCAGTTGTTTTATCATGTTTTTATCGGTGTTTATCGGTGTTTATCGGTGTTCATCGGTGGTTTAAAAAAAGATTTTGCCCTTTTCATCTTTCCCATTCGGTGGCCAACCAGGCTGATCTCCAGCTCCACCAAAAAGATTTTTTAACCACCGATGAACACCGATGAACACCGATTAAAAGCTGATAAAGAAAGAGCTGAAAAGATTTCCGTATTGGTTTTTATCATGCCTTTTTTAGTGTTCATCGGTGTCATCTGCGGTTCCGCATTCTGTCTCGCAGGGAACCTTAATTGCATAGCGGGCCCGGAATCGCTAGGCTGGGGTTTCATGCCCAGGAGCACTCATGCCCGTCGTCAACGCCGCCCAATACGCCAAGATGCTCGAGGTCGCGAAGGGGGCTCACTATGCGTTCCCCGCCTTCAATGTCACTTCCACGGAGACCGCCAACGCGGTGCTGCTGGGGTTGAAGACGGCCAAGGCTGACGGCATCATCCAGATCTCCACCGGCGGCGCCGAGTTCATGTCGGGCCTGGGCGTGAAGAGCATGGCCCAGGGCGCCATCGCCCTGGCGGACTACGTGCGGTTCATGGCCGAGCAGTATGACGTGAACGTCGCGCTGCACACGGACCACTGCCACCCCAAGTACCTTGAGACCTTCGTGCTGCCGCTGATCGCAGAGACCGAGCGCCGCCGCGCCCTCGGCCAGCCCAACCTCTACAACGCCCACATGTTCGACGGCAGCGAGCTGGCCCTCACCGAGAACATCGCCAAGTCCGCCGAACTGCTGAAGCGCTGTGCGGCCAGCGACATCATCCTGGAAGTGGAGATCGGCGTGGTGGGCGGCGAAGAGGACGGTCACGACACCAGCCACCTCGGCAAGGAGAAGCTCTACACCACGCCCGAGGACATGGTGGCGGTGCACAAGGCCCTGGCGCCCCTCGGCCGCTACATGCTGGCCGCCACCTTCGGCAACGTGCACGGCGTCTACAAGCCGGGCAACGTGGTGCTCAAGCCCGCCATCCTGCGGGACGGTCAGGCCGCCATCGCCAGCGCCTGCGGCGGCGCCAACTCCCTGCTGGTCTTCCACGGCGGCTCCGGCTCCAGCCTCCAGGAGATCCACGAGACCCTGGACTACGGCGTCATCAAGATGAACATCGACACCGACACCCAGTACGCCTTCACCCGCGCCATCGCCGACCACATGTTCAAGAACTACGATGGCGTCCTGAAGGTGGACGGCGAGGTGGGCAACAAGAAGACCTACGACCCCCGCCCCTACATGAAGAAGGCCGAGCAGAGCATGGCCGACCGCGTCATCCGCGCCTGCGGCGACCTGCGCTGCGCCGGCAAGGCCCTGGGACGGCTCTAGGGACCGGGCTGCCCGGAATGCTGCGCATTCCGGGCTAGAAAACGGCGCATTCGCGCCGTTTTTTTTATCTCGGAAGGCGCAGCCTTCCGAGCCCCCGCCTACTTCGCCGGATGTTCCAGGAACGTCAGCCCTGGGCACTTCTCGGCGGTGGTGCGGCGCTGCCAGTCGTTCTCGAAGAGGATGGCGGGGTTGCCCTCGACGTCCTCCACCAGCTCGCCCCAGTAGCGGCTGGGCTCGGGCCAGCCGCCCTGCAGCCAGCGGGCCATCTGGAAGCCCCGGGGCTCCAGCAGCACGGGACAGGCGTATTCCTCTTTGAGGCGGTGCTGCAGCACCTCGAACTGCAGGCGGCCGATGGCGCCGAGAATGGGCAGCGGCGCGCCCCCCTTGGGCCAGAAGACCTGCACCACGCCCTCCTCAGCGATCTGGGACAGGCCCTTGAGGAAGCCCTTGCGAGCGCCGGGGTCCGCCAGGCGCACGGACACGAACTGCTCGGGTGAGAAGCGCGGGACCGCGTGGAACTCCAGGGGACCCGCGGAGCTCAGCACATCGCCGATGCGGAACAGCCCGGGGTTGATAAGGCCCAGGATGTCGCCCGGGTAGGCCTCATCCACGATCTGCCGCTCACGGCCGAAGAACATGTGGGGGTAGTTCAGCTTGATGGACTTCTTCTCCCGCACGTGGAGAGCGTCCATGCCCCGCTGGAAGCGGCCCGACACGATGCGGGCGAAGGCCACGCGGTCCCGGTGGGCCTTGTTCATGTTGGCCTGCACCTTGAACACGAAGGCCGTGAAGGGTTGCTCGGGGTCCACCATGCCGCCGTTCATGAGGGGCCGCGGCCCCGGCGAGGGCGCCAGCGCCAGGAACTCCTCCAGGAACTCCGCCACGCCGAAGTTGTTCACGGCCGAGCCGAAGAACATGGGGGACTGCTCGCCCCGCAGGAAGGCCTCGCGGTCGAAGGGCGGCAGCACGTGGACCATGAGATCCACGTCATCCTTGAGCTGCTGCAGCTCCGCGGGGGTCAGCAGCGCCGCGATCTCCGGATCATCCAGGCCGCCCTGCCCCGCCACCCGGGCCTTCCGCCCGGCCTTCATGCGCTCGAAGACCTGGATCTGGCCCGTGGCGCGGACATAGACACCCTTGAAGTCCGTGCCGGAGCCGATGGGCCAGGTCATGGGCACCGCGTGGAGGCCGAACAGCTCCTCCACCTCGTCGATGAGCTCGATGGGATCGCGGCCCGGCCGGTCCAGCTTGTTCACGAAGGTGAAGATGGGGAGCTTCCGCTCGCTGGCCACCCGGAACAACTTCTTGGTCTGCTCTTCCACGCCCTTGGCGCAGTCCAGCAGCATCACCACCGCGTCCGCGGCCGTGAGGGCCCGGTAGGTGTCCTCGCTGAAGTCCTGGTGGCCCGGGGTGTCCAGCAGGTTGATGGCCTTGCCCAGGTATTCGAACTGCATGGCGGCGGAGGTGACGCTGATGCCGCGCTCCTGCTCGATGGTCATCCAGTCCGAGTGGGCCGCCGCGCCGCCCTCCCGGGCCTTCACGGAACCGGCCCGGTCGATGGCCCCGCCGTAGAGCAGCAGCTTCTCGGTCAGCGTGGTCTTGCCGGCGTCGGGGTGGCTGATGATGGCAAAGGTGCGCCGGCGCTGGATTTCTTCAACAAGGGACATGGGGTTCCATAGACAAGAAAGGCGCGGCTGAGGCCGCGCTATTCCATTGTCAGGGTTGTAGCCCCAAGACTCAACCCCGGGCTGTCAGTCGGCGCTGGATCTCGGCCGCGTCCACATCCTCGACATGGGTGGCGATCCACCAGTTGTTGCCCCAGGGATCCTGCACCCCGGCGTTGCGGTCACCGTAGAACTGGTCAGCGGGCTCCAGGAGGCTCAGGCCCCCGGCCTCCAGCGCCGCCTCGTAGGTGGCGTCGGTATCCGGCACATAGAGGTACAGCCCCGTGGGCATAGGCGTCCAGGGTTCCTTCGCCTGGGCCACCCGGACCCTGGAGTCGCCGATCTGCACCTCCGCATGGGCGATGGTCCCGTCCGGACGAAGGACCCGGCTCCGCTCCACGGCGCCGAAGGCCTTCTCCACAAAGGCCACGAAGGCCAGAGCATTGACTACGACCAGATAGGGCGTGACCGTGTGGTAGCCAGCGGGAATGGGTTGCACCATCTTTTCTCCTTTTCTATCTCCAAAAGGGCGCCTTCGCGCCCTTTTGGAGCTGAGAACGGCTACTTGGTAATGCCAACCTGCTGGAGCATCCAGGCGGTCTCGAAGGCTTTGTCCCTGAGAGCGTCGTAGCGGCCGGAGGCGCCGCCGTGCCCGGCGGGCTCCATCTTCATCTTCAGCAGCAGGGGAGTCGCGTCGGCCTTGAGGGTGCGCAGCTTCGCCACGTATTTCGCGGGCTCCCAGTACATCACCTGGCTGTCGTTGAAGCTGCTGGTGACCAGGATGGCCGGGTAGGCCTTCTTCGCCAGGTTGTCGTAGGGGCTGTAGGCCCGCATGGCGTCGAAGGCGGGCTTCTCGTTGGGGTTGCCCCACTCCAGGTACTCGCCCACCGTGAGCGGCAGGCTGGCGTCCATCATGGTGTTCAGGACGTCCACGAAGGGCACGGCGCTGTGCACGGCCTTGAAGAGGTCCGGGCGCAGGTTCGTGACGGCACCCATGAGCAGGCCCCCGGCGCTGCCGCCCTCGATGACGAGGCGGTCCTTGGCAGTCCACTGCTCCTTCACCAGGAACTCCGCAGCGTCGATGAAGTCCGTGAAGGTGTTCATCTTCTTCAGGAGCATGCCGTCGTCGTGCCAGGCCTCGCCCAGCTCGTTGCCGCCGCGGATGTGGGCGATGGCGTAGACCATGCCGCGGTCCAGCAGGCTCAGGCGGGTGCTGGAGAAGGCGGCGGGCGTCCCGTAGCCGTAGGAGCCATAGGCGTAGAGGAAGAGCGGTGCACTGCCATCGCGCTTGACGCCCTTGCGGTAGACCACCGAGAGCGGCACCTTCACGCCGTCCCGGGCCGTGGCCCAGAGGCGCTCGGTGGTGTAATGGGACCTGTCGTAGCCGCCCAGGACCTCAGTCTCCTTCAGCAGCGTCTGTTTGCCCGTGGCCAGGTCACAGTCGTAGATGCTCTGAGGGGTCACCAGGGACTGGTAGTTCAGGCGATAGGCCTTGGAGGTGTATTCGGGCGTCCCGCCGGGGAAGGCCGCGTAGACAGCCTCGGGGAAGGCCACGTCGCGCCACTTGCCCGTCTTGAGGTCCTGGATGCGGAACTGGGCCAGGCCCTCGCGCTGCTGCACCACCACCAGGAAGTCGCGGAAGAGATCGACCCCTTCGATCAGCACGTCTGGGCGATGCGCCACGAAGGGCTTCCAGTGGGAGGGATCCGGCGTCGCCGCGGGGGTGGTGACCAGACGGAAGTTCTTGGCGTCGCGGTTGGTGCGGATGTAGAAGGTGCCGGCGCGGTGGTCGAAGTCATACTTGTGGCCCTTCTGCCGGGGCAGCAGCACCTTGAAGGCACCGAGGGGCTTGGCGGCCGCGAGGTAGCGCGACTCCCAGGTGTCCGTGGACTGGACCTCCACCTGCAGGTACTGGCGGTCCCGGGTGCGCCCGAGGCTCATCCGGTAGAGCTCATCCTTCTCCTCAAAGACCAAAACGGGCTTGCCGGCCTTGAGATCCAGGCGCCAGAGCTGATTCGAGCGCTTGGTGAGGTCATCCTCGGTGACGAAGAAGACGTGCCGAGCATCCGCAGCCCAGGAGAAGGAGGTCACGCGCTCCGCCAGGGGGGCGCTCACCTTGCCCGTGGCCAGGTCCTTGGTGAAGAGGCGGTACTGGCGGAAGCCGGTGTCATCAGTGCTGTAGAGCAGGGTGCGGTCGTCATCGCTGACCGCCATCCCGCCGAGGCTCAGGAACTTCAGGCCCTTGGCCAGCTCGTTCTGATCCAGCAGGAGCTCCTCGGCGGCCTTGGGGTCGTCGGCGCCGTTCTTGGCGGCCTTCCGGCGGCACTGGATAGGATACTGCTTCCCCTCCTCGGTGCGCGAGTAGTAGAAGTAGGCGCCGCGCCGGACCGGGACGCTCAGGTCCGTCTGCTTGATGCGCCCCAGCATCTCCTTGTAGAGCGCTTCGGAGAAGGGCTTGAGGTCCTTGGTCAGGGCCTCGGTGTAGGCGTTCTCCGCGTTGAGGTAGGCCACCACCTCGGGGCTGCTCTTCTCCCGGAGCCAGAACCAGGGATCGTTCACCTGCTCGCCGTGCCACAAGCTCACATGGGGACGCTGAGGAGCGACAGGAGGAGGGGGGGCAGGATCGGTGGCCATGAGACTCACGCAGGCAAGAAGGGCGGCTGAGACGGAAAAGAAACGATGCAGCATGGGGACCTCGCGGCACCCAAGGTAGCACACGAAGAAGGGCCCCGAAGGGCCCCTCTTGCAGTCGTAAAGCACTTGATCGCGAGAAGTCTAGTCGACGGCCACGGTGGGGATGCGCATGCCGTAGAAGGAGCGCCACACGAAGACCATGGAGACGATGAAGAAGATCAGGGCAGCGACGTGGGCCGTGACCGGATTCAGCTCGATGGCCAGCTCCACGGCCAGGAGGCCAAAGAGGGTGGTGAACTTGATGACAGGGTTCAGGGCCACCGAAGAGGTGTCCTTGAAGGGATCGCCGACGGTGTCGCCCACGACGCAGGCGTCATGGAGCTCGGTGCCCTTGGCCTTCAGTTCGGTCTCCACGAGCTTCTTCGCGTTGTCCCAGGCGCCACCGGCGTTGGCCATGAAGATGGCCTGGTAGAGCCCGAAGACGGCGATGGAGATCAGGTAGCCGATGAAGAAGTAGTGGTTGGCGCAGGCGAAGGCGAGGGTGGAGAAGAACACCGCCAGGAAGATGTTGAGCATGCCCTTCTGGGCGTACTGGGTGCAGATCTCCACGACCTTCTTGGAGTCTTCTACGGAGGCCTTGGTGGCATCCGAGTCGAGGTTGATGTTCTGCTTGATGAACTCCACCGCCCGGTAGGCGCCCGTGGCCACGGCCTGGCAGGCCGCACCGGAGAACCAGAAGATGATGGCGCCGCCAGTGATGAGGCCGAGCAGGAACAGGGGGTTGATGATGGACAGGCCCTTGATCACGTTCGGCTCGCCAAACTTGCCATTCAGCAGCTGGATGATGGAGAAGATCAGGGTGGTGGCGCCCACGACTGCGGTGCCGATGAGCACGGGCTTGGCAGTGGCCTTGAAGGTGTTGCCGGCGCCGTCATTCTCTTCGAGATACATCTTGCCGTTCTCGAAGTCGGGCTTGAAGCCGAAGTCCTTCTGGATCTCCGCCTCGATGCCAGGGATGGCTTCGATGGTGGAGAGCTCATAGACGGACTGGGCGTTGTCGGTCACGGGGCCGTAGGAGTCCACCGCGATGGTGACGGGGCCCATGCCCAGGAAGCCGAAGGCCACGAGGCCGAAGGAGAAGATGGCAGGGGCGGCCATGAAGCTGCCGAGCCCGAAGGTGGACACGTAGTAGGCGGCGCCCATGAGGCCGACGATGGTGAGGCCCATCCAGTAGGCGGAGAAGTAGCCCGCCACCAGACCGGAGATGATGTTGAGGGAGGCGCCGCCCTCCTTGGAGGCCGTCACCACTTCGCGCACGTGGCCGGAGTTGGTGGAGGTGAAGGCCTTCACCAGCTCGGGAATCAGGGCGCCGGCGAGGGTGCCGCAGGTGATGATCGTGGAGAGCTTGCACCACAGGTGGTCAGGCAGGTTGCCGATTAGCAGCCAGGACAGGACGTAGGTGATCACGATGGAGAGGATCGAGGTCAGCCAGACCAGGGTGGTCAGGGGGGTCTCGAAATCGAACTTGAGGAGGGTACCGAACTTGGCCTTCGAATACAGCCCGTTGATCCAGTAGGAGGCCGCGGAAGTGACGACCATGCCCACGCGCATGACGAAGATCCAGACCAGCAGGGCGACCTGGATGTCCTGGTACTTGGGCCCGGCGGTCAGGGGATTGACGGCCAGCAGGATGAAGGTGATCAGCGCGACACCGGTGACGCCGTAGGTCTCGAAGCCGTCCGCCGTGGGGCCGACGGAATCGCCCGCGTTGTCGCCGACGCAGTCAGCGATGACGCCGGGGTTGCGGGCATCGTCTTCCTTGATCTTGAAGACGATCTTCATGAGGTCGGAGCCGATGTCGGCGATCTTGGTGAAGATGCCGCCCGCGATGCGGAGGGCCGCGGCGCCCAGGGACTCGCCGATGGCGAAGCCGATGAAGCAGGGGCCGGCAGCATCACCCGGGATGAAGAGCAGGATCGCCAGCATGAGGAACAGCTCGACGGAGATCAGCAGCATGCCGATGGACATCCCGGCCTTGAGGGGGATCTCCATGGTGGGGTAAGGCTTGCCGCCCAGGCTGGCGAAGGCCGTGCGGGAGTTGGCAAAGGTGTTGATGCGGATGCCGAACCAGGCCACCGCCACGGAACCCAGGATGCCGATGATCGAGAAGAGCAGCACCACGAGCACCTGCCCCCAGCCCATGGGCGTGTGGGAGAGGTACTTGAAGTAGGCAACCATGATGACTGCGATGAAGACCCACAGCAGCGAGATGAACTTGATCTGCGTGACCAGGTAGGTCTTGCAGGTCTCGTAGATCAGCTCGGAGATCTCGAGCATGGACTTGTGCACCGGGAGGTCCCGGATCTGGGCGTACTGCACAAGCCCGAAGCCCACGCCGAGCAGGCAGATGACCAGCCCGATCAGCAGCAGGCTGTGGCCCGTCATGCCCAGAAAGCTGCCCGCCAAGGCGGGGATTTTTAGGTCCGCCTCACCGGCGAAGGCCGGGGTGGCCAGGAGGAGGGCGAACACCGCAGTCAGCGCCCCCTTGAAGATTCTCGTCGACGCCAGCGTGTCGAAGAGGCGTTTGATCGTCACCATGGTTTTTCCTCCGGATGGTTCCAAAAAAAGGGGGACTCAGGGGGGTAGAAGATGATGGGGAAGCAGTCTCAGGATTCCAGGCGGTCTGCGTGCACAGCGCAGGAGGCCCGCGCAGGGGATTTCCACCAAAGATCAAGCATGGCTCTGAGGCGACTTTAGCGTGAAAAGGCCTTCCCGCGCAAGGCCGGGTCTTGGGAGACACAACACTGGCAGCCCCCTCCCGAGAGGGGCTGGACACACTGTGACCGGGGTCCGCCACCTAGGGCTTGGGATTCCCTTCCCCCAGGAAGATAATCAGGTCATATATGGCCCCGCTCTATGAACCCGGTCCCTCCCCCTCGGGACCCCTGTGCCACTCATTCGTTCTTTTCAAGGAGTCCATCTATGTCTGTTGCTGAGCAGAGCATCGCGGGCGCGGAAGCACGCGGCCACGGTTTCCTGGCCTCGTCGGTCGGCCGCAAGATCGTCATGGCCGCCTCCGGCATCGTCCTCTTCGGGTTCGTCACGGTCCACATGATCGGGAACACCCAGGCCTACATGGGCGCCAAGTCCCTGAACGCCTATGCCGAGTTCCTGCACGGCATGCTGCACGGCGGTGGCATCTGGATCTTCCGCGCGGTCCTGCTGACGGCCACGGGCCTCCACGTCTGGTCCGCCACCACCCTCACCCTGGACAACCTGGCGGCCCGCCCCGTGGGCTACCGGGCCCAGCAGAGCGTCGCCTCCACATGGGCCTCCCGCACCATGCGCTGGAGCGGCGTCATCCTGGCCGTCTTCATCGTCTTCCACCTGCTGCACCTGACTACCGGCCAGTTGCACCCCGCCTTCAAGGCCCCCCAGGGCCACGAATACTTCGCCTACGACAACTTCGTGAGCGGCTTCAAGGTCCCCGCTGTGGCCGCCTTCTACATCGTGGCCCAGCTCTGCCTGGGTCTGCACATGTGGCATGGCGTGTGGAGCTTCACCCAGACCCTGGGCCTGTCCCACCCCCGCTACGAGGGCCTCCGCCGGAACTTCGCCACGGGCCTCACGCTCCTGGTGGTCGGCGTCAACATCTCGTATCCCGTCGCCGTCATCACCGGCTTCATTCACTGATCCCAGGGAGCCAACCATGGAACTCAAATCCCAAATCCCAGACGGCCCGATCGAGAAGAAGTGGGACAAGCACAAGTTTGACCTCAAGCTCGTGAACCCGGCCAACAAGCGCAAGTACAAGGTGATCGTCGTGGGCTCCGGCCTGGCCGGCGGCGCCGCCGCGGCCTCCCTGGCCGAGCTTGGCTATGAGGTCGAGTGCTACTGCTACCAGGACAGCCCGCGCCGCGCCCACTCCATCGCCGCCCAGGGTGGCATCAACGGCGCCAAGAACTACCACGGCGACGGCGACAGCGTCCGCCGCCTCTTCTATGACACGGTCAAGGGCGGCGACTTCCGCGCCCGCGAGGCCAACGTGCACCGCCTGGCCGAGGTCAGCAACAACATCATCGATCAGTGCGTGGGTCAGGGCGTGCCCTTCGCCCGCGAGTACGGCGGCCTGCTCGACAACCGCTCCTTCGGCGGGGCCCAGGTGAGCCGCACCTTCTACGCCCGCGGGCAGACCGGCCAGCAGCTGCTGCTGGGTGCCTACCAGGCCCTGGAGCGGCAGATCGGCCTGGGCGCCGTCAAGATGTTCTCCCGGCACGAGATGCTGGAAGTCATCGTGGTGGACGGCGTGGCCAAGGGCATCGTGACCCGCAACATGGTGACGGGGAAGATTGAATCCCACGTGGCCGATGCGGTCTGCCTGGCCACCGGCGGCTACGGCAACGTCTTCTACCTGTCCACCAACGCCAAGGGCTGCAACGGCACCGCCATCTGGCGCGCCTACAAGAAGGGCGCAGCCTTCGCCAACCCCTGCTTCACGCAGATCCACCCCACCTGCATCCCGGTCACCGGCGACCACCAGAGCAAGCTCACGCTGATGTCCGAGTCCCTGCGCAACGACGGCCGCATCTGGGTACCGAAGCGCAAGGAGGACTGCGGCAAGCCCGCCAGCCAGATCCCCGAGGACGACCGCGACTACTACCTGGAGCGGAAGTACCCCTCCTTCGGCAACCTGGCCCCCCGCGACATCTCCAGCCGCGCCGCCAAGCAGGCCTGCGACGAGGGCCGTGGCATCGGCGCCACGGGCCGGGGCGTCTACCTCGACTTTGATGACTCCATCAAGCGCCTTGGGCAGCCCAAGATCGAAGAGCGCTACGGAAACCTCTTTGAGATGTATGAGCGCATCACCGATGAGAATCCCTACAAGACGCCCATGCGCATCTACCCCGCTTCGCACTACACCATGGGCGGCCTGTGGGTGGACTACAACCTGCAGAGCACCATCCCCGGCCTCTTCGTGCTGGGTGAGGCCAACTTCTCAGATCACGGCGCCAACCGCCTGGGGGCCTCCGCCCTCATGCAGGGTCTGGCCGACGGCTATTTCGTGATTCCCTACACCATCGGGGGCTACCTGGCCGGCATCAAGCCCGGCAGCCGCATCAAGGTGGACGACCCGGCCGTCAAGGCCACGGAACAGACCGTGTCCGACCAGATCAGCCGCCTCTTCGCCATCAAGGGCAAGCAGACGCCGGACCACTTCCACCGGGAGCTGGGCAAGGTCATGTGGGAATACTCCGGCATGGGCCGCAATGAGGCCGGCCTCAAGAAGGCCTTGGAGCTGATCCCGCAGATCCGCGAGGAGTTCTGGAACAACCTGTGCATTCCCGGTACCGGCGAGGAGGTCAACCAGTCCCTCGAGATGGCGGGCCGCGTCGCGGACTTCCTGGAGCTGGGCGAGCTGCTCTGTCTCGACGCCCTCAACCGCCGGGAGTCCTGTGGCGCCCACTTCCGCGAAGAGTGGCAGACGGGCGAGGGAGAGGCCATGCGCGATGACGAGAGCTTCTGCCACGTCGCCGCATGGGAATACAAGGGTGAAGGGAGCGCACCGGTCCGACACACCGAGCAGCTCGCCTTCGAGAGCCTCCACCTTGCCACTCGCAACTACAAGTGAGGAACTGAGCCATGTCGAAGCACCTCAATCTCACCCTCCACGTATGGCGTCAGAAGAACACGAGCTGCGATGGCAAGTTCGTGGAGTATCCCGCCGAGAACGTCAGTCCTGACATGTCCTTCCTGGAGATGCTGGACGTCGTCAACGAAGGCCTCATCCGCAAGGGCGAGGACCCCATCACCTTCGACCACGACTGTCGCGAAGGCATCTGCGGCACCTGCAGCATGGTCATCAACGGCCGCCCCCACGGCCCCAAGGAGCGCACTACCACCTGCCAGCTGCACATGCGCAGCTTCCAGGACGGCGAGAGCATCACCCTCGAGCCCTGGCGCGCGGAAGCCTTCCCCGTGCTGAGGGATCTGATGGTGGACCGGACCGCCTTCGACCGCATCATCGCGGCCGGCGGCTTCATCAGCGTGCCCACGGGCTCCCCCCAGGACGCCAACGCCCTGCCGATCCCCAAGGAGAATGCTGAGCTCGCCATGGATGCCGCCGCCTGCATCGGCTGCGGCGCCTGCGTGGCCGCCTGCCCCAACGCCAGCGCCATGCTCTTCGTCTCCGCGAAGATCAATCACCTGGGCCAGCTGCCCCAGGGCCAGCCCGAGCGCTACAGCCGTGTCCGCGACATGATCGCCCAGATGGACGCCGAGGAGTTCGGCACCTGCACCAACCACGGCGAGTGCGAGATCGCCTGCCCCAAGGGCATCAAGATGGAAAACATCGCCCGCATGAACCGCGACTTCCTCAAGGCCAGCCTCACCTACCGTCCCGCTGTTGTTGGCGGCGGCGCCGGCTGAGCGATCACGCACCCAAGAAAACGCCCGGCAGCCGCCGGGCGTTTTCTTGTTGAGAGCTGCAAACGAATGGGCTTTTGAACGCGGCGGCAGTCCTCCGCTTACCTACCGCTTTTCTCAGATTCTCCGGCGAGATACGCCACGACTAGCTCCGCGATCCGCTCGGGGGTGTTGGCTTCGGGGTCATCCAGGACGGCCTCGAGGAGGTGGCGCTGGAGGTTCCCCAGCCAGGGGCCTCCGCGCCGTCCGGCCAGCTGCATCAGGGCGGCGCCATCCAGGGCCAGGGCCCGCACGGACAAGGGCGGCGCGGCGGCGGCCAGGGCCTCCAGGCGCGCCAGCAGGGCCTGGTGCTCGTCTTCGCAGCGCTCGGCCTCGAGCCCCTTCCCCAGGTTGTCCGCCCGGCGCAAGGCGCCCCACTGCGCCAGCGGCAAGCCATCCTCCTGGAGGTGCCGCAGGAAGCGGCGGCAGGCGGCGTCGCCCCAGGCCGCCGAGGGATGGGTCCCGTGGTGGCGGATGAGGGCGGCCACCTCCTGGCGCAGGGCATGGCTGGCCTTGAGTCGTGCAAGGATGGCCTCACCCAGCTCCAGCGACCGCGCCTCGTGACCGTAGAAGTGGACTTGGCCATCGGGCCCCGTGGAGCGGGTATCCGGCTTGCCCAGGTCGTGCAGCAGCGCCGCCCAGCGGAGGCCCGGCTCGGCAGGCGTCAGACCTACCACCTCCAGGGTATGCACCCAGACGTCGTACCGGTGGTGCCGGTTCTGGCCGCAGCCTAGCAGGGGCCGCAGCTCAGGCAGGAAGAGGTCCAGCAGACCACTCTCGACCAGCAGGTTCAGGCCCTTGGCAGGCTCAGCGCCGCGCAGCAGCTTGTCGAGCTCCGTGAAGACCCGCTCCACCGAGACCTTGCGGGCCACCTCCAGGCGCTGGAGAATGGCCGCCAGGGTGGCGGCCTCCACCTCGAAGCCCAGCTGGGCGGCGAAGCGGCAGGCGCGCAGGGTGCGCAGACCGTCCTCGCCAAACCGCTGGAGCGGATCGCCCACGGCGCGGATCAGGCGGAGGGTCAGGTCGGCTTGGCCGCCGAAGGGATCCACCAGGTCGCCGCCGCCCACGGGCAGGGCCATGGCGTTGATGGTGAAGTCCCGGCGGGAGAGGTCCTCGTGCAGGTCCACGCCCAGCTTGACGGAATCCGGGTGCCGTCCATCCCGGTAGTCGCCGTCGCTGCGGAAGGTGGTCACCTCCACGGGCCGGCCCTCCAGGAGCACCGTCACGGTGCCGTGCTGCAGGCCCGTGGGAATGACCTTCAGGCCCGCGGCCCGGGCTTTCGCCATCACCACCTCGGGCAGCAGCCGCGTGGCCAGGTCCCAGTCCGCATGCGGCCGGCCCAGCAGCTCATCGCGCACCGCGCCGCCCACCACCGCCAGTTCCGCGCCGGGGCCCAGGGCCTCCTTCAGGCGGAGCAGCGGCGCCCAGGTCAATCGTCCGCCCCGGCCAGCCGCTCAAGGGCCGCTCCGCTCACCCGGCAGGTCAGCCACTCGCGCAGGACCTTGGCCCCGTGGGCCTCGTAGAACTCGATGGCGGGCGTGTTCCAGTCCAGCACCTGCCAGACGAAGCGGGTCCAGCCCTCCTTCACGGCGGTGGCCGCCAGGTCCTGCAGCAGCGCCTTGCCAATGCCCTTGCCCCGGAGGGCCGGTCGCACGAAGAGGTCCTCGAGGTAGATGCCGGGCTTGCCCTCCCAGGTGCTGAAGTTGAGGAACCACAGGGCGAAGCCCGCGGGCTGGCCGTCCCAGTCGGCCATGGTCACGTGCACCAGGGGATGCTCCGAGAAGGCGTAGCGCAGGAGGTCGGCCTCGGTGGCGACAGCGGCCTGGGGCTCGCGCTCGTACTCCGCCAGGTCCCGGATGAACTGGAGGATGAGGGGCGCATCGGCAGGAACGGCGGGGCGAAGGGTCAGCATTCGTCTATGCTAACCGGATGGATCAGGCCACCGCCCTCCGCCTTCACGAGGCGATGTTGCTCACCCGGCTCACGGAGGAGCGGATCGTGAAGCTGTTCCGGCAGGGGAAGACGCTGGGCAGCGTCTACCGCAGCCTGGGCCAGGAGGCCACCGCCTGCGGCACGGCCCTGGCCCTGGGCCCTGACGATGTGATCGGCCCCCTGATCCGCGACCTGGGCGCCATGCTGGTGCGCGGGGCGACTCCCACGGAGGTCTTCCTCCAGTATCTCGGCCGGGCCACGGGCCCCAGCGGCGGTCGGGAGCACAACAACCACTTCGGCTCTGTCGCCCGGGGCATCATCGCGCCCACCTCCATGCTGGGCGCCCTCATCCCCGTCATGGCGGGCGTGGCCCTGTCGTTCCGGCAGAAGGGCGAGCGCCGGGTGGCCATGACCTGGATCGGCGACGGTGGCAGCTCCACGGGCGCCTTCTACGAAGGCCTCAACTTCGCCGTGGTCCAGAAGCTGCCCCTGATCCTGGTGGGCGAAGCCAACGGCTTCGCCTTCTCCACGCCACCCGAGCGCCAGATGGTGGGCTCCATGGCCCTGCGCTCCCAGGGGGCCTTCACCCTCACCGTGGATGGCAACGATGCCGCGGCTGTCTACGCCGCCGCCACCCAGGCCCGGCAGCACTGCCTCGACGGCAAGGGCCCGGTGTTCCTGGTCTGCGAGACCTTCCGCATGAAGGGCCACGCCGAGCACGACAACCAGCGCTACGTGGACAAGGACCTGCTGGCCCAGTGGGCCGCCAAGGACCCCCTGCCCCGCTTCGAGGCCTGGCTGGCCCTGCGGGGCTGGACCCCGGCCCCGGGCCTCGCCCCCCGGCTGGAGGCCGAGCTCGAAGCCGCCGCCGAGGCCGCCCTCGAAGCCCCCTGGCCGGACCCGGCAACCCTCACCCAGGGCGTCTTCACCGCGTAGGGGCGTCTTTCCCGGATGATGACCCTGCAGTAAAGAATGCGGCCTTGGTCACTGCCCGGCGAGGCTAGACTGATCCCTGTCATGGGGGAAACCGTGCTTGTACTCGTCCTGAATGCCGGCTCATCGAGCCTGAAGTTCAATCTTTTCGACATGGGGAAGGAAACCTCCATCGCCGAGGGCAATGCCGAGCGCATCGGCCTGGGTGAGGCCAACCTGGCCTGCACCATCGACGGCGAGAAGCGGAAGGAGGCCATGCCCCTGCCGACCCACCGGGAAGCCCTGGAGGCCATCCTGGACCGCCTCCGGGCCACCGTGCTGCACGACACGCCGATTCACGCCGTGGGCCACCGGGTGGTGCACGGTGGGCCGAAATACGGCGACAGCGTGCTGATCACCGAAGAGGTCATCCGCGACGTGGAGCACTTCGCCATGTATGCGCCCCTGCACAATCCCGCCAACGCCATGGGCATCCGCACCGCCCTCGCCGCCTTCCCGGACGTGCCCCACGTGGCGGTCTTCGACACGGCTTTCCACCACAACATCCCGGATCATGCCCGGACCTACGGCATCCCCTACGAGCTCAGCCAGAAATACGGCATCCGGCGCTACGGCTTCCACGGCACCAGCCACGCCTACGTGGCCGCCCGCACGGCCATCCTGCTCTGCCGCCCCCTGCGCTCCCTGCGCGTCGTCACCTGCCACATCGGGAACGGCACCAGCATCTGCGCCGTGGACCACGGCAAGAGCGTGGACACCAGCATGGGCATGACCCCGCTTCAGGGCGTGATCATGGGCACCCGCTGCGGCACCATCGATCCCAGCGTGGTGGAGATGCTCATGGAATACGAGCACCTGGACTACAACGCCATCACGGACCTGCTGAACAAGAAGTCCGGCCTCCTGGGCATCTCCGGCGTGTCTTCGGACTTCCGCGAGATCGAGCTGGCCGCGGACGCCGGCAATGACCGGGCCCGCCTGGCCCGGGACCTCCTGACCTACAACGTCCGGCAGTACATCGGCGCCTACGCCACGGTCCTCAACGGCGTGGATGCCATCACCTTCACGGCGGGCATCGGCACCCACAGCACCTACGTCCGGTCCAAGGTCTGCAGCAAGCTGAGCTTCCTCGGCGTGGAGTTGGACCACGAGGCCAACGAGCAGGGCACGGGCGAGCGCATCATCACCACCCCCGGCTCTCGCGTGGTTGTCACCGTGGTACCCACCAACGAAGAGCTCATGATCGCCCGGGAGACCATCCGCTAGTCCCCCCGCCCAGCAAGCGCGGAGAACCCGCCTACAGGCCCTTCACGTTCTGGTGCATGCCCCTAGCGGGTCAGGCGAACCCAGAACGTGGTGCCTTCGGCGCCGGTCTCGAAACCGACCCGGCCCCCCAGGACGTTCTCGCCGAAGAGCTTCATGGCGTAGGTGCCCAGGCCCCTGCCGGCGCTGCCCTTGGTGCTGAAGGAGCGCTGGAAGATCCGGCTGCGATGCGCCTCGGGGAGCTCTCCCGGGTTGTGGACCTGGAACCGAATCGCCTGCTCCTCAAGCACCGCAGACAAGCTGACGGTTTCCCCCGGGGCAGAGGCCTCGACGGCGTTGACCGCCATGTTCAGCACGACCCTTGAGAGCAGCTCCGGATCGGTGTGGATGAGCAGCTCCGGTGCTGGGAGCAGCCGCACTTTCCGGTCCCCGGCCGACGTGTGGCGGGCCACCAGGTCCGCCACGTCCCGGAGGATCTCCAGCGGCAGGATGGCCCGCGTCTGGGGCTGGAGTCCACCCTGCTCAGCCATGGCCATGGCCCGGTGGGAGCGCAGCTCCCGGTCCAGCAGGTCCGTGAGGTGCGCCACCTTCTGGGCGGCACCCGGCGTGGTGGTGGAATCCGAGGCCAGCAGCTCCGCCCAGGACCGAATCCCCTGCATGAGATTGGCCACGTCATGGAAGAACAGCCGCTCCAGGGCCTCGCGTCGTTTCAGAGCGCTCTGGTCGTGCAGCACCACCACGATGAAGGTGTGGAGCCCCACCTGAAGGGGGCTGGCCGCCAGCTCGAACTCCGCGCTCTGGGTCAGCTCGCCGCTGCGCAGGGTGAGCAGGCACTCGCCCTCCACGGCCCGCCCAGTCCGCTGGACCTCGAGGATGGTCGCCACGGCTCCGCAGTGGGCACAGGCTGAGCTGGTGCCGCAGCCGCTGGGACCCTGATCGTGGTGGATGCAGCCGAAGAGCTCTCCAGGCCGATGGCCCAAGGGCTCCACGGCACTGCCGACCACGTCCCGGACCCGGTCATTGGTGGCGAGCACCTGCCGGTTGCCATCCAGGATCAGGACCAGGCCGTCCATGGATTCCAGGAGGAAACAGACCACGGGATTGGATAGACAAAGTTCGGCCTCCAGGCGCAGCTCCAGCTCAGAGCTCCGCTCCGGGGGGGCGAAGAACGTGCTCAGCGGCCCGACCCGCGTGGAACCGACGTCAAACACCATGGGGGCTCCCTGGCTCATCGGACCGATGGGTCCTTGGTTCCTCTATCGGGTTTCCCCTCTGCCAAGTTGAATCCAATGAGAAATATCAGGCACAGGGCATCTTTGAGGAAAGGCCCGAAGATCGGCAGTCCTTCCCGCAAGCATAGGGCCCCCGGGTGGGGGCCGTATGCTTGCTCGGGGAAGGCCTACAGACCCTTCTTCTCCATGGCCGCGCCCTTCTTCTCCAGGTGCTCGCCGTGGGCCTCCTTCTTCTCGCCCTTCCGCTCGTTCCGGGCGCCGCGGACTTCCTGCCGCACGCCCTTGCGCTCCTGGGCCGCGCCCACCTTCTCCTTGTGCTCGCCCTTCTTCTCGAGGGCCTCGCCCTGCTTCACCTTGCCCTGGGCCTCCAGGGCCTCGCCGCGCTTCTCCATGCGGGCGCCCTTCTGCACCTTGGCCTCGCCTCTGGCGACGTTTTTCGTGCCGCGGGCCTCCTGGCGCTCGCCCTTCTTCTCCTGGGCCGCGCCGCGCTGCTCGAGGCGCTCGCCCTTCTTCTCCACCTGCTGGCCGGTGGGGGCCTGGGCCATGAGGGAGGCGCCGATGAGCCCGGCCGCCACGATGAGGGCCACACGCTGCGAGAGGTTGAACATGGTTGCTCCTGGTGCGGCCTCGCCGCGAAGGGGAATCGTCCCGCAGCACAGATAGCGCGGGCTGTGCCAGTTCTGTTACCCAAGCCATTCCTGCTTATGGAAAAGGTTTAAGGGTCCGATACGAGGATTGTCGCCACACAGGTGAGGTGAGTTGCAACGGCGGCCTTTGCCGGCCCCCAAAGGCACTCGCCGACCCGGGGCCTCCGCTGGCCGAATGCCCGCTCACCCGCCCGCTAAACGACCCCAGACTCTGCCTCGTAGTTCATGCAGCATCCCGGCTCGCCCGGCATCTTTTCCATCAGGGGGTTTCATGAAGAAGCGATGGATCATCGCATCGGTCGCCGGGGTGGCCCTGGCTGCGGGCATGTTCCTCACCCTGAAGGGGAGCGACGGCAAGGGCAAGAAGGCCGAGGCCAGCACGCCCTTCCGGCTCGGGAAGGTGCAGGCCGAAGACCTCCAGGTGAGCGTCCGCGAGGTGGGCGTGGTGGACCCCCTCACCAAGGTGGATGTGAAGTCCACGGTGTCCGGGCGCATCGTCGGGCTGAAGGTCCGGGAGGGCGCCACAGTCCGGGCCGGCGAGGTCCTGGCTGAGGTGGAACCCGACGTGAACCAAGCCCAGACCCTCTCCGATGTGAAGGGCAGCGTGTCCCAGGCCAAGGTGAGCTTCAAGAACGCCGAGCGGGACTTTGCCCAGCAGGCCGAGCTCTTCCGCCTGGGCCTCATCTCGGACCAGGTCTACCGTGCCGCCCGGACCACGCGGGACCTGGCCGAGGAGTCCTACAAGAGCGCCCAGACGCGCTACCAGATCGTCGAGGACCGCGGCATTCCCATCAGCGGCAACGCCTCCACCCAGCTGGCCCGGGTCACGGCCCCGCTGAACGGCGTGGTCATCAAGAAGGGTGTGGAACTGGGCGACACCATCACCTCCGGCGTCAGCTCCTTCAGCGCCGGCACCGTGGTCTTCACCGTCGCGGACCTGGCCTCGCTCATCGTCCGGGTGAACCTCAACGAGGTGGACATCGCCAAAGTCCGCGTCGGCCAGCCCGTGCGCATCAGCTTGGATGCCTATCCCCAGCGGGCCTTCACCGGCAAGGTGCGCTTCGTCGCTCCCGCGGCCGACCTGGTCGAGAAGATCAAGGTGTTCAAGGTGGAGGTGGCCCTGGACGAGCTCACGGAGTCCTTCCGCACGGGCATGAGCGCCAACGTGGAGATCCTGGGCGAGAAGCGGGACAAGGCCGTGAGCGTGCCCCTGGAGGCCCTGCAGCGCCGCAACGGCCAGACGGTGGTCTACCGGTTGAAGGCGGACCTGCCGCCCAAGGAGCTGGCCAAGGCCAAGGAGGGCCTCACGGGCCGGGGCAAGTTCATCTGGCTGGCGGACCACTGGCAGGAATACTTCGACGTGGTCCAGGTCTCGGCGGGCATCGCCACCCTGGAGCGGGTGGAGATCCTCGCCGGACTCAAGGCCGGCGAGCAGGTGAGCCTCGAGGATCCCAGCAAGAAGAAGGTCGAGAAGGACGATGAGAACAACTAGGGACTCGGGTTCCCCCATCATCGAGACCCTGGGCCTGACGAAGGTCTATGGCGCCAACGGCGCGGCCGTCCACGCGCTGCGGGGCGTGGACCTCAGCGTCCAGCAGGGCGAGTTCGTGGCCCTGGTAGGCCCCTCGGGCTCCGGCAAGTCCACGCTCATGGCCATCCTGGGCTGCCTGGACCTGCCCACGGCGGGTACCTACACCCTGGACGGGCACGCGGTCCAGGGCCTCAGCGGCGGTGAGCTGGCCCGCATCCGCAACGAGAAGGTCGGCTTCGTGTTCCAGAGCTACAACCTGCTGCCCAAGGCGAGCATCGTCCGGAACGTGGAGCTCCCCATGCTCTATGCCGGCGTGGGGCGCAAAGAACGACGCGAGCGCGCCCTCGCCCTGCTCGAGAAGGTGGGCATCGCCGACAAGGCCGACAAGCTGCCCGCGACCCTCTCCGGAGGCCAGAAGCAGCGGGTGGCCGTGGCCCGGGCCTTGGCCAATGCCCCTGCCCTCCTGCTGGCGGACGAGCCCACGGGCGCCTTGGACTCCAAGACCGGCGCCGAGGTCCTGGAGCTCTTCCAGGAGCTGCATCGCCAGGGCAACACCCTGCTGCTGGTCACCCACGACCCCCACATCGCCGCCCTGGCCGAGCGCCGGGTCGAGATTAGAGATGGAGTGGTGGCCCCCTGCGAGGGCGAGTCTGAGGCATCCCACACCGAAGCCGGATCCCGGACGGCGCCATGAAGGCCTCCGGCGCCTTCCGCGAGCGGCTGCTGGGGGCCTGGACTGAGCTGCGGGAGAACCTCGGCCGCTCGGTCCTCCAGGCCCTCGGGGTGCTGCTCGGCGTGGCGTCGGTACTGGGCGGCTTCTCCATCTCCGACAGCCAGCGCAAGCGCGCCGACGAGATGTTCATCAAGATGGGCGGCCTCGACAAGCTCAACGTCATGCCCCGGACCGCCATGAAGGACGGCCAGCCGACGGCGCTGCAGCAGGCCAACCTGGGCCTCCGCGATGCGGACGCCCTCGGCGGCGAGGCCCTCAAGGCCGACGCCATCCAGGGGGTCAGCCGCCAGAAGGGCGCCCGGGCCCGCATCGTCTCGGCCTTCGCAGACCAGGACCGGTCGGTCAGCGGCATCGGCGGCGACTACATCCCGGCCAACGGCTACGGTCTCGCCGAGGGCCGCGGCTTCTCCCTGTCGGAAATGGAAGGCGGCGCGCCCGTGGTCATCCTCGGCACCGAAGCCGCCGCCACCTTCTTCCCGAAGGGCGATGCCCTCGGCCAGTCCCTGCGCATCGGCGACATTCCCGTCACGGTCATCGGAACCTTCCAGGAACGCGTGTTCCACTTCCGCGAAGGGGGAGGCAACCAGTTCTGGTGGCGCAACCGCATCATCGCCGTGCCCGCCAACCTGGTGCAGCGCCGCATGAACGGGGACGCCTACCGGCGGGTGGACCGCGTCACCTTCCGCATCCCCGACATGTCCGCCATGAGCGGGTTCGCGCAGCAGCTGAAGAGCCTCGTCTCCGCCAACCACCGGCTCCAGGACGACTTCCGCCTGGATGACGTGGCCGCCCGCATGCGCCGCCGCCAGAGCCAGGGCAGCGTCTACGACATCGTCTTCCTGCTGTCCGGCGTGCTGGCCCTGGTGGGCGGCGGCATTGTCAACGTCAACATCCAGATGGCCAGCCTCAAGGAGCGGGTCCGGGAGGTGGGCGTGAAGATGGCCATCGGCGCCTCCGGCCGGGAGATCTTCAAGGGCTTCATGACCGAGGCCCTGCTCATCACGGCCCTGGGCGGGGCGGCGGGCCTGGTGCTCGGCGTGGGCTTCTCCTGGGGCATCACCCACAGCATCGGCGTGCCACTGCACATGACCCTCGCCAGTTTCTTCTGGGCCTATGGCATGGCTGGGGCCTTCGGGTTCCTGTTCGCCCTCTATCCAGCCTGGAAGGCCAGCAGGCTCTCCCCCATGGAGGCTCTGCGCTATGAGTAGGAGCGCCCTCCTCCGCCCCGCGGCCCGCGGCTTCAGCCTGGGCATGTTCTGGGAGGTGATCCGCACCGGCTTGGTGGAGCTCTGGGCCCACAAGCTGCGCAGCCTCCTGACCCTCACCCTGCTCATGCTCGGCGTCTTCGCGCTGGTGGTCATGACCTCGGTGCTGGACGGCCTCATGGACAAGATCAGCACGGGCTTCGCCGGCATGAGCTGGGATGGCACCGTCCGCATCGCCCCCAAGACCCCCGAGACCGGTGAGGACCGCAAGCGCTTCGCCATGAGCCCCGGGCTCCGCTACGAGGACCTCAGCCGCCTGAACGCGCCCAACGCCAAGGTGCTGGCCTTCCTGCCCCGGGCCCAGAAGTCCAGCACGGTGCGGACCCCCGGCGGCGCCGAGCGTATGTACGTGATGGGCGTGAGCCCCGACTACGCCCAGTGGATGAACCGCCCCATCGCCCTCGGCCGCGGCCTCACGGAGGACGACCAGCGCCGCCGCTCCACCGTGGCCGTGGTGGGCGCCAGCCTGGCGGCGAAGCTCTTCGGCGGCGCTGATCCCGTGGGCCGCGACCTGGTGGTGGACGGCGTGCCCTTCCGCCTGGTGGGCGTGCAGGAGCCGGGCCAGATCTTCAACGACGAGAACTACTACGACGCCAACGGGATCCTCATCCCCCTGGAGACCTACATGGACCGCATGGACCCGAGCCACCGGCTGGCCCAGGTCACGGTCAAGCTGCGGAATCCCCAGGAGGCAGGCGAGATCTCGGCCATGCTGCTGGGCCGCGTGCGCCAGGCCCACCACGGCATCGAGGATGCCGAGGTGATGGACCTCGACGCCGAGGCCGCCAAGGGCTACCGGAACTTCCTGGAGCAGATGCACGGCTGGAAGGTCGTGCTGCTGAGCCTGGCCGGGACCGTGCTGCTGGTGGGCGGCGTGGGGGTGCTGTCAGTGATGCTCATCAGCTTCAGCGACCGCCGCTTCGAGATCGGCCTCCGGAAGGCATTGGGGGCCTCGGATGAGGAGATCTTCATCCAGTTCCTGCTTGAGGCGCTGGTACTGGCGGCCCTGGGGGCGCTACTCGGCACCCTGTCCGGCGCCCTGCTCTGCCAGGCCCTCTCCTCCAACTTCCCCTACGGCCTTGTGGTGAACCCCGTGGGCCTGATCACGGCCTGGATCGTGGCCCTGACCCTCGCCCTGCTGTTCGGGCTCTATCCTGCCTTCCGGGCCATGCGGCTCAGCCCCATGGAGGCGATGCGCTAGGCTGTTTCCATGGCCGATCCCATCCAAGTCACCGCCTCCGTCCGGGTCCCCGGCGAGGCCATCCGCTTCAAGGCGGTCCGCGCTGGCGGCGCCGGGGGCCAGAACGTCAACAAGGTGTCCTCCAAGGTGGAGCTGCGCATCGACCTCACGGCCATCGAAGGCCTCCCCGAGGACGCCCTGCTGCGGCTGCGCGCGGCCCAGCGCAACCGGCTCGATGCCGAGGGCCTGTGGATGGTGGTCAGCGACCGCACCCGGGACCAGCTCAAGAACCTCGAGGATGCCCGGGAGAAGGTTGCCGAGGGCATCCGGGCCGCCCTGGTGCGCCCCATTCCCCGCCGGGCCACCCGCCCCACCCGGGCTTCCAAGGAGCGCCGCCTGGACGCCAAGAAGAAAGCCTCCGACCTGAAGCGAAGGCGCAGCGGACCGCTGGACTAGTGGAAAAAGCTTTTTTAGCCACCGATGAACACCGATTAAAAGCTGATAAAGAAAGAGCTAAAAAAAGCATTTTTTTGTTTTTATCATGCCTTTATCGGTGTTCATCGGTGGCTAATTTCTCTTTTGCTTGAAAACAACCGGCTGGCGAACCCTCCGACATTTCGGAAAACTTATTGATTCAATTTTTTTGATCATTGCCTGTATTTTCATTTCAACAGCCCTGCCAGAGCCTCCCTTGCGCTACGCTTGAGCCTTTCCGAGGAACCGCCATGTCTGAGTCCCAGTCCTACGCGAACCACCGCCGCTTCGACCCCCTGATGCACTTCGTCGTGATGCCGGTGCTGCTGGTCAGCTGGTTCACCAGCATCTGGCACGTCGTCAAGTACCCGAGCCTCCACGCGGCCTGGGCCATGGTGCTCTGCCTGATCCTGGTGCTCCTGGCCCTGGTGACGCGGGGCTCAGCCCTCAAGGTGCAGGACCGACTGATCCGCCTGGAGGAGACCCTGCGCATGCAGCGGGTGCTGCCCGCCGACCTCCAGGGCCGCATCGCCGAGCTGACACCCAAGCAGTTCGTGGGCCTGCGCTTCGCCGCCGACGCCGAGCTCGCCGACCGCGTCCGCGAAGCCCTCGACCAGAAGCTGGACGGCGAAGCCATCAAGAAGCGCATCCAGACCTGGCGCCCAGATACGTTCAGGGTGTGAGGAATAAAAGAAAACGGATCTACCCCGAAGACACGAAGACGTGCAGAAGAAAACTGCAATTTTCTTTCTTCGTGTCTTCGCGGTGAATCGGTTAAGACATTACCGCCGAGTGCTTACTCCCGCACCCAGTGGCAGGTGTAGCCGCCGGGGTGCTTGATGAGGTAGTCCTGGTGGTAGTCCTCTGCGCGCCACCAGGGGCCAACGGCGGTGATCTCGGTGACAATCGGACGCTTCCACTTGCCGCTGGCGTCCACCTCGGCCTTCACCTTCTCGGCGGTCTGGCGCTGCGCTTCGGAGTGGAAGAAGATCGCGCTGCGGTAGGAGCTGCCCGTGTCATTGCCCTGGCGGTTCAGGGTGGTGGGGTCGTGCATGCGGAAGAAGAAGCGCAGCAGTGCCGCATAGGTGGTTTTCGAGGGGTCGAAGCGGATCTGCACGGCTTCTGCGTGGCCCTCGTGGTGCTCGTAGGTGGCCTTGGCCACGGTGCCGCCGGTGTAGCCCACCTCAGTGCCCAGCACGCCCAGCTGCTTGCGCAGCAGGTCCTCCATGCCCCAGAAGCAGCCGCCGGCCAGGGTGGCCAGCTCTTCCTTCGGGGCCGCGGCAGCCTTGCCGAAGAGGGGCAGGAAGCTGCCCAGCCCTTCCTTCTCCAGGTCAGCCACGGGCACGAAGCGCAGGGCGGCGCTGTTGATGCAGTAGCGAAGGCCACCGCGATCTGCGGGGCCGTCCTCGAAGACGTGGCCCAGGTGGCTGTCCACGGCGCCGGAACGTACCTCGGTCCGGATCATGCCAAGGGAGATGTCGCGCTTCTCGACCACATCCTGCCCCTCCAGGGGCTTGGTGAAGCTCGGCCACCCACAGCCCGAGTCGAACTTGTCCTTCGAACTGAAGAGGGGTTTCCCACTCACGACATCGACGTAGATGCCCTCCCGGTGTTCGTTCCAGAACTCATTGCGGAAGGGCGGCTCCGTGCCCGCCTCCTGGGTCACGTGGTACTGCATGGGGGTGAGCTTCTGCTTCAGCTCCGCAGCGGATGGCTTCTTGGGGTCACTCACCTTCAGATCCTCGCGAGGGGCCGGAGCCGCCGCGGGGGCGCTCCGGGGGGTTGATACGGCAAAGCCGAAGCCCGTCAGGGCTGCGGCCAGGACAAGGACGCCCAGGATGGTACGTGGTCTCATGCCGAGCCTCCTTAATGGAAGTTGGATGCAGCGAACCGACCGGTGGGTACAGCGAAGGAACTAGGATGCTGCGAGGTGCCGGCTCCTGTCAGCACAAGTGCCGGAAAAATCCAGGAACGAACGTCCTGTTATGGGCATCCTAGGAGGAAGCCAGTTCAAACACCTTCTTCCACCCGCCGGAACCGCATTGGAGGATCCATGCCACCGGGAAACGTCCTGTCCAAGCCCCCCGTCAAGGTCATCGAAAAGACCACCGCCGAGGCCTGCCTCGCCATCGCCCGCCGCATTCAGCAGGCCCACCAGCTCTCCGGCGACGACTCTGGCTCCGAGGCGGTCCGCCAGGTGGCCGAGTCCATCCGTCGCGAGCTGCTCCGCAGCTGAGCCGTCGCCTAGGCAGACATCAGGCCCCAGGAGCCGGCTCGGGCTTCCCATTCGACCCACCGTTGGCCATGTCCACTTCGGCGAGGTGGTGGGCGAACCACTCGGCGAAAAACAGCGCCACGTCGGCGGACACCAGGCCACCATGGTTGTGCCTGGTCTGGAGTTCCTGCAGCTTGGTGTTGAGGGCGCGGTGCTCCTCCAGGTGGGAGCGGAGCTGTCGATTGCGGGACTCGGTGAGGAAGCGCTCCTCCGTGGTGAAGTGTTCCTGCGTCTGGGTGGCCAGCATCTCCAGGTAGCCGCCCACCCGCGGAGACGCGTTGTTCACCTTGACCGCATCGGCAAGGGTGTTCACGGTCTCGAAGAGCGCCTCATGCTGGATATCGATGATCTCGATACCGGTCAGAAAGCGGGAATTCCAGCTTGCGATGGGCACCGACAATCTCCTGGGGTCGAGGAGAGGATACCCCACCGACTGATCTTGAAACTTGGCATCAGACAAATCCGTGACAAAAATCCAGCCCACGGAGAGGAGTGGAAGTGCCCCGAGGTCTCGACTTTCCCTGGGCCGGACCACATATTGGGGGCGTTCATCTCGGGGTTGCTGTCTGGGTTCGGCCTGAGGCCGTTTCCCGAGAGGTGGTGTATGGCTCTGCAGCTGAGTGCCCCTGACTGGCTGCGCCTGGGCAGGCGGTTGGTGACTTGTGCCCGTGGGTGCAGGGCGACGCCCACCGCCTTGGGAAGGAGTTGACATGGAACGCTTCGGCCTGAAGTTCGACAAGCACGGAAATCCCCATCTGGCGGTCCCCTACCGCGGCACGCGGCTGCTGAGGCACCCCATGTACACCAAGGGCACCGCCTTCACCCAGGAAGAGCGCGTCGCCTTCGGGCTGGAGGGCCTGCTGCCCCACACCGTGAGCACCCAGGACCAGCAATGCGCCCGGGCCTACGCCAACATCAGCCGCAAGCAGGATCCCCTGGAGAAATACATCGGGCTGGCGGCCCTGCAGGATCGGAATGAGCACCTCTTCTACCGGGTGCTCCTGGACCACATCCAGGAGTTCCTGCCCATCGTCTACACGCCCACGGTGGGTCAGGCCTGCCAGGAGTTCAGCCACATCTTCCGGCGCGCCCGGGGCATCTGGATCACTCCGGAGCACCGGGGCCGGATCTTCGAGGTGCTTGGCAACGCGCCCTTCGACGATGTGCGCCTCATCGTCGTCACCGACAACGAGCGCATCCTGGGCCTGGGCGACCAGGGCGCCGGCGGCATGGGCATCCCCATCGGCAAGCTCGCCCTCTACACCGCCGCGGCGGGCATCCCGCCCTGGCAGACCCTGCCCATCAGCCTGGATGTGGGCACCGACAACCAGGACCTCCTGGCGGATGAGCTCTACCTGGGCTGGCGGGCGCCGCGGCTCCGGGGGCCTGAATACGACTCCCTGGTGGAAGAGTTCGTCTACGCGGTGAAGCGGCGCTTCCCCCGGGTGCTGCTGCAGTGGGAGGACTTCAAGAAGGCCAACGCCTTCCGCCTCCTGGACCGCTATCAGAAGGTCCTCACCAGCTTCAACGACGACATCCAGGGCACGGCCGCCGTGGTCGTGGCGGGCCTGCTCGCCGGCAGCCGGGCGACGGGCATCCCCCTCCAGGAGCAGCGGGTGCTGTTCTTCGGCTCTGGTGCCGCCGGCATCGGCATCGCGCGGCTGGTGCGGGCCACCCTGCAGCAGGCGGGGCTCGAGGGCGAGCCGCTGCTCGCGGCCACGGCCAACCTCGACATCAACGGCCTGCTGACTCTGGACGATCCCAACCTCGAGCCGCACGCCCGGGACTTCGCCTGGTCCCCTGCGCTGGCGGAGCAGTTCGGCCTGAGCCTGGGTCGGCCCCGGGACCTGCTCGCGGTGGTGCGGGCCTACCACCCCACCCTGCTCATCGGCACCTCCGGCGATCCCGGCACCTTCACGGAAGAGGCCATCCGCGAGATGGCCAGGCACGTGGAGCGCCCCCTGGTCTTCCCGATGTCCAACCCCACCAGCAAGTGCGAGGCGAAGCCCGAGGACATCCTGCGCTGGACCGAGGGCCGGGCCCTGGTGGCCACGGGCAGCCCCTTCGAGCCCGTGCACTTTGGCGGCCGGGTGCACGTCATCGGCCAGAGCAACAACGTCTTCATCTTCCCCGGCATGGGCCTGGGCATCCTGGTCGCGGAAGCGATGGAGGTGACCGCGGGCATGTTCACGGCGGCAGCACGGCGCCTCGCCGAGAACGTGCACCCCGGCGAGCTGGAAGTCGGCAGCCTCTTCCCGCCCACCGCCCGGATCCGGGAGGTCACCGCCTCCGTGGCCGAGGCCGTGGTGAAGGAGGCGCGAAACGCTGGCGTGGCCGGGAGGTCCATCGCCGACGAGGACATTCCCGCAGCCATCGCCCAGGCGATGTGGCACCCGGGCTACCTTCGCGAGGAGGTGGCCCCCATCGAGGCTGGCAGCCTCTCGGGCGGGGTCCTCTCCCGCTGAGACCGTAGCCAACTCCCACCCCGAGGGACATTGAGGATGCTAGAGTCAATAGATAGGTAAAATTACGTATGCTGATCACCCATGAAAAACGAACCAGCCCTCGGAAGCCCATGAGCCAGGTGGTGCGCTACGAGTCGGCCTTGGCGGGGACCAGCGCCCCGACCCAGGGCGTGGCCCGCAACATCAGCGAAGGGGGCCTGAGCCTGCGGACCACCACGCCGCTGCGCCGGGGGGAGGTCCTGCGGCTCCATGTCCCCCTGCCGGGCGGGCCCACCAGCGTGCCCGTTTCCTCCGAAGTGCTCTGGACCAAAGAAGAAGAAGGCGGCTTCTCCAGCGGCCTCCAGTTCCTGGCGTGATCGGTTGGCGCAAGCGAGGCCTGCCGTCCGTTCACGGCGCCCATCTGCGCATGGCGAAATAGACCAGAGTTGCCCCCTCCCCGGCCTGCCGGGATTTGGACCGCATGCTAGGCTTCAATACGTATGAATACTTACCTCAATTCGCGAGGTCACTCTCGAACGCCCATGAACCAGCCGATGTGCTTCGATCGCATCACTGGGGTGGACTTTGCCGCGGGACAGGAGCCCACCCAGGGCCAGTGCCACGACCTAAGCGAAGGCGGCCTGAACCTCGTGACCGCAGTGGCTCTGCGGGTGGGCGAAGTGTTGCGGCTCCACCTCCCTCTGCTAGGGGGAGACTCCAGCCTAACCGTTACAGCTGAGGTCCGCTGGACGCATGAAATTGTTGGCGGCTTCGCCAGCGGCCTCCAGTTCCTGGCCTGAGGACCTAGCGGAGCTTCTCCGCAAAAGCCTGCAGCCGCCCGGCGGCCTCCTCCAGCACCTCGTCGGTCTTGCAGAAGGCGAAGCGCACCATGCGCGGCGGGTGGGGGTCCGTGGTGAAGCTCGACAGGGACACCGTGGCCACGCCAGCCTCCTTCACCAGGCGCGCGGCGAAGGCGGTGTCGGGCTCGGTGGCCAGAGCCGAGTAGTCCGCCAGCACGTAGTAGGCGCCCTGGGGCGGCTGCAGGGAGAAGCCCGCCCGGATGAGCGCACCGCAGAGCAGGTCGCGCCGGTGGCGGTAGGCCTCGGCCATGTCGGTGTAGTAGGCCCGGGGCAGCGTCTCCATGGCGAAGGCGACCGCCTCCTGCAGGGGTGCGGGGGCGCCCACGGTGAGGAAGTCGTGGACCTTGCGGATGGCGGCCGTCAGCTCTGCCGGGGCCAGGATGGTGCCGATGCGCCAGCCGGTGATGGCGTAGGTCTTCGAGGCCCCGGAGATGGTCACCGTGCGCTCGGCCATGCCCGGCAGGGTGGCCAATGGTATGTGCCGACCCTCGTAGACGATGTGCTCGTAGATCTCGTCGGTGATGGCGTAGGCCCCGTGCCGCTGGCAGAGGGCGGCGATGCCCGCCAGCTCGTCGGCGCTGAAGACCTTGCCCGTGGGGTTGTTGGGGGTGTTCAGGATGATGGCCCGGGTCCGCGGTCCGAAGGCTTTGGCCAGCCGGTCCAGGTCCAGGGGCTGGCCCACGGGCAGTGGCACGGTCACGGGCCGCGCGCCGCAGAGTCCCGCGTCAGGGCCGTAGTTCTCATACCAGGGCTCGAAGACGATCACTTCCTCGCCCGGGTCCACCAGCGCCAGCAGCACTGCCGCCATGGCCTCTGTGGCGCCGCAGGTGACCGTGATCTCGGTCTCCGGATCCACGGCCAGGCCGTAGAAATCGAACATCTTGCGGGCCAGGGCCTCGCGCAGCCGCTTGGCGCCCCAGGTGATGGCGTACTGGTTCACGTCCGCCCGGATGGCGGCGATGGCGGCTTCCTTGAGCGCCTCCGGGGCCGGGAAGTTGGGGAAGCCCTGGGCCAGGTTGATGGCGCCATGCTCGTTGGCGAGCCGCGTCATCCCCCGGATGACCGACTCGGTGAAGCCGTGCGTGCGCGCCGCCGTGTGCATGAGCCTCCAGGTCAGGGACCGTCCCAGGGTACCCGAGAGCTCGCGACCTTCCGAAATCAGCCTGCCTCGCGTATCGGCGAAGCCAATACGCGGGCGGACACCAGGAACGGGTGGGTCAGGCTCTCCCCCGCGTGGCCGGGTCCAGCTGGCGGCGCAGCTCTTCGAGGGTGAAGGGCTTGGCAAGCAGGGTGACTCCGGGTTGCGAGGCGACCAGGTCCTCGGCGCCCTGGTTGGAGCGGCCCGTGGCCAGCAGCACGGGCACCTCGGGCAGCAGTCGGCGGATTTCGGGCAGCGTGCCCGCGCCGCCGAGGCCCGGCATGTTCATGTCGAGGATGATGAGGTCCGGCCGGAGGCCGGCCTCCAGGCGCCCCAGGGCTTCCTCGCCGCTGGAGACAGTGGTGACAGTGTGGCCCAGGATCTCCAGCAGGCCCTGGATGGCCATCTGGATCAGCTCGTCATCGTCCACCAGCAGCAGGTTCAGCGAGGGCTGGCCTGGCTTCGGCGGAGTCTCCGGGGCGGGCGGCGAGGGCAGCGTCGAGCCTTCGCAGGCCGGGAGCTCAATGCGGACGGTGGTCCCCTCCCCCGGCGCACTCTGGATCTCGATCCGGCCTTGGTGGGCCTTGACGGTGCCGTAGACGATCGGCAGACCCAGCCCCGTCCCCTTCCCCTGGGGCTTGGTGGTGAAGAAGGGATCCAGGGCCTTCTCGAGGACCTCCCGGGGCATCCCGACGCCCGTGTCGGCCACCTCCAGCACCGCCTTGGCGCCCTCGCGCCGGGTCCGGAGGAGCAGCGTGCCGGCATCCGGCATGGCATCCACGGCATTCACGCAGAGGTTCATGAGGGCGTGGCTCAGGGAGGCCGGATCGCCCTTCACGCAGCAGGGTGAAGCTTCCAGGTCAGTCACCAGCTGCACATGCTGGAGCGTGGTCTGCGACAGCAGCGAGACCCCCTCCCGGACCACGGTGTTCAGGTCCACCTCGCACTCCTCGCTGAGGTTCTTCCGGGCAAAGCCCAGCAACCCCTTGGCCAGGCTGCCCCCGCGCTGGCAGGCCTGGATGATGGTGCCCATGTCCCGGTGCAGCGCGCTCTCCTCTGCCGCCTTCTGCTGGTGCACGGTGGCCATGGCCAGGATGGCCCCGAGCACATTGTTCATGTCGTGGGCCACGCCCCCCGCCAGAATGCCCAGGCTCTCAAGCTTCTGGGCCTGCTGAAGCTGGGCCTGCAGCTTCGCCTGTTCCTCCTCGGCCCGCTTGCGCTCCGAGATGTCCCGGGCGCAGGCATAAATGCAGGGCTTGCCCCGCAGGCTGAACTTGCTCAGCTGGAGCTCCACGGGAATCAGCCTCCCGTCCTTGGCCTGGTGGACCCACTCGGCGGGCAGTCCCGTCCGCAGGGATTCCGCCACACGCAGGGGCACCTGGTCGCGCAGAGATGGTGGAACCAGGTCCTCGGGGGTCATCCGCCGAAACTCGTCGCGGGTGTAGCCGTAGCGGGCCAGGGCAACGGCGTTGGCCTCCAGGAAGCAGCCGTGGAGTTCCCGGATCAGGACTGCATCCGGCGAAGCCTCGAAGACGGTCCGGAAGCGTTCCTCGCTCTCCTTCAGTGCCTGCTCCGCCGCCTTGCTGGCCGTGACGTCCCGGGCCGTGACCACGGCCCCGACGATGTGGCCTTCCGGGTCCCGGATGGGGCCGAAGCTGAAGCTACCCACCCAGGTCTCGCCGGTATCTTTGCGGCGCAAGGTGTATTCCGCGTCGGAGCCGGACTCGCCCCGCAAAGCCCGGAGGGTTACCCACTGGTCGAGCGGCCGGGGCCGCCCGTCACGGCCGTAGGTCTCCAGCAGGTCCGGGTAGTCCGCGAAGGTGAGGGAGCAGGCCGCCTTGTCCGGGAACCGGTGGAAGGTCGCGAAGGCCTCGTTGAACTCGATGAACCGCCCCTGGGTGTCCGAGATGAAGACCGCGTCGGTCATGCTCTCCAGCGCCGCGTCCAGCTGGGCGCGGCTGGCCCGGGCGCGGGCCTCGGCCTGTTTCCGCTCCGTGATGTCCAGGACGATGCCCAGGTAGCGGGTGACGCTGCCATCGGCCGCGTGCAGGGGTTGGCCCCGGGACAGGAGCCACCGCACCTCGCCACTGGGGTGCACCGCCCGCCACTCGAACTCCAGGTCGGCCCCCTCCGCGACGCCTTCCTTGACATAGGCCTGCACAGCTTCGCGGTCCGCGGGGTGGAGGAGCTTGGCCCAGGCCCCGTAGCTGGGCGTCACCTGGCCCGGCTCCAGCCCGTAGAGCTCCCAGAGGGTGTCGAACCAGTGGTTCTCCCCGGTCTTCAGGTCCCACTCCCAGGCCCCGGCCTTGGCGGCCTGATGCGCGAGCTGCAGGTGCTCCAGCGTGCGCTTGAGGCGCCCCTCGGCCTGCTTGCGCTGAGTGATGTCCACAAAGGTGGCGCACACCTGGAAAGGGCTCTCCTGGCCCGGCAGGAAGAGGGGCGTCGTGTTGATGCTGATCCAGGTCGCCGCCGCCTGGGCCTGGCTGAGGATGCCCATGATCGTGTTCTCGATAACCCGGCCGGTGCGCAGGGTCTCCATGGCCGGGTGGGTCTCCCCCGGAAAGGGCGTGCCGTCCTCGTGGATGGCCTGCCAGCCGGGGTCCAGGGAGGTGCGCCCCTGCATCTGCGCCAGGCTGAGGCCCAGGATGCGCTCGGCCGCCGGGTTGGCACTCAGAATCCGGCTCTGCGCATCCTGGAACACGATCCCGTGGGGGGCGGCCTCGAAGAGCACCCGCTCCCGCTCCTGGGCAGCCACCGGCGACCCCTCGGGGTCGAACCCAGTCCGCTGGCCTTGCTGGTTCACGGGGCGCACTCTCTGCTTGGTTGGGGAGGTATACCTCGCCAGGTACCGATTCCATCGGACAGTCGGGTCAGAAGAATTAGCTCTGAAACGGAGAGGCTGAAGGCACTCGGCAAGGGTCTCCCTTCAATCCGCTCCAACCGCATCCAAGCGGACGCGTTATTGTTAAATAGAGGCACGACAATATCAATATAGGTATTCTTTTATAGCGACTGCCTCGATGCGCTTTCTACCCCTGCCGGGACAGGTGGACTCACAGGAGGGCCCCATGCTGCACGTCAAGCGGATCCGAGACTTGGATGAGCTGCGCAGGCAGACCTTTCAGGCGCCCCTTGCGCTGGTCGAGCTCCTCGAGGAGGTCGAGGCCCGGGGCGAGCCCTGGTGGGTCCTCCTGGCCTTCTCCAGTGGCGCAGGCAACGCCCGGTGGGTGGCCGTCCTGCCGGGCGAGGGCGAGTCCCAGTTCTTCGCAGATGGCGAGCGCCACCGCGGGCGCTGGGATGAGGAGCACGTCCTGTTCATCCCAGACGAAGGGCAGCCTCTGGACCTGAACGGCCGCACCACCACCCTGTCGGTCCTCGAGGACGAGGCCCTCGAGCTGGACAGCGCCGAGGCCGCGCGCAAACAGCAGGGAGGCTCGAGGCGGATCTGAGGGCGTTCCAGGGGTTCGCTCATGGCCAGGTCGGGGAAGAGCCTCGACACACTCCTACGGCAGCGACGCCGCTCCTGGCTTCGCCAGTTGCTGGGTTAGAGAAGGGCTCGACGCACTCGGGCGGGATTCGAACCGCACCCGGCTTCGCCGTGTGCCGGCCTGCTTCGGCGTGCCATCTAGGCACGCCTCGGGCAGTCCACTCGCAGGTTCGAATCCCCATCTTTCTCCAGTGAAAAGGCCCCCGCACGCGGGGGCCTTTTCACTGGAGCCAACTACAGGATTCGAACCTGCGACCTGCTGATTACGAATCAGCTGCTCTACCAACTGAGCTAAGTTGGCCTTGTAAGCCTGCTTCACTAATTCCTTTTTGGTTAAAGGACTTAGCCTCCATGGTCATGAAATCTTGAACCGGGGTTCAGGAAATGCACTAGACAACAGACAGACAACGGGGGGATCGTTGTCTGACGCCTGGGGGGGCCATGAAGTTCAAAGACGATGATTGGAAAACCATCCAGCCGCAGGCCATAACCGTGCGGATACCTGATGATACCTGCAGGGGATTGTTCTGCCAAGTGACTCCCAAGGGCATCGCCTCATGGGTGCTGCGTTACAGCAAGGATGGCAAGCAGAAGATCGTTACCCTGGGCCGTTGCAAGTCCACAGCCCTTTCCATTTCGGGGATCACCCCATCCCAGGCCAGGGACATGGCTGATGAGATTCGGGTCAAGGGCACTCCATTGTCTAAGCCGTTGTCTAGGGAGAAGGAGCCTCCTGGTTCCAAGGTGATGTTCCTGAAGGCTGCGGCGGAGGACTTCCTCAGGAAGTATCCACACCAGAGCAAGGCCGAGGCACGGAACAAGGGCGTGAACCTGAAGAGGATCGTCAAGGCTCTCGGAAGTCTGCCGCTCGACCAGATAACCCGAAAGGTGGTCAAAGGGTTCCTAGACGACATCGTTGATGAAGGGCACTCGGCAACCAGGAACTCCTGCCAAAGAACCCTGAGCCGCCTGTTCGAGTATGGTCAGGACCGCTATGAGGGTTGCCCAGAGATCAACCCATGCCACGGCATTGAGTATGTCCCACTAAAACCCCGCCAGGTGAGGCTCTACGCTGAGGAGTTGAAAGCGCTCGGTGATGCCGTGAAGAGATCCAAACATCTCTATCGCTGGGGCGTCATCGTGCCATTGCTCTGTGGGGGTAGGATCGGGGCCCTTGAACAGATCGGCATGGGCCATTTCGACAAGAAGAAGCGGCTGGTGGAATTTAATGGGGTTGAAGGTGTGAAGAACCTCAAGACTCTTCATCTATCACCCGAGGCTTTGTGGTGCTGGGAACAACTCCCGAGGGTGTCAGCATCCCTGATCCGGGAAGCTTGGGAAGAGATCAGGGTGGCCGCTGGGTTTGGAAACGACTTCAGGAGGCATGACTTCCGCAGAACTTTTAAGAGCGTAGGGGCGGACATTAAGGTCAATCACCTTCATGTAGAGCTTCTGATAGGTCACTCCCTCGGGAGGATAGTAGAGACGTATCTAGTCGCAGACTGGCAGCCCCTTCAGGAGACCAACGACAAGGTCAGCAAGCACCTCTGGAGGCTGATGAAGCTGCCTGCCCTCACCCAGAAGAAGGGGAAGTGAACCATAGTTGAGTTTTCAGGCTTCCCTGAAGACAAATTTGAAATTCGGAGGAATGAACTCGTATCGGGCATGAGCAGAACGCTCATTGGAGAGCCCGATGACGAACAAGAAAAACCTGAGCCAGGTAGCTCAGTCCCTCGCCCTGGAACTCAACCTCGACCCCAAAGCCACTCGGGTGGTACTGAAGTGCTTTCTCGACATGGTGAAGAACGACCTTCATAACGGTGTTGCAGTCACCCTGACTGGATTCGGCTCTTTCAAGGCTCAGCACAAGGATGCGGGTAGGGTCAGGAACCCCCGAATCGCAAGTGGACCTGGTGCTTTCAAGGATGTGGAGGCACGAACCACTTTCAGGTTCAAGCCCGGAACAGATTTGAAGCCCGGTGCAACGTTACAGGAGAAGTTTGAACTGACCTCTTCCGAACTCACGGGACTGGCCCGTCTCAAGTAGCTGGCTCAACCAGTTCAAGCTATCCCCCTGCGACTCAACGGGTTTCTTGAAATGATTTTTGAAATCATTCAGACCTGACTCGTATCAGACATGGAGAACAGGATACCCCTGCCTCCGAGCTACGGAGCTTCCTGTGTCATTCAGCAGCCAGTCCGAGGAACGCTATCTCTCCATCATCGAGCAGAGCCGTCCCATCCTCACCAATGCGCAGTGGATGGCCTCAATCCTGGTGCTACGAGGTGGCCATGTGGACCCTGCCATCTGGCCACGGCCTGGTGAGTACATTGCTACCAAGCTCTTGATGTCAGACCAGCAGCCCATCCTAGACCGTCTAGGCATTGATAACGAGTTCCTGGGACGGCTGTCCAGCCTCAGCCCTGCTGAGGGATGGGCGGTGATTCAGGTGGGCGAGAACTACTGGATCGTGAATCCCATTGTCGGCTCCATCGAGGCCTACCTCCGTGCTGAGGGGATCTGGCAATGACCCTCTACGGGGTGCCACCAGGTCCCTGCATCCATCTGCTTCAGTCTGCGCTGGAGGTCCTCCAGGAGAGAGCGACCCTTGACCGCCTTGGAGCCGTTCTAGACCACAAGCACGTGGACCTGGTTGATCCAAGCATTCAGACAAAACTGAGGCCGATGTATATCGACCACATTGGGCGGCTGGCCGATGCCAAGAATGAGTGGGGCTTGGATAAGGACCTGCTCGATGGACTCCTTGACTACTTGAAGGCGCTGGGAATACGTCCTAGGCCAACCTCTGAGCTTGAGTTCATCCGGCAAGTAGAGGTCCAGCTTGAAATGCTCGGTGGTGTAGACGAACTACTAAACTCCCTCAGCAACCTGCTTGACCAGGTGGATGGAGGCGAACCACCAGGGTCCAAGGAGTAGTCCGCACCCCCCCCCCAAAAAAAATGTTCTGAACCTCTGAATGTTTTTCTGAACCTCTCGTATGTAGTCCTAGAGGGTGGCATCCCGCCCCCTCCGAAAAGAGGAGCCACACATGGCCAAGTCACCTAAGAAGAAACACTGACCTGCTGGGTTTGCCCACTTGGACCCAGCAGGATTCCCACCTGATGAAGGTTGGCGATCACACCGCGTAACCAGAGTATCGGAGGAGATGAAGTGGGAGGCGTACAGGCATGGAGTGGGTGATGGATCGCAGGATTCACCCACTCGCCTAGGGAGTGTTAACCCGTATTCAACCAACCTCTCAACCGAGAGCAGAGACGTCATGCCTGAATTCGAGTTGACGCACCATAAAAATATTTTCTGAACTTCTGAATCTTTGTTCTGAACCCTTCGTATCTCGACCAAGGCTGCAATGTGCTAGCCGCAACCAAAGGAGCCATTCATGGCCAAGTCACCCAAGAAGCAACTCATACCTCCAAATCCTGCCCACCTGGGTCCCGCTGCCAAAGCCGCCTGCGATCGAGGGAGAAAGGAGTAACTATGACCACATATAAATGTGAGAAGTGCGAGGACACGGGATTGATCTTCCATGCGGCTTTGCAAGCCCTGATCAAGTGTGAGTGCCGTAGGGTGAGGCAGTGTCGGCAACTTCTGGAAACGTTCCCCAGGGGTGTCCCCTACGTAACCCAAGGGTTCCAGGACCTGGAGCCCTTGAAGAACAGCATCCACATATCAGCCAGCATCAGGGATGGTTGGGGGCTCATCCGGGGTCTGCTGCTCCTCCATTTAGAGGAGGGTTTGTCGGTCATTCACTGCACAGTTAAGGATCTAGGGGACGCCTTTAACCATGCTAGTAAGGAGGATGATCCCCTTGGCAACATGGACGCCAAGATCCGTAACTGCCCCCTCCTCATTGTGTCTCTGGACTCCGTGGTGAAGTCTGAGGCTTACAACTCCATGCTCCATGGCTACCTCATGGATCGATACCGAATTGAGAAGCCCACCTGGGTCCTGCAGTCGTGCCCAGGGGTAGTCGTGGATCACTCCGTGGCATCCATCCTGGCGCAATGGCCCACCTACAAACCTGAGGGCGAACGGGTGCTCGTTGATGAGGACACCGGAGAGTCTCAGGAGCCGCAGTGAAGTACAGCATGTTCAAGCACAACGAGTTCTTCAAGGCTGTCGAGCTTGAGCACCTTAGCCCAGGGGCTGGGTGGTCTTACGCCAAGCTGTATTTCCATTGTGTTGAACAGGGGGGTTTCAAAGACAGGCTTGATCACATCAAGTACATCTGCCACCACGGGAATACCCGTGAAATGACCCGGTGGTGGCAGGAGATCCAAGAAGCCAAACTGTTCAATCTGCAGGATGGTCTATGGACCATTAGCCTAGATTTCAGCTTCCTGCAGGAGCCACGTAAAAGTGGTAACGAGGAGGTACGGTCTGGTAACGATGGCGCAACGGTGGGGGACGAGGAGGTACGGAGTGGTAACGGTGCCACCTTAACTTCAACCATTGCAGATCCACCGCCGACAGATAAGAAAGATAAGGAAATAAAGATGAATGAGGAGAGTGGGGGATCTCTTATAAAAGAGGCTATAAACGATCCCCCACTCACCTCTTTAGACTCAAAAGCTAAGCTCTCTCTTGCTGGGCGCATAACTTGGCTGTTACAGGAGTGGTCAAAGTGCTGTGAGAAGCACAGCAATCTTGGCAAGAAGTGGGTTCTTGAAACTGCTGATCAGGCCATCCTTGAGAAGCAAGAGCGTGATATCCCTGACTTATGGGGCCATTACGAAGCCATGTTCTATTGTGTCAAGGATGTTCCTGTTTGGCCTGAACCTGGGAAGCAGTGGAAGCCTCAGTTCCTTAACTTCGTGAGGAAGAACGTCACCCTGCTGGAGTACAGCAAGCGGGGCAAGGCCGCCATGGCGGCGAGCGCCCCATAGCCAGGTCCAAGCATGACTTGAAACTGAAACACCACCCTTGAATCCGGGGGCTTCCAGGTGATTCATGGCAAGGCTTCCCCAGGTAACCCTGATCCCAGGATCAGGGGCGGCACAGACCGCGCAGGCCTCCTGAAGGCAACGGCGCACCTGACTCAGGAACGATGAGCAGAAGGTGCCCAAATAGAGCAGGCGAAACAGCCGATGGACCTCGATATCAGACCTTTTTCTTTGGATCCTTCTCCTGTTTGACCTTTGCCTTCTCTGCCTGCTTTCCGGCTTTCTGTTTCTGACCCTTTTCCTTGTCCTTCTTGCCGCCCTTATCGCCCATGATGTCCCCCCGTATGGATGTCGGTGTCCTTCACCTGCAAAATGGTGGTCGTGGTGTGCCTACAATTCCAGCCCCATTTTCACCTCCATCACGGCTACATTCAACGAGCCCTTGGTCTGTCACCCGAATGCCTGCCTGACGACAATTACACGTCCCCATTGACGACAACTACAACTCCCCACGGAGAGTAGCGCCAGGGAGGCATAGGGGGCACGGTCAGCCTGCGTCTGCACGCAGGGTGGGCGGTGCCATGGGACGGGTGACGGATCAGCAAGTGAGGAAGTTGATGGAGGAGATGACCAAGCACGGGGAAGTGGGCCTCGCTTCGATGCGGGCTGGAATAGACCGTGGGACAGGCCGGAAGTATCTCCGGCTGAGAAAGCTGCCTTCAGAGTTGCAGCGGCCCAGGACCTGGCGGACGCGGGCAGACCCGTTTGCGGAGGATTGGGCGGAGATCGAAGCCCGGCTGACTGAGGCCCCCGAACTGGAGGGCCTGGCCCTTTTCGAGGATCTGCTGAATCGGCGTCCGGGGCGCTACCAGGAGGGCCAGATCCGGACCTTCCAGCGGCGGGTGAAGGACTGGCGGGCTCGGAGCGGCCCAGAGAAGGAGGTGTTCTTTCCTCAGAACCACCGGCCTGGGGAGGCGCTCCAGACGGACTTCACCCATGCCTCGGAATTGGGCGTCACGCTCCAGGGCCAGCCCTTCCCCCACCTGCTGTGTCATGTGGTGGCGCCCTACTCGAACTGGCAGTGGGCAACGGCGTGCCACTCGGAATCGATGCTGGCCCTGCGCCGGGGGGTCCAGGCGGCCCTGTTCCAACTCGGTCGGGTTCCAGAGTTCCACCAGACGGACAATTCCACGGCGGCGACCCATGATCTCGCCACCGGGAAGCGGGGCTTCAACGAGGCGTACCTGGCGCTGATGCGCTATTTCGGAATGACGCCACGGACGACGGGCATCGGAGAGAAGGAGCAGAACGGGGACGTGGAATCGGCCAATGGCGCCTTGAAACGCCGCCTGAAGCAGCACCTGCTCCTGCGTGGCTCCAGGGACTTCGAATGCGTCGACGCCTACGAAGCATGGGTTCAGGAAGTCTGTGCCCGCGCCAACGAACGGCGGCGGGTGAAGGTGGCTGCGGAGTTGGCGGTGATGCGGCACCTCTCGGCGCGAGCCTTTCCGGACTATGACGAGGTGGTGGTGCGTGTGAGCCAGGAGAGTGCCATCCGCATCAAACGGAACAGCTACTCGGTGCCCACGCGCCTGATCGGGGAGCAGGTCCGGGTGAGGGTATTCGAGTTGCACCTGGAGGTCTGGTACGGGCAGCAGCATGTGCTGAGGCTGGATCGCCTTCTGGGGGAGCATCGGCACCACATCGACTACCGGCATGTGATCCATTCCATGCTGCGAAAGCCCGGAGCTTTCGCCCGCTACCGCCATCGGGAGGATCTGTTCCTGAGCCTCACCTGGCGGAAAACCTATGAAGTGCTGGTGGAGCAGGAGGGGAATCGCCGGGGTGAAGTGTCCTACCTCCGGCTGCTTTATCGGGCGGCCATGGGCATGGAGGTCGAGGTGGAGGCTGCCCTGACGTTGCTTCTGGATGCGGACGAGGTGCCCACACCGGAGCGGGTGAAGGCACTGCTGGGGGACTCGGAACCGACCAAGGCGCCGGAGATGACTGCCCCGAGTGTGGATCTGCATGAATACGACGGCCTGATGGGATCTGGGCTACAGGAGGCCATATGAGCCGGAAACTGATCGAGCTTCTGCGGGAGTTGAAGCTCCCCGGCTTTGCGGCCAGGCATGGTGAGCTCGCCGCGAAAGCCGAGAAGGCCGGTTGGGGCTTCGAGCGGTACCTCCAGGCCCTGGCGGAGGCCGAGCTCGATCAGCGCCATCAGAAGCGGCTGGAGCGCCTGCTGAGGGCCTCGAAGCTGCCCATGGAAAAGACCCTGGCCACCCTCGAAACGGCGCGCCTGCCCATGCCTGTGCGGCGGATGCTCCCCACCCTCTGCGAAGGCGGCTTCGTCGAACGCGCTGAGAACCTGCTGGCTTTCGGCCTGCCGGGACGGGGAAAGACCCACCTGGTCTGCGCCATCGGCTTGGAACTGATCCAGCGGGGGCATACCGTCCACTTCACCCCCACCTACGCCCTGGTCCAGCGGTTGCTGGCGGCGCGGAGGGACCTCGCCCTGGAGAAGGAACTGCACCGGCTGGACGCCTTCGATGTCCTGATCCTCGATGACATCGGATACATCCAGCAGGACCGGGACGAGATGGAGGTGTTGTTCACCCTGCTGGCCGAACGCTATGAGCGGCGTAGTGTCGTCGTCACCTCAAACCTCGTGTTCTCCCAGTGGGACCGCATCTTTAAGGACCCCATGACCACGGCGGCGGCAATTGACCGGATTGTCCACCACGCCGTAATCCTCGAACTGACTGGTCCCAGCTACCGCGCCGAAGCCGCCAAAGCCCGTCTCCCAAAGGGCGGAGGGATTGATGGAAGTAATGGCAGCAAATAGGCCGTCGACAGGCGTGTTTGAAAGCCCATCGGAACCGATTCTCGTTCCGAGGGGTCAGAACATCGGCGTTGGAACTGTCCCCCATCCACTTCCATGAGGCAGTTCCTTGACCTCCAGGAGAATGAGGTTGTGGACATCGACATCGACCATGAACTCAGGAACCCGATTGGCATTGATGGCAAACAGATCGGCGGGTGAGGCCACCTGGGTGCCCTCGATGGAAAGGAAGATCAACCGTCGAATTATGCCTCCACTGTGCTCGGCATGACCCTGGGCGGGCATGTTCATGCCCGCGTGCATGGCGTGATGCCCCCCACGTAGATGGCCAAAGGGATTGATGATCCAATCCGTGATCATGGCCAGGGATCGGTGCTGCTCGAACAGTTTCCAATCGCCGCCAGTGTCCGCGATCATGCCTTGCATGATGTATTCCCTGGGAAGGAAGTAGACCAGGTAATGCTTATCAGCCTTGAGGCGGCCTTTGACGGCATCGAGTTCCAGGATGTCCCCCATCCGGTGGTCCATCATGGGGGCGTCTTCGGGGAGGATGGCCAGAACTGCCGCGTTGGGTGCCTCGGTCCAGAGGGTGAGGTGCCGGACGGTGTAGGCCCTGAGCAGGAACGGAGCGGACAAGGTGATGGCCGAAAATCCAAGGCCAAGCAGCACCTTGCCCAAGGGAGAGTGTGGCGTCAGCAGCCGTTCCATGCTGGCCGGAAGGAACATCCCAGTCCGGTTCATGTAGTCCTGGTAGGAATCCCGGAAGGCAGCGAGCATCCGCCGTTCTTCGTCCTTGGCGAGGAAGTAGTAGATGAGGACCATCAGCAGCCAGAGCACCGCTGTCAGGAACCTGGGCCAGAGGATGGATAGGCCGATTCCCGCGATGCCAAGGGCCAGATACTGAGGATGGCGGATCCAGGAATACAGCCCGCCGAGCACAGCGCCTCTCTTCAGCAGCTTGGACGCATATATCTGGAAGGCGCAGGCGAAGAACAGGAGCATCCCAAGGATGAACAGGACAGATCCCGAGATCCGCAGGATTACCAGGAAGGGATCTCCGGGCAGCACCATGTGGGGAAGGTAGAAGGCGCTGAGCCACCGGGTCGCAGGATGGCTGGCGAGCTTCAGCAGCACGGGATTGAAGACCGAATAGAAGAAGCCCGCAAAGGGACTGATCATGATCAGGACTTCGAAGGCGATGATGAAATACAGCACCACTGCGCTACTCAGGATGGTTTTCCTCGGCTGCATTGGATCTCCCATCGTTTAATGCGGGTTTGAGTTCATTTTACTTCTGCGAAGCCACGGGCCTCCAGGAGGTTGCCCGTGGCCACTTCCAGAGCCGTGATGGCCTTGGCGTGGCCGATCTGAGCCTGGAGTTCGGCATCCCTGGAAACGCTCAGGTCGTTCTGCTTGGACAGGACCAGGAAGGTGGTGCTCATGCCCTTCTCGAATTTCTTCTGCTCTGCGCGAAGATCCTCTTCCCGGAAGACCCGGGTCAATCTGGCCGCCTCCACGTTCTCCTTGGCGGCTTCAACATTTTCATGGGCCTGACGGACCTGAAGCAGAATGCTGAGTTCCAGATCCCGCAGGGTCAACTCGCTTCCCCGTTCATTCGCACGAGCCTGGGCGAGAGTCCCCTTGGCTGCCCGGTTGGCGAGGGGGTAGGAGAAGCTCAGGCCCACCACATAGCCTGGATAGGTTGAACTGGAAAGGTCCGAGTTGGCCTGTCCGAAAGTGGTTCGGTTATCTGACGTCGCATTGTAGGTGGCGAAGGCACTGAGTTGGGGAAGCTGGCGGTTTTCTGCCGCCACTCTCAAGGCCCCCAATGATTCCTTGTTCAGTTGGGCTACCTTCAACTCGATGCGGCGCTCCAGGGCCAGTTTCTCGGCAGCGGGTTCTTCTGGAAGCGAGGTGAGAAGGTCCGGAGAATCGACGGGTTCGATCACCGTGCCCCGGCTTGCCTTCGGGTCCAAGGTGCGGAGCAAGGCATCGTGGGCATTGCGAGCCTGGGACCTGGCGACCACGAGCAACTGCTTTTGCCTGGCCACAGCAGCCTCGGCGCTGGTCACTTCGATTTCAGCCAAGGTCCCGGCTTGGACCCTACGTTTGTTGTCGTCCAACTGCTGCTGGGCCAAAGCCAGCGCAGCCTTCACATTCTCAAGGTTCCGCACCCCAAAGACGAGGTCCCAATATTGGGTCTCGGCAGTAGCCACCAGGTTGATGATGGTGAGGGAATACTGAAGGGCCGCTGATTGGGATCCCTTCTTCGCAACGATGACGTTGACCTCGTTCACCTGGCGTCCGAAGCCCTTCAGGAGGTTCTGGGTGTAGGTCCCGGAGAAGCTGCTGCTGTAGGGGTATTTGGTGCTGAACCGGCCCAGATAGATCCCGGTGTTCGGATCCCGGTAGTCACCGCTGGAAAAGTTGTTGGCGGGGTTGTAGTTCAACTGGAGGCTGCCCCCCCACTCGAAGGGCTTCTGGAGACCAAGGGTCAGATTCCGGTTCCAGGCCGTCATGTCAGTGGTCGCCAGGGGGCCTGTCGGGAAAAGCGACTTGGTCGCAGCCGTGTCCTGATGGCCATAGCTGAATCCGCTGACCAGGTTCCAATCAAACACGCCCTCGGCAACAGGGACGCCAGCCATGGTGGCCGTCCTGGATTCCCTCGCGATCTGGACCTGGAGGTTGTTCTCCAGGGCCATTCGAATTGCCTCCTGGAGGGTAAGTCGACGGGAGGCGTTGGGCGCTGGTGCCTGCGCTACCAGGCCAGCACAAAGCACCATGGCTGGGATTAGCTGGGTCCGACGCATCAAAGCACTCCTTCTCAATCCCAAAGCAACCGGCGGCCAAACCTGAGGGGTCACTTTCCAGGTCCGGCTGGCTTGCTGGCATCGGCCAGTCGAACCAGTGAGCCCTCCTGCAAGGAAGGGGGCGGATTCAAGACCACCCGCTCGCCGTCCTGGAGCCCCTTGAGCACCTTGACGCGCTGACCGTTGTCTTCCCCGAGTGTGAGGGGGTGCAGGTGCACATGGTTCGTCCCATCCACAATCACGGCAAAGGGCTTTCCCTGGCGGGGGGAGAGCGCTTCCATCGGCAGGGTGAACCCATCCTGGGCAGCTTGGGCGATGATCACCCGGACCGATCCCCCGGGCAGGAAGAGCCCTTGCTTGTTGTCGAGGTCCACTTCAGCCGTCAACGTCCGGGTGCGAGGGTCCAGAGCCCCCGCCAGACGGGAGATCTTTCCCGGCTGGGGCTCCGCCTGTGGGCCATCAGGCATCACCTTCACGACATCACCCACCTTCACGCGCTTGGCCAATTTCTGGTCCAGGTAGAAGGTCACCCGGAGATGATCCAACTGGGCGACGGTCACCACCGGCTGCACATTGGTGCTGCCGCTGGCGTTCTGCACCACGGCCCCGGGATCTACAAAGCGCTGGATCACCACCCCATCAAAGGGAGCACGGACCTCCTGATAGGCCCGGGACACCCGCTGAGAGGCGAGCTTGGCCTCGGCCACTCGGGCATCCGCCTGAGCCTGTTCGGCGTCCCTCGCGCTGATGAGCTTGTCGTGAAGGAGTGATGCGGCCCGCTCCGCGTTGTTGCGCTTGTTCTCCGCATCCGCCTTCAGGGCCTCCACATCCTGGTCCATTTCCCTGGACTCGATCCGGGCCAGGAGCTCCCCCTTCCGAACCCGGCTTCCCTTGTCCACCCGGATGTCCTTCAGGAAGCCGCTGGCCCGGGCATAGAGGGTGGTGCTGAGGAAGGGCAAGGCCTCCGCTTGATAGACCTGTTCAGGCGTGGTGACAGCGCTCCCGACGAGGAGCGTCTGGACAATGGGCCCTGCATCAGCCTCCTTCTTCCTGGCCTCTGCCTGCCGGGCCAGTGCCCGGCGCTGCGACCAGACAATGCCAGTGATGGCCACCACACCGAGGATGAGGATGGCGCCTCCCCCACGGAGAACCACCCTGGAAAGGGGATGTTCATCCTGGGTCAGCGTGTTCAGGGGATCGTGGACGAGGTTCATGCTTCACTCCCTTGCTGCTCTTTCTGGAACTGGGTTTCCAACAAATGGGCCGTAGGTGCCTTCTTGCGCAGGAGGGAATAAATCACGGGCACCACGAAGAGGGTCACGAACGTGGCCATCAGGAGTCCTCCAATGACCGCCCGCCCGAGGGGCGCGTTCTGGCTTCCCGCCTCGCCCAGACCCAGGGCCATGGGCAGCATGCCGATGATCATGGCCAGGGCGGTCATGATCACGGGCCGCAACCGGGTCTTGCCCGCCTCCAGGGCGGCCTCCACCGCATCCAGGTCTGGCCGGGCAACGCGCAGGTCATTCGCGAAGGTGACCACCAGGATGGCGTTCGAGACTGCGATACCGACCGCCATGATGGCTCCCATCAGAGAGACCACATTCACGGTGGTGCCCGTGGCCACCAGCATCCAGAGGATGCCGACCAGGGCCCCGGGAACGGCAAAGAGGATGATGAAGGGGTCCAGCCAGCTTTGGAACAGGACCACCATGAGCATGTAGACCAGCAGGATGGCGATGATCAGGCCCGCCGCCAGGCTCCTGAAGGAGTCCTCCATGACCTCGTTCTGGCCCTTGAGATTGATTTTCACCCCAGGGGGCAGTTCGCCGAGGTCCTGGATGCGAGCGCGGATGTCCTTCACGACACTGCCGAGATCCCGCCCGTCCACATTGGCCATCACATCGAGCACCCGCTGGACCGTGGCATGGGAGACCTCAGCGGGACTGACCGTTCTGGAGATGCTGGCGAAATTGCCCAGGGGCTCCGCAGGCTGGAGCGAACCCATGGGATTGGGGCGAAGGTCGGAGGGCTGAAGGAGTGAGGCCTTCCCCGGCAGGGCGAATGGCGTCGCCATGAGCTTCCCAGGGGTATCGATGGCGGCAATCGGTGACTTCACCATCACCTGGTAGGTGATCCCATTGCGAGGATCCAGGAAGTAGTTGGGAGCAAGCTGCCCGTTGCCCGACAGGGACACGAGCAGTCCGTTTGTCACATCGCGACCACTCAGCCCCAGGCGGGCCGCCCGGATCCGGTCCACATCCACCTGGTAGGTCGGGGCGTTGAGGACCTGCTTGATGCGGACATCCACCGCACCAGGAATGCGCTGAAGGGACGCCTCCAACTTGCGTGCCACGCCCATGCTGGCTTCGAGGTTCGCGCCCTCCACCTTGAGGTCGATGGGGGCGGAGACCCCGAAATTGAGCACCTGGCTGACGATGTCAGCAGGCTGGAAATAGAACCCCAGGCCGGGATACTGCTTCGGCAGTTCCTCCCGGATTCGTCGCATGTAGGCAGCGGTCGGGTGGTGATGTTCCTGGAGCGAGATGAACAGGTCCGCATCCTGGCTCGTCACATTGTCCGAGGGAATGAAGGCCTGGATGAAGAAGGCTGGGGCTCCGATATTCGAGTTGAGGGTTCGAAGTTCGCTGGCCGGAATGATGTCGCGAATGGTCTTCTCGACCTGAATGATCAGGGCTTCCGACTCCTCCAGCCGGGTGCCTGGAGGCGTGCGCAGGTGCAGCTTCATCTGCCCGGCATCCACATTGGGGAAGAAGTCCTGTCCCAGGGCGAAGAACAGGCCTGTGCTCAACAGGGTGAAGGCGGCGAAGGCCACCAGCACGAACCGACGATGGTGGAGCACACCATCCAGGCCCCGGCCAAAGGCCTCCTGGAACCGCGAGAAGGCCCGCTCCCGCCTGATGTTGAACCGTTGCGTGAAGGAGGGTTCGCGTCCTTCTACTGGAGTCAGGTCGTGCTCTTCTCCGGGCATCAGCATGCGGGCCAGGGTCGGCACCAGGGTCCTGCTGAGCACATACGAGGCGAGCATGGACAGCACGACAGCCAGGGCCAGGGGCGTGAACAGGTAGCGGGCCGGACCGACCAGGAGCACCACAGGGAAGAACACGATGCAGATGGCGAGGGTGGCCACGATGGCCGGTATCGCAATCTGGTAGGCACCATCCAGGATCGCAACCGTAATGAACTTGCCCATGGCCCGGTTGCGATGGATGTTCTCAACCTCCACCGTGGCATCGTCCACCAGCATGCCGATGGCCAGGCTGAACCCACCCAGGGTCATCAGGTTCAGGGTCTGCCCGCTGAGCTTCAGACCGATTACCCCCGTGAGGATGGCCAAGGGAATGCTGGTGCAGACGATGATCACGCTGCGCCAGGACCCCAGGAACAGCAGGATCATGATGGACACGAGAATGCTGGCGATGACCGCTTCCTGGATCACACCTCGCACCGCATTGCGGACGAATAGGCTCTGGTCGAAGTCCAGTTTCAGGTCCACGCCATTGGGCACTGCGGCCTGGATCTGGGGCATCATGCCTTTGGCGGCATCCACCACAGCGATGGTGGATGCGTCGGCCTTCTTCATCAGGGCGATGTAGGTCGCCCTCTGGCCGTTGATGCGCACGATATTCGTCTGATCCGCGAATCCATCCGAGACCTTGGCGATGTCCCGCATGAGGACGGGGGCGCCCCCGACCACCTTCACCGGCAAGGCTTCCAACTCATCCAGGGTCGCTGCGCTGCCATTTGTCCTGACGACCCATTCCCGCTTGCCCATCCGAACGGTGCCAGCGGGGGTAATGACGTTCATGTTGTTCAAGGCGTTGACCACATCGGCAGGAGAGATGCCCTGGGCAGAAAGCCGGACCGGGTCCACATCGATGTTGATCTGCCGCGTCTTCCCTCCGTAGGGAGCGGGGATGGACAGGCCGGGAATAGTGAAGAGCCGGATACGGAGGGTGTTCATGGCCAAGTCCCAAAGCTTCTGCTCCGACACGGTCGCGCTCTGGGCGGTCATCTGGACGATGGGGACATTCGAGGCATTGAACTGAAGCACCAGCGGTGGCGTCATGCCTGGCGGGAGGAAACGCAGAACGGCGCTGTTGCTGGCGGAGATCTGGGCAATCGCGCTCCCGATATCCGTTCCGGGGTGGAAGTAGATTCTCAACAGGCCAACGCTTTGCAGGCTGGTGCTGTCGATGTGCTCGATTCCACCCACCGTAGTGGAGTAGATGTTCTCGGCATTCCGGATCACCCGACGTTCCATCTCCTCGGCGGAAAGCCCGTTGTAGGTCCAGACGACGGACACCACGGGGATATCGATGGTGGGCAGGATGTCCACTGGCATGCGGGACACGGACAGCGTGCCCATCAAGAGGATGAGCAGGGACAGGATCGCTGTGGTGTATGGACGCCGTAAGGCGAGGCGGACAATCCACATGAGGTACTCCCTTAGAACATGAAGGCTGAAATGGCGGTGCCAGGCAGGACCACCCAGGGGAGGTCCACGTCGTTCAGGAGGGCCGTGAGGGCAGCCACAGCCAGCGCCCCGTGCCGCCAGTCCCAGTGGACCTCTCCCGCAAACCGGAGGGTCACCGTGAACAGCAGCCCCACGAAGGAACAGAGGATGCCTCCCACCGCATGGGAGACCCAGGGCGAGTGCCGAACCCGGTCGAACCAGGGCGCAACCCCAACCAGCAGGACGAACGAGGGAAGGAACACGGCAATGGTGGCCACCACGGCGCCCAGCAGCCCCTTGGTCATGAAGCCCACGAACGTAGCGGTGATGACAAAGGGCCCCGGTGTGAACTGGCCCAGCGCGATCCCATTCAGGTAGGTCTGGGCATCCAGCCAGGCCCGCACATCGACGATCTCGTGGAACATGAGGGGAATAGAGGCGAACCCCCCTCCGAATGACACCAGATCAATCCTGGCGATGAGGAGCGCCAGATGGAACAGATCCTTTCGCAGCAGAAACAGGGCGAGAAACCAGACTGTGGAGACCAGGAGCATCAGGGATAGCGGCAGTACCGTGGAAGTCGGCTCTTCCGGCTCCGGTTTGCTTCCTTCAACCACTCCCCTGTGATTGAAGAGGATCCCGAGCAACCCCGCCACCAGGATGATGAATACCGGGTTGAGCTTGAGCAGGAATAGCCCCGTCGCTACCAGCGCGATCAGGATGGTGGATGCGCTCCTGAGGGTGGTTCGTCCGAATGAGATGGTGGCATTTGCCGTGACGGCCACGATGATGGCCTGAAGCCCGCTGAAGACGGCCAGCACTGTGGGCAGGCCATGGGAGCGCGAATAGGCCGCCGATAAGGCCAGCATGAGCAGGAAGGCCGGAAGTCCGAAGCCGACATAGGTGCAGATCGCGCCAGGCACGCCACGGGCCTTGAGCCCCACGTAGGCAGCCATCTGCATGGCCGTGGCCCCGGGGATGGTTTGACACAACGCTAGCCCATGCTTGAAGGCATCTGCCTTCAGCCAGTTGTTCTTCTCGGTGGCCGCCTTGCGGATGTAGGGAATCATGGCGGGCCCACCGAAGGCAGTCGCCCCAAGCTGAAGGAATGTCCAGAACAGCCCCACAAGAGTCGGGGCTTGCTGGGCCTTCTGGTCTGGAGGGGAATCCACCACGCTGCGCTCCCAGGCAATGGGCGGATGGCCCGCAATACTACCTGTGGGTCAAGGATGGTGGATGCAGGGCCCCGATTCGTTGAGCGGGATCAACACTGTGCCGATTTCAGGCCCAGTCTGGTTCCTGGGCATGCGCCTTCAGGCGGTCCAGATCGAGCACCTGGTACCGCCTGACGCTGAGGCGATGCAGGATGCCCTCCGAGATCAACTGGCTGATGGCCCTGGACAGGGTTTCCGGAGCGATCCCAAGGGCCTTGGCAAGGGTTGCTGAAGCCAAGGGCAGTGTGACGAAGGTGAACTCAGCCTTCATGGAGCCCTCCTTGATCAGGGCCAGCAAGGTGGAAGCTACGCGGGGAATGGCACCGCGCTGGCTCAACTGGTCCACCACCTTGAACACTTCCCGCAACCGGTTGGCGAAGAGCTTGAACATCAGGATCGCGATAGGGCCATCCTGGACCGCCTTGAGCAGATCGGACCTCTCCAGAACCCGGGCTTCGAGATCTTCCAAAGCCTCCACCGTGGTGGGATAGCCGGAACCATCAAACAGGGGCGGAAAGCCCACGATCTCCCCTGGTCCGCGCATACAGGTCGGGACGCTGCGCCCCGATGGAAGCCTTCGGGAGGCCATGATCCGCCCCCGGTCGATGACGATGCACCGTTCGGCGGGATCTCCCCCCTGCCAAAGAATGCTCCCCTGCTTGAACCGCTTCTTCTTCAGGTAGGGGGACAGCAGGCCGACTAGGTCCTGCGCCAGACCCTCGACCGGGTTGGGTCCCGGCCCACCCGGCGTTCCTGGCTCAGACTCGGATTGGATGAGGACCTTGGCCTGCACAGTGGGGCGCAGGTTTCTGGATCGCCCTTCCGAGGGTGCGATGAAGCCTTTGTCGGATAGAGCCTTCAGGTGATCCCTGGCAGTCGCGACGGCTTTCCAGCCGAAATGCTCGGCAACCTCACGGTAGGTGGGAAACACCCCGCGCTTCTCACAGTCGAGCAGGTGGTTCAGCAAGGTTCGCTGAATGTTGGTCAATGGAGGCATTTGGACCATGGGGCGACATTACCACACGCTTGTGTGGTATGGCCCTATGCAGAACAGAAAAAGGTCAGCATATGTTCATGAGGGAATCCTTCCGGGAGGGCCATAGATGCTCATCAGATTCTGTTCGACCAATCGTATGACCGCTGGACTGTCAGAAGGGTCCGGACCTATCCTCCGCCTTATTTCCAAAGGCCTAGCCGGTATCGCTCTTGTAGGCGCAATCATCGCCACAGGCCCTGTCGCCCACGCAGAAGCGCCCCACACTACGGTGACCTACCAGCCCATGGTGAGCACTGGGCTCGCTGCACAGAACCCATTTGAAGCCTGGTTCGTATTCGACAAGTCATCCGACCCCAAGGTACCGGGTTACGCCATCCCTGCCGGAGCGACCATTCGCTTCACCTTCCCAGAGACGTTCACACCCAAGCCAGGTGGCTATCTTGGTGCCGTCATGCTCAAGGGATGGGTACATGGGGCGATTCCTGCAAAGTTCACGACCACCCTGGATGAAAAGGATCCGCACACCGTTGTCGTTCGTTTCAGTGAAGGGATTTCCTTCGGTCCAACCGAGGCCCCTGGCTTAAAGGCAATCCATCTGCGTACCAACGTGATCAACCCGACCAAGCCTGGTGACTACCCGATCGCGATCCAGTTCATCGATGCAGGGTCACTCTCTGGGCAGGTGAAGGCTGCCGCCTCGATCACCACCAAGCCCGAACCCAACATCGCAGCCTACAATCAACTGCACCAGGGCAAGGATGAGGACTGGCAGCACGTGAAGGCTGGGGAAGCGGCATTGCTACCCATCGATTTCCTGATCACCCTGCCGGATGTCCCACGTTCCACAATCAGCCTAAAGGCCAGCGACAGCGCAATCCTGATCCTGAGTGACGGCAAACCAATTGGTTCGATCAAGACGGAAGGTGTTCCCGTGACGCTCACGCCTGAAGCCTTCGGGCCAGGTTTCGCACGCCTGGGGATCATCCGTGTTCACGCCAAGGCCGGAACTAAAACCGGTATGGCCAAGATCATTGCAAAACTGGAAGAGGGGACAAGTTATCCCATCAACCTGATCGTCGAATGATGTAAGCCCAAACCGGGATGGTCTAAGGTCACAAACTGTGACCTTAGCCGTTGGGGGTTACGCCAACGGCGATAGCCCCACATTCCCTTCCAATCAAACGGGTTGGTGGTAGCCTCAGCGCGGCAAATGCCAGGAGGAATTCACCATGACCAAAAATCCCAAGCAGACGGGCAAAGCCGCAGCAACTGCCGCCAGCAAGACCCTGCAAAACCCGAAGGCAACCAAGGTAGAGAAAACGGCCGCAGCCTCCGCATTGGCCCAGGCTCCACTGAAAAAGAAGAAGTAGTCACCAATCTACATCACCGAGCGATTGACCGAGAATCCCGACCTGGGAGGGAAGTGACCGGACGGGTTCGTTCGGTTGCCTTGGAGCCACCGCAAAATGCCCTCCGGAGAGGGCCATTATTTAGTCCAGACACAGGGCCGGTCAGGCATTGGGGCCAAATATCCAAACTCCAGGGAGAGGTCGTCTCATAGACGGCCTCTCTTTCTATTCCCCTTCCTATTTCGGACGCCACCAAGTTCCCGCCACAAGCCTGGTGAGTCGGCGTTGTTGCAATGAGACGGGCGACTTCGCTTGATGTAGCCGAACCAAAAAATAATAAAATATTTAGTATTACTTAACTAAATAGGCATAGAATCTATCCACAAACAATCCAGTCCACCCATCGGAGGCTTTATGTCCCGACCTCGCGTAGTCATCCTTGGCGCCGGCGTGGCTGGGCATACCAGTGCCGCCTTCCTGAAGAAGTGGCTGGGGAAGGAGGCCGAGGTGATCGTCATCTCCCCTCGCCCCGACTACAACTGGATCCCCTCAAATATCTGGGTGGGGGTCGGACTGCTGAGACCGGACCAGGTCACATTCTCCCTGCCACCTGTCTATCAGCGCAAGGACATCACCTTCCATCAGGCGAAGGCCACGGTCATGCACCCTGAGGGGCAAGGCGACGACCACACTCCCTTCGTTGAAGCTGAGTCCACATTGGAGGGGCGAGCCGGAGAGGTGATTCGCATCCCCTATGACTATCTGATCAATGCCACGGGCCCAAAGCTAGCCTTCGAAGCCACGCCGGGCCTGGGGCCCAAGGGACACAGCCTGTCGGTATGCACCGCGCCCCATGCCCTGGAAGCCTCCTTGGCCCTCGATGAATCAGTGGCCCGTATGAGGAAGGGCGAGAGACAGCGCTTCCTGGTCGGCACGGGGCATGGCACTTGTACCTGCCAGGGCGCAGCCTTCGAATACATCGTGAATCTGGAGTTCGAGCTGCGGGCTCGGGGCGTGCGGGACAAGGCTGACATCACCTACCTGAGCAACGAGTTTGAACTGGGCGACTTCGGTATGGGGGGAATCCATATCCGGCGCGGAGGGTATGTGACCCCTAGCAACATCTTCACGGAATCCCTGTTCGCGGAAAGGGGGCTTCGCTGGGTCACCCAGGCCCATGTCAAAGGCCTCGAACCTGGCTGTGCCTCCCTGGAGTTCCTGAATGGTGAAGAAGGCGAGGAGCGCTTTGATCTGGCCATGCTGCTGCCACCCTTCAAGGGCGTAGGCCTCAAGGCCCTGGACCGCCAGGGAACGGATATCACTGACCGACTATTCGCGCCCTCCGGTTTCATGAAGGTGGATGCGGACTACCAGGCCAAGCCTTTCGAGTCGTGGCGGGCTTCGGATTGGCCGCACACCTATCAATCCCCGGCCTACCGGAACCTCTTTGCGGCAGGCATTGCCTTCGCCCCTCCCCATCCCGTCTCTAGACCTCGGCAGAGCCCCAAAGGTACGGTCATCACCCCTGCCCCGCCTCGGACAGGCATGCCCAGCGCCATCATCGGTAGGGCCGTGGCCCGGAGCATCGTGGACATGATCCGGGGTGCCGAGAAGCCGACTCAGACCGCCTCCATGGCTGAGATGGGAGCCGCCTGTGTGGCCTCCGCAGGAGCCAATCCCTTCCGGGGGACCGCAGCCTCCATCATCGTTTTCCCGATCATTCCCGATTTCGAACGCTATCCGGAGTACGGACGCGACATGAACCATACCTTCGGCGAGATTGGTCTGGCGGGGCATTGGATCAAGATCCTGCTCCACCACCTGTTCATCTACAAGGCGAAGATGCTCGCCTTCTGGTCCTTGATTCCGGAGTAGATCATGGCAACCGAGAAGACACCATTTGACCAGGGCCGCCAAGCCCAGGGTGTATTCGCCACCAAGCCGACGGATTTCACCAAGTCCCTCCGGACCAACATCCTGTGGCAGATGGTCCGTTTCGTCGTAATCAATATCAAGATGATCAAAGTGATCAGGAAAAGCCACAGTTGAACCTGCGGCAAACAACCTACCAACCTCGATGCTGAGTTGGCCACTGTGGCATCAAGGGACCAAGGACCGAATCCTCTGCCAGGTTCCGATGTTGAGGACCTCCTTGAATCCCTTGCGCTTCAGAATCGCTACTGCTGACGCACTGCGACTCCCTGATGCACAACAAACGAGAACGGGCTTACTCTGATCCAACTTCTTTGCCCCGCTATCCAACTCGTCCAGAGGAATGTTGATGGACTTTGGGTGGGCTGCAGATTTGAACTCGGCCTTGGAACGGACATCCACGATCTGGGCGCCCTTCGCCAATAGGGCCTTCACATCCGAAGCAGAGGCTGACCTTTTACTCCAAAGGAGATATCCCACCGCTGCGATGGGAATCAGGTAGATCCAATGTTCCATCATCAGACACCAGCCTTCTGAAGGGCGCTCGTCAGAACCTGCGCTGACTGAACACCAACCATGCGGTTCAGAATCTGGCCCTCCTTGATGATCAAAAGAGTCGGGATGCTTTGGACCCCGAACTGAGAGGCAAGGCTCGGTTCCTCGTCCACATTGACCTTGGCCACGATGGCGCTGTCACCGGTTCCTTTTGCAACTTCATCGAGGATGGGTCCCTGCATGCGGCAGGGACCGCACCAGGGCGCCCAGAAATCGATGAGAACTGGGGAACCCTGCGCCATGACCTTCTGGAATGCGCCAGTGGTGAGATGAATGACTTCAGACATGGGAACTCCTTGATTAGGAAAGGTGGGGATGGGAAATCCAGGAGCCAAGGTTGTAGGCCTCATAGCCCTGAGGTAGGAGAATCGCCACAGCCATTGCACTTCTGGCGCCACTGGCGCAGCAGAGCAGGAGAGGTCGATCCTTCGGGATCCTCTCTTCTGCCAGGACAGGAAGGATATGCAAAGGCAGGTTCAAGGTCTCCGGGGCGTGCCCAGCGGTGTACTCCTCAACAGATCGGACATCCACCACCAGCCCACCCTGTTTCATCAGGTTCTGGGCCTCTTCCCGGGATAAAAAAGAACTCATTACCTACCTCCGAGAGCCCAGATCAAGCCCATGAAGGCGCCGTAGCTGATGCCCCGAATGGGGGTTGCAGTCAGTGGACAGGTGCCCGTGCTGCAACCTACCAGTCGGTGCCAGCCATAGCCAAGAGCCCCTCCCACAACAAGGCCGAGGGCAAAACGGATGGCTGTGGCCTTCATCGGGAGCATCCGACGCCAGCGCCTTCGGGCACGCCCAGCTTGCGCAGGATGGTGGACATGAGGCACCAATTGGTGATCCCACTTTGCAGTAGGTTCGCGCCCACGAAGACCGTGAACCAGATCCAGTTGGGATTGTGGAACTTCGCCAGGGCGAGGCTTGCCAGGATGAAGGTTCCTGCAACGGTGTGGACGATGCGATCGACGGTCATGGGTGACTCCTATTCTTCAATGGCGAGGTTGGAGGCTTCGCGCTGGAGATCCGCTGCGCGGCCACGGCGGGCGACGAGGTAGTAGAGGACTGGAATGGAGGGCACTGACAACAGGGTGGCTGCAACCGAGCCAGCCATGAGGCTGATGGCGAGGCCCTGGAAAATGGGATCGGCCAGCATGACCAATGAACCCACGATCACCGCAGCAGCAGTAAGCAGGATGGGCCGGAAACGCACCACACCAGCCTCTTCCACGGCTAGGGCCAAGGGCATGCCCTCACGCAGCTTCAGTTCGATGAAATCCACCAGGATGATGCTGTTGCGGACGATGATGCCCGCCCCGGCGATGAAGCCGATCATGCTTGTCGCCGTAAAAAAGGCGCCCAGCAGGCCGTGGGCCGGGATGATGCCGATCAATGACAGCGGAATCGGAACCAGGATCACCCAGGGGATCTCGAAGCTCTCGAACCAGCCCACCACCAGCACGAAGATCAGCACCAGCACGGCAGCGAAGGCCATGCCCAGGTCGCGGAATACCTCAAGGGTGATGTGCCATTCGCCATCCCACTTCAAAGCCAGAGATTCGGTGTTCTCGGGGTGGGCGAGGCCCAGGCGAGGCACCATTGCACCTGCCGTGCCCTTCATGGCGTCAATCTTTTTGTTCAGTGCAGCTAGGGCGTAGACCGGGCTTTCGATGGTGCCAGCCAAGTCCGAGAACACGTAGGTTACCGGCATCAGGTTCTTGTGCATGATGGCCGCCTCTTCGCGACCTTCCTTCACCGTCACCAACTCCCGAACGGGCACCATGCCTCGGGCACCGGGAACAGTGAGTTGGAGGATCTGGTCCAACCGCTGGCGTTTCTCGGGAGCGAGCTGCACCACCACGGGCACCTGACTGGAGCCGCGCAGCACATGGAAGGTGCCAGCCGTGTGGCCATAGCCTGCCATGTAGAGCGTCTGGATCACGTGAGCGGGAGCCACACCATGCAAGGCCGCCTTCTCTCGATCCAGCACCAGGCTGATCTTGGGGCTGGTGGCATTGAGAGTGGAATCCACGTCTACGATGCCATCCACGCTCTTGAATGCCTGGAGAACTTCGCCCGCGAGGCGGATCCGTTCAGCTTCAGTGGGGCCATAGACTTCAGCCACGATGGTGTCCATAACCGGAGGTCCGGGCGGGATTTCCACGAGCTTCAGCCGAGCCCCGGCGGGCTTCGAGATCTTCTCCAATTCGGGACGGAGGCGCACCACGATCTCGTGGCTCTGCTCCTTGCGATCATGCTTGGAGACCAGGTTCACCTGGACGTCTACCATCTCCGCCTCCTGGCGGAGGAAGCTGTGACGCACCATGCCCACGAAGGTGAAGGGTGCAGCTTCGCCAGCGTAGACCTGGACGTTCTTGACCGTGGGTTCCTTCAGCAGCCGACGGGCGATGTCCTGGCCCACGGCCACGGCATCTTCCTTCGGGGTTCCCGCCGGAAGATCCAGCTGAACCATGAACTCCGACTTGTTGTCGAAGGGCAGCATCTTGACCTTCACCACCCCCAGGCCCACCAACGACATGGCCCCGATGAGCAGCACCACCACGCCGCCAAAGGCGGTCCAACGGACGGTGGGCTTGAACAACAGCGCACGGATGACCCGACGGTAGAGGGCGGAAAGTTTGGTATCTGGGGCCACCTCAGGGTTCTTATCCTGCCAGTCGTGGACTGGCTCGGGTGCGGCGGTTTCAGGCGTGGCGGGATGGAGTCCCGATTCATCGGTCTCCGGGAGGTGGGCTTCCTTCCGGAACAGGATGAGGCTCGCCCAGGGGCTGATGACGAAAGCGATGACCAGGCTGAACAGCATGGCCACGCTGGCGCCCACGGGGATGGGCCGCATGTAGGGGCCCATGAGCCCTCGCACGAAGGCCATGGGCAGGATGGCCGCAATGACGGCGAAGGTGGCCAGAATGGTGGGATTGCCCACCTCATCCACGGCCTCGATCACCACGGTGGCAAAGCTCTTGCGGTGACCTGGGAGGTGCATGTGCCGGTGGATGTTCTCCACCACCACGATGGCGTCATCCACCAGGATGCCAATGGAGAAGATCAATGCGAACAACGTGACGCGGTTCAGCGTATAACCGAACAGGTACGTGATGAGCAGCGTGAGGGCCAGAGTGACAGGCACGGCCACACCCACCACCACAGCGCTGCGCCAACCCATCGCCAGGAAGATCAGGGCGATGACGCTGAGGGTGGCAATGAGGAGGTGCTCGATCAGTTCGTTGGATTTGTCACCAGCGGTCTCACCGTAGTTGCGCGTGACCGTGACCTTGAGATCGTGGGGAATGAGATTGCCGCGAAGGGCCTCCACCTTGGTGAGGACCTGCTCAGCCAAGGCCGTGGCGTTGGTCCCGGCACGCTTGGAGAGGGTGATGCTGACCGCTGGCTCGAAGCCGGGCCGTCCCGACTCAGCAAAGAGGACGATCGGCGGCTCGGATTCCGGCGCGTCCACCACACGGGCGACATCCGCGAGGGTGATGGGCTTCTGGTTTCGCACCGCCACAACCAGCCGCTTCAACTCGTTGGCCTGCAACACGTAGCCGGTGGCTTCCAGTTCCGTGCGCTTGCCGTGATCGATGAGGGCACCGGCGGGCAACTGGGCTTCCGCAGCTTGCAGGGCAGGCTGGAGTTCGGCAATCGAAACATTGAGCGAACGCAGGCGATCAGGATCGGGCTCGATGCGCACCATGCGCCGAGCGCCCCCCGTGACCTTCACCTGGGCAGTGCTGGGCACGTCGGACAGTTCCCGCGCCATCACCTCGCCCATGGTCCTGAGCTGACCCGGCGTCTGGCCCTCCCCATGCAGCGTCAAAACGAGAAAGGGCACGTCATCGATGGTCTGGAGCTTGATGATGGGCTTCATGGCCCCGGGGGGCAGCATCTGCGGATTGGCCGCGAGTTCCTGGTAGATCTTCACCAGGCTGGGCTCCTGGGGCTCGTTCACCTTGAAGCGCACGGTGATGAGCGCCATGCCGGGACGGCTCATGCTGTAGAGGTACTCGACGCCGGGGATGCCCCAGAGCCGTCGCTCCATGGGCGCGGTGACCTGGCTTTCGATTTCCTTCGGGCTTGCGCCCGGATAGGGAATGTAGAGGTCCACCATGGGCACGATGATCTGGGGCTCCTCTTCGCGAGGCGTGATCACCACCGCGAGGATGCCCAGCATCAGTGAGGCCAGGACGATGAGCGGCGTCAGCTTGCTCCGCAGAAAGCCTTTGGCTAGTTTTCCTGCCAGACCCAGTTTGGGCTCACTTGCCATGGCTCACCCCACTGGTCAGATCAATGGGCTGACCATCCTGAAGCGCCCCCGGGACATCAATGATACGTTCGCCTGATTTGAGGCCAGAGCGCACGGGCAGGTAGTTCCCGGCGCCTTCACCAAGGGAGAGCCAGCGCAGTTCGGCCCGGCCATCCTTGGCGATGAAAACACCAGTGAGTTCGCCCCGCTGAACCAGGGCGCTGCGAGGCACCGAGAGTCCTTCGACCGCGAGGCCCGTGACCAGGATTCGCGCAAAGGAGCCCGTGCGGAGCCCCTTGGGCTTGAGCACCTTCGCTCTCAGCGTGCCCTTGTGGCTATAGGGGTCACCTCCGGGTGCCATGCCCGTGATCTGGGCTTCACCTTCGACTCCCTCGGACTCGAACTTCACCTTGGCGCCGACCTTCAGCCCCTTGGATTCCTGGTCCGAGAGCGTGGCCACCAGTTCCTGCTCGCCATCTCCCGTGAGTTCCAGAAGAGGCATGCCGGGTCCGACGAAATCGCCTTCGTTCACCTTGCGGGACTGCACCACGCCAGAGAAGGGTGCCCGGATCTGGGTGTAGGCGATGTTGGCCTTCAGGGCAGTGACACCGGCCTGGGCCTGGGCCACCTGGGCCT
>CAIZZF010000018.1 GCA_903937385.1 uncultured Holophagaceae bacterium | reverse complement strand
GCCGGCGACGACGAGCAGGGCGGGGAAGAGGGTGCGGGAAACGCGCATGGAAAACTCCAGAGTCAGGGTGCACCGGTCAGGTGCGAAAGGGTGTTGGATGCTCCAGGAGGGCGATCCTCGCTGGAGGGTTTTGGTTCACATAGACTCCATATCAAGCCCCGTGCCAAACTTGAAATAATCGCTAACACCCCTTAAATAAGGGTTTGCGATTATCGAAGTTCGCGTCGATTCTATCTGGAATCTGGAATCTAGATTTTATTTCTGGATTCTGGACGTCGAAATGCCATGTGTCTTCAGCTTCACATAGAGGGTGCTGCGGGGAATCCCCAGCAGGGGGGCCGCCGCCTCCACCTGGAAGCCCACTTCCTCCATCACCCGGAGGATGTGCCGCCGCTCCACTTCAAGCAGGGTCATGCTCGAGGCCCGGGGCAGGGCCGCTTCGGGGGAGCCTACCGCCACCGGGGCTTCCCGCCGGGGGCTGGCGCCCAGGCTCAGGTCCCCCACATCGATGACATGGCCCTGGCGGGTCAGGACGGCCCGCTCCAGGGTGTTCTTCAGCTCGCGGATGTTGCCGGGCCAGGTCTGCTCCCGGAGCCAGGTCTCGGCCTCGGCGGAGAACTCGAGGCTGCCGATGCCCCACTGGTTGGCGATGCGGGCCAGGAAGAGCCGGGCCAGCAGGGGGATGTCCTCTCGGCGCTCCCGCAGGGCCGGGATGGTGATCTGCAGGGTGCTGATGCGGTAGTAGAGGTCCTCCCGGAACTGGCCGCTGCCCAGCATCTGCTCCAGGTTGTGGTGGGTGGCCCCGATGAGGCCGAAGTCCGCGCTGCGGTCGCGATTCTCCCCCAGGCGCCGGAAGGTGTGCTCCTCGATGGCCTTGAGGATCTTGGCCTGCACCTGCAGGTCCATCTCGGCGATCTCGTCCAGGAAGAGGGTGCCCCGGTGGGCCAGCTCCATGAGGCCGGCCTTGGCTGTGGCGGCCCCGGTGAAGGCCCCCTTCTCATGGCCGAAGAGCTCGCTCTCCAGCAGCTCCTTGCTCAGGCCGGCGCAGTTCAGCTCCACGAAGGGGTAGGCATTCCGGGGGCTGTGCTTGTGGATCCAGCGGGCCAGGGCGCTCTTGCCGGTGCCGGTCTCGCCGTGCAGCAGGAGCGGGACGTCCACCGTGAGCATCTTCTTGACCCGGATCTCCAGGGCCTTGATGGCCGGGCTCACCCCGAAGAAGGGATTCAGGGTGTGCTGGTGTTCGACGCGGCTATGGACAAGGTTGACCTGCTTCTCGCGCACCTGCTCCAGCAGCCGCTTGCAGAGGGCCAGGAGGGCGCCGGGCTCCACGGGCTTCACCAGGAACTGGGCCGCGCCTTCCTTGATGAGCTCCACCGCCAGCTCCACCGAGGAGAGGGCGGTGATGACCACCACGGGGGGCGCTGACTCATCCTGGGAGAGGGTGCGAAGAAGCTCCGAGGCGTTGCCGTCCGGCAGCTGGTAGTCCAGGAAGACGACCTCGGGATGGAAGCGCAGGAGGAGCTGGCGGGCCTCGGCCAGGGAACCGGCGCAGGCCACCTGATAGGGGCCCTCCTCGAAGACGACCGACAGGAACTCCCGCTGGACCGCGTCGTCCTCGACGATCAGCACCCGGCTCCTCTCCATCAGGCCTCCCTGCTCCCATCATGGCGCAGGCCCGGGGCGGGTGTCACGGGTGCAGGGGCTGGGGTCGGCGATTCGGCCAGGAAGGCGGTGGCCACGGCGTGAAACTGCTCGAAGGCCAGCGGCAAGTTCGGCAGGCCCGCCGCCGCCGCGAGGTCCCCCTCCTTCAGCAGCTCTTCCAGGTCCCGGGTCAGGCCATAGAGCCGGGTCGCGCTGACCGTGGCGCAGGAGCCTGCCAGGAGGTGGAGCTTCCGCCCGGTCAGCTCCCAGTCCCCGGCGGTTGCAGCGCTCTGGACGGCTTCGAGGACTTCCGGTGTGGAGGTGAGGAAGATCTCCAGGATCCGGCCCGCAGCCTTGCGGCTGCCCATGAGCCGCTGGAGGAAGGCCTCCGGGTCGAAGTCGGCGAGCCGGGGCTCTGGTTCCGGCTCGGGTGATGAGGGGCGCAGGTGACGGTTCAGGACCTGCATGAGCGTCTTCGGTTCGATGGGCTTCGTCAGGTAGTCGTCCATGCCGGCATCCAGACAGGCCTGGCGGTCCTCCACCATGGCCCGGGCCGTCATGGCCACCACGGGCACCCCCTGGTTCAGCACGCCAGAGGCCAGCCCCCGCAACGCCCGGGTGGTCTGGAGGCCATCCTGGCCAGGCATCTGGACGTCCATGAGGACCAGGTCGTAGCGGGCGGTCTGCAGGGCCACGAGGGCCTCCATGCCATCCCCGGCCACGTTCACCACCAGCCCCAGCCCCTCCAGGAGTGCCTGGGCGACCTGCTGGTTCACCTCGTTGTCCTCTACCAGAAGGATGCGGGCCGATCCAAACCGCTGCTCGGGCGCCGCTGCTCCCGGGTGCCCCAGAGTCGCTGTCGAGGGCGGAGCCTGCAGACGCAGCCGGGCGGTGAACCAGAACTCAGAGCCGCGGCCCTCCTCGCTGGTGACCCCGATCTCGCCCCCCAGGAGGGCCACGAGCTGGCGGCTGATGGCCAGCCCGAGACCCGTGCCGCCGTATTCCCGCGTGGTGCTGGTGTCGACCTGCGTGAAGCTCTCGAAGAGCTCGCCAAGCTTGGCGGCGGGAATGCCGATGCCCGTGTCGCTCACGCTGAACCGGAGCAGGCTTTCCTGCCCAGCCGCCGCCATGGGCTCGACGCGGACCTGCACGACGCCCTGGGGGGTGAACTTGAGGGCGTTCCCCATGAGGTTCAGCAGCACCTGCTTCAGCCGGGTCGGATCTCCCCGCAGCTGGTCCGGCGTGCCGGGTGCCAGGTTCAAGGTCAGCGCCAGCCCTTTTTCCGCGGCCCGGGTGGACAGCAGGAGGCGCAGCTCTTCCAGGAGCACTTCCAGGCTGAAGTTCACTTCCTCCAGCTCCAGCTTGCCGGACTCGACCTTGGCGAGATCCAGGATGCCGTTGATGATCTCCAGCAGGGACTCGCCACAGATGCGGGCGGACTCGGCGTAGCGGCGCTGCTTCGGATCCAGGGGGGACTTCAGCAGCAGGCCGACCATGCCGATCATCCCGTTCATGGGGGTCCGGATTTCGTGGCTCATGTTCGCCAGGAAGGACGACTTCACGGAGCTGGCCGCCTGGGCCTCGGCAGCCATCGCATTGGCCCGGGTGGTCTCCTCCGCCAGGCAGCCGTTGAGCCGCTTGGCCTCATCCAGGGCGGCCACCAGGGAGGAGACGTCATCGAAGACCCAGATCCGGCCGTTGAGTCCCTCCTGCTCAAAGGGGACCGAGCTGACCCGCAGGTACATGGGCGCCTGGGGGAAGCTCCAGAGCAGCCCCGAGACGCGCTCCCTGGGATTCGCCCGGAGGCGTGCGGAGATGATGGCCACCTCCTCGGCATTGAGCGCCCGGGACCGCAGCTCCCGGAGGGCGCCTTCCAGCACGGTGACGGGCAGCTCCCCCAGGGGCACACCCAGGAGGCGCGAAGCGGCTGCGTTCACGTAGCACACCATGCGGACTTCGTCCAGGGTCACCACGGCCTGCTCGAGGCTCGAGAGGGCCGCATCATAACGGGCCGCCTTCAGCTCGGTCATTTTGAAGCGGTCCCAGCCTGCCGTGAGGGGGGCCACCTCGGTCTGGATCCGGGCGAGGAGCCGGCTCGTGCGGGCCGCTTCGGGACTCGGGCCGCACCAAACGAGCAGCAGCGCCACTCCGCCTTGCAAGTCGACGGCCAGGGCGGCCAAGGGGACCGCGGTCAGGGCCAGGCGGAGGGCGGTGGGAACCAGCTGCGCCAGGTGGGCTGGCCGACACTCCAGTTCCGGTGGGCTCTGGGGCCGCTCCACCGAGGGCCAGGGGCTGCCGACGACCAGGAGGTGCGGGGGTTCCACGGCGAGCAGGAAGGGACCGGACTCCGCCGGCACATCCTTCCAGACGATGGCGGCTTCCGCCCCGGCCTCGGCAAGGAGCTCCCGGAGGGCGCCCTGGAGGTCGCTGCCGATCATGGGTGGGCCAGGAGGAAGGCTTCGATCTCCGCGATGACCACCTCCGGGGAGACCACGTGCGGAAAGTGCCCAAGTGACGGCAGGATCTTCAGCAGGGCCTGGGGCAGGGCCTGGGCGAGCCACTGGGCGGCCGTCGGTGGGACGGCTGGATCTCCCGAGCTCTGCAGGATGAGGGTCGGAACCTGGACCCGGCTCATGCTCGAGCGGACGTCACTGGTGAAGGCCGCGCGGAACATCACCAGGGCCGTGCGGGGATCATAGGCGCCCAGGGTGCGGGCGAACTCGGTGGCGAACTCCGGCCGCTCGGGCTGGTTCATCACGGCCGTGGCGAAGCCTGAATACCAGGCTGCGAAGTCCCCGGCGATGGCCTCGAGGATGGCCTCCACCTGCTCGTGGGAGAAGCCCCCCACGTAGCCGGTGGCGGGGTCATCCACATAGCGGGCGCTGCCGTTCAGGAGCACCAGCCGCGAGAACAGGCCGGGATCGGCGGCGCTGGCCAGCACGCCGGCCATGGCGGACATGGAGTGCCCCACGTAGATCGCGTCCCGGAGCCCCAGCTGGCCGCAGAGCATGGCCAGGTCATCGGCGTAGCCCAGGATGTTGGCGTGGCGGACAGGGGAGAACAGGGCGGGATCCGCCTCGGCGGAGCCCGCCAGGGCAAGGGTCACCACCCGGGCGGAGGTCTGGAAGTGCTCGACCAGAGGCTGCCACTGGGCCTGGTTCCCGCCGAGGCCATGGGCCAGCACGAGGACGCGCTCCCCGGTTCCTGCGATCTGCGTGGCGTGGGCTCGGATGCGGTCCATGGTCAACTCCCTGGGGTCTGGGGGCGCAACTCCGCCACGAATGCAGAAGCTGCGGCGCCGAACTGCTCGAGTTCGAGCTGGAGCTGCGGCAGGCCAGCGGAGACCGCTGCGAGGCCGCTCTCCTTGAGCTGCTGCTCCAGCGCGCGGGCCTGGCCGGAGAGCCGGAGCCCGCTGACCGTGGCTGAGGAGCCCGAGAAAAGGTGCAATTGGCGGGCCGCCTGCTCGGGAGTGCCGGTGACCACGGCCTGCTGAAGCTCCGCCAGCACGGCAGGCGCGGTCTCGAGAAAGATGCAAAGGATGTTCGCCGCCGCCTTGCGGTTGCCCATGAGCCGCTGGAGAAAGGCCTCCGGGTCGAAGACCTGCGGAAGGTCCAGGGGTTCCGCTGCGGGGCCGAGGGGCGGCGGAGCGTCGGGCTGCTCTGCCACCGCGCCGACTTTGGGCAGGTAGCGGTTCAGGACCTTCAGGAGGGCCGCGGGCTCGATGGGCTTGGTCAGGTAGTCGTCCATGCCCGCCGCCAGGCAGCGCTGGCGGTCCTCGCGCATGGCGTGGGCCGTCAGGGCCACCACCGGCACCCGGCAGTCCAGGACACCGGATTCGGGCTTCCGCAGGGTGGCGGTGGCTTGCAGCCCGTCCAGGTTGGGCATCTGGATGTCCATCAGGACCAGGTCGTAGGGCTTCTTCCGCAGGGCTTCCAGGGCCTCCAGGCCATCCTTCGCCATGTCCGGCACCAGGCCCCAGCCTTCGAGCAGGGCCAGGATCAGCTCTTGGTTCACCTCGTTGTCCTCGGCCAGCAGGATCCGACTCGTGCCGAAGCTCTGTGCGGACTCGGGAGCCGTGGCCAGCAGCTCGAAGCCGACGGCGCCCTGGGGCTGCAGGCGCAGCCGCGCGGTGAACCAGAACTCGGAGCCCACGCCTTCCTCGCTGGTGGCCCCGATCTCGCCTCCCATCAGCAGCGAGAGCTGCCGGCTGATGGTGAGCCCGAGGCCCGTGCCGCCGAATTTCCGTGTGGTGGAGGCATCCACCTGGGTGAAGCTCTGGAAGATCTCCTCGAGCATGTGGGCGGGGATGCCGATGCCGGTGTCCTTGATGCGGAAGCGGAGGAGGGTCTCCTCCGACTCCCGAAGGAGAACCTCCACCTGGACGATCACTTCTCCCCGCAAGGTGAACTTGATCGCGTTGCTCGCGAGGTTCAGCAGCACCTGCTTGAGGCGGACCGGATCCCCCCGCAGGCGGTCCGGGACCTCGGGGGCCAGGGTGCAGATGAAGGCCAGCCCCTTCGCCTCGGCGGATGGGGTCAGGAGCAGCCGCAGCTCCTCCATGAGGACCACCAGGCTGAAGTTGGTCTCTTCGAGAACCAGCTTGCCCGACTCGATCTTGGTGAGGTCCAGCACGTCGTTGACGAGGTCCAGGAGGGACTCGCCACAGATGCGGGCAGACTCGGCGTAGCGGCGCTGCTTGGGCTCCAGGGGCGTCTTGAGCAGCAGGCCGACCATGCCGATCATGCCGTTCATGGGGGTCCGGATCTCGTGGCTCATGTTGGCCAGGAACTCCGACTTGACGGAGCTGGCGGCGCGGGCTTCCTCGGCCAGCGCGTTCGCCCGGAGAACCTCCTCGTGCAGCAGCTCGCTGGCGGCGACGAGCTCGGTGATGTCGGTGATGCTGCCCACCAGCCGCACGGGCTTGCCGGCCTCGTCCCGCGCCACCACCTTGCCGCGGTCATGCACCCAGATGACGCGGCCATCGGCGCGGCGCATGCGGTGGCGGCAGTCGAAGGACTTTCCCCTATCCATGGCCGCCTGGATGCCCGCCCAGACCTGGGCATGGTCCTCGGGGTGCAGGACGGTCTCGAGAAAATCGATCGGGTGCTCGAGGTTCTGCTCCCCCAGGCCCAGGAGCTCGCACCAGCGGGCGTTGTGCTTGACCCAGTTGTGCGAGATGTCCCAGTCCCAGATGCCGTCCCCAGTGGCATCCAGGGCGAAAGCCAGGCTCTGCTCGACGCTCTTGCGGGCATCGTTGGCCACTTGCATCGCCGTGGTGTCCACAAAAGTGACCACCATGCCGACCACCTTGCCCTGGCTGCGATAGGGGTAGGCCCAGTACTCCACCGGGAAGGTGCTGCCGTCCGCTCGCCGGAGGAACTCCCGCTCCACATGCGTGCCGGTGCCCCGACGCAGGGCCTGGAAGATCTCGCAGGGCGGGATCCTGGTGCCGGCGGAGGCTGCCGGGAGCGCCCTGCCAACCCGGCCCTGCAACTCGGTGCAGGGCTGCTCGCAGGCCTCGCAGCGGCCCCGCAGTCGGATGCCCGTGAGCTGCTGCATATTCTGGCCGATCAGCTGCTCGGCACGCTCGTAGCCCAGAATGTGCACGCAGGCGGGGTTGATGAAGGTGCACAGACCCTCTCGGTCCATCAGGAAGAGGGCCTCGACCGTGGAGTGCGTCAGCAGGTCGATGCGCTCCAGCCGGTCATCGGCCAGGGCCGTGATCCGGTAGCGGTTCCGCTCCAGCGTGAAGAGCAGGTAGAACACGCTGGCGCTGGCGAGCAGACCGAACAGGAGGAGTATCCGCTTGCCTTGTTGGGGCGGAAGGAAGTTGGAGTGGACCCCGGGCCAGAGGCGGAGAAACCAGACCTGGCCATAGAGCTCCACCTTCCCGGAATGGAGGTAGGGCGCTCCCTCGGCCAACCCATCAGGGGCCAGGCGGCAGAGCCTGGACTTCTCCTGCATGGCTGGGTCGATGAAGGCTTCCAGGCCCCAGCCCCTGGGTGATCTCTCCAGGATGCTCTCCATCAGGGGCTCCATCCGGAAGGCCTGGTAGACCCAGCCCAGGAGGGCCTTCCGCCGCTGGAGCACGCTGTCCAGGGGCAGTCCGTGCCGGTAGACCGGACTGAAGAACAGAATCCCGGTTGGGTCTACCGAGGCGTCCTCCCGGGCAAGGGTGATGGGCATGGTGAGCGTCGGTGTTCCGGTATCGCAGGCCCGGGCCATGGCGGCCCCCCGGAGGGGCTCGGCGTAGAGGTCCTGGCCCAGCAGGCCCCGGCTGGCATCATGCAGCGGTTCCACCGTGAGAACGGCACTTGTGCCCGCCACCCGGGGGGCCTGGCTCAGGTCCTGACCCGCGGGGGGGGCGGGGTGCCAGGCCGCGACCCCGAAGCCCCGGAACGTGTGGTTGACGGAGGGCAGGTCCAGGCTGGCGACATAGTGACTCCAGGTCTCCTGGCTGGGCATGGCATCCCGCTGGGAGACGAACTCAGCGCTGGCCCGGAGGATCTGCTCGCTGAAGGCCATCCGCCGGTTGATCCGCTCCTGGAGCAGGATGGCGTTCCCATCAAAGATCTCCTGGGCGTGGATGCGGTCCTCGCGCTCAGTCCAGTGGAAGGAGGCGAAGGTCATGACCAGACCCACCAGCAGTCCCAGCCAGGGCTGCCAGGATCGGAGGGCTTGGAGCCTGCTGGTGGGCATCGCACGCTCCTGGATAGCTGTCGGCGCCCGGGGTGCCTTGGGTTCTGAAGAAACACAAGAGCAGGCCCAACCAGCCGGTGGCATCCCACCCCAGGGTTCAGGTCGCCCTTGAGAATAGAGCCCCCCGCAGGCCTTGCCGGGGTGCCAGGAGCGCTGTGAAAAACTCAAATAAGCATACGCTGTTGCATAAGCTTTAATGCAATCAAATAGATACGTAATATTACGTAGTTTGCCAGGCCTAGTTGTAGGCCACGGTCACGGTGAAGCTGCCGGCATAGCTGCCCGGGGCCTGGTTAGCCTCGACGCCCAGGGTCGCGCCCACGTTCAGGGCCCGCCGCCCGGTGCCGTCCAGGGCCTGCGTGGTGCCGCCGGTGCTGAAGCCCGCCACGGTCATCCGGCTCTGGCCCGAGGTGATCTCGATGCTGGCGGGCAGGCTCACGGTGAAGGTGGCGTGGGGCTCTCCGGCCACCAGAAAGGCCGCCGACGATACCGCTGCGGCGCTGCCCAGCACCACTCCGCCCGAGGCCCGGCGCGCACCGTCCTGGCCCAGCACCACCTGGCCCGCGCTCCGGGTGGCGATCATGGCGCCGAAGTTCAGGTCGGCAGGCTTCTGGATGGAGACCGGCTGGCAGATCTCGGCAGAGGCCAGGGCGATGGCGTTGCGGGTCTGACCGTAGGCGGGCACCGCGCCCGCCAGGAGCAGGGCTCCGGCACTGGCGAGGAGGAATCCCGTGAAGCCCTTCGGCATGCCTTGGTCCTTGAGTTCCCGCATCGGCACGGGCGGGTCAGACTTGACCTCTGCATCAGTTTACCGAGGGCTCTTTAAATACGTGGTGATGTGTGATTTGAGTCATCCATCCTGGTGTTTTGGGGGGATTAACGCTGCCGCTCCTTGCGCTACCCTTGGGGTATTCCCCTTCATCCCTTCCAGCCGAGAGTCCCATGAGCGAACAAGATCCCCCCATCTACCTCGGGAAGCCCCTGATCCCGCCCACAGAGGCTCTCAAGGCCCAGGCACCCATGAGCCCGGAGGAGACCCTGGCCTACCTGGAGCGGGCCCGGCAAAATCCCGAGGCCTACTGGGCCGACATCGCCGGGGAGCTGGAGTGGTACACCCCTTGGCAGTCCACGCTGGAGGGCGGCTTCCCGGACTTCACCTGGTTCAAGGGTGGGCGCAGCAACGTCTCGCTCAACTGCGTGGACCGCCATGCCCGCACCCAGCCTGACAAGGTGGCCCTCTACTGGGAGCGCGAGGACGGCGCCCGCGAGGCCTGGACCTACGCGCAGCTCCTGGACTCCGTGGCCCGCTTCGCGTCGGTGCTGAAGGGCCTGGGCGTGCAGAAGGGCGACCGCGTCGCCATCTACATGAGCAACATCCCCGAGGCCTTCGTGGCCTGCCACGCCTGCTACCGCCTTGGCGCCATCTACGCGGTGATCTTCGCGGGTTTCTCCGCCCAGGCCGTGCGGGAGCGCCTGGAAGATGCGCAGCCCAAGGTGGTGGTGGCCGCCGACGCCAGCGTGCGCCGGGGCAAGCGGGTCATCCTCAAGGAGACCCTCGACACGGCCATGGAGGGCATCGCCGCCATCCAGCACGTGGTGGTCGTGCAGCGCATGGGCGGCGAGGTCCCCATGGTGCCGGGCCGGGACCTCTGGTACACGGACCTCATGGCCACCGCCAGCGCCGACTGCCCGCCGGAGCCCATGGAAGCCAACGAGCCCGGCTTCCTGATCCACACTTCGGGCACCTCGGCCAAGCCCAAGGGCCTGATCCACGCGGGCATGGGCTTCCTGGTGGGGGTCTACGCCAACACCAAGTGGTCCCTGCTGCCCCAGCCCGACGATGTGCTGTGGTGCACCGCGGATGTGGGCTGGCTCACCTTTCCCATCTGGGCCCTGGTGGGCGGCCTCGCCAACGGTGCCACCCTGGTGGCCTACGAAGGCGCCCTGGACTGGGCGGATCCCGGCCACTTCTACGAGGTGCTGGAGCGCCTGAAGGTCACCAAGCTGTTCACGGCGCCCACGGCCCTCCGGATGCTGCGGCGGGCGGGCGACGCCTGGATGGACGGCCGCGACCTGAGCCGGCTCACCCTGATCAGCTGCGTGGGCGAGCCCCTGGACCCGGACACCTGGTACTGGAGCCGGGATGTGCTGGGCGGCGGCCGCATCTTCTTCAACAACACCTACGGCCAGACCGAGACCGGCACCGGCTGGACCTCCAGCATGGTGGGCATGACCCCCACCAAGCCCGGCTCCTGCGGCCACCCGCTGCCCGGCTACAAGGCCGAGGTGGTGGACCTCGAGGGGGTTCCCGTGCCCGACGGCACCCTGGGCGTGCTGACCCTGGCGGCGCCCTTCCCCAGCCTGGTGCGGGGCGTCTGGGGCGACCCCCAGCGCTACGTCTCCACCTACTTCGCCCGCTATCCCGGCCGCTACAACAGCTACGACGCCACGGTCATCGACCCCGACGGCCAGGTGTGGGTGACGGGCCGGGTGGATGACGTCATCAACGTCGCCGCCCACCGCATCGGCACCATGGAGCTGGAAGCGACCATGATCGGCCACCCGGATGTCAGCGAGGCCGCCATCATCGGCGTGCCGGATCCCGTCAAGGGCGAGGTCCCCGTGGCCTTCGTGATCCTGCGGGCTGGCGCCGAGGCCTCACCAGAGCTGGCCCAGACCCTGATCAACCGCATCGCCGCGGAGCTGGGATCGTTCGCCAAGCCCTCCCGGGTGGTGTTCACGCCGACCCTGCCCCGCACCCGCAGCGGCAAGATCATGCGCCGCCTGCTGCGGGACCTGGCCCGGGAAGGCACCGTGCACGGGGACCTGAGCGCCCTGGAGAACCCGGACGCCATCGAGACCATCCGGGAGCTGCTGCGCCGCTAGGGGCGACGCTTCGGATTCAGGAGATCTGTGGGTAGGCCGATACGGTTTACCTTAGAGACCCCGGAGCCTCCATGCCCAAATCCTCCCATGGCGAGGCGTCATCCTCCCGCCTGGGCTGGAGTGGCCTCCTGGAAGGGCTGCCGCAGGGGCTCGTGCTGCTGGATGCGGCGGGACGCACGCTCGAGGCCAACCTTGCGGCGCTCCGCCTGCTGAGGCGGGGCAGGCAGGTGATCGGTGCCCTGGACCGGCTCGACCCCGGGTGCCAGGTGTCAGCGGAGGACGGCTCGCCGCTGCCTCTGAGCGAGCAGGCCTGGTTCGAGGGCGGGGCTGCCTCGGTGCGGGTCCGCCTGGATTGGGGTGATGGAGTGCCCGTCTGGGTGGAGGTCACGGCGATCCCCCAGGAGGAGGGCGCCCTGCTCCTGAGCTACCAGGACATCACCGAGCGCAGGACCACCGAGGCCAGCCAGCGCCTGCAGTCCCTGGCCCTGGATCAGGCCCTGGACATGGTGACCGTCACGGACCTGTTCGGGCAGATCATCTACGTGAACGAGGCCCAGTGCCGGGCCTTCGGCAAGTCCAGGGAAGAGCTCCTCGGCCGGAGCACGGAGCTCTATGCGGTGGATGCCCTCCAGGCCGAGCAGCAGCGCTTCCTTGTCCAGGAGACCCTGTCCAAGGGACACTGGCACGGCAAGGTGATCAATGCTGCGAAGGATGGTTCGGCCATCCACGTGGACCTGTGCACCAGTCTGGTCCGGGACCCGGAGGGACGCCCCTTCGCCCTGCTGGGTGTCGGTACGGATGTCACGGGCTGGGAGAACACCAAGGACGAGCTGCTGCGCGTGAATCGCGACCTTTGCGCCCTCAGCGACTGCAACCTGGCGATCATCCACGCCACGCACGAAGAGGTGCTGCTGAACGAGGTCTGCCGGATCATCGTGGAAGTCGGCGGCTACCGCCTGGCCTGGGTGGGTTTCGCGGAGCAGGATGCCGCCAGGACCGTGCGGCCCGTCGCCCAGGCGGGCTTCGAGGTGGGCTACCTGCAGACGTTGGGCCTCACCTGGGCAGACACCGAGCGCGGGCGCGGCCCCACGGGGACCGCCATCCGCACCGGCTGCGCTTCCTCGGCCCAGAACATCCTGACCGACCCCCGCTTCGCGCCCTGGCGGGCCGAAGCCACTCGGCGCGGCTATGCCTCCTCCCTGGTGCTGCCGATGTTCATGGGCGCCGAGGTGTTCGGGGCCCTCAACATCTACTCCGCCCGGCCTGACGCTTTCGACGCCAAGGAGGCCCACCTCCTGACAGAGCTGGCCAACACCCTGGCCTTCGGGGTCGCAGCCCTGCGCACCCGCATCGGGCGCCAGCAGTCCGAGGCCGCCCTGACCAAGAGCATGGAGCGCTTCCGCCAGATCAGCGAGGCCACCGAGGAGTTCATCTGGGAGGTGGATCCCGAGGGCCTCTACACCCATGCCAGCCCCGTGGTGGAGGCCCTCCTGGGCTACACGCCCGAAGAGCTGGTGGGTAGGTTCCACTACTACGACCTATTCCCCGAAGCCGAGCGGGCGACCCTGGTCCCGGTGGTGGCCGACTTGTTTGCGCGCCGCGAGCCCATCAGGGACCTCTCGAACACGATGCTCCACAAGGACGGCCGGGAAGTGCTCCTGGAGACCTCGGGCCTGCCGATTCAGGGACCCGCCGGGGAGTTCCTGGGCTACCGGGGGGTGGACCGGGACGTGACGGAGCGGCGGCAGGCGGAGCAGTTCCTCCGGGAGAGTGAGGAGCGCTTCCGCAGCCTCTTCGACCACACCCCGGTGGCGGTGCTGGAGGAGGACTTCTCCTTCGTGGCCCAGGGCCTGGAGGAGCTGCGGCAGCAGGGTGTCACGGATCTGCGCGCGCATCTCGTGGCCCAGCCCAAGGTGCTGCGGGAGCTCTTCTCCCGGGTGCGGGTGCTCGAGGTCAACGCCGCGGGCCTGCGGCTGCTGGGGGTCTCCAGCCAGATGGAGCTGACCCGGAAGCGCCCGGACTTCTTCACCGAGGACTCGCTGGCCGTCATCCGGGAGGAGCTTGCCCAGCTCTTCGAGGGGCAGACCGAGGTGGAGCTCGAGCTGCCGATCACCGACCTCACGGGGCGCCCCCTCGAGCTGCGGCGGCGGCTCTCCGTGGTGCCGGGCCATGAGCGGGACCTCTCGCGGGTGCTGGTCTCCCTGCTCGACCGGACCGAGGAGGTCCGGGCCGAAGCGGAGCGCGGCCGCATGGAGAAAGAGCTGAACCACCTGCATCGGCTGGAGAGCCTCGGGCGTCTGGCCAGCGGCGTCTCCCACGACATGAACAATGTGCTGGGGGCCATCATGGCCGTGGCCAGCCTGCTGAAGGCGCGCCACCCGGACACCCCCGCCATCGTCAAGGATGCGGAGGCCCTGCTGCAGGCCGCCATCCGCGGCCGGGACCTCGTGAAGGGCCTGCGGGACTTCAGCCGCAAGGACCTGGACTCCGCCGTTCGGCTCGACCTCAACGAGCTGGTCCGAAAAGAGGCGGAGCTGCTGGAGCGGACGACGCTGAAGAAGGTGGCCATCGACCTGGACCTGGAGGAGGGTCTCCCGGAGTTCTTTGGCGAGTCCAGCGCCCTGGCCAATGCGCTCCTGAACCTCTGCATGAACGCCTACGATGCCATGCCGGGCGGAGGCCGGATCACGCTGAGCACCCGCTTCCAGAGGCCAGGGGCTTTGGTGCTCACGGTCCAGGATGATGGCGAAGGCATGCCGCCGGAGGTCCTGGCCCGGGCGATGGAGCCCTTCTTCACCACCAAGCCCACGGGCAAGGGTACGGGCCTGGGCCTCTCGCAGGTCTTCGGGACCATGCGGGCCCATGGGGGCGCCATGGACATCCAGAGCCAGCCAGGCCGAGGCACTCGGATCGCCCTGACCTTCCCCCTGGCCCCGGTTCAGCCGCCTGCCAGTGCCGAGGCCGAGGCCGCCCCGGCCTCCTCCCAGCGGACCCTGCGGGTGCTCCTGGTGGATGACGACGACCTGGTGCGGGAGACCTTCCTCAACATGCTTGAGGTGGTGGGCCACCACCCCAAGGGCGTCTCTGGCGGACGGCAGGCCCTGCGGCAGCTGGCGGAGGGGCCCCTGCCAGACCTCGTGATCATGGACATCAACATGCCCGACATGGACGGCCTGGAGACCCTGGGCCACCTGCGGTCCCGCTGGCCCGGCCTCCCGGTGCTGATGCTCTCCGGCCACGTGGACGATCGGGCGAAGGGGCTCCTGGAGCTGTACCCGGGCGTCCGGATTCTCCACAAGCCCTGCGACATGACCGACCTGCGCCGAGTCCTCCAGGACTGGCTGTGAGCGGGCGGACGTGGGGCGGCTTCAGCTCTACTCGCCACTGAAAGAAAAAAACTTATTAGCCACCGCTGAACACCGATTAAAAGCCTCCTCGCTGAATTGTGTGGGTAACCCTTTTTGCTGCTGATGGCATTTGAGGGGGCGATGTGGGAATCGCGCAGCGATTTCCAGCCGAAGGCCTGGGTGTGGGAAGGACGCGGACCCGAAGGGCGAGCGCAGCTCGTTC
>CAIZZF010000017.1 GCA_903937385.1 uncultured Holophagaceae bacterium | reverse complement strand
GGTTCTCGCCAGCGCCGCGGGTGTCTCTGCCGCCGCCTTCGACGTGGCCGGTGAGCCCAACACCTCCTTCAGCGTGGCCCTGCCCACCAGCATCCAGATCGCTTCGGGTGCGAACAGCATGACGGTTGACACCTTCGTGACCGACGCCGCCGCCTACCTGCTCGACGGAACCGGCGCGCACGCGCTGGCCGTGGGTGCGAACCTGAGCGTGGGCGCCAACCAGGCCGCCGGCCTCTACAGCGGCAGCTTCTCTGTGACCGTCGCCTACAACTAAATCAACCCCAACGCACGCCCAGACTCGGCTCTGACTCCTCCGGGGGTCAGAGCCGAGCCTGCGAAGGGGCCTGACGTGGACCGGCCCTCAGGCTCCCGCGCCAGCGCCCTGGCCTCTACGGCCAGCACCTCAACCCTCCACCGAGGATCGGCCTCCTGGAAGATCCCATCCCCCTTTCGCACCTGACTGGTGCAACTTGATTCCGGAGTTTTCCATGCGCGTTGCCCGCTCCCTCTTCCCCACCCTGCTCGTCATCGCCAGCGCCCCGATGTTCGCCGCCGGTGCTGCCACCCCTGTGGTCGGCGCCCCTACCGCCAGCGCCACCGCCACGGCTTCTGCAAAGATCTACCAGCCCATCTCCATCGCGAAGGCTTCGGACCTGAACTTCGGCGCGATGATCGCCACCCCCACCGCCGGCACCGTCAAGCTCGATCCCGCGGGTGTGCGCACCGCCTCCGGTGGCGCGGTCCTCGCCAGTGCGGCGGGCGTCTCCGCCGCTTCCTTCGACGTGGCCGGCGAGCCGAACACCTCCTTCAGCGTTGGCCTGCCCGGCAGCATCCAGATCACCTCGGGTGCGAACAGCATGACCGTCGACGCCTTCACAACCTATGGGGCCGCCTTCCTGCTGGACGGAGCCGGCGCCTACGGCCTGAGTGTCGGCGCCAACCTGAGCGTGGCCGCGAACCAGCCCGCCGGCCTCTACAGCGGCAGCTTCTCCGTGACCGTCGCCTACAACTAAACCAACCCCAACGCACGCCCAGACTCGGCTCTGATTCCTGCGGGATCGGAGCCGAGTTGGCATAGGGGCCAAGCGCGGGCAGGCGGCCGGATGAGCGGCGGCGCGTTCCGTCTGAGAATAGCCAACCGAGGTGTTGCAAAGCTGCGGCCAGCGGCCGTTATCACCGTTTCTCACCGGTTTCCTTTGCCTTTTTTTGGTCCTCCTGGCCCTGGTAGCAGGGGCATGGGCCCTGTGGGCGTGAAGCCCGTGGGAGGGGGAGGATAACGGGGTGCCCAGGCCCAGCTCTCGAACTTCCAGAATCCAGAAGATTCCATCCCATTTCCAGATTCTAGATAATATTTTTCTGAGCTCTAAATTTTAAATGAACAAATATAAGATGTTATAAATTTTTCAATTCTGGCACAGGACTTGATAAGTCTTTATCAGCACGACAACAACCTCTCCATGAGGATGGCCCTTCTGGAGCAGCCCCACCCAGCCCGCTCACGCCTGTTCCGGATAGCTCCTGCGTGACTGCGGCCCAAGCACTTCTTCCTCCCTCTTTCCTGCACGGCTATTCGGGCCACGGCCCCATGAAGCAAGACCTTCAACGCGGAGCGGGCAACCGCTCCGCGCCTTTGGATGACCATCCCTTCCCGACTGGATCCCACGATGAACCCGACGCGCGGCACCCTGAACAGCCTCACCCGAACCCTGCTCCTGGCGCTCTCCCTGTGCCTGGGCACGGGCCTCCTGGCCCAGGCACCCCCCCCCCTGCCCAAGGCGGTGGGCGGGGACCTGCTGGTGGCCCCCACCCGCCTGGTCTTCGATGCCAAGCTGCGCTCTGCCCAGCTGACCCTCCTCAACACCGGCAGCGCCCCGGCCACCTACCGTCTCACTTACATCCGCATGGAGATGAACCCCAAGGGTGAGCTCAAGGAAGTGCCGTCCGAAGGACCTTCCGTGGCCGAAGAGATCATCCGCTACGCGCCCCAGCAGATCACCCTGGAGCCCGGCGTGCAGCAGACGGTGCGCATCCTGGTGCGCCGCCCCGCCGACCTGGCCGAGGGCGAATACCGGGCCCACCTGCTGATCCGCGCGGTGCCCAAAGAAGACGCCGCCCCGGCCGAGGTCGACCCCAAGGAACCCAATGGCGTGGCCATCAAGCTCACCCCGGTCTATGGCGTCTCCATCCCCATCATCGTGCGCCAGGGGGACACCCCCACCACGCCCGGCTTCTCCCCGGTGGTGGTGGCCCGCGAAGCCGATGGCCGCACCCTGGTGAAGTTCGCCCTGCAGCGCCTTGGCGGCAAGGAGTCTGTCTTCGGCAACGTGCAGATCACCCAGCTGAACCCCGGCGCCAAGGACGTCAGAGTGGCTGAGTGGCGCGGCATCGCGGTCTATCCGCCCCTGCCCGAGCGCACCATGGAGATCCCCCTGGGCGGCCTCCAGGTGCCGTCGGGCTCCAAGCTCCGCCTGACTTTTGTCCATCCGGAGCGCGGCAGCGTGCTGGCGGAAACCCAGTTCATCGCCCCGTAGCCCATCCCTGCCACCGTGTTGGACCTGCGCAAGACCTTGCTCGGAGTCTGCCTGGTGGCAGCGCTCTTTGGGCAGAGCAAGCCGGCCGAGCCCCGGAAGATCAGCATCCTGACCGTGCAGGTGGGTATCCAGGCCATGGGGGATCCCCTCCTGGTGCAGCAGCAGGGCGACACCACCTGGGTGCCGCTTGGCGAGCTGGCCCGCCAGCTCTATCTGGCCATCACCGTGGACCCCATCGCGGCCGTCGCGGAAGGCTTCGTCATCGAAGAGAAGAACCGCTTCAAGCTGGATCTGAAGCAGCGCACGGTGCAGGCCGAGGGGAAGAGCTTCACCTTCGCGGCTGACACCGTCTTCTTCGAGGGCGAGGAGTGCTTCGTGGAGCTGCGATCCCTGACGTCCTGGCTGCCCCTCCTGTCCAAGCTGAACGCGGACTCCGCCACCCTCGAGATCCGCCCCCTGCGCCAGCTGCCAGTGCAGGCCCGCTGGAAGCGAGAGAAGGACGCGGCGCTCTCCTCGGGCCACGGGCCGGTGCGGATCTCCTACGACCCCCAGGCGCATCCCTACGCGCCCATCGCGGCCCCCTTCGTGGACCAGAGCCTGGGCTGGGCGGCGAACCGGCAGGACGGCAAGGCCCACGGCGCGGGCACGGCCACCACCTTCATGTCCGCGGACCTGCTGTGGTCCCAGGCCACCGCCTACCTGAACACCGACTTCACCAGCCCGGGCACGCTGTTCCGCGGCAGCCTGGGTCGTCGGGACCCCGATGGCAAGCTCCTCGGCCCCCTGGGGGCGCGGGAGGTGACCGCCGGCCGCCTGGATGTGCAGGGCGTTGAATACGTCAGCAAGAGCACCACCGGCAACGGCGTGCTGCTGAGCAACTTCGCCCTGAACCAGGATCAGTACTTCGACCGCAAGAGCTTCCAGGGCGAGCTGCCCCTGGACTGGGACGTGCAGCTGTTCCACAACGGCATCCTGAAGGGCTACCAGGGCAGCCGGGCCGACGGGCGCTACGCCTTCCCGGACGTGCCCCTGGACCCGGGCGCCAACGAGTTCGTGCTGGTCTTCCACGGCCCCCTGGGCCAGCGCCGGGAGGAGCGCCTCTCGGTGCTGTCCGAGCCCGGCCTCGGCAGCGGCGGTTTCCTGCGCTACAAGCTCTCCTACGACCACCCGGAGGGCAAGGGCGCCTCCCGCGCCCAGGCCACCTTCGACTGGGGCGTGAACCGCTCCTTCGTGCCCTTCCTCTCGGTGGTGGACTATCCCTTCGGCAGCGCCGCCAAGACCTACACCCAGACCGGGGCCCGGGGCCAGGTCTCCGGCGTGGGCTACCAGGCGGACTGGTCCCACGACGCCCAGGGCGGCGATCTCTTCGAGACCAGCCTCAAGGGCAAGTGGGACCGGCTGGTGTGGAACCTGCGCCACCTCGAAGGCCGCAGCTTCAGCAGCGAGGTGCTCCAGGCAGACCGCGGCTTCCTCAAGAGCCGCACCCAGGGGAGCCTCTCGGGCGGCCTGCAGACCTGGGGCGAGGGGCTCAGCAACGTGCGGCTCGAGGTCAAGCAGGACAAGTTCAGCACGGGGCTGTCCGAGTCCCAGGTGGCGCTGAAGGAAGGTCACAACTACCAGGGGCTCTACCTCACCAACAGCCTGATGTTCCAGGACTACGCGGGCTCGCGGAACCTGGCCGGAGAGCTGCTCGGCCGCAAGATCCTGGGCAGCTGGATGGTGCAGGGCCAGGCGAGCTACTCCCTCAGCCCCAAGGGCACCCTCGACACCCTGGCCGTCTCCATGGACTCCCTCTGGGCGGGCAATCACCAGCTGCAGCTGGCCGTGTCCCAGTCCCTGGCCAGCCGCCAGCTCCGGCTCAATGCCGGCCTGCGCAGCACCCTGCGCGGGCTGGACTTCGGCGGCAGCATCGGCTGGGCCCGCCAGGGCGGCTGGACTGTCGGTGTCCAGCTCCGGACCAGCCTCGGCCAGGATCCCTCCACCAAGAAGTGGCACACCGATCCCCGGCCCGTGGCCTCCGGGGGCAGCGCCGCGGTCCTGGTCTTCATCGACCGCAACGGCAACGGCATCATGGACGCCGGCGAGAAGCCCGTCGAAGGCGTGGGCTTCCTGGTGGACGGCGTCCCCCACGAGACCAAGACCGACGCCACCGGCCACGCCCTGCTGATGCACCTGCCCGCCAACCGGGACGTGAACCTGGCCCTGAATGTCAACGACCTGGAGGATCCCTCGCTGCAGCCCGTCCGCAAGGGCCTGCGCTTCGTGGCCCGGCCCGGCCTGCCCCTGCAGGCCACCTTCCCGGTGGTGGCCTTCGGCGAGGTGGCGGGCACCCTGCGCACCCGGAGTGCCGCGGGCACCAAGGTCCTGGCTGGCGTCACCCTGGAGCTGGTGGACACCAAGGACCGCGTCATCCAGCGGCAGGTATCTTCCTTCGACGGCTACTTCGACTTCGCCGACATCCCGCCCGGCAGCTACCGCCTGCAGATCCCCGCCACCTGGCTGAGTAAGCGCCAACTGAAGCAGGCCAAGCCCCTCCCGGTGCAGATCGACCCCTCCGGCAGCCAGCTCCTGGGCCTCCTCGTGGACCTGGTGCCCGAGGGGTGAGCCATTTCCTCCGTGAAAAGGAAACTGGCTTTGCCACCAAGACACCAAGAAGGGCAACTGATCTTGAACTTTTCAGTGCTTGGTGTCTTGGTGCCTTCCCGGTATCGGCTGCGCCGATACGCGGGACAAACAGAACCCTGGTGGTGATCCTTTTTCTCTGCGATCAAATCGTCATGAGGGACCTGACCTGGTGCCCCTCTTGGCAGAATTGCCAGTCCACTGGATACTGGGGGTTCCAGGTCTTTGTCAGTTTCATCACGCGATATCCAGAAAGGTGGAGGGACGGGCCCTGTGAAACCTTGGCAACCTGCGAGAGCAAGGTGCCAATTCCTGCCGCGAGTCTTCGCGGAGAGATGCTGAAGTGTCATGAACTGACCAGCGCAGGGGCCCGAGCCATCGGGCCCCTGCTTGATTATCGCCATGGAACGACGATCGTCCTTCTCTCCCAGGAGGCTCATGTGAGCGAACAATTCCTTGATACCAACGTCCCCGGCAACCCGGCCTACCACTTCACGATCCAGCCCCCCGTGCGCGACGGCGGCGCCGGCTGGCTCCAGCGGCCTGAGCTGATCCCGGGCGCGGGCACCGCCACCCAGTGCGTGCACGGCGGCGTGCAGCCGGATCCCTCCTACGGCGCCGTGATGCCGCCGCTGTACCTCTCCTCGACCTTCGCCTTCAAGGACATCTGCACCAACGCGGGCTACGACTACACCCGCAGCGGCAACCCCACCCGCGCGGCCCTGGAGGAGGCCATCGCCCTGCTGGAGGGCGGCCACGGCGCCACCTGCACCAGCACGGGCATGAGCGCCATCCTGGTGGCCCTGAACCTGCTGCCCCACGGCAGCCACCTGATCAGCACCGTGGACTGCTACGGCGGCACCTTCCGCCTGCTGGAGCACGCCAAGCGCTTCTTCGGCCTGGAGGTCACCTACCTGGACCTGGCGGACCTCGCCGCGGTGCAGGCGGCCTTCCAGCCCAACACGCGCATGGTCTGGATCGAGACGCCCTCCAATCCCCTGCTGCGCCTCACGGACATCGCCGCCGTGGCCGCCCTCGCCCACGCCCAGCCGGACTGCCTGGTGGCCGTGGACAACACCTTCCTCTCGCCCTTCCTCCAGCGCCCCTTCGACCTGGGCGCGGACCTGGTCATCCACTCCACGACGAAGTACCTCAACGGCCACAGCGACGTGGTGGGCGGCGCCGTGGTGGCGGCCCCGGGCCGGCTGGCGCTCACCCAGCAGATCCAGAGCGTGAACAACCTGCTGGGCACCTCCCAGGCGCCCCACGACTGCTTCCTGGTGCTGCGCGGCCTCAAGACGCTGCCCCTGCGCATGCGCCAGCACGAGGCCAACGCCCAGGTGCTGGCGGAGTTCCTGGCGGCCCACCCCGCCGTGGGCAAGGTCCACTACCCGGGCCTGCCCACCCACCCCCAGCACGCCCTCGCCAAGCGCCAGCAGAAGGGCTTCGGCGCCATGCTCAGCTTCGAGCTCAAGGAGGGCGGCAACGCGCGCCTGAACCACGTCCTGCGCGGCCTGCGCTGGTTCACCCTGGCCGAGAGCCTGGGCGGCGTGGAGTCCCTGGTGGCCCACCCCGCGTCCATGACCCACGCGTCCATGACCCCCGAAGCCCGGAAGCGCGCCGGCATCAGCGACGACCTGATCCGCCTGTCTGTGGGCCTCGAAGACGTCCAGGACCTCCGCGAGGACCTGGCCCGGGCGTTGACCTTCACCTGAGGGTGGGTGTCGGCTATCAGCTGTCAGCTGTCAAAAGCGGGTTCCAACGAGAGGTTTGGACTGGGCGGCGGCGTCTCAAGCGAAGCAACTACCTACCACCGATGAACACCGATAAATGCCTGATAAAAATAGCTGTTTTCATATTAATAGCTTTTTCTTTATCAGCTTTTAATCGGTGTTCATCGGTGTTCATCGGTGTTCATCGGTGGCTAAAAAAGCTTTTCAGTGGCCATTCCACCCAAGCCGACAGGCCTATCTGCTGGCCTCGGCGGCTGTGCGTTTTAAACAATACATAATCATTTTAATTATTTTGATTGACTATTTAATTTTCCGCTTTTAGCCTTGGGTCTTCGGCTGTCACCCCTCACCCCCTTCCCGGAGTTCCCCATGACCAAGGCCTACCGCCCCGAGACCGTCGCCCTGCATGGCGGCCAGTCCCCGGATCCCGTCACGCTCAGCCGCGGCGTGCCCATCCACCGCACCAGCTCCTACGTGTTCAAGAACACCGAGCACGCGGCGAACCTCTTCGCGCTGAAGGAGCTCGGCAACATCTACACGCGCCTGATGAACCCCACCACGGATGTGCTGGAGCAGCGCATCTCGCAGCTCGAGGGCGGCGCCGCCTCCCTGGCCGTGGCTTCCGGCACCTCGGCCATCTTCTACGCCATCATCACGCTGGCCCAGGTGGGCGACCACATCGTCGCCGCCAACAACCTCTACGGCGGCACCTACACGCAGTTCGATTCGATCCTGCCCGCCCTGGGCATCACGACCACCTTCGTGGATCCCAAGGACCCGGAGAGCTTCCAGCAGGCCATCACCGAGAAGACCCGCGCCATCTTCATCGAGACCATCGGCAACCCCGTCCTCGAGGTGGCCGACATCGAGAAGATCGCCGCCGTGGCCCACCGCAACGGCCTGCCCCTGATCGTGGACGCGACCTTCTCCACGCCCTACCTGCTGCAGGCCATCGCCCACGGCGCCGACATCGTGGTGAACTCGCTCACCAAGTGGATCGGTGGCCACGGCACCGGCATCGGCGGCATCATCACCGACTCCGGCAAGTTCAACTGGAAGGGCGGCCGGCACCCGCTGTTCTCGGAGCCTGATCCCAACTACCACGGCCTGCGCTGGGCCCACGACCTGCCCGAGCCCCTGGCACCCCTGGCCTTCATCCTCCGCGCCCGCACCGTGCCCCTGCGCAACCTCGGCGCGGCCATCGCCCCCGACAACTCCTGGCTCTTCCTCCAGGGGCTGGAGACGCTGCCCCTGCGCATCGTCCGCCACAGCGAGAACGCCCTGGCCGTGGCCAAGTTCTTGCAGAAGCACCCGAAGGTGTCCTGGGTGCGCTACCCGGGCCTGCCCGAGGATCCCAGCCACCCCCTCGCCAGCAAGTATCTGAAGAAGGGCTTCGGCGGCGTGGTGGTCTTCGGCATCAAGGGCGGCCAGGAGGCGGCGGTGAAGCTCATCGACGGCATCACCCTGTTCTCGCACCTCGCCAACGTGGGCGACGCCAAGAGCCTCATCCTGCACCCCGCCAGCACCTCCCACTCCCAGCTCACCGAAGCCCAGCAGCGGGCCAGCGGCCTCACGCCAGACCTGGTGCGCCTCTCCATCGGCATCGAGCACATCGACGACCTCCTCGAAGCCCTCGAGGACGGGCTCGCCCTCGCCTGAGCCGCCATGACCGAGTCCTGCCCCATCTCCCCCGAGGTCATCGATGATCGGGCCACGCGCATCGGCGCGGGCCTGATCATCCTGCTCACCCTGGCCAGCCTGGGACTCGGCCAAGCCTGGCTGCCGCTGCTGCTGGCCATCGACTTCGGCCTCCGCAGCCGCGGCTGGAGTGCCTGGAGTCCCGTGGCGCAGGCCGCGAAGGCCCTGCGGACAGCAGCAGGACTGTCGCCCCGACCTATCAATGCCGGCCCCAAGCGCTTCGCGGCGCTGGTGGGCGCGGCCTTTTCTCTGGGCATCGCGCTCGCGCTGTTCTTCCACCACCCCCGGCCGGCCCTGGCCCTTGGTGCCGTGCTGATCCTGTGCGCGGCGCTGGAAGCCTTCCTCGGCTTCTGTGTGGGCTGCAGGGTCTACAGTCTGCTCAAGGCCACCTTCACCGCCAGCCGCGTTTCCCTGGAGCACCCATGAGCAGCGAACCCGCCCGCCTCTGGAGAAAGCAGTCGGCCTCGGAGGATTTCTCCAACCTGGTGGCCGCCATCGTGGCCAGCGACCTGGCCGAGCCCCGGACGCGGCACATCGACGCGGGCTCGCTGCCCAGCCGGGACGCGGTGATCGACCTTGTCAAGAAGCTGCGGGAGCTGCTTTTCCCGGGCTACTTCGGCAAGCAAAACCTGTCCACCCGAACGCTGGAATACTACGTGGGCGAGCTGCTGGGGGACATCCGGACCCGGCTCTTCGAGCAGGTGCAGAACGTCCTCCGCCACCAGGCCGACCGCCACGGCAGCCCCGCCCAGGACTTCGAGCAGGCTGCCGAAGACATCGTCCACGCCTTCCTGGAGGCCGTTCCCCGGCTGCGCGCCATCCTGGCCACCGATGTGCAGGCGGCCTTCGAAGGGGACCCCGCCGCCATCGACACGGACGAGGTGATCTTCTCCTACCCGGGCATCTTCGCCCTCACGGTCCACCGCATCGCGCACGAGCTCCACCAGCTCCAGGTGCCCCTGATCCCCCGCATCATGAGCGAGTACGCCCACGCCCTCACGGGCATCGACATCCACCCAGGCGCCACCATCGGCGCCTACTTCTTCATCGACCACGGCACCGGCGTGGTCATCGGTGAGACCACCGTCATCGGCGAATACGTGAAGATCTACCAGGGCGTGACCCTGGGGGCCCTCTCCACCCGGGGCGGCCAGTCCCTCAAGGGCGTGAAGCGCCACCCCACCCTCAAGGACCGCGTCACGGTCTATTCCGGAGCCTCGATCCTGGGCGGCGAGACTGTCATCTGGGAGGAGGCCGTCATCAGCAGCAATGTGTTCGTCACCCAGACGGTGCCGCCTCAGACCCGCGTCACCGTCAAGAACCCCGAGCTGCAATACCGCAACCACCAGCCCCAGGAGTTCAAGCAGGACGTACCCAGCGACTGGGTGATCTGACTTGGCCCTGCAGGTGGTTTGATAATAAAAAGCATCAAATCGAACCCATGTGACCATTTTATTTGTCACCCCGCAGTGGCTCTGTGAAAAAATGGAGCCCACCACGCGAGGGAGCTGCGTCCATGGGTCGAGAGATTTTCTTCAACGGGGGCTTCCACCAGGAGACGGAGAAGCTCCTGAGCATCCAGGACCGGGGGCTCTGCTTCGCGGACGGCCTGTTCGAGGTCATCCGCTGCGTGGACGGCAAGTTCCTGCTCTTCGGGAAGCACATCCGGCGCATGAGCGAGAGTGCGGCCTTCCTCGGCATGGACTTTCCCTACACCGCCGAGGAGCTGCTGGGAGCCTGCCGCGAGCTGGCGCGCCGCAACGGCATCCAGGACGGTGAGCTCTACCTGGAGATCACCCGCGGCGAGGCGCCCCGCTATCACCCCTTCCCCGAGGGTGTGCGGCCCAACTTCTTCATCGTCCTCATTCCCCTCCGGAAGATGCCCGAGGGCTGCTGGTCCGTGGGGATCAAGACCGTCACCTTCCAGGACATCCGCTGGGGCTACTGCCACCTCAAGTCCATCAACCTGCTGCCCAACGTGCTGGGCAAGCAGTACGCGAAGGAAAAGGGCGCTTTCGAGGCTCTCTTCTATCGCGACGACGACCGGGGCCGCTACCTGACCGAAGGCCCCAGCTCGACGATCTTCTGCGTCCGCGACAACGTCCTGATCACGCCGGAGCTGGACAACATCCTGCCGGGCACCACCCGCCAGTGCGTGATGGGCCTGGCCCGCGCCCATGGCCTGGAGGTGCATGAGCAGCGCCTCTACCTCCAGGACTTCCTCACGGCAGACGAGGCCTTCATCTCCAGCACCGTCTCCGAGGTGATGCCCGTGGTGGAGGTCGATGGCGCTGTCGTCGGTGGGGGGCACATGGGTCCGGTCACGGCTCGCCTCCAGGACCTGTACCGGGAGTTCAAGAAGGACCACCTGGAGTAGGTGCCTGATGGCCCTTCGCCCTGCCCCCCCTCGATGCCGACCCGCGGCCGCGCTGCTCCTGGTGGCGGGTCTGGCCCTGCCGCTGGGCGGCCAGACGCCGCCCGCCGCGAGCGCTCCGCAAAGCCTGCTCCGGGCCCTGGGGGACCCCGACCCCCGGCGGCGCGAGGCGGCTCTGGCCGGCCTGAGCGACCTCGGCCCCGAGACCCCGGCCCTGGTCCAGGCTCTGGTGGCGGCCCTGGGCGACGAGGACCTCTACCTGCGGGGTGCGGCCGCCCTGGCCCTCGGCCGGCTCGGCGCAGCCGCCGTCCCGGCCCTGGCCCGGGCCCTCGAAGGCCCGAGCAGCGAGGTGCGCTGGTCCGCAGCCATCGCTCTCGGCCGAGTCGGTTCTCCGGCCCTGGCGGCCCTGCCAGCCCTTAACAAGGCCCTGGCTGATCCCAGCGAGCACGTCCGCCAGGCCGCCGCCGTGGCCCTGGGCGGCCTCGGCCCGTCCGCCCGGTCGGCGGCACCGGAGCTCACCCGCCTGCTCAGCGACCGGGACGAGGCCGTCCGGGCGGCGGCGGCCCTGGCCCTGCGGCAGGTGGACCCGGCGGGACGGGCCAGCCAGCTCACGCAGAAGGCCCTGGCGGCCAGCCTGGACCGGCTTGTGCCCGCGCTGATGACCGAGCTGCACGTGCCCGGCGTGGCCGTGGCCCTGATCCAGGACCGGCGCCTGGTCTGGTCCAGGGGCTACGGCGTCCGCAACGCCCAGACCCGGGAGCCCATCACCGCCGGCACCGTCTTCGAGGCCGCCTCCATGAGCAAGCCCATCTTCGGCCTGCTGGCGCTGCAGCTGGTGGCGCGGGGCCGCCTGGACCTCGACCAGCCCCTGGCGACCTACGCGCCGGAACAGCTCCTGCCCGAGCAGCCGGAACGCCTCAAGGTGACGGCCCGGATGGCCCTCTCCCACACCTCCGGCTTCCCCAACTGGCGGCCGGGCGGCGAAGAAAGGGAGGGGCCGATCCCGCTGCAGTTCGCGCCGGGCTCGCGGTTCAGCTACTCCGGCGAGGGGATCTTCTACCTGCAGCGGGTGCTTGAGCGCGTCACGGGCCAGCCCCTGGATGCCTGGGCCACCCGGGACCTCTTCGCGCCGCTCGGGCTCACGGCCACGGGCTTCGCCTGGACCCCGGCCCTGGGCGCCCGCCAGGCCACCGGCCACCGCGACGACGGGACCGTGCTGACCACCTCGAAGTATCAGCACCCCAATGCGGCCTACTCCCTCTACACCAGTGCCGAGGACTACGCCCGCCTGCTGCTCGAGGTCATGCAGGCCGAGCGGGGCGAGTCGAAGCTGCTGGCCCAGGCCTCGGTCCGGGAGGCGCTGGCGCACCAGGTCCGCCTGGACGTCCGCGACCCCGTGGAGCGGCCGGGCGCCGCCCGCGGCACGGCGGTCTTCTGGGGCCTGGGCTGGTCGCTCAACGCCACGGACCAGGGCGACATCGCCCACCACGGCGGCTCCAACATGACGGGCTTCCGCTGCTTCTCCCAGTTCTCGCCCAGCCGGGGCACCGGCCTCGTCATCCTGACCAACGGCACCCAGGGCAGCGACCTCTGGACCCGCGTCGTGGCCGCCATCGGGGATCTCTGAGGCTGATTGCAGCCAGAGAAAAGGGATCTTTTGCCACCGATGAACACCGAGAAAAGCTGATGAACACCGATAAAGACCCCAACCCCGGCGCTGACGCCTGAGTTGGGATGAAAAGAGATTTCAGCCGGTGATTCCAGTGATTACGGTGATAAAGCATCAGGCTCTGGGACCCACCTGCGCATGGGCTCTATCCAGGGGCGCCGCGGCCGCGCCTCTTGGGGGGCGCGGTAGCGGCGCCCCTGGATGACTTCCGGCCCAGCCGGAAGCCGCCTCCGGCGGGCCCATGCGGGGTCTGCCACAGCCCATCACTGCTATCACTGGAATCACCGGCAAGGGCATTTCTCAGTGGCTGTTTCTCTTTGCTTGATCAGCTTTTAATCGGTGTTCATCGGTGGTAAAAAGCTTTTGTATTCTTTGCCTTGCGAATCGATCTGCCTCGCCCCAGCCCAGGTTGACCTAGATCACTGACCGATGGGTCAACAATGGAGACACCTGCGGAAGCGCCCGCGCCATGAAGGCACGCGGAGGCTCACCGCACTGAGGAGCGTCCCATGGGCCTCGAGAACATCCTGCTCAGCCACCGGGAGGAGATCCTGGCCAAGGCCATCGCCTCCCTGCACCGGTCCCACCTGGAGCACTACGAAGCGGCCGGCGCCGACGAGATCCGCGGGCGGCTCGGCACCCTGCTGGGCCTCGTCATCACCGCCGTGCTGGAGCGGAACCTGGCCCCGGTCATCAGCCACGCCAGCGCCGTGGCCACCGCGCGCTTTGAGGCGGGCGTGGACCTGGCCGAGGTGCAGACGGCCTACAACGTCCTCGAAGAGGTGCTCTGGCTGGAGATCCTGAAGACCCTGCCCGCAGCCGACCAGGCTGAAGCCCTGGGCCTCGTGGGCACCGTCCTCGGCACCGGCAAGGACATGCTCGCCCGGAAGTATGTGTCCCTGGCCACCCAAACCCACACGCCCTCGCTGGACCTCAAGGCCCTGTTTTCGGGGACGGACAGCCTGTAGCCCTAAATCAGCGTGATGGCGTAGAGGACCGACAGCACGGCCAGGGTGACCATGCCCATGGCTGCCAGGTTGGCGGTGCGGCGGGTGCCGAACATGTAGGTATAGGCCACCTTGAGCATGTTGTTGCTGGCGCTGGCGATGACGATGGCCTGCAGCACCTGGGCCGTGCCGATGCCCAGGTTGCCCTGCAGCACGGAGACCACGAAGGGCGTGATATCCGAGCAGCCGACCACAAAGGACAGCATCCGGAGGCCCATGCCCTGGTAGAGGCTGAGGGCGTACTTGGTCGCCAGGGACACCGCCACGAACATGAAGGCAAAGAAGAGGGCGGAGTTGATCTCGAGGGGGTTCTTCCGCAGGGCCGGCTCTTCGGCCTCGCCCGGCACAGAGTCGGTCGCGGCATCGAGCAGCGCCTCCGGCGTGCTCAGCGGAGCCTCCACGGGCACCAGGACCGGCTCCAGGCTCTTGCGCCTGATCCAGATGCCGTAGGCCGCCGCGAGCAGGGCCAGGACCACCAGGGCCGGCCCCACCTGCAGGGCCGAGCGGAAGCGGAAGATCGCGACGAGGACCAGCAGGCGGAGATACATCATCGAGACAGCCAGCAGGATGGCGGCGGCCGCCTCCTCGTCGTGGCCTGGGCTGCGCTTGGACTTCTTGGCCAGCACCAGCACCGCCACGGTGCTGGAGTAGACGCCGCCGATCACGCCGGTGAGCAGCAGGCCCTTCCGGGGGAACAGGTAGGTCTGCAGCACGTAACCCAAGTAGGAGATGCTCGTGGTGATCACCACCGCCATCCAGATCTGCCGCGGCGTGACCGGGAGCGAGTCGAAGACCTGGGCCACGAGGCCGGCGCCCAGCGGTGCGCTGGGGATGAGGGGGAGCACTACTCCGGCGATCGCCAGGAACTTGCAGGCCGTGACCACCTCGCCGGTCTCGAGCCGGTCCGTGAAGACGCGGATCTTCCCCTTGGAGTGCAGGACGAACAGGATGGACACACCGAAGAGCACCAGGAACCAGTGGGGCTGGTTGAGGGCCACGGGCCCGGTGGTGTAGGTCATCAGCGCGATCAGCACGCCGATGAGCCCGGGGCTCTTCTTCTGCCGGACCTTGTTGCTGTAGTAGACGAGCAGGAAGGGCACCACCGCAGCCATGCCCAGCAGGAAGGCGAAGGGGCCAATGGTCGGAATCTGGTAGAGCATGAAGCCGAGCATGCCGAAGAACACGAAGGTGCGGACCGTGCCGAAGGTGTCGAACTTCTTTTCACTCTCGTAGTAGTCGCGCAGACCGATACCGATCAGCGTGCTGATGGCCAGGGTCAGGAGAAAGGGCGCGACCTGGGGTGGGAACATGCGGAACTCCGGAGTGGGGGGCAGTGGGGACTGAGGCCAGGGTGGCAGGAGTGCCCATCCATGAACCCCGGGGCGGCTCCCCCCCAACTGCTGGCCGCCCCAGGGGCAGTGCTGACTGGAACTTGACTAGACCATGCCCATGACGCGCTTGGCCGCCTTGAGGTAGTTCGTGTTCGGCAGTTCCTTCAGGCCGAGGCCCTCGATGACCTGGCGCATGCCCTCGTAGTTCTCGCTCTCGGCACAGGCGGTCTCCACCATGGCGCCGTTGAACCACACCTGGGCGTACTCGCAGATGATGCCGTCGATGGTGAAGCCGTACCGCATCTTCTCCACGGTGACCGGCACCAGGTCCGCGTGCTTCCGGGCCAGGGCGATGAACTCGTCGATGGTGTACATGTCCTGCTTGAGCTTCGCCTCGACCTTGAGGTGCGACAGGATCGTGGCCAGGTCCCCCTGCTTGACGGGGAACTGGAACTTGCCCCGGGGCTGGAAGATCTCGTAGCCGTCGGGGGTCTCGCCGGTCTTGGTCTTGATGTCGAGGAGCCCGTCCCGCACCTTCACGTTGGCCTCGTTGGTGTTCGCGGACAGGAAGTAGGTCTCGGCCGGCATCCGCCGGGCCTGGAAGAGGACCGTCTTCCCGTTCCACATCTTCCCCTTCACGAGCTCGATGACGCCTGGGCCGAAGACCCGGAACTCTGCGCGGGGGATGATCTTCAGGGCGTCGGCGGCACTGGTGGCGGCGTTCTTGGCGAATACGTCGGTCATGGGGTGCTCCTGTGGAGGGGTGGATGGAGGGGTTATCCGCTCGGGGGTTCCCTGGAAGCCAGGGGAGGCAAGGATCCGCAGGGCCTAGAAGACCAACGCGGCGTAGAGGAAGGACAGGGCGGCGATACCCGACATGCCGACGGCGGTCAGGCGGGCGGTGGTGCGATGCCCGAACCCGAAGGTGTAGGCGGCCTTCATGACATTGTTGGAGGCCGTCGCGATGACGATGGCCTGCAGGATGGGGCCGGCTCCGATGCCGAGGTTCCCCTGCAGGACAGAGACGATGAAGGGCACGATGTCTGAGGCGCCCACCAGGAAGGAGAGCATCCGCAGGCCCAGTTCCTGGAAGTGCAGCAGGACGAACTTGGTGATCACGGCCACCGTGACGAACATGACCGCGAACAGCAGGGCCGAGTTCAGCTCCAGGGGATTGCGCTCCTTCATCTCCACCTCGGAGCCAGCGGGTGTCGCCATCAGTTCCAGCTCGGTGCCCCGGCGGAGCCACCAGGCATAGGCGCCGGCCAGCAGGGAAAACAGGAGGAACGGGGGCAGCAGGCGGAGGGCCCCGGAGGGCATGAAGGCCGCCACCAGGAAGAGGATCCTCAGGTACATGGTAGGGGTCGACAGCATGATGGCCGCCGCCGCCTCGCGGGCCTGGCCCTCCTGGGCCCGGGTCTTCTTCGAGAGCACGAGGACCGTCATGGTGCTGGAGTAGAGTCCCCCGATGAGCCCCGTCAGCAGCAGGCCCTTCTTCGGGTAGAGGTAGGTCTGCAGCACGTAGCCGAGGTAGGAGATGGCCGTCGTGACGACCACTGCCATCCAGATCTGATGGGGACCGACCGGGAGGATCGCGAAGACCCTCCCCAGGATGCCCGCCGTTGGGAGCTCCGAGGGAATCAAGGGCAGGACAACGCCCGCGATCGCCAGGAACTTGCAGGCCGTCACCACCTCACCGGTCTCGAGGCGGTCCGTGAACTGCCGGATGCGGCCCTTGGAGTGGAGCACGAACAGGATGGTGATGGCGAAGGCCACCAGGTACCAGTGGGGCTCGTGGATGACCACGGGGCCGACGCTGTAGGTCAGCAGGGCAATGAGGACGCCGATGAGTCCCGGGCTCTTCTGCTGGCTCACCTTGTTGTTGTAGTAGACCAGCAGGAAGGGGCCCGTCACAACCATGCCGACGAGGAAGGCATAGGCTCCGATGACGGGAATCCGGTAGAGCATGTGGCCCAGGAGCCCCAGGAAGATGAACGTCCGGACGGTGCCGAAGGTGTCCCGCTTCCCTTCCTGCTCGTAGTAGTCCCTCAGCCCGATGCCGATCAGCGTGCTGATGGCGACCGTGAGCAGGAAGGGTACGAACTGGGGTGGCAGCAACGAGAGCTCCGGAGGCGGCCTGAACGGGGACGCGGATGGGACGATGGCTCAGGACGCCTTTTTGGCGACGAGATCCCGGAAGTGGAAGAGGTAGAGGCCCGCCAGGGTGACCCCGGCGATCAGCCAGACCAGGGAGCGCTGGCGCGGCACCAGCTCGACGGCCATGGAGGTGGCATCCCCCTGGTGGACATTCGCGTAGGTGAGGGTCGCGGCCTGCCGACCCTCCAGAGCCGAGAGCAGCACCCGGGGGCCGGTCTCCTGCTTCTCCAGCTTGGGGAGCTGCTCCCGCACGGCCTGGGCAATCAGGTCCTCCGGGAACTGGAATTCCAGCCGGTAGAGGCTGATGGGCGTCTCCTGGGTGTTCACGAAGCCGTGCCGGAACAGGCGGCTGCCCGCGGGCAGGGCGCCCTTCTCCCCCGGGGCCGTCTTCAGGGCCTGCAGGACCTGCTTTACCCGAAAGGAGAAGCGCAATGCCACCGGGGCCTCGATAGGGGCTTGCAGCTGGAACCGCAGGGAGCTGACGGTGTCCCGGGCCCCCAGTTCCAGGCGGGTGCCGGGCGGGGCCTCTTCGAGCTTGAGGTCTTCCGGGGCGGAGAATCCCAGCGGCAGGACCAGCAGGCCCGCCGGGCAGTGGCCCACGAGGACCGTGGCCATGGCCTGCCCGGAGCCATCCCGAGCGGCCGTAAGGCGCACCTGATAGGACGGAAGCTCCGTGGCGAGAGCCAGCGCTGAGGCGGCGAGGAGCGCCGCGCCGAGGCGGAGGGACCTCATGGCGCCACCGCCCAGAAGGCCGGCGTGATGCCCAGCCAGTGGAACCACGTCGCGCCGGAGAGCACAAGGATGATCACGCCGATGGTGCAGGTGAGCATGCCGTGCTTGAAGTTGTCACCGACGGTGAACTGGTTGGTGGAGAACAGGATCACGTTGGGCTTGCCGCTGATGGGCAGGCCCACCACCCAGTCGATGCAGAGCGCGGCGGGCAGGGCCAGGGACACAGGGTTCCAGCCCAGGGCCTTGGCCATGGTGATGATGATGGGGATCATGATGAGCGTGCGCACGGTCTTGGACGTGGTGAGCAGGTGGCTGTACATCATCACGGCGATCACAACGGTGTAGGTGAAGCCGAAGGGCACGCCCCGCAGGTTCATGCCGCCGAAGAGCATGCGCACGCCCCACTCGGCGGCGCCTGTGTCATCCAGGGCCAGACCGCCCGCGTAGGCGCCGGCGCTGAAGATCAGCAGGTGCCAGGGGATGTCCGCCTCGGCCCAGGACAGGATGCCCCAGCGGGGGAACAGCACCACCACGGCGCCCAGCAGCGCGGCGAAGGGGGCGCTGATCTCGACTCCGAACCAGCGCATGTGGAAGATGTCTGTCATCCAGAGGAAGAGCACCATGCCGAAGATCGCAATGGCCTTCTTCTCCTGGAAACTCAAGGCGCCCATGGACTCGTACTGCTCCCGGACCAGGCCCAGGCCACCCTCCAGCTGGGGCACCTGCTCCTCGGGCTTGATGCGGAAGAGCAGCTTCTGGCCGAGGATCCACATGAGCAGCATGGTGACGATGGCTACGGGAGCGCCGAGCATCATCCAGTCCATGTAGTAGACCCGGTGGCCGCCCATGTTCTGGATGAGGCCCACGGCGATGAGGTTCGCGGAGCTGCCGGTCATGGTGACGGAGGAGAGCACCGAGATGCAGCCCAGGTTCAGCAGCATCATGTTCTTGCCGAAGTTGTTCGGGGTGGCTTCCGTGGACCCATAGATGGTGGCGACCACGATCATCAGGGGCAAGGTCATCACGCAGCGCGCGGCGGTGGCCGGGATGAGCGGGGCCAGCACCAGCTGCAGGACCACGAAGGCCAGCAGGGCCCAGCTGGCCTTGTGCCCGAACCGCAGCACCAGCCAGAGTGCCATGCGCTTGGCGAGGCGGGTCTTGACCAGCATCGAGCTCAGGATGAAGGCCAGGAGGTTGAGCCAGATCACCTCCATGCCCAGCACATCCATGATGGCCTTGGCATTGGAGGTCCGCGTCACCAGCAGCAGGAACATCAGCACCAGGGAGGTGACGTAGGTCGGGAAGGGCTCGGTCACCCACCACACCAGGGCCAGGGCGAAGCAGGCCGCTCCGGCCTGGGCGGAGGCGCTGGCCCCCGCCCCGGCGGGCAGGTAGAGGATGGCCAGGAACAGCAGGATCCCGCCCGGGAATCCCAGGTAGCGCATCCAGCGCTCGTTGGAGCTCTGCGCCTCCCGGGTCTTCGAGGAGAGGGTCATCTTCTCCATGTCCAGGAGGTCCCGGAGCGAAGGCTGGGTGGATGGCGTGGGGACTGCGGCGGCCATGCGTGAACCTATAAAGGGCGGGTCACCGTGGAGGGTGACCCGCGTGAGGGGAACCTAGGCTTTCGTCCAGTCCTTGAAAGGATGCTTCAGGAGGTTGGAGTTGAAGTAGCGGGGATCGCTGGAGACTTCCTCCCGGATCCAGGCAGGGAAGTCAATCTTCTCGTCTTCGGAGGCCAGCTCGATCTCGGCGACGACCAGCCCTTCATTATCGCCATGGAAGACATCGATCTCCCAGGTCTTGCCGCCATGGACTTCCTTGTGGCGGTGCTTGTCGATGAGCGGCTGTTCGCAGAGATTGTCCAACAGGATGGCAGCATCCTCCACGGGAATCAGGTACTCGAATTCGGCCCGGGTCACACCGGTGGTGATGCCCTTGATGGTGAGCTTGGCCTTGGCGCCTTCGATGCGGACGCGGACCACCCGCTCCTTCTGGGCGTTCAGGTAGCCCTGCTTGAAGTGGGTGCCGGCATTCTGGGGCACCCAGGTCGCGAGGTTGACGAGGTATTTCCGTTCGATTTCCTTGGCCATGCCGAGTCTCCGTTCAGGATTTCAGTGCTGGGGGGGTAGGTTGAAGGCGGCTTTGAGGCCTTGGGGGTAGCTGGTGTTGCGCCGCCCCTGGAGACCGAGGTGATGCAGGACCTGGAGCACCAGGGCCGGATCCTCATGCTCGATGCAGAAGCTCTCCAGCTCCACGTGGTTCGCGGTGAGCTGGGTCAGCTCGCAGGTGATGCCGTCGAGCAGGAAGGTCTCAGAGCGTGTTTCGATCTCAATGGGCTTCAGTTCCAGGTGCTGCGGCAGGACTTCGCCCAGGAACTGGGTCTTGGAGTAGGTGTTCCGGTCCAGGGCGGGGGCCGGGAGCACCCAGGCGTCGAACAACCGGAGCAGCACCTCGGAGGAACACGGAAAGGCCTCGGAGAGCACCAGGTCCCAGAGCTCGAGGCCACTGGGGCTGACCTGCTTGCGCCACTTGAGGCGGAGGACCTCACCCCGGATCAGGACATCGTGCTTGCTCCTGGCGCACAGGATGCTTGTTTCATGGGCGCTGGCCTTGCTTAGCACCGGAGTGCCAAGGTGGCCCTTCAGTCGCGCGTCAGCGCGCGGCGCGAAGGTCCGCCATTCCCACCGGGGCATGTATACAGGAGCGGCGCTGCTCATGGGGAACCCAAACGAGGCGACAGATTGCTTCTGGCCATCGGAGGATGGCTCGCAACTCGCTGGAAGGGTCATGAACCGAATGACCCTTCCAGCGGTCCGTGGGAGAACCTAGAAGTTCACCTGCATGCGGACAGAGGCGAAGTTGAAGTTGTCGCTGTAGATCTTCTTGCCCGTGGGGCTGTAGGCAGCGCTCGGGGCGGAGTTCTCGTTGGGGGCCACCTTGGTGTAGTTGGCCATGAAGCGGAGGCTCTTGTTCACGTAGTAGGTGAGGCCAAGGGTGGTGTTCTTCACGATGCCGCCCTTGACTGCGTCAATGGCGGTCAGGTCGTCCTGGTTCATCTGGCTGAAGCGCAGCACCACTTCCAGGGCTCCGTTCTTGGAGGCCTTCACGGGCTTGAAGATGCCGTCGGCGATGTCATAGGTGCGCTGGCCACCGAAGATCCACGAGACCTGGCCGTAGTAGGTGGAGAAGGTGTGGTCCACGGTGCTGGCCAGCTGCTGGGCGGCCGTGGTGGCCACCAGCGCCGTGCCAGACCAGGCCAGCATCTGGGTGCCACGACGGGCCACCTTCGTCTGCTGATACTCGCTCTGCCAGGAGAAGGGTCCCCAGAGGCCGGCGAATTCCAGGGCGGTCTGCTTCCAGTTGTCGACGTTGGTGACGGCCGCGCCCACGAACTTGGCCCGGCTCACCTTGTTCTGCTCGGGACGTCCGGAGAAGTCGACGGCATACACGCCAGGGGCAGCGGCATTGGGCTTGCGCTCGACGCCGGCCACGCCCAGGTGCACGAACTTGGAGTCGGACACCTTGATGGGCAGCCACACGGCGCGGAGGGCGCCACCGTAGCCGTGGTTGTCGATGATCTTGTAGGACTTCAGGAGGCCGGTGGAATCCGTGTTCAGGTCCGCGGCTTCCTGGGCGTCAGAGGTGTCGTCGATGGCCTGGCCGAAGAAGCTGCCCTTCACCATCCAGCGGTCGCCCCAGGTCGAGTAGGCCACGCCCACGTGCCGGTCAGGGGTCCAGATGTCGCTGTAGGAACGCTCCATCAGCATGGTGTTGTTCGAGGACGTCAGGGTATCCATGCCGAAGGGCTCTTTGAACTGGCCGATCTGGATGAGGGTGTCCTTGAAGCCCGTGTAGCCCACCCACATGTCCTTGATGTTGACGGCGCTCTCGGCGAAGTCCACATCACCCTCGCCCACCCAGTCGGCCCCGGCGTTCACCTTGAAGCTGATGCGGGCGCGGCGCATGAAGGTGCCATCGGGCAGGCGGTTCTGGCCGCCGTTGAAGTAGACGGAGTCCAGGTGGATGCGGCCACCGAACTTGACGCTGAAGCTGGTGTCCTTGGGCTCTTCCTTCTTGGTGTCGAGCTTGACGAGCTTCTCGATCTTCTTCTCGAGGTCCGCGATGCGCTTTTCCTGGTCCGCGGAGGACTGGGCAAAGGCGGGGCCGGCCAGCAGGATGAGGGCCAGAGGGGTGATGAGACGTTTCATGGGTCGCTCCTAGGTGAGCTTGGGAACGCAGGCCAGTCCGGCTTGCGGGTGGGGGGTTGGAGAGGTTGCCCTGGTTCACACCAAGGGCCGCAGGACCACAGCAAGGGCCGCGCCATTCTTTACCGTTCGGTTAATTATCATGCCTGCAGCAGATAGGCCGCACTGCCCCGGCGCAGGTCACGCCGAGCCGCGCGGGAATTCGCACAGCCCTTGCGGGTTTCCGCTCGGCACAACCCGAAAGCCAGGGTCGACTCACCAGGGTCGGCTCACCGGGGGCGGTGCTTCTGGCGGTGCTCTTCCAGGCTAGGGGGCTCCTGGCCAGCAGGAATGCGGAGCACCCAGTAGCGGTCGAAGCCCAGGATCTCGGGAAACTCGGGCTCATGGCCCAGCGCCCCCACCATCGCACCCAGGGTGTCCGAGTGCCCGCAGACAATGACCGTCTTCCCCTCGTAGAACAGGCGGAGGCGCTGGCTCAGTGCCGCTTCCTGGCCCCTTTCGTAGATCTGGACGGGGAGCCCCAGTCGGGCCGCCAGGGGCGCCAGGGTCTGCTGCGTCCGGCGCCGATCCGACGCGAAGAGCGCCACGGGCCGATAGGGCAGCAGATCCAGCGGTAGGGCCGCAGCCCGGCGATGCCCCGCCGGCGAGAGCTCAGCCATGTCCCCACGGCGGGTCTTTTCGGCGTGCCTCAGGAAGACAACTACCGATTCCTGGGCGTCGAGGCCCAGGATCAGAAGGAAGGACAACAGCAGCTTTCTGAGCATGATTCCCCACAGAGCTGGGGGCGGCCTGAGCCGCCCCCTTGATCGTAATGCTGGCTCGGAAAGGCTGGTTATCCTTCGTACATCCCGCAGCAGATGACCATTCCTCCGTGGAAACCCACGAAGGTCCGCTTCTGCTGCGTCTGCATGTTGGCGGGGTTGATCTTCGATTCCTCCACCCAGCCGCCCCCCTTCTTCTTGGCGAGCTCGATGCGCTCCTGGATGTAGAGCTTGCCGGCCTTGTCCTTGGCGGCGAACTGGTTCGCGCCCACTTCCTGGGTCTTCTTCCCGTGTCCGATGACCTTGCCCTCAAGGTCGTAGACCGTGAGGTAGAGCCGCTTGGTCTTCTGGACGTTGAAGCGGCCCATCGGACGACTCACTTCATTCAAAAAGGCCTCCTTCGGGTGCCCCTTGGCGAAGGCCACGGCCTCTTTGACGAAGGCCTCGACCTCCTTGGTGTCCTGGGCGACCAGGACCGTTCCGAAGAGGGCGATGGGGACGAGCAGAATGGCATTTTTCATGAGGGTCTCCAGAGGTTTGATCCGTCACTCGCCGAGATTCTTCGCGCCCGGCCAGCGATAGAGCCGGGGATTGCCCTTCTCGTCCAGGGCCCGCTTGTCGGCCTCGGTGATGACAGAGCGCTCGTAGTCCAGCGCGGAGTCTCCGATGAGCCGGATGGCCTCGGCGCGGCCCTTGAAGCCCGTCGAGCTGAGGATCAGGTTGCCCTTCTTGTCGCGGCCCTTGTAGGAGGTGAACCAGGTCTTCAGGATGGTGGTCACGCCGGGGAACTTGGCCTCGAGGTCCTCCATGCTGCGGCAGCTGGCGAAGGGGCTGTTCTCCAAGGCGACGAGCACCTTGTCATCGATCTCGCCGCCGTCGATGAGGCTCAGGACGCCGAGGGGGCGGGTCTTCACCACGGAACCAGTGGGCACCGAGGCGCCCAGCACGAGCACGTCCAGGGGATCGCCGTCCCCGCCCTTTTCCTTCAGCAGGATCGTGCGGGGGATGTTGCCGTAGTTACAGGGGTAGCCCAGGTACTGGACGAACCGGGGAGCGCCATTCTTCTGCTCCAGCTCGATGAGGCCCGTCTTGATGCTGACCTCGTACTTGGCGGTGGTGCCCGCGGGAATCTCGATGACCACGTTCACGGTGCCGTCGAGGTTGTGGGTGTCATAGCCGGTGAAGAAGTTCTTCTCCCCCTTCAGCACGGACACGTGAGGGGTCACCCCGGGGGCGGTCTCCGCGCCGGAGAGCGGGAGGGTGGCGAAGCCCCAGCCCACCGAGAGGGCGAGGCCCAGTCCGAGGGCCGTGGCGATGGGTTTTTCGAGCATCATCTTTCGCATCTTGGCTCAACTCCTTGAAGGGGTTCGAAACGGGGGGTCAGCAAGCCTCAGGACGGGTCATCGTTGTTGGCGGCCTTGGGCTTCTTGGCCTTCTTCCCCTTGACCGGCTCGACCTTGGGCGCGGCCTCGACCGTCTTGGGCTCGGCGGCAGGCTTCACGGCGGGTTCCTCGGCCTTGGCCACGGGCTTCTCGGCCTTGGGCACGGCCGGGGCGGCGGGCATCACCACGAGGTGGGGCCGGCTCTTGGTCTTGGCGTCGTCATAGGCCAGGTCCGGGCGCTTGAGGCTCTCCTCCCGCACATTCTCGGGGCTGTACTCGAGCAGGTAGTAGACGGGTCCCCAGGTGGCGGAGCCGGGATCCACGACCTCGCGGATGAGTTTCGCCGCGTTGACCATCTGCTCGGGTGTCCGGTCCTCGTTGTTCTTGGAGTAGCGGCCGGACTTGTTGTTCAGGGTGAAGCTGTTGGTGCCCTTGTCGTAGAGGATCTCGCCACTGATGCGGCCCATGCCGCCTGCCAGCGCCGAGACATGCCCATAGTTCTCAGTGGTGCCGGGCTTCCGCTTGGACTTGTCCTCGGGCCGGTAGAAGCCCTTGTCGTAGGTGCGCCCGTAGGGATGGGCAGCCTCCTGGATGATGCCCACGCGGCCCTCCGCGTCGATCACCCAGTTGTAGGGTGAGTGCTTGGGGTTGAGCAGGCCCGGGTACTCCTTGGTCGCGACCTGGAGGTAGGGGTTGAGCAGGACCTTGCCACTCTTGGTGGCCTCGTAGTGCTTGATGTAGGCCGGCTGCTGGAGGGTGCCGAACTGCTTGTCGAGCAGCTCAGCATCCTGGCCCGCCAGGGGCAGGAAGGCGCAGGCCAGCGCGGCCCGGTGCAGGAAGGTCGAGAGGGACGTTCGCATCTTGGAGGTTCTCCTTCGAGGTTTCGAGGTGAGAGGAAGAGCGCTACTTGCTGATGGGCCGCTTCATGAAGACGCGCACCTTGGAGCCGCCCCACTTGCCGTCATCGGTCAGGGCCAGACCGGCCAGCCCGCCGTGGAGGACCTTCTCCAGGAACAGCTCGCCCTGCAGGTGGGTCTGGGGATTTTCGTAGGCCGTGAACCCGTCGTAGCCGAACGAGAAGTCGTAGAGGAAGATGGGGCCATCCTCTTTCAGTGCCCAGCCTTCCATGGAGACGCCGCAGGGCTCTGTACCCGGCAGCACCACATAGCCGGGCCGGACCCGGTAGGAGTAGGCCTTGCTTGAGACCAGCTGGGTTGTGCCGGGCAGGCCCAGCTTCAGCAGCTCAGGCATGTATTTGGCGAAGTCCCCCAGGGTCATCTTCCCCAGGTCCGCGGTGGCGACGCTGAAGCTGGCGCCCTTCTCCACGTAGCCAACCAGCACGCCGCCCTTGCCGACGCCCACGTTGTCCTGGCACTCCTCCTCGCCCTTCACCCCCACCACGTCCAGGGGCGTCGCCAGCGTCTTGGCCAGGTCCTCGAAGATGGCCTTCACGGTCACCTTGCCGCTCGCATCGGCGACCCCGGCCTTGAACTTCGTGGTGATGCGGATGAGGTAGCCGCGCTTCCAGAGGGCCTGATCCGGCGTATCCAGGTATTCCTTCGTGGTCAGCTCGATCTTCAGCGGCGTCTTGTCCTTCTCCGTGACCGTGAAACCCTGCTTGGCCGCGGTGGCCTTCACCTGGTCCCAGATCACCTTGAAGGCCTCGGCCGGGGTGCCCTTGGCCTTGGCCGGGTCGAGCAGGAACTTGTACTCGCGGCCGCTGACGTCCTCGAGCTGCGGCGCGGGATGCGCCTGGATCTGGCGCTTGAATAGCGGGTCCTGGCCGTTCCCGGCCAAGGCTGCCACCGCAGCCACCGAGACAAACAGAAGGTGCCTGAGTTGCCTGAACATGCTGGAACCTCCGGGACGGATTGTGAGAACGCGGACAGCTTCCGGTTGAGAAGACACAGCCAGAGCCCCAAGTTTCCGGGGCCAGGGTCTAGAGCAAGGGCCGAGCCATTCCTGACCCATTGGTTAACTTACAAAAAATCATCGAATTACAACCGCGCTGACCAGACCTGGCCGACCCTGTGTTGCGGGATTCCGCACCCGAAGTGCGGGTTTTCGCTCAGTCCTTGCCGGTGGGGATGCCCAGGAGCTTCAGCCGGTCATACAGGGTCCGCCGGGCCAAGCCGAGGACCTGGGCGGCCTCGGCGACGTTGCCGCCGCTGCGCTGGAGGACCCGCTCGATGTGGAGCTTCTCCATCTCTTTCAGGGTGACCATCTCCCCCTCGGCGGGGACCTGGAGGGTTCGCCGCCCATCCAGGCCGAGGTCGGGGGCGTCCAGGCTCTCCCCCTTCTGCAGGATCATGGCCCGCTCGAGCACGTTGGCCAGCTCCCGGATGTTGCCGGGCCAGCCGTAGTCCCGCAGCGCCGCCTCGGCCCTGGGACTCAGCCGCACCTCGGCCCGGCCCATGCGGTTGCAGACGCCCTTGAGGATGTTCGCCGCGAGCACCGGGATGTCCTCCGGCCGCTCCCGCAGGGGCGGGATGCGCAGGGTGAGGGTGCTGACCCGGTAGTAGAGGTCGTCCCGGAACTTCTTCGCCCGGACCATGTCCTCCAGATCCAGGTTGGTGCTGGCGATGAGCCGGATGTCCACCACGCGGTCGCGCACGTCGCCCAGGCGGCGGAAGGTCTTCTCCTCGAGGGCCTTCAGCAGCTTGGGCTGGATCGCCGGGTCCATGTCCCCGATCTCATCCAGGAACACGATGCCCCGGTGGCCCACTTCGAGCAGGCCCTGCTTGGCCGCGACAGCTCCCGTGAAGGCGCCCCGCTCGTGACCGAACAGCTCGGACTCCAGCAGCTCCCGCGTGAGGCCCGCGCAGTTGAGGTTGACGAAGGCCTCCTCCCGCCGGGGGCCCTGGGCGTGAATCCAGCGGGCCAGGATGCCCTTCCCCGCGCCGGTCTCGCCCAGGATGAGCACCGGGCTGTCCCACTCGAGCATCAGGCGGGCCTGCTCCTCCAGGCGGCGGATGCCGGCGCTCACGCCGCGGAAGGGATCCAGGGGTCCGGCCTGCTCGCGGGTGGCCACCTCCTGCTTCTTGCGGAGGCGCTGCTGCTGCAGCAGGCGCTTGACCAGGACCAGCAGCGCCTTGGACTCTACGGGCTTGGTGAGGAACTGCTCGGCCCCCTCCTTGATGGCCCGCACGGCCAGGTCGATGGAGCCGTGGGCCGTGAGGATGATGAAGGGCGTGTCCTCGCTGAGCCGCTTGAACTGGGGGAGCAGGTCCAGCGAGGTGCCATCCGGCAGGCTGTAGTCCGCCACCACCACGTCGTAGCTGCCGCTGCGGAACAGCTCCGTGGCCCGCTGGCAGGTCTCGGACTCATCGACCTCCAGCTCGTTGGCGCGCAGGAAGGCCGCCATGCCGTGCCGCACGGCGGGGTCATCCTCGATGATCAGGATCTTGGGCTTAGGCAAGCGGCTCTCCGATCAGCTCCATGCGGCGACGGGGAGCGGGGAGCTTCACGATAACCCGGGCCCCGGCTCCGGAGCGGTTCTCCACCTCGACGGTGCCGCCATGCTCCTCCACCACCCGCTTCACGATGGAGAGCCCCAGGCCCGTGCCGCCCTTGCGGCGGGTGAAGAACGGCTCGAAGGCCCGGGCGATGCTCTCCGGCTCGAAGCCCGCGCCCTCGTCCTCCACCGTGAAGGCCCACCAGGGATGGCCCTGGTCCCGGAGGTGACGCCCCCGGATGGAGACTGTCCCGTGCTCGGGCGAGTGGTGCAGCGCGTTCTCGACGAGGTTGCGGAACACCTGGTGCATGCGCCGGGCATTCAGGGGCAGCACTAGCCCCTCGTCCTCCAGGGCCAGCCGGACCGTGCTGTGCCGGGTGAGCCTCAGGGCCTCGCAGGAGCGCACCGCGTCATCGAGCAGGTGGCGCACCCGGCAGGGCTCAGGGTTCAGGGTCCGGGGCTCGCCGTAGTCGCGCAGGTCGTTCATGAGCCCCTGGATGCGCTCGGCGCTCTCGCGCAGCGCCACCAGGAAGGGCCGGTAGCGCGGCTCCTCGCCGAAGGTGGCCTCGAGGGCATCCAGGTTGATGGAGATGCCGTAGACCGGGTTGCGGATCTCGTGCACCACGCCCCCGACCAGAGCCCGCAGCGACTCCTCCGCCCGCCGCCGCTCGGTGATGTCCGTGCACATGCCCGCCATGCGGGCGGGGCGGCCGTCTCCGCGCCAGGCGACGACCTTGCCGGCGTCGAACACCCACAGCCAGTCGCCGGACTGGGTGCGCAGCCGATACTCCGCCTGCACGCCTGGAAGCCGTCCCTCCAGGTGGGCGTTCAGGGCGGCCTCCATCTGCAGCCGGTCCTCGGGATGGATCAGGTCCAGCCCCGCCTTGATGGTGGGTCCGACGACCTCGGGCGGGTAGCCCAGCATCCCGGACCAGCGGGGGCTGCGGTAGACGCTGCCGGTTTCCAGATCCCAGTCCCAGAGGCCCTGCTGGGTTCCCTCCAGGGCGTAGTTGAGGCGCTCCTCACTGGCGCGCAGCTCGGCCTGAGCCACCTTCAGGGCGGTGATGTCCCGGGAGATGCCGGCGATGCGGTGGATCCGGCCCCACTTGTTCCGCACCGGGGTGAGGATCGTCTGGAAGGTCCGGGTCTGGCCCCCAACCGGATGCTCCTCCTCGAACTGCAGGGGGGTCCCCTCCTGCACGACCCGCTCGAAGTGCTTGATCAGCTGCTCGGCGCTGCCGTGGGAGAGGCACTCCGCCGGCGCCCGGCCCGCGAAGTCCGGGTTCAGGAAGCTGCCCCCGGCGTGGAGCGGCGGGTTCACGGTCTCGAAGGTCATCTCCCCCTGCTCAGAGATCCCCACCACGTAGATCCAGTCGTAGAGGTTCTGGAAGAGCCCATCGAAGCGGTTGGCCGCCTCCTCGCCCCGGGGCGGGCCAGCGTGGAACTGCGCCTGGGTGCGGAGCGCGGTCAGCCGGGCCCGGGCGCGGCGGAGGGCTCCGGGCACCTGGGCCGGGCGCACGCAGGTCTCGTGGAAGCCTTCCCGCAGGAAGTCCTCGACGCGGGCGGAGTCCTCGGTCGGCAGACGGACGAGCACCGGCAGCTGCGGGTGCTGGGACCGGAAGGTCTTCACCCGGCTGAGCCACCGCTCTGTGGCCTTGGTGGGCCACAGCAGCAGCGCGTCCGCCGGGCCGCAGATGAAGGACTCCAGCTCCGTCTCGTTCCAGCGCGTGATGTCGATGCAGGTGGGGCTGGGTTCCCCTTCCGCCACCAGCGCCCGCACGATCTCCGCCCGAGCCGAGGCCGGTACCCCCACCGCCAGGAGGTGGAGGGAGAGAGGGGATGAAGGTGCGGAGATACCCACGTCTTGGCCTTGGAGTCGGGCCGATGATGGCACCAACCGGCCCCGGGTGTCTGTGACCCGCACCTCACCACAACGCGGCAGCCCCTTGCCCAGTTCACTTAGTAAAGCAACTTCCTGGCTTAACTTGGGGGATCGATTGCAGGCCAGGGGTGTGAAATAACCGCTGGGGCCAAGCCTGTCTCCCAGCGACTCAGGGGGACCTGTTGAGATGAGGAGAGGCTCCTCCACCCGAGCCCGGTCTGCTCCCTGTGCCAGGGCCAGAAGGACAAGGAAAACCAAAGAAAACCGGTGAGGAACGGTGCGACGGCGACGGGCCAAAGTTCCTTCTCACAGGCCCTCACCGTTCCTCACGGGTGAATCCGCATTTTCCCAGGACCCTGCGCCCCAAGGGAGGTGCACCTGGGCCGGGGATGATCAGGTTCGGGTCAGAATGCTGTCTGAGAGGAAGAAAGCCATCAAGGTCTCCACGCTGGCCCACGCCATTGCGCGAAGAACGACAAAGCGCGGGGGCCTCAGCCCCCGCGCTTTGTCGATCTGGGTCGGTCTATTCCGCTTCGGCGGCCAGGACAGGCTCCGGGGTGATGAGGTCTTCGGCCTCTCCCTTGCGGTCCAGGGTGGCGTGGAACTTGTCCCAGTCCAGCTCGTTCTCCCAGCTGGCCATGACCACAGCCGCAAGGCAGTTGCCGATGTGGTTGGTGATGGCGCGGGCCTCGGACATGAACTTGTCGATGCCCAGGATGAGGGCCATGCCGGCCACGGGGATGCCGGGCACCACGGCCAGGGTGGCGGCCAGGGTGATGAAGCCGGAGCCGGTGACGCCGGCGGCGCCCTTGCTGGTGATCATGGCCACCACGAGGATGCCCATCTGCTGGCCCAGCGTGAGCTCGATGCCCAGGGCCTGGGCGATGAACAGCGAGGCCAGGGTCATGTAGATGTTGGTGCCGTCCAGATTGAACGAGTAGCCCGTGGGGATGACGAGGCCGACGATGGACTTCGACAGGCCCAGCCGCTCCATCTTCTCCATGAGGGGGATCAGCGCGGACTCGGAGGAGCTGGTGGCCAGCACCAGCAGCAGCTCACTCTTGATGTAGCCCACCACTTTGAAGATGTTGAACCCGGCGATGCGGGCGATGATCCCCAGCACTCCGAAGATGAAGAGGGCGCAGGTGGCGTAGAAGAGCAGGATCAGCTGGGCCATGGGCACCAGGGACTTCAGGCCGAACTTGCCGATGGTGTAGGCGATGGCGGCGCCGGCGCCCAGGGGGGCAAGGTAGAGGATCTGGTGCATGACGCCGAAGAACATCTTGCTGACGCTCTCCAGGAACTTGATGAGGGGCTGCTTGAACTCGTCCTTCATGGCGGCCACAGAGAAGCCCAGCAGCACCGAGATCAGCAGCACCTGCAGGATGTCGCCATCGGTGAAGGCGCTGAACATGGTCTTGGGGATCATCTTCAGCAGGTGTTCGGTGATGGTCATGTGCTGCGCCTGGGCCACGTAGCCCGCCACCAGCTTGGGATCGAGCTTGGAGGGGTCCGCGTGGAAGCTGCGGCCAGGGCCGAAGACGTTGGCCATCACGAGGCCCACCACCAGGGCCAGGGTGCTGACCACCTCGAAGTAGAGCAGGGCCTTGCCGCCCACGCGACCGGCCTTCTTGATGCTGCCGGAGCCCGCGATCCCGAGCACCACGCTGCAGAGGATCACCGGGGGGATGAGCATCTTGATGAGGTTGATGAAGCCGTCAGCCAAGGGCTGCATCTTCACCGCAACGACGGGGTAGAAGTGACCCAGGACCGCGCCCACGATGATCATGAAGGCGACCCAGTTGTATAGCTTTGTTGCAGCACGCTTCATCATAAAGACCTCCAGGGTTTCTATGACTATCCTGGCGGGTCGGGGCAGAAGCCGGTCGTTCTGGAAGTTGATTCCAGGTATTGGAACTATTGTAAGCGGACCCGTCCGGTCCCTCCATTTCGGCCGTTCCTCAAAGCATGGGGATCACCACCAAGGCACCAAGAGCACCAAGAAAGCATGGCCCCTCGGGAGGGGCCACCTTGCGCGCAACCCCTGGGGGCTGCCACTCGTTCAGCACGGGTTGAATCCCGGGGGCGCCGAGGCTGCGTAGCTTGGGGTGCGACTTCGGCACCCCCGGGATCACTTCCGGCTGGGCCGGAAGCCGCCCGAGGCGGACCCGTGCGGGATGTGACGACGCCCCTTCCTGTCTTTGTGGTCTTCGTGGTGAGCTCTTTTTCATCCCAACCCGGACGCCGAGCCACCGGCATGGCGCTCAGATGAACCGCCGGGCCTCGCGCAGGTGGGACCGCTGCAGCAGGAACCGGTGCACGGGGCGCCCGCCGGTGCCGTAGCCGGGTTCCATGCGCAGCACCTTGAGGGTGCAGAGGAACTCGAAGTACTTCCGCACGGACACCCGCGAGATGCCCACCTGCTGGCCGACCTCTTCACTGGTGAACCAGGGCGGCTCCACCGGCCACTCACTGATGGCCTCCAGCAGCTTGGCCAGGGTGTTCCGATCCAGGCCCTTGGGCAGCACGTCCGTCCCCCGCGCCTCGGCGGGCCGCCGGGCTAGGCGCTTGTCCAGCTCCTCCTGGTCCAGGGCCTCCCCATCCCGGATCATGTGGTGGGTCTCCCGGTAGTGGTCCAGGGCCTCCTTGAGCCGCTCGAACTCGAAGGGCTTGATGAGGTAGTCCACGGCGCCCAGCTTCAGAGCCTTGCTGATGGTCGCGGTGTCCCGGGCGGCGGTCACGAAGATCACATCCACATCCAGGGCCTGCCGCCGGATCTCCTCCATGAGCTCGAGGCCGTTCTGTCCGGGCATGAAAATGTCCAGCAGCAGCAGGTTCACGGGATGGCTCCGGAGGGCCTCCAGGGCCTCGGTGCCGCTGCGCGCGGAGGCCACGATCTCGAACCCCGCCACACGGCTCAGGAACATCCGATTGAGCTCGGCCACCATGGGATCGTCTTCGACCAGCAGGACGCGGATCATGGGTCCTCCCCTGGGAACAGCGTAAAGGAGGCCGTGAACGCGGCGCCGCCGCCCTCCCGGTTCTCGCCCCGCAGGCGACCGCCACGGGTCTCGATGGTGCGGGCGGCCTGCCAGAGGCCGAAGCCGCGGTTCTCGCCCTTGGTGGAAAAGCCCAGCGTGAAGGCCTTGGCCAGCACCTCCTCGGGCAGGCCGGGGCCGCTGTCCACCACGGACAGGTGCACCTGCGTGCCCTCGGGCCGCAGTGACACCTGGATCTCGCGACGGGTGCCCGCGCCGATGGCCTCCACGGCGTTCTCCAGCAGGTTGCCCAGCACCGTCACCAGGTCATGGGAGGCGGCATCGTCGGGACAGGGGGGCAACGAGGCCTCCTGGTCCAGGCGCATGAGGATGTTCTGCTCCCGCGCCGAGGAGAACCGGGCGAGGAGGAATCCCGCCACCACCGGATCCTTGACGCGCTGGACCACGAAGCCCACTTCGTCGTCGAGCCGCCCAGCCACGCCCGTGATGTAGCTCTTGAGCCGCTCGTACTCCTCCAGCCGCACCAGGCCCAGGATCACGTGGAGCTTGTTCATGAACTCGTGGGCCTGGGCGCGCAGGGCATCTGCGTAGAAGCGGACGCCGGTGAGCTGCTCGGCCAGCCGGTTCACTTCCGTCTTGTCGCGGAAGGTGGCCACGGCCCCGGTGATGCGGCCCTCCACCAGCACAGGGACTCGGTTCGTCAGGATCTTCAGCCCCAGGATGTCGCCCTCCTGGTCGTACTCCGCCTGGCCCGTCTCGACGATGGTCCGGAGCCGGGAGCTGGGCAGCACCTCCTCGACATTCTGCCCCACGAGCTCGCGGTGGCTGCCCGCCAGCGCGAAGAGGCGCAGGGCCTCCTCATTGACGATGGTCACCACCAGGTCCCGGTTCACCCCGATGATCCCTTCCCGCACCGAGTGCAGCATGGCGTTGCGCTCCTGCAGCAGCGTGGAGATCTCCTGGGGCTCCATGCCCATGAGGATCCCCTTGATGCGCCCGGCCAGATACATGGCGCCCAGGATGCCTGCGGCGAACCCGAAGATCCCCCCGAACAGGATGCGCTTCTGCACGCTCAGAATGGCGCGGTCCACCCCGGACTTGAGCAGGCCCACGGCCACGGCGCCCACCTGACGGTCGCCCTGCCACACCGGCGTGAAGGCCCGCAGGGAGACGCCGAGGGTGCCCTTCGCGACCGAGAGATAGGAGCGCCCCCGGTAGACCTCCGCATCGTCGCCGCCAGCGAACCGGGCGCCGATCTGCGACAGGGTCGGGTGGGAGAGCCGAATGCCATTCATGTCCACGACCACGACGTAGTCAGCGCCGGCGGCGAGCCGGACCTTCTCTGCCAGCTCCTGGACCTGACCCTGGGGCCGGCGGCCCGAGAGCCCGTCCCGCACCACCTCTGACTCGGCCATGATGCGCGAGAGCAGGACCACCTTCTCGCCCAGGGCATCCCGGGCCTGCTGCTCCATCTTCCAGTCCACCAGGACGCCGGTCACCAGCAGGGCCAGACCCAGAATCAGGCTCACCAGGAGGGTGATCCTGGCCCTGAGCTGGAGGAGGGGACGCATCCGAGGCATGGTAAGCACCATCCTAGGGTGGATTCCTGAGGGGCGGGGAAGTCCGCCGACTCAGGGCCGGAAGGGGGCCGGCAACAGGATCGGATTGACCGAGGTCCGGCGCACGATCTGACGCTTCTGCAGGTCGTACTTGTAGAGCCAGGTCGTTTCCTTGTCCGGAATGGTGGAGGTCGCGAACACCCGGGCGTAGAGGTAGCGGTTGGCCGGGTCCAGCCGGACATCCTCGGTGCGCTCATTGGCCGCCAGGGGAATGCCCGTGCTCCCGGTGGCCGCGTGCGTCGCGGGGGCCGGCTCCTCGACAAACTGGATGAGGATCGGCTGGGCCCGGTTGCTGGCGGTGATCCCCGCCGACACCCCGGCCTGCAGGGCCACCTTGTCCTGCCAGAGCACCAGGGCGCCCTTCTCATCCCGCTGCACGCTGAGGCGGATGGGCAGCGCCTCCAGGTAGGCCTGCGCCAGGAAGTGCTCCGCCAGCTTCGTGTAGCCCACCCAGCCGCCCAGGCCCATGAAGAGCATGACAAAGGCCGTGAAGCTGACGAGATAGGTCATGGGTTTGAAGGTCATGCGCGGCTCCGGTCGAAACATCCGGCCCTGCCCCAAGCGAGGCGCAGGGCATCGCAGGGACCGGGGGACATGAAAGAGGATAGCCAGGATGGGCGGGGGTCGGCCCTCAGCCCAGCCGCAGCTCGAAGCGCTGTTCAGTCACCGGCTTGCCCCACTGGCTGCCCTGCTGCTCCTGCACCAGCCTGAACCCGGCCTTCTCGTAGAGGTGCCGCGCGGCCGCCAGGCCATCGAAGGTCCAGAGGTAGAGGCTGGCGTAGTGCCGGTCCCGACAGAACGCCACCGCGGCCTCGAGCAGGGCGTTGCCCGCCCCGGTGCCGCGTACGGCATCCGAAGCGATGAACCACCGGAGGTGAGCACCCTCGGTCTCGGCGCGGGAGCCATCGATGGCGAGGGAGCCTTCAACCCGGCCGTCCACCAGCACCAACCACAGGCCATCTCGGCCCTCCTGGAAGGCCTCGCAGAAGGCCGCCAGCTCCCGGGCCACCTTGCTCTCGAAGAAGAGGCCGAAGCCCACCCGCGCACTGTAGTAGGTGGCGTGCAGCTCTGCCACGCGGCCGATGCAGCCGGGCAGGTAGCCCTGGTGCAGGATGAAGGCCATGGGGTCCCTCCAGGGAAGACCCTAGCAGGATGGGTTGCGAAGGGCTGCGCGGAGAAAACAAGAGCCCCGCAGCTGCGGGGCTCTCGCCAGTGAGGCAGGAGGGGGATCAGCCCTTCTTGGGTGCTTCCTTCTTCGTGCCGGCTTTCTTGCCACAGTCGCTGCTGTCCTTGCAGGAATCAGCCTGGCTCTTCTTGCAGCAGTCCTGACCGCAGTCAGAAGCCTTCTTGGAATCAGGCTTCTTGTCTGCGGCGAACGCCACGAAAGCAAACGTGCTCACCAGGGCAATCGCCAGAATTTTCCGCATCGAGTTCTCCTCTGTGCTGGGGCACGGCCCCGATTCCAAGAACGATACCCGGCCTTCGGCCCTTTGCAACCCGCGTCGCCGGGGCGCAAGCGCCCACCCATGACGGGCATGAGAAAATGCCCAGGAGAGACGGCGCTGCCCGCAGATTTCTGTCTTCGGATCGCCTCCTTGGCCAGCCATGCAGGAGTCCGCTCATGTTCCCCACCCGCAGCACCGGTTCCGCACGCCGCTGGGCCCCGGACCCGCGCTGCTGGGTGGGCGTCGTGGCCTACCACTACCCCGATGCCAGCGTCCTCGAAGAGCTCGTGACGGCGGATCCGGACTCCCCCCTGCCCGCTCTCTTCACGACGGAGGAAGCCGCCACCCAGGCCGCCGAGGCCTGGGGCCAGACCTATCGGCTGTCCGATCGGACCGAGGTGCTGACCGGACTCTACGGCGGGGAGTCCTGAGCCACAGAAGGGCCAGCGGCCTCAGGGGCGCTTCGGCCGCTCGGCGGTGAACGGGTTGTGCCGGGGGTGCCCGGCGGGCCACTCGGGCGCGGGGGTCTCGCCGTCGTGAAAGGTCACCTTGCCCTGCAGGATGCAGCCCTTCATGCCCGGGCGGCAGATCGCCCCATCCACCTTCAGGCAGATGCCCTTGACCTCGAACTGGCAGCTCCAACCGCTCATGGGGACCCTGGGGATGGCGGCTAGTCTACGCGGGAACCAGGGGGATGGCCAAGGGGAGGGGCCGGGGTCCCGTGGATGGCCTTTGGCTTCAATTCATCGTTCTAGGCCGTGAGCAATGACCCATTGCCCACGGCCTATGCAAAACAATTTGAATTCTATTTAGATGTGTTGCGAACTAATCAAGCAGCTCTTTGCTGCTGGCTTGAAGCTTTTCAATAGACCCGAGATCCTCTGCCTTGAGATCAGGGCTGAGCTTGATTTTCTCGGCGGCAGCCACGCTCTTGGATATGCCTCGCACACCCTGGAAGCACTTCAGCTGCACCGGAAGCATGGTGCCAATGGCGGCCAGAGTGGCGATCTGGGCCTTCAGCTTACCGGCCTGGGTGATCTTGAAAGGGTTCTTGGCAATTTCATCCAGGCCCCCCTGGAGGCCCTTCATCGTGTCTTGAACGCGAAGGGTGGCAACACCGTCAGCCAGGGCTGCCAGGCCTAGCTTTCCGTAGGCCTTGCCAAAGTTGGCAGTCTTGTCCTTCTTATAGTCCTTGTATTCCTTTTCCATGCTGTCGATCTCAGGCCCGATGTCAGAAAAGGACTTGCTGGTCTCTGAATCGAGGTCGATGTTCTTCCCGTTTTTCTTGGCTTCAGCCTGTCTGTTGCACAGGACATCGATCTTGGGAAACCGTCCCGGGGGATAGGCTTGCCGGATCTGATCGAGGGCGCTGATCCCAAGCTCCGTGGCAATTCCCACGTAGGTAATCAGCTCCGCACTCTGCTTGAGGGCATCCTCCATGGACGGGGCTTTCACTGCGCCCTTCTGGCTTGCGCTTGAGTCATCTTTCTTCCCGCCAAACAACCCACCCAGGCCTTGAGCCTGAGCTGGGGTGGCGAGGAAGATCAAGGTCAGGAGTGCTGCGATGCGTTTCATTATTCCTCCGGCGTTAGCCGCTGCATGGTTTCGGGGAGGCCCTTCTGGAGGGCCAGTTGGATCAGGCGATCGATGCTTTCCTTCAGGAATTTGAGTTTCCGAGCTCTTTGGTCCAATGGTTTGAGCCCCGACGACGTGCCGCCCTGTTGCTCCTCCTCAATCTGGTGTTCGACCTGCACACCAGCCTTGAATAACGGCTCTGGGCCTTCAGGCACCTTCAGGAGGCGGATCCGGGCCTGGGCGCTCAAGGTGGTCTTGCCGAGGGACACCTTCTCCGTCCAGGCCGACAGCATGACCTTGAGCCCTTTGGCTGGGCCAGCAGCCTGCTCCAAGTCCTCAACCTTGACGAACTGGAAGTTCGGGATCTGGCGGAGCAGTTCCATGGCCAGGTATAGGTGCGCCTCTTCCAATCCGAGACCACTCTCCTTATCCAGTTCGGGGGGCATGAGCCAAACCGGGGTTTTCTGCAGGGCCATGTCCTTGAACCGCAGCTGATCTCCAGGCTTGAGTTTCTCGGCACCCAGGCTGTGCAGGGTGGGACGGATGCCCTGCACAGGTCTGAGTGGCTGGAAGAACACGCCGAGAGAGCGCCCATCGGGGCCCCTCAGCTCGCCACCAGGGCGCAGCCAGTCCAGGGGTTGGCCTGGGCTTGGCTTTCTTCCCAGCCACTGGATCTGACCCGAGGCCTCGACCCTTCCTTCGTGATAAGTCGGCAGGTTGTGGGGGACCTTCTCCAGCCTGGCCCTCAGCTTTTCCGCGAGTCCGATCATGGCATTCCGGCAGAGGGAGAACCAGACTGCCCTCTGGTCGATCTTGCGAATGCCAGGCAGCTCCTCGAGGGGAATCTCTTCGGTGTGATCGAGTGCGGCCACGATGGCAGGTGGCGTCCCCTCTTGGTTGAAGGAGGGGTTCTTCAGGTCTTTTTCAAATTTCAGGACGGTGGCGCCCAGCTGGCACCGGTAGAGGTGCTGGACCACACCGTTTTCCTGGCGGCGTGTCCCGTGGTAGACATTGAGAATCCGGAACTCCACCGTCAGATCGGGGTTGGCAAGGGATTCCTCGGTCTTGGAGTCACGGCTGACCGAGACGCTCTGGCCGGACTCTCTGACCCTCGAAAACCGGGCGTTGGCCTGTTCTCTGATCAACTCCCACTGCTTCGCGGCCTGTTCGGGGAGCGCCACGGGCAGGATTCGAAGCGCTTGCCCCTTGGTCAGGTATTCCCTCGCCATCGAGAGGAGGATGTCCCTGGGCAGGAATGCGGCAGCGTCCTGAGCCGTGATGGAGTGCTGCACCCCCTTCAGGGACAACTCCGCGCCCCTGAGGCTCACCAGCCTTTCACCTCGCTCGGCGGGACGCTCCACCACCGTCAATTCGACGATTTCACCGACCGGCAAGAGTTCGTTGGTGGGGAGAGCGGTCTGGATGATGGAGTAGGCAGGGAGGACGGTTTGAAGCTGAAAGCTCGTCCTGCTGCTTCGGGAGATCGGCATCCCTCGAACTCCCCGACTGGCTCCGAACGGCCAAACCCCTCCGGTCTTCAGCCCAGGTGGGGGTTCCAGCAGGGCCCCTGAGAGCACGAAGGGCTGGCAGCGATCTTTAATCTCCTGGACGCAGGCTGTCGCCCACTGAGTCCCGGCATCGCGGAAGGCCTCCCGGAGTCGGGCCTCCTTCTGGTCGAGGCGGCTTCCACCCAGCTGCACCTCTGTCTTGAGCATCCGGGTGGCCGAATACAGGGTGGCATCCGTCCAGGGATCGATCACGTTGAGGGAACCCACCACCACGGCCTCAAAGACATGGATGGAACCGGCCTTGACCGTCTCCACCAACCGAACCCCATTGAGAACGGGGAGCACGAGGACAATCCGGTCCCCGGGTTCCATCTGCCCACCCTCGAAATCCCTGCACTGTCCCGGAAAGGCCACCTCGAATCGATCCCGTACTTGCTTGAGGATCTGCGAGCCAAGGTCAGGTTCCAGAGTAGCCGCCGGGTCCGCAACCAGAACCTGGTCGGCCAGGAGGAATTTTACGGATGGGTTGGCCCCGACGCCCTGGGCCAGCAGGCTCAGAGCCATCGTGAACACCCAGAGCAGCCTGAGGTTCACCGCTTCACGCGGAGCACTGTCTTAGAAGCATCCTCGGTTTCGAACTCGAACGAGTCGAGCAGCGGGTCGATGGCATTCTTGGCGTCCTGGCCGCGCTTGCCGTTCAGCAGCACCTTGATGGTCACGGAGCGGGCCGCTCCGTCATAGCTGCGCTCTGGCGCCAGACCGGCATCCCTGAGGGCTGTCATCAACTTGGAAACAACCATGGGGTTGGCGGCGTCGTTGACCTGGATCAGGTATTCAGCGGCCTGGGCCTTCGTCCGATTTGCACCTTCTGCCTGCCACTTCCGGATAGCCGTGGTCAGCTCAGGGCCAGCGTGCGTGCCGACCTGCCGAAGAGCGTTCTCCGTGGCCTTGAGTCGTGCAGTATCGCTGGTCGAAGTCCCCAGGGACTTTCCCACGGTTTCCTTGTTCCACAGGCTGTAGCCGTCGCCGATGCGGCGGATATGGAAGGATACGGTCGAGGAATACTGGGAGCCCTTCGTATCAACGGGCGTGAGGCTATTGATGGCATAAGCCACAAAAGCGTCTTTGGGTACGTCGCTCCTGGACTTGAGCTCCCGGAGCAGATAGCTCTTGAGGTCCTCCGTGCTCTTGAAGTCCCTGTTCACGACCCTGATGTCGTCGAGGTCGTTGAGGTCCATGCCGGCGTTCCGGAGCATTTCCTCCAGCAGACCTTTGAGCTCGTTGGTGCTACCCGCACCCTTTTTGGTGGTATCCGCGTAGATCTTCAGGCTGTGGTACTGGGTGCTGGTGTCGTTGTAACTGGACCCCGAGGCGCTCCGCTGCTGATAGTTGGATGAAGCGCTGGCCTGAGCGCTGCGAGCGTCCACCGCCGAGGCGCTACGGTTATCCCACTTCTGGCTGCCACTCTCCGAATGCCCGGCCTTGACCTTGGAATCAGCAGCAATCTTGCCCTGCGAACTCGATTCGTAGTCGACCCCGGCCTTGGCTCTGCCTGCCTGGGCGCGCGCACTGGCACTCTCGGATTCCTTGAAGGAACCGGAAACAGAGCTGGAGCCCTCATATCGGCCTTCTGACTGCTGTTTATTCTCACCGCTATTCGAGGAGCTGTCTGACCCCTGAAAGGACGCTGAGGATGAAGCCGCCTTGGTGGAAGCATCCGTGCGACTGCCCGCGAAACTGCTGCGCTGAACGTTCTGACGGTTGTCCGTGACTTCATCGCGCAGGAGAACGGGAGTGCTGCGGTCACTGTCCATGCCCTCCACCGTGTAGGCGACGACATATACCTTCAGCTTCCCTTCGGCCTCCCGAGTCAGGGAAATACCATGGAGTTCCTCGAGCTGCTCCCGGATCTTCTGTCGATTGAAGAGAAATGCAATCTCCGCGATGGCCTTCCCGTCGCGAATCTCTGCGACCTTCTCGATACGCTCCTCGATCGCACCCTCGGAGCGTTGGGCGATCTTGAGAATGATTTCATCAGCTTTCGGCCCAAGCAGTTCCTTCCTCCCATAGACCTTGGCAATGACCTGCTCCACGGCATCAGTACGGGCAGCGTCCCTAGCGCGTCTAAGGGCAACTTCACCGGCTGCCTTTTTATCCTTGGCATCAAGCAACGCCTCCCCGTGCCCTGTGACAGTGACGATGTTCTGGGAGAAGGCGGATGCTCCTGCTCCAAGGATCAGCACACAGGACGGAACCAGTCTTGCCCGCAGGGAAGGCATCTTCATCTAAGTCTCCTATAATCACCATAGAAATAATTCTATAGACAATCTATACGTCTTCTTTTTCATGATACTTTTCTCGTTTCGACGAGCTATGGCACTTACTTTATTATTTTTCATGAATTGTTTTTGCTTCTGGACACACATCGAAGGTGCGAACTTTGACTGATTCGATTATTTCACTTTAAGAGTTCCGCCCGTGTTGCCCCAGGCCTCGAAACACCAAGAGCAATCGTCATCACAGGTCCACCTCCTGCCGGACCATTAGCATCATTTGTTTTTCTCTAGACTGGTGAGCTCGGGCACGGTTGCCTCCTATCCATGGGGGCCCAACAGAGATAGATCGACGAGTCACTCTAGCCACGCATTCTTGTTAGACCGTGTCATTTTTCAGGCCATAAGCTTAATCACGTATACGCGATTCTCGATCAAAGCTCGCCCAGCTATCCTGGAGCCATTGACACGAATGGTCGCCTCTCCCGGCACACGCAGCGGCACTCGCCTCAGTGCCGGGATTCGAACCCCGTTGCCGGCTAGCCACTCGCGCTTGTTTCTGCTCCGACAGCCCCTCCGCCTGACGAGCCCTGCCCCGCAGGGCGCTCCCGCTCCTCGCTGCGCTCGGTCGCGGAGTCGGAGCCTCCTCGGGGGTCCAAATCCTCCTTTTCTCACAGCCAATACAAAAGAGGTCCCGGTGGGACCCCTTTTGTATTGGCTCCGGAGGAGGGATTTGAACCCCCGACCTAGTGATTAACAGTC
>CAIZZF010000016.1 GCA_903937385.1 uncultured Holophagaceae bacterium | reverse complement strand
GACGGCGGGGGGCAAGGCGCTGTACATGCACTGCCTGCCGGCGGACATCACGGACGTGAGCTGCAAGGCCGGGGAGGTCTCGGCGGACGTGTTCGAGCAGTACCGGATTCCGACGTACCACGAGGCGAGCTACAAGCCGTTTGTGATCAGCGCCCTGATGTTCCTCACCCGCCTGAAGGACCCGGGCGCCAAGCTTGAGCAGATCATCCAGCGCGCCCAGAGTCTCAGCCTGTAAACCCACCCAAAAAGGAATCGCCATGTCCAAGATCGTGAAGACCTACAACGCCGAAGTCGTCAAGCGCACCGCCAAGCGCTGCAAGGAGCGGGGCATCATCATCCCGACCTTCGCCCAGATGCGCCATCCCGAGACCGCCCCCGAGGCCGTCAAGGCCCGCCTGAAGAACGTGGGCCTCTGGGACATCGATCCCGCCAACCTCTTCCGCATCACCTGGAAGAACGACCCCGAGACGGGCCTCTTCGGCGGCCCCAACCACGTGGAGATTCCTGCGGCCATCACCGGCGTGAAGGCCCGCATCATCGGCCTCGTCGGGAAGTACTTCCCCACCGGCGCCCACAAGGTCGGCGCGGCCTTCGCGTGCCTGGTGCCCCGCCTCGTGAGCGGCGAGTTTGACCCCGATTACCACAAGGCCGTGTGGCCCTCCACGGGGAACTACTGCCGCGGCGGCGCCTTCGACTCCGCCGTGCTGGGCTGCACCGCCATCGCCATCCTGCCCGAGAACATGAGCCAGGAGCGCTTCACCTGGCTGGCCGAGATCGGCTCTGAAGTGATCGCGACCCCCGGCTGCGAGAGCAACGTGAAAGAGATTTACGACAAGTGCTGGGAGCTGAAGAATGACCCCAAGCACCTGATCTTCAACCAGTTCGAAGAGTTCGGAAACCCCGTGTGGCACTACAACGTCACGGGTCCCGCCATGGAAGACATCTTCAACAGCATCCGCACCGAGAAGACCCGCCTCGCGGGCTACGTGAGCGCCACGGGCAGCGCCGGCACCATCGCCGCCGGGGACTACCTGAAGTCCCTGCACGCGGGCTCCAAGACCGTGGCCACGGAAGCGATCCAGTGCCCGACCCTGCTCAACAACGGGTTCGGTGATCACCGCATCGAGGGCATCGGCGACAAGCACGTGCCCTGGGTCCACAACGTCCGCAACACGGACGCCGTGGCCGCCATCGATGACGAAGACTGCATGCGCGTGCTGCGCCTCTTCAACGAGCCCGCGGGCCAGGCCCACCTCGCCAGCCTCGGCGTGGACCAGGCGACCATCGGCAAGCTGAGCCTGCTGGGCATCAGCGGCATCTGCAACATGCTCGCGGCCATCAAGATGGCGAAGTACTTCGAGCTCGACGAGAACGATGTGATCTTCACGGTCTTCACGGACAGCGTGGAGATGTACCGCTCCCGCCTGGCCGAGCAGACCACGGAGCACGGCGCCTTCACCGCGGTGAATGCCGCCACTGCCCACATCGGCAGCATCGAGCGCCAAGGCGTGGACAACTTCAAGGAGCTGACCTTCACCGACAAGAAGGCCATCCACAACCTGAAGTACTACACCTGGGTGGAGCAGCAGGGGAAGACCTACGAAGAGATCTGCGCCCAGTGGAACCCCGAGTACTGGCGCGAGCTCTTCACTGAAGAGGCCGCCCACTTCGATGCCCTCATCAAGGCCTTCAACGAGCAGGTCGCGGCATCTTGAGGCCTTCGGGCATCTAAAGAAAAAGGGCCTCACCACGAAGACGGGAAGACCACGAAGGCAGGACAACAACCGGCTCAACAGCAGTTCTTCGTGGTCTTCGTGGTCTTCGTGGTGAATCGGAACCACGCAAGGCAAGACAGGTGAGCCCCATGACCTCCCGCATCCTCATCGAGAACGGCATCCTGATCACCTTTGGCGCTCCCTGCCGAGTGCTGGAGGGTCAGGCCCTGCTGCTGGAGGAAGGGCGCATTGCCCGCATCGCCCCCGCGGGCGAGATCGCGGGGCCCTTCGATCAGGTGATCGACGCCCGGGGCAAGGTGGTCATGCCGGGCATCGTGAACGCCCACATGCACTTCTACTCCACGCTGGTGCGGGGACTGGGCAAGGCGGCCCCCAGCGCGACGTTCCAGGAAGTGCTCGACAACCTCTGGTGGCGGCTGGACCGCAAGCTCACGCTTGCCGATGTGGAGATGAGCGCCCAGATCATCCTGCTGGACGCCATCCGCAAGGGCACCACCACCCTGGTGGATCACCACGCCAGCCCCTTCGCCATCACCGGCTCCCTGGACCACATCGCCCGTGCCGTGAAGGCGAGGGGCCTGCGGGCCTGCCTCTGCTACGAGGTCTCGGACCGGGACGGCGAGGCCACCATCACGGAAGGCTTGGAGGAGAATGCCGCCTTCGCCCGCCGCTGTTCCGCCGATCAGGATCCGCACCTCCGGGCCCTCTTCGGGCTCCATGCGGCCTTCACCCTCTCGGACCGCACCCTGGAGCGCGCCTCGGTCCTGGGCCACGAGGTGGGCGTCGGCTTCCACGTGCACACCGCGGAGGCCGCTTCTGATGTGACAGTGAACCTCCAGAAGTACGGGGCCACCCCCGCCGCCCGGCTTCACGCCCACGGCCTCCTGGGCCCCTGCAGCATCGCGGCCCACGCGGTGCATGTCACCGATGCGGACATCGACCTGCTGGCCGCCACGGATACCTTCGTGGCCCACAACCCCCAGTCCAACCTGAACAACGCCGTGGGCATCGCTGACATCGTTAAGCTCAACGCGCGCGGTGTCCGGGTCGGGCTCGGCACGGACGCCATGACCGTGAACATGCTCGAAGAGGTCCGCGTGGCCATGTGGGCCCAGCACCTCCGCCAGGACAACCCCACCTGCGCCTTCATGGATGTCACCAACGCGCTGTTCGTGCGCAACCCCGAGCTGGCCAGCCGCCTCTGGGGCTTCCCCCTGGGCACGCTGCAGGAGGGCGCCGCCGCCGACGTCATCCTGGTGGACTACCACGCGCCCACGCCCCTCAACGGCGACACGGTACTGGGCCACCTGGTCTTCGGTATCTCCCAGGCCACGGTGGACACCACCATCTGCGCGGGCCGGGTGCTGATGGAGGGCAAGCGCCTCACGATCGATGTGGACGAGGCCGCCCTGGCCGCCCGCAGCCGGGAACTGGCCACCAGCCTGTGGGAACGGTTCTAGCCCATGAAGGGGCTGCAGGAGATCCTCGCAACGCTGGGCGCCCTCGCGGAGCCCGCGGCGCTGGCGACCCTGGTGCGCGTGAAGGGCAGTTCCTACCGGAAGGCTGGCGCCCGCATGGTGTTCAAGGCCGACGGCGACCAGACGGGCAGCATCAGTGCCGGCTGCCTGGAGACCGACGTCAAGGCCCGGGTGGCCTCGGTGCTGGGCAGCGGTGAGCCCCAGCTGGCGACCTTCGACCTGGGCAGCGACCTGGACCTGATCTGGGGCACCGGCATGGGCTGCCAGGGGAAGTCCGAGGTGCTGCTGGAGCCCGTCCTGCCGGGGCCGCCTCCCGCCTGGCTGAGGCTCTGCGCCGGGATGCTGGAGGCGCGTCGACTGGGCGTGCTTGCCACGGTCTTCGGCGCCCGGGGCGCAACGGAAGCCCGGGTGGGGGACCGCTTTGTCCTGGACCCCCGGGGGCTGTGCCTGCCGCCCCCACCGGGTCCCTTTGCCGAGGCCCTCGAGGCTGCCCAGCTTCAGACCCTGGCCAAGGGCGTCCCCGAGAACAGGGTGCTGCCCTGCGGGGCGGGTGAGGTGGATCTTCTGCTGGAGCCCATCCTGCCGCCCTACGCGCTCTGGATCTACGGCGCCGGGGAACATGCCCGACCCCTGGCGCGCTTCGCCCGGGAGCTGGGCTGGTTCCTGGGCATCGTGGACCACCGGCCCGCCCTGGCCACGGCCGAGCGCTTCCCGCAGGCCGATCGCATCGTGGTGGGGCACCCCCCCGCCTGCCTCGAGGGCCTGGCCTTCGATGCCCGCACCGCCGCCCTGGTGGTGAGCCATGTCTACGAGAAAGACCGCCAGGTCCTGGAGTTTCTCCTCCAGCAGCCCCTGGGCTACCTGGGCCTCCAGGGCAACCGTCTGCGCAGCACCCGGCTGCTCAAGGAGATCCAGGAGGCCGGGCTGGTCCTGACCGAGGCCCAGCGGCAGTTCATGCACTTCCCCGCGGGGCTGGATATCGGGGCCGAATCGCCGGAAGTCATCGCCCTCTCCATGCTTGCTGAGGCCCAGGCGGCCCTGGCCGGGCATACTGGGGGCAGCCTTCGGGATCGCCTTGGGGCGATCCACCAGGCCGCCCCGGCCCCCACCTCGGAGAAGTCCGCCCCGAGTGCCTGACCTTTTTCCACCCACCACCCAGCCCCCCCTTCGGAACCCTGCTTCCGACCCCACCAAAGGAGTGAGCAATGAAGGCATTCTTCAAGACAGCTCTTGCCGCAGCGACCCTGCTCGGCCTGTTCGCCGGATCCGCCCAGGCGGCCCCCGCCCCCAAGGTCCGCGTGGCCCTCATCGTGGAATCCACGGTCGATGACAAGGGCTGGTGTCAGTCCATGCACGACGCCATCCTGGCCGTGCAGAAGAAGATGGGCGCCGGCGCCATGGAGTACAGCCACAGCGAGAAGATGAAGCCCGTCGATGCGGGTTCCGCGGCCCGCCAGTACGCCTCCAAGGGCTTCGACATCATCATCTGCCACGGCGCCCAGTACAAGAACCTGGTGGACGAGATGGCCGGGGTCTTCCCCAATACCACCTTCGCCTACGGCACCAGCGCCAACATCGGCGCCAAGAACGTCTTCACCTACACGCCCTTCAGCGAGGAGACCGGCTACCTGAACGGCATCATCGCCGGCATGGTCACCAAGACTGGCAAGATCGGCAACGTGGGCCCCGTGGACGGCGGCGATGCCGCCCGCTACATCCGCGGCTTCCAGCTGGGCGTCCAGGCCGCCAACCCCAAGGCCGCCATCCGCCTCGCCTTCACCGGCAGCTTCGGCGACTTCGTCAAGGCCGGCGAGCTGGCCCAGACCCAGCTCAAGGATGGCGCTGACGTCCTCACCGGCGCCGCCCAGCAGGCCATCGGCGCCCTCCGCGCCGTCGCCGCCGCCCCCGCCGGCATCTGGTGGGTGGGTCAGGACACCGCCCAGCTGAGCATCCCCGAGGGCTCCCGCGTGCTGGCCGCCTCCGGCTACAACTACGCCTCTGTGGTGGAGAACCTCATTGCCAAGCGCGCTGCTGGCACCAAGGGCGGCGAGAGTCTCCCCATGCAGTTCTCCAACGGCGGGTTCCACTTCGAGTACAACGCCAAGGCGGACGCCAAGGTGCTGACCCCCGCCGTCAAGAAGGCCGTGGACAAGGCCCGGGAAGACCTGAAGTCCGGCAAGCTCAAGCTCGACTGGAAGGCCGTCAAGCTGTAGTCAACCTGCGGTTTCTGCTCCGGACCCGGCCAGCCGGGTCCGGAGTGGGGACTGTTCACGATCAGGACTAGCCATGACCGCGCTGGAACCCATCTCCGAACTCAAGCTGGAAGGCATCACCAAGCGCTTCCCCGGCGTGCTGGCCTGCGACGGCATCTCTTTGCAGGTGCGCCGCGGCGAGGTTCTGGCCCTGGTGGGAGAGAACGGCGCGGGCAAGACCACCCTCATGAACATCATCATGGGGCTGTATCGGCCGGACTCCGGCACCATCCACGTGAACGGCGAGGAAGTCCACTTCCACTCCCCCGGAGATGCCTATGCCCGGGGCATTGGCATGGTGCACCAGCACTTCATGCTCGTGCCCAACATGACCGTGGCCGAGAACCTGGCCCTGGGGCTGAAGGAACTCCACCACTTCATGAACCTCGACATCAAGGGCGCGGCGAAGCGCATCCGGGAGGTCTCCGAGCGCTACGAGCTGCCCGTGAACCCCGATGCCTACATCTGGCAGCTCTCCGTGGGCGAGCAGCAGCGGGTGGAGCTGGTCAAGACCCTCTGCCTCGGCGCGCGGCTGCTGATCCTCGACGAGCCCACCTCGGCCCTCACGCCCCAGGAGACCGACGACCTCATCGTGCGCCTGCAGCGCATGGCCTCGGAGCTGGCCATCATCTTCATCAGCCACAAGCTCAACGAAGTGAAGGCCCTGTCGGATCGCGTCTCCATCCTCCGCCACGGCGCGGTGGTGTTCAACGGCCAGACGGCCAACCACGAGCCTTCGGAGCTGGCGGCCCTGATGACGGGCCACGATGTCGTCCTGCCCCGCAACGAAGGCAGCAGCATTCAGGGCGAGCCCCTCCTCTCGGTGCAGAACCTCTGCGTGCGCGGCGACCGGGGCAATCTGGTCCTGGATGGCCTCAGCCTGGAGCTGCGCGCCGGCGAGGTCCTGGGCATGGCGGGCGTCTCCGGCAACGGCCAGCGGGAGTTTGCCGATGCTCTGGCCGGGCTGCGGCCGGTGGAGTCGGGGCAGATCCTCTTCGGGGGCAAGGACCTGGCCAACCGCACGCCCCGGGAGATCATCCACGCCGGCATGGGCTACGTGCCCGAGGATCGGCAGACCGAAGGCATCGTGCCGTCCTTCTCCGTGAAGGACAACCTCATCCTCAAGGACTTCGCCGAGCCCCGCTTCAGCAAGATGGCCTTCCTGCGGAAGAAGGAGATCGACAGCAATGCCGAGGCGCTCAAGGAGCGCTTCGACATCCGCTGTCCCTCCACCAGCACGGCCACGGGCTCCCTGTCCGGCGGCAACATCCAGAAGGTGATCCTGGCCCGGGAGATCAGCCGCGGGCCCAAGGCCCTGGTGGCGGTCTACCCCACCCGTGGCATCGACATGGGCGCCCAGGAGTTCATCCACGAGCAGCTGCTGGCGCGGCGGCGGGAGGGCATCGGGATCCTGCTGATCTCCGAGGAGCTGGAAGAGGTCATGAACCTCTCGGACCGCATCGCGGTCATCTACAAGGGGAAGATCCTCAAGGTCCTGCCGGCGGTGGAAGCCACCCGGGAGCGCCTGGGCATCCTCATGGCCGGCCTCGCGGACCCGGACACCCCCGGTGACGCGCAGGCGGAAGTCCCGGCGGGAGTGGCCCATGAATAGGAACAAGATCCTCTACTCCGGCGCCATCATTCTCGCCGTCACGCTCATCGCCGCCCTGCTGGTGGCGCTGGTGCTGTACTCCATCGGCGCCAGTCCGCTGGCCACCTACAAGACCATCCTCACGGGACCCCTGTCGGACCTGTTCGGCGTGACGGAAGTGCTGGTGCGGTCCGTGCCCCTGATGCTGGTGGCGCTGGGCATCGCCATCTCCTTCCGCAGCGGCATCCTGAACATCGGCGCCGAGGGCCAGATCCAGATGGGCGTCATCGCCTCCACGGCCATGGCCCTGGCCATGCCCCACGCCCCCAAGGCCATCCTGCTGCCCGCCACCATGATGGCGGGTGCCCTGGCCGGCGCCCTCTGGGGCGGCATCGCCGGGTGGCTGAAGGCCAAGCTGCAGGTGAACGAGATCCTCAGCACCGTGATGCTCAACTACATCGCCGCCCAGGTGTACACCTTCATGCTGCGGGGTCCCATGCTGGACCCCAATGAGCTGGAGACGGGCTCGGGCACGCCCCAGTCCATGCGCCTCCCGGAGATGGCCTTCCTGGATACGCTGGTGCCCGGCACGCGCATCCACATGGGCCTGATCCTGGCCCTGGTGGCCGCGCTGCTGGTGTGGATGCTGCTGTGGAAGACCACCCTGGGCTACCGCATGCGCACCGCCGGGGCCGGAGCCAAGGCCGCCCGCTATGCCGGCATTCCCGTGGAGCGCTACCTCATCGTCGCCATGCTCATGGCCGGCGGCTTCGCGGGCCTGGCCGGGGCCGTGGAGGTCTCGGGCGTCCACCACCGGGCCATCGAGGGCATCTCCTCGGGCTACGGCTTTGCGGGCATCGTGGTGGCCCTCTTCGGTGCCCTCCATCCCGGTGGCATCGTGCCTTCCGCAGTCTTCTTCGGCATCCTCCTCATCGGCGCCGACATGACCCAGCGCTCCGCCTCCGTGCCCGCCAACATGGTGCTGGTGCTGCAGGGCGTCATCATCCTCTCCATCGTCAGTGCCCAGAGTTTCCTCCGGAATCCCTACGCCCAGGAGCGCTTCTTCCGGTGGTTCGGGAGATTCTCGTCCTCGGCGCGCAAGGCCGGGAAAGGAGCCCAGTCATGAGCGCCGGACTGATGATCTACAACGTGCTCTGCCTGGCCGTGCCCTTCTCCGTGGCCCTGCTACTGGCGGCCCTGGGAGAGAACTTCAACCAGCGGGCCGGTGTCTTCAACCTGGGCTGTGACGGCATCATGTGCATGGGCGCCTTCCTGGGCTTCATGGTGCCCTTCAGCCTGAAGGCCACCCCCTGGGCCGCCTACGGCAACCTGCTGGGCATCGGCGCCGCCCTGGCAGTCGGTGCCGCCATGGGTGTGGTGTTCGCCCTGGTGACCGTCACCTTCCGGGCCTCCCAGGGCATCGCGGGCATCGGTTTGCAGATGCTGGGCTGGGGCCTGGCGGGCACCCTCTTCCGCCACTTCGTGGGCGGCGTCACTGGCGTGGAGGGCATGGCGGCCATCGCCATCCCCGGCCTTTCGAAGGTCCCCTTCCTGGGCGGCGTGCTCTTCAACCACAACGCCCTCACCTACACGGCCCTGCTGCTGGTGCCGGCCTGCTGGTTCCTGCTCTACAAGACTCCCTGGGGATTGAAGGTCCGGGCTGTGGGCACGCATCCTCGCGCCGCGGACACCATGGGCATCCATGTGGATCTCATCCGCTACCAGGCCCTCATGCTGGGTGGCGCCATGGCGGGCCTCGCCGGGGCCTACCTGTCGCTCTGCCAGGCCAAGATGTTCTCGGATGACCTGGTGGCTGGGCGCGGCTTCATCGCCGTGGCCCTGGTCTACTTCGGGCGCTGGAGCCCCCTGGGCATTCTGGGCGGTGCACTGCTCTTCAGCATCGCGCAGTCCTTCCAGCTCTCCATGCAGGTGTGGGGCATCAAGTTCCCCTACGAGTTCGCCGTCATGCTGCCCTACGTGCTGGTCATCGTGGTGCTGGCGCTGGCCCGCAAGGCCCGGCAGCTGGGCCCCACGGACCTGGGCAAGCCCTACAACCGCGAGATGCGCTTCTAGTTTCCAAACCCTGATCCATCGCCTCTGAGGCAACCATGAGCTTTCCCGTCGACAGCCTGCTGGACGCGCTCCGCAAGGCCTACCCCACCTCCCATGTGCGTCTGCTGGCGGAACCCGCCATGTTCCTCCGGAGCAACCTGGGCCGCAGCTACACCGCCGAGGGCATGCAGATCGTCAGCGAGGCGGCGGCGCTGGACTACGCCAAGGCCTACATGAACGGCCTGACCGAGCGGGCCCAGGCCACTGAGGGCTTCGAGCTGGACCCGGGGCACCCCTGGATCCTCGGCGTGTTCCCGGGCAATGCCACCACGTCCCCGCTGATCTTCATCTTCGGGAACATCGTGCGCTACGGCCAGGAGCGCTGGGTCGAGGTGGGCTTCCCCACCTACGAGCGGCTGGAGTTCTAGCTCTTCCAGAAAGCCTGGTGCAGCTCGGCGATCTCTGTCTCCACCTCGGCCACAGGACCGATCACGGGGATGTCCTTCTGGCCGTGGGCGAAGAGGTAGCGGCAGGGCACGTCCAGGGTCGCGTTCTCGGGATGGCTGCCGGTGAAGGCCAGCAGGCGGCTCTCGTCCATGCCGTAGACCAGGCGCCCGATGTTGGCCCAGTAGAGCGTTCCCGCGCACATGGCGCAGGGCTCCACGGTGGTGTAGAGCGTGCAGCTCGCCAGGTAGGCCGCCGGGAAGTTCATGTCCGCGGTGCGGGCCAGGACCGCCTCCGCGTGGTTGACGGTGCTCACGTTCCCCTGTTCCAGCAGCACCGTCTCGTGATCGGGCCCCACCAGGATGGCGCCGAAGGGGTGGTGGCCGAAGCTGGCCGCGCGCTTGGCCACGGCGTTGGCGCGGCGCAGGTGCCGGAGGATCTGGTCAGGGCTGGGAGCGGACATGGGTCACCTAGAGAGGGGTGGCGAGGACGCGAGCGCTCAGCTCTTCCGCATCCGCCCCAGGCTGTAGGCCCCGGGCTGCATGGGCAGCCAGTGGTTCACGAACAGCGGCTGGGCGACCTTGTCTGCTGCCTGGAGGCGCTTGATGGTGCCCGCGTGGTCCTGGGCTGCCAGCACGATGGCGAAGGCGTGGGCCAGGGCGGCGAAGGTGGTGATGCTGCAGCTAAAGAGCAGGTCCTCGCTGGGCACCGGGATCAGGATGTCTGCGTAGGGCTTCAGGGGTGAGTCGGCGCGGTCCGAAAAGGCCAGCACCGGGATGCCGCTCTCGTGGGCGAACATGGCGGCGTCCACGGCCTCCCGGCTGTAGGGGGCGAAGCTGAGGACCACGAGCAGGTCCTTGGGGCCGAGGTTGGCGACCTGGTTGGAGAAGTCCGAGGGGATCGCGGCGATGCAGGGCAGCCCCGCCTGGGTCAGGTAGAGGCCCATGATCAGGCTCATCACGTGGGAGACGCCGCGGCCCAGGATCACGCGGTGGTGGGCCCCGGTGAGCATCTTCGTGGCGGCCTCCAGGGTGGGCTGGTCCACCATCTGGATCAGGCGGTTCAGGTGCTCCCCATCCCGGCGGGCCACCTCGGCGAGGGTGCCGTAGACGTCCGTGGGGGACTCCATCATTTCGAGCTCGGCGTCCCCGGAGCGGGTGTGGCAGGCCTCCCGGAGGGCATCGCGGAACTCACTGAAGCCCTTGTAGCCGAGCCGCTTGGCGAACCGCACGACAGTGCCCACGCTGACCCCGGCCCGCTCTGCCATGGACTCGATGCCCCAGAGGGCGCCCAGCAGCGGATCGGACATCAGGGCGTCAGCAATGCGCCGCATGGCCTCGGGGAGTTCCCGGTAGGCTTCCGCAAGGCGGGTCTGGACGGGTTGGGAGGGGGCTTTTTTTGGCATTTGACTAAAAATTATAGCAGTCGGAATAAATCTATTATTGCTCTCCAGGATTTTTTTGTAGGCCGGAAGGAGGCTGGCCCACGCTCGAATGGCGCCTAGAGCTCCTTGAGCAGCTCCTGCTTCCGCTTGGCGTAGTCCTCTTCGGTGATGAGGTTCTGATCCCGGAGCTGTTTGAGCCGGAGCAGGCGGCTCTCCAGGGTGGAAGAAGGTGCGGGGGCCGATTCGGGTCTTGGCGGGGCCGGGGCAGCAGGGGCTACCGGGGCCACGGCGGCCGGTAGCACCGGACTCGGTGCGACGGGGGTCGGCGCGACCGTCACCGGCGTCGAGGTCGGCGCGGCCTTTACCGTGGGTGGGGGCAGCGGCAGCACGATCCAGTCCGGGCGGCGAGCTTCCCCTTCTTCTGCCCTCAGCACAACGGCGCGGGCCTTGGTGCGGGAGCCGAACTCGAACTTGGGCATGGTGAAGTCGAGATTGTATTTAAACACCACATCCAGGCGGGCGTCGTGAACCAGGAGGTTCAGCTTGCCCTCCTGGACGAAGAGCCGGGCCGTCACCGTGAGGGAGTCCGAGAAGAACCCGCCCCCCCGCTTGGCGGTGCTGACCAGCTCCAGGTCTTCGCCTGGCCCTGCCAGGGCGAGGGCTTCCGCGAGGACCTTGCTCAGGCCGGCGGCTTCGCTCCGATCGAAGAGCGGCTCGTCTTCCTTCGGGAGGACGAGCTGAACCGAGGCCAGCGCCTGCTCCAGAGCGGCTGCCGAGACACGCAGGGGCTGGCTGTTGGCGGGGGCACCGGGCTCGGCAGGGCTGCGCCGCACCCAGGAGAAGAGGGTCAGATCCCACCTCTGGCGGTTGCTGGGCGGGGCCGCCTGGGCTGGGATCTGGCCTGCGATCACCAGCAGGACCAAGGCGGCGGAGCGGAAGGAGTTCATGGTGCCTCCGGTGGGGGTGGGGCATTCCCGACAAGGTAATCATCGCCTTCTGGCGGCGGAGGTGGGCAGCCAATTTTGGGGGGCGTTGTTGCGCGAGGCCGAGAGGCGCTGGTGCGGTGCCGACCCACTGAACGTTGGCCTCGAACGCATCCGGCTTTGCCGTCTGCCGGCCTGCTTCGGCGTGCCAGAGGCTCCGACTCCGCGAGCGAGCGAAGCGAGGAGCGGGAGGACAGCGCGGGGCGCTGTCCATCAGGCGGAGGGCACGCCTCGGGCAGTCCACTCGTTGGTCCGAGTCCAACTGGGCGCTGGTGCGCCCAGTTGGACTCGAACCAACGACCTGCAGCTTAGAAGGCTGCTGCTCTATCCACCTGAGCTATGGGCACGCAGGTCCAGTCTAGCGGATCGGGTTGGGCGGGGTTAGTGGGCGCCACCATCAGTGCTGATGCCCAGCTTGTCGAAGGACCAGAACAGCAGGGCGAGGCAGATGGCGACGACGGTGCCGAGGGCCATGCCGCGCAGCTCGACGGTGCCCAGCTTGACGGCGGCGCCGCTGATGCCGCTGATGAGCACGACGGAGGTGAGGATCAGGTTGCGGGACTTGGTGTAGTCCACCTTCTTTTCGATCAGCATGCGGATGCCGGCGGCGGCGATGACACCGAAGAGCAGCATGCAGACGCCGCCCATGACCGGCACGGGGATGCTGCGGATGATGGCGGCGAGCTTGCCGGAGAAGGACACCACGATGGCGATGATGGCCGTGCCGGCGATGACCCACACGCTGTAGACCTTGGTGATGGCCATGACGCCGATGTTCTCGCCGTAGGTGGTGTTGGGGGTGGCGCCCACGAGGCCGGAGAGCACGTTGGAGATGCCGTCACCCAGCAGGGAGCGGTGCAGGCCCGGGTCCTTCACGAGGTCCTTGCCGACGATGTTGCCGGTCACCACCAGGTGCCCCACATGCTCGGCCAGCACCACCAGGGTCGCGGGGAGGATGATGAGGATGGCCTGGACGTTGAAGCTCGGCGCGTAGAGGGTGGGCACCTGGAACCAGGGGGCCAGACGGACGGCCTCGAAGTCCACCACGCCCAGGCCCAGGGACAGCACGTAGCCGGCGATGACGCCCAGCAGCACGGGGATGACAGCCATGAAGCCGCGCAGCAGCACCGAGGCCAGGATGGTCACGCCGAGGGTGGAGAGAGACACGATGAGCGCCAGCTTTACCGACATGCCCAGGGGTGTGCTGCTGGCGGTCAGGCCCGCCATGTTGGTGGCGACGGGGGCCAGCTCCAGGCCGATGATGGCCACGATGGCGCCCATGGCCGCGGGGGGGAAGATGACCTCGATCCAGCGGGTGCCCGCGACGCGGACCACCTGGGACAGCAGGATGAAGATGAGGCCGAAGACGATGAAGCCGCCCTGGGCCGCGGAGTAGCTGAGGCCCGAGGCCAGCACGGCGAAGACCGGAGAGAGGAAGGCGAAGCTCGAGCCGAGGTAGGCGGGGATGCGGCCCTTGGCCACCGCCAGATAGATGAGGGTGCCGACGCCGTTCATCAGCAGACAGGTGGCCGGGTTCACCTTGAACAGGAAGGGCACCAGCACGGTGGCTCCGAACATCGCGAAGAGATGCTGGAGGCTCAGGGGCAGGGTCTGCAGGATGGGCAGGCGTTCGTCGACGTCGATGATGCGGCGCAGCATGGGGCCTCAGGAAGGGGAGTCCTGGGGCGAAACCCAGGCAGCGTGGCGGTGGGGGAGCCTGACAGGACCACCAGAAGCGGAAGGTCTCTGGGGGCTTGCAAGTTCCTTGGGCGGGGGACCACACGCTGGGGTGCCCCTTGGTGTGACTGCGCTCAAGAAGGCCAGCGTGCACCACCAGACTGCCCAGGCTGGGGCCGGTTGTATGCATAAATTTATGCGCGGAATTTTCCTGCAACTAGATATTTCTATGTATCAACATTGAGAATGGGGATCAATTTAAAATCAACAATCGTTCGTCTTGCACTTGATAAACCAAAAGACTCAATTATGCTCTGATGAATCCAACCGGTTCCAAATTCGAGGATCTCCGCATGCCCCCAAGGCAAGGTTATCGAAAATTTGCCATCGACCTCCTCGCCTGGAAGCGCTTGGCAGGACTGGTTGGCCTGTTCGGACTGGCCTTCACGCTTTCGCTGGCCCTCCTTGGGTGCGGAGGTGGTGGGGGGGGCAGTGCCAGCACGCCGACCGTGACCCTCAGCCAGAACTACCACCCTTCCGGCTGGATCAGCAGCCATCCTGGCAGCGCCATCGCGGGGCTGGACGCGTGCACCAAGTGCCACCAGCTGGCGGTTGCCACCGCCGGCAGCAATGTCCCGACCTGTGCCTCCATGCTCTGCCACCACAAGACCCTTCCTGCCTGGGGCACGGTGGCCATCCATGGCACCCGGGCCAAGCTGGCTGCCGGGACCGACGGCGGGAGCCTGGCTTCCTGCCAGATCTGCCACGGGAAGGACTTTTCAGGGGGAGTGGCCGCCAAGTCCTGCGCCAGCTGCCATGGTGTGGCCGCGCCGCATCCGGCGAAGCCCTGGCATAACGCTGCCGGATCGAACCACGCCACCACCAATCCCGCCAATGCCGCCGTCTGTGCCCAGTGCCACTTCCCTGGAGCGCCCGCGAATCCAGTCGGGCACCCCGCCACGCCGGCCCCGGCTGGGACGGCCCCGGGCTGCACCAACAACACCCTTTGTCATGGCACCATCCAGGCCACACACCAGGTTCCGTTCCTTAGCAGCGAGCACACCGGCGTCACCCAGGCGGGGTTCAATGGCACCTGCGCGACCTGTCACGCAGTGTCCGGAGCCTCGCCGGTCGTGTCGGCGCCGCTCTGCAGCACCTGTCATCAGGCGGGCTCGCCACTGACCGTGGCGAGCTGTGCCTCCTGCCACGAGAAGCCGCCCACGGGCGCCAGCTTCCCGAATGTGGCGGGGGCCCACGGGAAGCACAATGCCCTGGCGGGCGTGGCAGGAACCTGCGCGACCTGCCACCAGGGCGCGGACACCGGCACCCTGACCCACTACAACCATGCCGATGGTCGTGCCGGCATGAACAGCCTGCGCACAGGGCCGGGCCTCGTGGCCTTCCTGAGCGCCTACAGCGGTAATGCAGGCCCGGCGACCTTCAATCCGACGACCCTCACCTGCAGCAACGTGAGCTGCCACGGCGGCCAGACCACGCCAGCCTGGACCGCATCAGGCAGCCTCAACACGGCCGCCGACTGCACGAAGTGCCACGCCCTGGGGACGGCACCAGGGTTACCCGAGAGCAACAGCGTCTACTCCGGGTTCCACGCGCTGCACATGAACTCGTCGGCCAGGCTGCTGTGCACCGAGTGCCACAACATGACGAACGGAAGCAGCGGGGCCCTCGGCCACCTGACAAACCTGGGCACCGCGGCCATGGAAGGCGTGGCGGCGGAGACCATCGCCCTGACCGGCGGCAGCTACAGCCCCACAGCCAAGACCTGCACGATCGTCTGCCACGGCAAGACCCACGCTTCCTATACCTGGGCTGGCAACGGCGGCGTCCATCCCGCGGGCTGGACCGCGAGCCATCCAGGCAGTGCCCTGGCCGGGCTCAGCACCTGCAAGATCTGCCATGGCGCCCAGCTGACGGGCGGGCCCTTCAGTGAGCCCGGCTGCTTCACGGCCGCCTGCCACCACAACACCCAGCCCGGCTATGCCCTGGCGGGTAGCCACGGTCTCCGGGCGAAGCTGGGCCAGAGCACCTCGGGCGGCGGGCTGGCCTCCTGCCAGGCTTGCCACGGGACGAATTTCGCTTCGGGGCTGACCGCCTCGGACGGGACCACCAAGGCCTGCACGACCTGCCATGGGGTCGCGGCCCCGCACCCGGCGAAGCCCTGGCACAACGCCTCGGGCTCCAACCACGCCACCACGGATGCCACGAATGCACCGGTCTGCGTGCAGTGCCACTACCCCGGCGCTGTGGCCAACCCGGCGGGGCATCCCGCGACGCCCGCTCCAGCAGGCACGGCCCCGGGCTGCTTCAACAACACCCTGTGTCACGGGGCCGAGGCGGCGCCCCATGCGCTGGGTTCCGTCTGGACCACGGCGACCAGCGCCGCCTTCCATGGCATCGCCGCGAAAAAGGATCTGGCCTCCTGCCAGGCCTGCCACGGCAACCCGGGCTCCACCGGCTTTGAGGGCGGGGCGGCCGCGGCCACCAAGTGCAGCAGCTGCCATGTCCAGGCGAGGGCCCACGCCGACCGCTGGGTGCAGGCCCCGGGTGCCTTCCCTGCCTACGCCGCCTCCCACCGGGATGCGGGCAACCGTGCCGTGGCCTGCGCGCTCTGTCATGACGGCACCAAGGGGCGCATCGCCCCGGATGCCACCGCGCCCAGCTGCTTCTCCGCCTCCGCCAATGCCGTAGCCTGCCATGTGAATGGCCCGGGCCAGCCGAACCACGCGGTCCCCTTCCTCGGTGGGGCCCATGTCGCGAGCACAGCGGCGACCTTCACCAGCGATTGTTCCAGCTGCCATGCCATCTCCGGAACGAGCCCGGCGGCGAGCGCACCCCTGTGCACCGCCTGCCACAAGGTGGCGGACCCGACCCTGACGGCCACCGGCACGGGAACCTGCCTGTCCTGCCACAGCGGCACGGCGGGCCTGCCCGCGGGACCCGGGGGGGCCTCCTTCCCGAGCATCGCCGGGGCCCACGCCAGGCACATGATCCTGCCCACGGCCTTGACCTGCGACAGCTGTCACGCAGGCAGCGGGTCGGGCACGGCGACCCACTACGCCAACTCCCGGAGCACCTCTGGACCCGCACCGGTCGTCATCAGCAGCAGCTTCAACAGCAAGGCCGCCCTCGCGGCATTCACGCCCAGCGCCCTGACCTGCAGCAACGTCAGCTGCCACGGCGGCCAGACCACCCCGGCCTGGACCACGGCTGGCAGCATCAACAGCGCGACGGACTGCACCAAGTGCCACAGCGTGGCCGCCAGCGCCGACACGGTCACCAACTATAACGATGCCTTCGGCCGCCATGCCTTGGGCACGCACAACGCCGCCATCCTCGCCAACGGCATCGCCTGCACCACCTGCCACAGCATGACCAATGGCAGCAACGGTGCCGCGGCGCACTTCAAGTACCTGAATACCCCGGCGGTGGACGGCACGGCCACGGGCCTCCCGGCGGACCAGCTGCCCAGCGGCACCATCGTCTTCGACGCGGCAATCGTGACGGGGTCAAGGACGTATTCAGTCACCAGCGGCAACCAGGGGAATGGCGGCTGCGCCCTGACCTGCCACACCCACCTCCATAACGCGGCGGTGAATGCCTGGACCGCGGCGGGGACGCCGCACCCCGTGCCCTTCGGGGCGGGGCAGACGGACACCCAGAACAACGGCCACTTCACGGCCAGCGCCACGACGTTCACCAGCGATTGCTCCAGCTGCCACGCCATCTCGGGAACGAGCCCGACGGCGAGTGCACCCCTGTGCACCAGCTGCCACCTGGTGGCAGACCCGACCCAGCCAGCCACCGGCCCGGGGACCTGCCTGTCCTGCCACAGCGGCACGGCGGGCCTGCCTGCAGGACCCGGGGGGGCCTCCTTCCCGAGCATCGCCGGGGCCCACGCCAAGCACATGGTCCTGCCCACGACCCTGACCTGCGACAGCTGCCACGCCGGTAGCGGGTCGGGCACGGCGACCCACTACGCCAACTCCCGGAGCACCTCTGGACCGGCGCCGGTCGCCATCAGCAGCAGCTTCAACGGCAAAGCCGCCGCTGCGGCGTTCGCGCCCGGTGCCCTGACCTGCAGCAACGTCAGCTGCCACGGCGGCCAGACCACCCCGGCCTGGACTGCGGTGGGCAGCATCAGCAGCGCGACGGACTGCACCAAGTGCCACAGCGTGGCGGCCAGTGTCGGTACGGCTACCAACTTCAACGATGCCTTCGGCCGCCACGCCTTGGGCACCCACAACGCTGCCACCCTCGCCAACGGCATCGCCTGCACCACCTGCCACAGCATGACCAATGGCAGCAGCGGGGCCGCGGCGCACTTCAAGTACCTGAACACCCCGGCGGTGGACGGCACGGCCACGGGCCTCCCGGCGGATCAGCTGCCCAGCGGCACCATCGTCTTCGACGCGACGATCGTGACGGGGTCAAGGACCTATTCGGTCACCACCGGCACTCAGGGGAATGGCGGCTGCGCCCTGACCTGCCACACCCACCTCCATACGGCGGCGGCGAGCACGTGGACTGCGGCGGGGACGCCGCATCCCGTGCCCTTCGGGGCGGGGCAGACGGACACCCAGAACAACGGCCACTTCACCGCCAGCGCCACGACGTTCACCAGCGATTGTTCCAGCTGCCACGCCATCTCGGGGACGAGCCCTGCGGCGAGCGCACCCCTGTGCAACACCTGCCACAAGGTGGCGGACCCGACCCTGACGGCCACCGGCACGGGGACCTGTCTGTCCTGCCACAGCGGCACAGCCGGTCTGCCCACGGGACCCGGAGGGGCTGCCTTCCCGAGCATCGCCGGGGCCCATGCCAAGCACATGGTCCTGCCCACGACCCTGACCTGCGACACCTGTCACGCGGGCAGCGGGTCGGGCACGGCGACCCACTATGCCAACTCCCGGAGCACCGCCGGACCGGCGCCGGTCGCCATCAACAGCAGCTTCAACAGCAAAGCAGCCACGGCGGCGTTCACGCCCAGCGCTCTGACCTGCAGCAACGTCAGCTGCCACGGCGGCCAGACCACCCCGGCCTGGACCACGGCGGGCAGCATCAACAGCGCGACGGACTGCATCAAGTGCCACAGCGTCTCGCTGGCCCCGGCGGGCACCCAATACAACAACGCCTTCGGTCGCCACAGCATGGGCACCCACAATGCCACCGCAGCAGGCAGCACCATCGCCTGCACCACCTGCCACAGCATGACCAATGGCAGCAGCGGTGCCCTGGCGCACTTCAAGTACCTGAACACTCCCGCGGTGGACGGCACGGCTACGGGCCTCCCGGCGGACCAGCTGCCCAGCGGCACCCTCGTTTTCGACACGACGATCGTGACGGGGTCAAGGACCTATTCGGTCACCAGCGGTACCCAGGGAAATGGCGGCTGCGCCCTGACCTGCCACAACCACATCCACACGCCCACCTATGAGACCTGGACTGCCAGCGGGTCCGCGCATCCGGTCCCCTTCCTGAGTGGCCAGAACGACTCCCAGCTCAACGGCCACCTCACGGTCACGGCTGCAGGCTTCGCCTCGGACTGCGCCGTGTGCCATGCCTACACGGGCAGCTCTCCCCTGGTCGGGGCTCCCCTCTGCAGCACCTGCCACCGGCTGGCGGACCCCACGGTGCTTGCCACCGGCTCCGGCACCTGCCAGTCCTGTCATGGCGGCAGTGCCGTGCCCACCCTTGGGCCCAACGGCTCGGGGTTCCCCAGCATCCCAGGCGCCCACGCGAAGCACATGGGTCTGGCCACCCAGCTCACCTGTGACACCTGCCACGCGGGCAGCGGCTCGGGCACGACGACCCACTACACCAACGCCAACGCGCGGATCACCGTGCCCTCGGGACCGGTGCCGGTGGCCGTCAGTACCACCTTCGCCGCCAAGACCGGCGGCAGCCCCGCCTTCACACCAGCCAGCCTGACCTGCTCAAACGTGAGCTGCCACGGCGGCCAGGTCACGCCGGGCTGGCAGACAGGCCTCCTCAACAGCGCCACGGACTGCACCAAGTGCCACGGTGTGGCGACCTCCGCGGGGACCGTCACGCAGTTCAATGATGCGTTCGGACGGCACAGCAGCGGCACCCACAACGCCACCACGGCGGCGAACGCCATCGCCTGCACCACCTGCCACAGCATGGGCAATGGCTCCCTGGGGGCACAGGCGCACTTCAAGTACCTGGACACACCAGCGGTGGACGGTGTCTCCACGGGAAGCCCCGCCGACCAGCTGCCGGGCGGAACCATCGCTTTCGACGCGGCAATCGTCTCGGGCGCGAGGACGTACTCCACCACGGGCGCGACTCAGGGGAACGGCGGCTGCGCTCTGACCTGCCACACGCACATCCATGTCAGCACCGTGGAGACCTGGACGGCCAGCGGGGCGCCCCACGGCATACCCTTCCTCGCGGGCCAGGTCGACACCCAGAACAACGGCCACCTGACCGCCACCCAGGCCACGTTTACCGCGGACTGCGGCACCTGCCATGCCACCTCGGGCACCTCGCCCGTGACCGGCGCCCCCAGCTGCAGCGTCTGCCACTCACTGGCGAATCCCGTGGCAGTGGCCACGGGCAGCGGCACCTGCCTGTCCTGCCATGTGGGCGGCGCCGGGCTGCCCGTGGGGCCTGAGGGCGCCAGCTACCCCAGCATCGCCGGGTCCCATGGCAAGCACCTGGCCCTGCCCACGACGCTGACCTGCGACACCTGCCATGCGGGCAGCGGGACGGGCACCGGCACCCACTACACCAATGCCAACGCCCGGGTGGCCCCCCTCACGGGTCCCGGGGCCGTGGCCCTCGACGCAACCTACAACGCCCAGACGGGCGGCTCCGCGACCTTCAGTCCTGCGGCCCTCACCTGCGCCACGGTGAGCTGCCACGGGGGCAAGACCACCCCAGCCTGGACGGCGGCGAACAGCATCGTCAGCACCACGGACTGCACCAAGTGCCACGCCATCAACGGAGGCAGCCAGCCCGCCCAGTACAACGATGCCCTGGGTCGCCATTCCTCCGGGACCCACAGCACGGCGGGCACCGCTGACTGCACCCTCTGCCACGACATGAGCGCCGCCAACGCCAGCATCGGCGCGGTCAAGCACTTCGCCGAGCTGAACAGCACCAACGTCGGCGGCTCCAGCAAGCTGCCCAGCGGCACCATCAAGTTCAAGACGGGCAACGCCACCTACCCGATCTCGGGCGCCATGACCTACAGCGTCACCGCCCCCTATGCTGAAGCTGATGGCGGCTGTGCGGTGGTCTGCCATGCCCAGACCCACACGCCCACGGCCACGGCCTACCACTGGAACGCCCCTCAGGGCTCGGGGGCGGCCCATCCGATCCCCTTCTTGAGTACCGACCTCAGCAGCGGGGGCAACCCCCACCAGGCGGTCACCCTGGTCCAGTTCAACGGGGAGTGCAGCAACTGCCACGACCAGACGGGTGCGACAACCAAGAGTGGCCCCGTCTGCACCGTGTGCCACACCCTCGGCTCACCCCTGGGCACGGGCATGACGGCCGGCACCTGCCTCTCCTGCCACGTGGGCGCCAGCTTCACCACCCAGGGTCCCACCGGGAGTGCCTGGCCCAACCTCAAGGGCTCCCACCCCAAGCACCTGGCCCTGGGAACCTTCACGAGGGGCACCCCGGCCCTGCCCACGGGCCTGGCGAGTGCCGCCTACCCCCAGTGCCAGGCCTGCCACTTCAAGTCGCTGCCTGGGGACACGAACAACACCCACTACAGCAACGCCAACAAGCGGGTGGCCTCACCGATCAGCTCGGGACCCGCCTCCGTGGCCGTCCACGCCACCTTCAACGCCCAGAGCAGCACCGCGGGCTTCGTCAGCAGCGCCTCGGCCTTCACCTGCTCCAACATCAGCTGCCACGGCGGCCAGGTCACTCCCGGCTGGCAGTCCGGCACCCTCACGGTGAATGCCAACACCTACTGCATCACCTGCCACAAGATCACCTCCACCGCCACGCAATACAACGACGCCACCGGGCGCCACAACAACCCCACCGCCCACAACCAGACGTGCGACCACTGCCACGACATGTCCACCAGCACCAACAACCGCACCGGGGTGGTCAACCACTTCAGGTACCTGGACACCACGGCAGTCCGCACCGCCACGGACCAGCTCTCCAGCGACACCGTCAAGTTCGGGGGCGGCGCCACGCCCGCCACTGGAGCCCTGACCTACACCGTGAACGCCACGCAGGGCCGGGGCGGCTGCGCCCTCTCCTGCCACGGCCAGACCCACACCACCACAGGAAACATCTGGAACTAAGAGGTCGTGACAAAACCCGACGCAGCCGCGACGCCCTGCAAGGATTAAGTCAAGGCCTCGCTGGCGGGCTCGGTGGCCCCGGTCCGCAAGCCCGCCAGCCGGTCCGAGAGCTCCTGGATGCTGAAGGGCTTCCGCAGGCTCTGGACGTTGGGCCGGCCCACGAGCAGGGGCACGATGTCCTCTTCGCTATACCCCGTGGCCATCAGGACCGGCAGGTCGGGGCGTTGCGCGAGGATCCGCGGCAGGGTCTCGGCGCCGTTCATGACGGGCATGTTCATGTCGAGGATCACCAGGTCCACTGGGAGGCCATCCTCCAGCAGGCGGAGGGCCTCCTGCCCACCCGGGGCGCTGAAGGGCCGGTGCCCCAGGAACTGTAGGACCTCCGTGACCGACTCGCGGATGAGGTCGTCGTCATCCACCAGGAGAATGCTCAGCGAGGGGGCCCCGCAGGCCGTGGGGCCAGCGGCAAGGTCCGGGGCTGGCGTGGCACGGACCACCCGGGAGGCGGGGAAGGTGAGGGTGGCCTCGGTCCCGAGGCCCGGCTGGCTCTTCAGCTCGAACCTGCCGTCATGGGCCTTCATGGTGCCGTAGATCATGGGCAGGCCCAGCCCCGTGCCCTTGCCCTCCGGCTTGGTGGTGAAGAAGGGCTCCATGGCCTTGGCCAGCACTTCGGGGGGCATCCCCTCGCCGGAGTCGCGCACGGCCAGCACGACCCCACCCTCGGCGTTGCACCGCGTCTGGATCCAGATAGTCCCGCCTGCTGGCATGGCATCCATGGCATTGACGCAGAGGTTCATGAGGGCATGGCTCACGGCTCCGGCATCGCCGTGGAACTCACCCAGGTTCTCGTCCAGATCCAGCTGCAGCTGGACTCGGTTGAGCATGGTCTGCCCGAGGAGGAGGGCCATCTCCCGGACCAGATCGTTGAGCTGGATGACACGCTCCTCCTGGAGATCCTTGTGGGCGAAGTAGAGCAGGCCCTTCACTACGCCGCGGCCCCGCAGGCAGGCGCTGACGATGGTGTCGAGGCTCTTGGTCGTGGGAGAGGCGGGGACAGCCTGGGTGCGCAGGCTGGAGGCCAGACCCAGGATCGCGCCCAGCACGTTGTTCATGTTGTGGGCGACTCCGCCGGCCAGGCTGCCCAGGCTCTCGAGCTTCATGGCCTGGTGGAGCTGGGCCTCGAGCAGGCGCCTTTCCTCCTCCGCCCGCTTGAGGTCCGAGATGTCGTGGCCCACGGCCAGGCTCACCGGGCGCCCCTCCAGGGTGGTCGGCATGAGGCTGAGGATGGCACTGAAAGGGCTGCCATCCGCTCGGAGGTAGACCCACTCGAAGCGCTGGGGCTCGCCCTCTGCCACCGCGCAGAGCAGGCGCTGGGCCTTGCTTCGTGAGGCCTCGCCGTCGGGCTGGTGTGGGGGCGACAGGGAGTCCGGAAGGCGCGCCAGCAGGGAAACCTTGTCAGCATGGCCGAAGATGCGGACCCCTGCGGGGTTGCAGTCAATGAAGCGGCCGTCGGCAATGATCCACATGGGTTCCGGTGACTGCTCGAACAGGGTGGCGAAACGAAGGCGGGCCTGGCGGACCCGGCGGTTCTGGAGGGCAAGTCCGGCGCTGGTCGCCGCTAGGAGGAGCAGCAGCACGGCAAAGGCCGCGATCTCGGGGCGATGCCTTCGCCACATGTCGGCCAGGGTGAAATCGGGGGCCGCGTCGAAGGGCGGGAGGCGGAGCCGCCGCAGCACGGCCTCCACGCCCCCATAGTTGGCCGGGACCGTGAAGCCATGGATGCCCGCGCTGCGGGCTGCGGGACTCTGGGCTGGCAGGGACAGCAGGGCGATGGCCAGTCTCCGGGCCAGCTGTTCTTCAACCTGGGAGGTCACCGCCACGGGCCATTCGGGGTAGAGGGCGGTGGAGCTGGCGTAAGGAAAGGTGGGAAGGTCCTGGCGGTGGATGACCTTCACGAGGGCCGGGTCCAGGCGGCCTTCCTGGGCCATGGCCTCAAGCACCCCGCTGCGCACGAACCCCACCTCGGCCCGGCCCGCGAGAACTGCCTCGAAGGCGTTGTCGTGGGGCATGCCGGTGAGGACGAGGCGACCACCGGTGGGAAGCTGCTGGCCTCGCTCCGCCAGCTCGAACGCCTGCATCTGATAGCCGCCGAGAGACTGGGTATCTGCGGTGGCGATGCGCTTGCCTGCAAGGTCGGCGAGGGTGTTGATGCCCGCGGCATCGGCCCGGGTGAAGATCACGCCGCCGAAGGAGGCCAGGGCGTGCGGCCCTTCCTGGCTGACCAGGGTGACGAGGGGGGCCGACAGGTGAAACTGGTGGCTGAGTGCGACGAAGTGCCCCGGGTTGGTGAGGACCACGTCCACGGCCTTGGCGGCCATGGCGCTATTCAGCTCGGGGTAGCTGTAGGCGCTCAGCTCGACCTTCTGGCCCAGGGTTCGCTCGAGGTTCTCGGCCAGGGGCTGCCACTGCGCCAGGGCCTGCGCCTTGGGGCGGAAGGCCAGGACGGCGAACCGGAGTGGCGTTTCGGCGGCAAGGGACGCCGTCAGGAGCAGGGCGAGCAGAAGCGAGCGACAGAGAAACAACACTCCTGCCGGGAGGCCGACCCCGGTCATGGGGTGGCGCCGGAGGCACCGGGGAGGATGAGGGAAGGGTTTCATCAAGGGCTTTCCTTGGGATGGCCGCGGGCAATCCCAGGCGTATTGTTGCGTGCGTCAATCGTGTCGACTGGATGGTGGCAGAAGGTCCATTTTTTTTCATGACAAAAAGGGGACAAGGAGGTGGCTTGTGACGGTTTTTGGCAATCAGATGCTGCTGCGACATAGAGGGGGGGCAACCCTTGCCCGATGCCCGAGTCCGCACAAAAAAGCCCCCGTTTGGGGGCCTTGTTGATCTGGGGCGGCTGACCGGGCTCGAACCGGCGACATCTGGAATCACAATCCAGTACTCTAACCAACTGAGCTACAGCCGCCGTTGGACCATCCAGATTAACCTGGGCGGCATCGGAAGGCCAGCGGGAACCTTCGGGGGACTGCTGTCATCGAATGGCTTGCCGGGGGTCCGGCCAGTGAGGAGTTCCATGAATCGTCAGATGAAGCAGGTTCTAGGGTTGTCGGTCTTTGCGGCCGGGTGCATGGCCCTTGGGATGGGGTTGAGCCGTGGCTGGGTCGCCACCGCCCAGGAAGAGAAGCCCGTGGTGGTGGACGCCAAGGGGCTGGATCGGCTGCCGCCCATCGCGGATGTGGCGGAGAAGCTGAACCCCACGGTAGTCGCCATCACCAACACCAGCTTTGTGAGGGGCCGCTCCATGGACCACCCCCAGGTGGGGGGCCAGGATTTCTTCGACTTCTTCTTCGGTCCCGGCGGGCCCCAGCAGCGGCGCACGCCCCGGGGGGGCGAGGATGAGCAGCGCACGGTGTCGGGAGGTTCTGGCGTGCTCATCAGCCCCCAGGGCGAGATCCTCACCAACTACCACGTCATTGCCAGCATGGGCGGCGGCTCGGACAACGCAATTGAAGTGAAGACCAGCGACGGAAAGACCTACAAGGCCACGGTGCTGGGCAAGGACAAGGAGCTGGACATCGCCCTCATCAAGATCGACGCGGCGCACCTGCCCTTCGCCAAGCTCGGGGAATCGGACTCGCTGCGCATCGGCGAGTGGGTGGTGGCCATCGGCAACCCCTTCGGCCTGGAGCACACGGTCACCCAGGGCATCATCAGCGCCAAGGGCCGCAAGCTCGATACGGGCGTGAGCTCCTTCCTCCAGACCGATGCCGCCATCAACCGCGGCAACTCTGGCGGCCCGCTGCTGAACCTGCGCGGCGAGGTGGTCGGCATCAACACCGCCATCAACCCCGCGGGCCAGAACATCGGCTTTGCGGTGCCCATCAGCCAGGTCAACCGCATCCTGAAGGACCTGCGCAGCGGCAAACCCGTGAGCCGGGGCTACCTTGGCATCGGTCCCATGGAGCTGGACCAGGCCTACCAGGATGCCCTGGGGGTGAAGGAAGGCGTGGTGGTCAGCACGGTCGAGAAGGGGCAGGCGGCGGATAAGGCGGGGGTGCAGCGCCTGGATGTGCTCACGGCGGTGGACGGCCAGCCCGTGCACAGCCCCGACGAGCTGGTTGCCATCGTCTCCAGCCGCCGGGCGGGGGAGACCCTCAAACTCGCCCTCTGGCGGGACGGGAAATCCCTCACCCTGACTGCCACCCTGGGCGACCGGAAGGCCCTGGAGGACCAACGCCGCCGCGAGGCCGGTGAAGAGCCCGAGGACGAGTCGGGGCAGAAGCCCCAGGGTGACCTGAAGAGCCTGAACCTGGAGAAGAGCTACGGTTTCAACGTGGAGTCCCTGGACGTGAAGAACCGCCTGAAGGGCGTGGTGGTCACCACGGTGGACCCCCGCTCCCCCGCGGCCACCCGGGGCCTGGCGCCGGGCATGGTCATCACGGAGGTGGGCCGTCAGCCCGTGAACAACCTGGCCGAGTTCAACGCCCAGGTGAAGAAGGCTGGAGGCCGCACCCTGCTGCTCTTCATCCAGACCCCGAACGGGAGCCAGAAGATAACCTTGGCCATTCCTCCGCGCTGAACGCGGGAAAATACAGGGTGGAAACCTGAACGGGGCCCCGTGCTGACGGGGCCCCTTCGGTTCAGGGTAGACTTCAGGGTTCAACCAGGGCTAAGGATCAAGCATGGGCCAGCGCCTTCTCCTCGTGGACACCGACCGGAGCTTCCTCAAGGACCATCAGGTCAGCCTGGAAGCCGCCTTTGACGCTGACGTGGCGACGACTCCGGAGGCGGCCCTGGCGCGCCTGTTGACCGGGGATTTCGCGGTGGTGCTTGTCTGCGCCGAGGTAGCGGACAACAAGGGCTACTCGCTCTGCACCGCCATCCGGAAGAACCCGGCGCTGGACGGCGTGAAGCTCGTCCTGATCAGCGCCAAGGCCACGGAGGAGGAATACCGGCGGCACCAGAACCTGAAGGGCCGCGCGGATCTCTACCTGCACAAGCCCATCTCCCCCAGCGCCCTGGTGGCCGCGCTCTCGCCCCTGGCGCCCGGTCGGCCCCTGGACCCCGACAAGCCCTTCGGGGAGCTGGCGGACATGGATCTGGGGGACGACTGGCTGGAGGGCCTCAAGCACGCGCTGGATGGTCCGGAGGTCAGCTCCTCCGCGCCTGTCTTCGGCGTTCGCCCGGCCTCGCCGACCCCGGCTCCGCCTGCCGCCGAGTTCCAGGACACCCTGAAGGTACAGCTCCTCGAGGCGCAGTTAGCGACCCTCCAGGAGGAGCTGAGTGCCCAGCATCAGCGGCTGCTGGCGGCCGAGGCCGACGCGCAGCGGGCTCAACAGCAGCTGGATTCTGCGACCGTCAACCTCGATGAGCTGGAGCGCGGTAACCAGGAGGCCAAGACGCTGGAGGCCGACCGGCTGGAGCGCCTGGAGGCCCAGATCGTGACCCTCCAGGAGGAGCTGAGTGCCCGGGACCAGCGTCTGCTGCTGGCCGAAGCCGAGGCGCAGCAGGTCCAGCGCCAGCTGAGCTCGGTGACCGTCAACCTCGATGAGCTGGAGCGCAGCAACCGGGAGGCCGAGACCCTGAAGGCCCGCCTCGCCGAGACCGAGAGCGCCCTGCGCAGCCTTGAGGAGACCCGGGGCCGCGAAGGCGACAACGCTGAGACCCTGAAGGCCCAGCTCAGGGAGTCTCTGCAGGAACGCACGGACTTGATCCAGCAGGTGGAGGCGCTGAACCATCAGGTGGGGGAGAAAGCGCTGCGGGCCATCGAGCTGCTCAAGGAGCGGGATCGGCTCCAGGGGGAGAACCTGGACCTGGAGGCCTTCCGGTCGAGGGCTCAGGAGCTGGAGTCGGCCCAGGCTGTCCAGGAGGCCTCCCTGAGTACCTGCCGGGAAGAGCTGGCTGCGCTCCGGGGCGAGGCCGCCGCGCGGGAGCAGGAGGCCCAAGAGGTTCTGCAGCAGCTGGTCGCGGGCCAGGCGGAGTTCGCGAACCAGGAAGGGGTCCTGCGCGGGTGCCGGGAGGCCTTGGCCGCAGCGGAGCAGGAACGCGCGGACGCCCGGCGGGAGCTGGCCCTTGGACAGGAAGCCCTGGTGCAGTCCCAAGGGGAGGCCGGTGCCCGGGAGGCGGCTCTGGAAGCGTGCCAGGAGGCTCTCCGCACGGCCCACCAGGAACGCGAGGAGGCGCTCACGGCGCAGAGCCAGCTCACCGCCACCCTGGAGGGGCTGGTCGAGCAGCAGGCCGGTCGGGAGGACCTGCATCAGGCCACCCTGCTGGAGGCCATGGAATCCAAGGAGAAGGCGCAGCGTCTGGAGCTGGAGATTGCCGGGCTGGAGGCCACCTTGCGCGGGCAGGGCCGCGACCTGGCCGAGCAGGGCGCGCTCCTGCAGCAGTGGGATCTGGAAGCGGAAGCCCTTCGAGCCCAGCTCCGAGAGCGGGATGAACAGCTGGTGGCCAAGGGCGAGGACCTGCAGCAGCGCGTCGATGAGACCGCCCGGCTGGCGGCCCAGGTGGCGGAGCTGCGACAGGAACTCGGCCAGGTGAGGCTCCAGCACGAGAGCGAGCAGCTGGAGCTCATGAACGGTCTGGACCTCAAGGAAGCCGAGGTCACCCAGCTGAACGAGACCCTGGCCGAGCAGCGGGAGGCCCGCGAAGGAATCGAGCGGGAGCGGCAGGCGGTCCAGGGCCAGCTGGCCGAGCACCGGGACCGGCTGCAGAGCCTCCACGGCCTGCTGGCGGAGATCCAGGAGCAGCTGCGCCGCGGCTCTGATCTCACCGGCCTCTGACGTGACGCTTGCTGCGGCTCTGCTCTGCGCTGTCCTCATTCTCATCAGCAGCTTCTTCGTGCTGGCCGAGTTTGCGGCGGTGCGGGTACGGGAGACACAGTTAGAGTCCCTCGTTGAGCAAGACCACCGCGCCCGCCGGGCGCTGGAGGTCCACCGGAGACTCTCCCACCACCTCTCGGCGATCCAGGCGGGCATCGTGCTGTGCGCCCTGGCGCTCGGTGCCGTGGGCGAGAATCTCTTCGGCCATGCTTTCCAGCTCCTCTTCGGTCCGCTGCCGTGGCCCCGGCTGGTGCTGCCCCTCAGCACCGGCATGGCCCTCCTGGTGATGACCACGCTCCACGTGGTGCTGGCGGAGCTGGTGCCCCGCAGCCTGGCCATCCGGTCCGCGGTGCCCTGGGCCCTGCGCACCTCGGGACTCCTCCTGGCCTGGTCGCGCCTGGTGCGGCCCCTCACCTGGGGCCTCACGCACCTCAGCCGGCTGGTGCTACGGCTGATAGGCGCCACCCCCGAGGCTGATGCCGAGGACCTGCTGCCCAGCGAGGCGGAGTTCCGCCGCATGCTGGAGCGCAGCCATGATGAGGGCCGCCTTGAGCTCGACCGCAAGGAGCTCATCGAGAACCTCTTCGACTTCAGTCGCCGCATGGTGAAGGAGATTGCCGTGCCCCGGGCCCGGGTGGTCTGCTTCGACCTCACGCGCAGCCTCGAGCAGAACCTGGCCCTGGCCCGCGTCACGCCGCACACCCGCATTCCCCTGGTGGAGGGTGACCTCGACCGGGTGGTGGGCATCGTCCACCTCAAGGAGCTGCTCTGGGCCATCCACGAGCAGGACGGCCTGCTGGACCTGCGGACCCTGGCCCGGCCCGCCTTCTTCGTGCCTGAGATGAAGCCGATCCAGGGCCTGCTCCTGGAGTTCCAGCAGCGGAAGCAGCACCTGGCCCTGGTGGTGAACGAGCACGGCGGTGTGGACGGCCTGGTCACCCTGGAGGACGTGCTCGAAGAGCTGGTGGGCGAGATCCAGGACGAGTTCGACCGGGAGGCCATCCAGCTGCGGAAGACCCGGGGCGGCGGCTGGCTGGCCCAGGGCAATGTCACCCTCGAGCAGCTGGAGGACCACCTGGCCCTGACCCTGGAGGCCGAGGCCGGCTCCGTGAGCCTGGGCGGCTACTTCCAGGAGCGCCTGGGCCGCGTGCTCAAGCCCGGCGACGAGCTGCGGATCCAGGGCTGGCGGATCCGCGTGCTGTCCATGCGGGGGCTGGCGCCGAGCCAGTTCCTGCTGAAGCCTCTGCCGCTGGAGGCCGAGCCGGACCATGACTGAGCCCCTCGACGGATTTCTGCTGGCGGCGGGCCTGGGGCTGCGCATGGGCCCCCTCAGCCAGTGCCTGCCCAAGCCCGCCTGGACCCTGCGGGGGCGTCCCCTGCTCCAGTGGGGGGCCGAGCAGCTGCGTCAGGCAGGGGCGCGGCGCCTCGCCTGCAACGCGCACCACCACGCGGACCGCCTCCTGGAAGTGGCCGCAGGCATCGAGGTCTGCGCGGAGCCCTCGCTGCTGGGCGGCGCCGGGGGTCTGCTGCACGCCCGCGGTCGCGTGGAGTCCGAGCTGCTCACCTGGAACGCCGACATCTGGGCGGAGGCCGTGCCCTTCGGCCTGCTGCGGGAGCGGCACCGCGCGGCTCGCGCCACACTGAGCTGGCTGCTCGTCCCCCATCCCGGGGGTGGCTGGAATCCCGTGTGGCTGGACGAGGCCGACCGGGTGCTGCCGCGGGGCGTCGTGGGACCCCGGGGGCCCTACCACTTCACCGGCGCCGCAGTCTGGTCGCCGGAGGCTCTGGCCCTGCTACCCGAGGGCCCCAGCGAAGTCACCGAGCTGCGGCCCCGGCTGCCCCTGCACCTGGGGGTGGTGGCGGGGCCCTTCCCCTGGCGGGAGGTGGGCACCCCCGAGGCGCTCATCCTGGCCGCGGCGGGGCTGGCCCCGGACCAGGAAGGCCGGCTACCCAGCTGCTACGTGCACCCTGCCGCAGTTCCCTCGGGGCGGCTCACGCGCTGTGTCCTGGGTCCCGGCGCCGCGCCCCCACCCGCCCTCACGGACGACGGGGCCCTGTGGTTCGAGGAGCACGGGAATCAGGTGCGCCTGGGGCTGTAGGGCTGGTTCCGGAGAGAATCTGCCGACGCGACCCCCGTGCTGGAACGCCCGGGTCGGAGTACCCTGAGGGGATGGACCCTCGTCTGCACCGTGCCCTGGACCGCTGGAGCGTGTCGGAGCCCCGGCCCCTGGTCGGGGATGCGGGCAGCCGGCAGTACATCCGCGTGGCCCACGCGCAGCTGGGCACCGCCATGGTGGTGCTGCACCCGCTGGACACCCCGGAGAAGACGGACGACAGCTACTTCGAGTTCCGGGCCCTGCAGGCCTACCTGGATCCCCTGCTGCGCGTGCCCACCATCCTCCACGCCGACGACGAGGACCGCTGCCTCCTGGTGGAGGACCTGGGCGACACCACCCTGGAGCGTCGGCTGGTGGAGCACCCCGAAGAGGAGCTCGCCTGGGCCGAGCGGGCGGGCTGGCTGCTCGCCACCCTGGCGGGAGCCCTGACCCTGGGGGCGCCGGGCCATGCCTTCTTCATGCAGCGCGCCTTCGATCAGGCCAAGTTCCAGTTCGAGTGGGACTACTGCCGCACGAACTTCTTTGAGGACTTCCTGCAGAAGGAGCCACCCCGCTGGCTGGACCGCCTGATGGAGGAGGCCCACGCAAGCCTGGAGACCCGGGCGCACTTCTTCGCCCACCGCGACTTCCATGTGCGCAACCTCATGGTCCACGGGGATCGGCTGGTGGTCCTCGACTTCCAGGATGCCCGGCGCGGCGCGGCCACCTACGACCTGGCCAGCATCCTCTACGACGGCTACTGGGACTGGTCCCGCGAGGCCGGGCGGGCCCTCATCCACCCCCTCCAGCAGGAGCTGGGCTGGAACCACGAGGCCCTGCTCGAAGAGCTGACCCTCAGCGCCATCCAGCGCAACCTGAAGATCCTCGGCACCTACGGGCACCAGATCGTGCACAAGAAGAAGGCCCTGTTCGCCTCCGCGATCCCCCGCACCCTGCGGCACCTGCGGGAGCACTTCCAGCGCATGAACCACCAGGATGGCGTCCTGGCCAGCGAGCACCTGCTGCGGCTGGTGGAAGAGCGGCTGCTGAAGGGCTAGCCCAGCAGCTCGGCCACCAGGGCCGGGACCAGCTCGGTGGCGTGGCCGGTGCGCGCCTCCTGGAAGGCGCTGACCACACGGCTGGGTTCCAGGTTCAGCTCGAGGGTGCGGCAGCGGGGACCCACCGCGTCCACGAAACCGGCGGCGGGGTAGACATGCCCGCTGGTGCCGATGGCCGCAAAGAAGTCGCACCGCGCCAAGGCCTCGTCGATCTGATCCATCGCCAGCGGGAGCTCGTGGAACCAGACGATGTGGGGACGCACGCGCCGGGCTCCGCAGGCGGTACAGATGCTGTCGCGATCCATATCACCAGGCCAGTGCAGGATGGCTCCACAGCCCGTGCAGCGGCCCTTCAGCAGCTCGCCATGCATGTGGACCAGATGCTTTGAACCCGCCCGGTCATGGAGGTCATCCACGTTCTGGGTCACCAGCAGGAGCTCGCCCGGCCAGGCGCGCTCGAGCTCGACGAGGGCATGGTGCGCCGCGTTGGGTTCGACGGTAGCAAGGCCCCGGCGGCGCTCGTTGTAGAAGCGGTGGACCAACTCCGGGTCCCGCCGGAAGGCCTCCGGGGTGGCGACGTCCTCCAGGCGGTGGCGCTCCCACAAGCCGTCCCCGTCCCGGAAGGTGCGCACGCCGCTCTCCGCCGAGATTCCGGCGCCGGTCAGGAGCACCAGCCGGGCCTCGCGGGGGAGGGGGGGATGGGTCGGGCTCATGGCTTGGGCGAGGCGGGCTTTCCGGTGATTGGAGCGCCCAGGTCCAGGGCCCGGCCGTCCACGGGGCCAGCCTTCAGGCCCAGCTCCCGGGCCAGGGTGGGGGCCAGGTCCACAATACGAACGGGCTCCCGCCGCTCGCCGGGCTTCCAGGGCCCCCAGAAGATCAGCGGCACGCGCCGGTCATAGGCGTTGGGTGTGCCGTGCCCCGCCGGGTAGGTGGCCGGGGGGCCGCCCATGACCACAAAGGGCTTCACGGCCACCAGGAGGTCGCCGCTGCGGTCCGCGTGGAAACTGCGGCGCAGCAGGACGCGGGTGGTGCTGTCCCGCGGGCTGCCGGTGGCGGCGGGATCTGTGGCGAGCATCTCTTCGTAGGTGAAGGCGTCGGCGATCTCGGGGCGGGCGCGCAGCCAGGTCTGGGCCCGGCGCAGCACCTCGCCGCGGTCCAGCTTCGCCGCCGTCAGGACAGCTTCATCCAGGTAGAGCACGTTGGGTTCCTGCACGGGCTTCAGCAGGTCGCGGTCCACCTTGAAGGCGGTCTTCAGCTCGGTCTGCAGGGCCGCCATGAAGGGCTCGATCTGCAGGCGGCGGGCGGGGAAGCCCTGCTCGGCGAGCACCTCGACCATGTCCAGGGCGCCGTGGTCCGCGGACAGGATGACCCAGGCTCCGGGATGCTGGCGGCGGATCCGGTCCAGCAGGCGGCCCAGGCCCCTGTCCAGCCGATGAATCTGGTCGCGCATCTCGGTGCCGAGCATGCCGTACTGGTGCCCGATGTAGTCGGTGGAGGAGAAGCTCAGGGCCAGCAGGTCGGTGCCGGGGCCCTGGCCCAGGTGCTCGCCGTCCAGCAGGGCTTCCGCGGCCTCCAGGGTCACCACGTCCAGGAAGGGCGAGGGCCGGAACCGGGCCTCGAAGCCCTTGTCCAATGGCATGCCCACGCCCTGGATGAGTCGGGGCAGGCCGCCGTTCCGGACGGTCTGCGCCCCGAAGACCCACTGACCCGTGCGTCCTTCGGGGGTGGCCGGATCCTTGAGCCAGAGCCAGCTGTCCGCGGCGATGCGCTCCGACAGCCCCTGGTCGTAGGCCACCAGCCACGCCGGCAGCCGGTCCTGGTAGACGCTGGAGCTCGTGAACCCGGCAGCGCCGGTGAACCAGTAGACCCCCGTGGGCTTGCGCCCGGCCATGAGGATGGCCGCGCGGTCCTTGCCCGAGAGGGCAAAGACGCGGCTGCCCGGCACCTGGGCCTGGAGCCAGTCTCCCAGCTCGTCCCCGAGCAGCCGGACATTGGAGGCGCCGCGCTGGGTGGGCGCGTGCAGGGGCTTGGCCTGGGGGTCCTCGACGCAGTAGACGAACTTGCCGGTGCTGCGCTCTATCCAGCGGTTCTCGACGATGCCGGTGCTGGCTGGGAACCGACCCGAGAGCAGCACCGAGTGGCCGGGGCCGGTCTCGGTGAAGCCATGGTCGTGGTAGGCCTCGGTGAAGAAGACCCCTTCCTTGCGCAGCCGCCCGATGCCGCCCGTCAGTTCCGGGCCGAAGGCCTGCATGAGCTGCGTGGAGAACTGGTCCACGGAGATGACCACGACGAGCTTGGGCCGCGTCTTTGCAGGTGGCGCGGCCACCAGGGCCGACACGAGGGGCAGCAGGAGGCTGAGCCGGAGGGCCCGCATCAGAAGGACACCCCCGCGCCGAAGGTCCACATGCGCTCGAATTCCTGGCCGTTGCCCTGGGCGGAGAAGTAGGTGGCCAGGTCCGACACGCTGCTGAGCTTCACGGGGTGGTCCTTGGTGACCGGCTGCTGGTAGCTGGCGACCAGGTAGGGATTGACGACCACGGCGGGGATGCGCCAGCGGGCGCCGACCCGCAGCCAGGTGCGGCTCAGGTCCTTGGAGCTGGAGGCCCCGGCGGTGTCGAAGGTGTAGCGCTGGAAGCGCTGGATGAGGCCGATCTCGCCAGCCAGACCCACGAAGGGCACCCAGACCTGGGCGTTCAGCCCCACGCCCACGCCCTTCTGTTTCAGCTTGGTGCCCTGGGCTGCGGTCCCTTTCGACAGGCTGCCATCGGCGCTCAGCTGGCTGTATTCCAGCCCGCCCTCAAACTTGAGGAGGGGACCCACCTGGAAGAGCTGCCGGTTCGCGGACGCGAGGAAGCCGCTGCCCGTGCTGAGGTCGCCAGCCACCAGCTGGCCGGTGCCGGAGAGCAGGGTCTGGGGCAGGCTCTGGCCCGAAGGCCGGGGCAGCTCCAGGCGCAGATCCCACTGGGCGCAGAGCGGCAGCGCCGCGAGGCAGAGCGGGACAAGGGCGAGGCGCATGAGGGCTCCAGCGGAAGGTTCGATCATACCTTGCCGGAGGCTCAGGATCGGGTCCTCCACTTGATGCTGCAGCCCATGCTGGGGTGCTGGCGTTCCAGCGGGGGCTGGCCTGCGAGGACACCCTCGATAGCCTCCCTCAGGTCCTGGCGGGTGACCCGGGCCGGGTCCTTCCAGCTGTCATCCAGGCGCCCGCGGTAGGCCAGGTGGCGGTGGGAATCGAAGAGGAAGAAATCAGGCGTGCAGACGGCACCCAGGGCCCGCACCAGGGTCTGCTCCTCGTCCCAGAGGTAGGGGAAGACATAGCCCCGGGCCTGGGCGCGGCGGCGCATGGCCTCGAAGCTGTCCTCGGGGTGGGTCACGGCGTCGTTGGCGTTGACGCCCACCACGGCGCAGCGACCTGCATGGTCCTTGGCCAGCTGATTCAGGCGGTCGTCGATGGCCTGCACGTAGGGACAGTGGTTGCACATGACCGCCACGAGGAGCGCCGGGGTGTGGAAGTCATGCAGCGACCAGAGGCGACCATCCACGCCGGGCAGGGTGAAGTCCGGGCAGCCCAAGCCAAGGGGAACCATCGTGGACTCCGTGAGGGACATGGAAACCTCCGGTAGTGTTTCTTCCATCGTACGCCGAGAAGCAAGTATCTTTTTTCTGTGGTCAATTTTCTGACTTGACCTTCCTCACTGCTCTCTAGGCTGATTTCATTCAAGGAGCTTATGTCCCCGCTTCCCCGCCTGCACTGGTCCACCCTCGGGGATGACACCGGGGGGTTGGAGCATCGGTGGGCCGCGTTCTGGGACGTGACCGTGGATCGCAGCGCCCAGCCCGCCCTGGCGCCCCGGGAGGTGGACCTGTGGGTGATCAGCGTGACGAGCATCCTGCCCCCGCCAGAGCTGAACCGCATGATGGCCGAGGTGGGCGCTCTGCCCATCCTGCTCGCCCTGAAGCCCGACACCCCCGCCCTGGCACCCAAGGCGCTGGCCGAATGGGGCGCTCTGGGTTCCGTGCGCTGGGGCGTGCTGGGACCGGAACCACCGATGCCGGGCCTGCGTCCCCGATCTGGTCCCACGACCCAGCTGAGTGCCTCCCAGGCCCTGGCCATCGGGCTGGTGGGCGCCAGCACGGCCATGCAGGATGTGCTGGCGCGGGCCCGCAGCGCCGCCGCCACCCGGGCCACGGTCCTGCTCCTGGGCGAGAGCGGCACGGGCAAGGAGGTCATCGCCCGGGCCATCCACCGCATGAGCGCCGACGCCAGTCAGGCCTTCGTGGCCGTGCACTGTGGGTCCATTCCCGAGAACCTGCTGGAGTCCGAGCTGTTCGGCTACAACAAGGGCGCCTTCACCGATGCCCGCAAGGACACCCCGGGCAAGTTCCGGGAGGCCCACGGCGGGACCATCTTCCTCGACGAGGTCGGCACCATGCCCCTGGGGGCCCAGGTGCGCCTGCTGCGCGTGCTGCAGGAGCGCGAGGTGCAGCCCCTGGGTGGCGGCGCTCCAGTCAAGGTGGACGTGCGGGTGGTGACCGCCTCCAATGTGGACCTGTGGAAGAAGGTGCAGGACGGCAGCTTCCGCGAGGACCTCTTCTATCGGCTCGAGGTGGTGCCCATCACCATGCCGCCCCTGCGCGCCCGGCCCGAGGAAGTGCCCTTCCTGGCCCAGCACTTCCTGAACCGCAAGGCCCGCGAGCACGGCCTCTACCCCAAGGCCCTGCACCCCAGCGTGGATCCGCTGCTCATGGCGCTGCCCTGGCCCGGGAACGTCCGCCAGCTGGAGAACGCCATCGAGCGGGCCATCGTGCTGTCGGACAAGCGGCCGGTGCTCACCCGCGAGGACTTTGCCTTCCTCGCCGAGCGCCGGGGTGACCTGGCCGCGGAGCCGGGCCCTGGGTCCGAGGTCAGATTTGTGGAACCCTTCGCCCCCCGCGAGCCCGCCCCGGCCTTCGGCATGGACCTGCCGCCGGAGGGCCTGGACCTGAACCAGGTGGTGTCGGGCATGGAGAAGACGCTGATGCTGCAGAGCCTCGCCATCACCCGCGGCAACAAGAAGCGCGCCGCGGACCTGCTGGGCCTCAAGCGCACCACCTTCCTCGAGAAGATGAAGCGCCTGGACCTCGAAGACCCGCCCGAGGCGGCAGCGGAATAGCCTCCTGCTAAGATCTCGGCATGGTGAGCGCGATACATCTGCGATGGAAACTGGACGTGCCGGATGCCCAGGAGGAAGGCCTCTGCGCCTGGCTGGAGGCGGAGGGCTCCTCGGCCTTCTACCGCGAGGCGGATCCGCCCCGGGCCTGCTACGCCTACTTCCCGCCGGACCAGGCGCCCCCGGACCCGGCGGGCCTGGCAGCCTTCCCCGGCGTCTGCCTGCTGGAGGCCGAGAGCTTCGGCGACGAGGACTGGCTGGCCAAGAGCCGCGAGGGCTTCGGCGCCTTTGAGGTGGGTTCGCGGTTCCACGTGCGCCCCCTCTGGGACGAGACCCCGGGACCCGCGGACCGCATCGACCTGGTGGTGAATCCGGGCCTCGCCTTCGGCACCGGCGGCCACGAGACCACGCGGCTGTGCATGACCCTGCTGGAGGAGCTGGCCGATGCCGGCCGCCTGCAGGGGCCGGTCCTGGACATCGGCGCGGGCACGGGCATCCTGTCGCTGGCCGCCTTCCTGTTGGGCGGACGGGGCCTCACGGCCTTCGACATCGATCCGGACTGCGGCCCTGCCATGGAAGAGCTGATGGAGCTGAACGCCCACCTACTGAAGGGCGCCACGCCCTATGAGAGCTTCGTCGGCACCCTGGACCACTCGCGGGTGAGCGGCCCCTACGCGGGCCTGCTGGCCAACATCCTGCTTGTGACCATCCAAGAGCTGCTACCCCGCATGGCGGAGGTGACCGCGCCCGGAGGCTGGCTCATCGCCAGCGGCATCCTGGCGGAGCGCACGGACGAGGCGCTGGTGAGCCTGGTCACCCATGGCTTCCGGCCCGAGAAGGTGCTCACCGAAGGCGAGTGGATCGCCATCCTCGCTGTGCGGGTGCCCGCATGACGCGGGCGAACCAGCCCATCGGCGTCTTCGACTCGGGGATCGGCGGCCTGACGGTGATCCATGCGCTGCGCCAGCTGCTGCCCCAGGAGGACCTCGTCTACCTCGGGGACACGGCGCGGCTGCCCTACGGCACCAAGAGCCACCGGACCATCGAGCGCTACACCCTGCAGATGGGCGAGCTGCTCCAGCGCCACGAGCCCAAGCTCGTCGTCATCGCCTGCAACACCGCCAGCGCCCACGGCCTGGATGCCCTGCAGGCCGTCAGTCCCTGCCCGGTCATCGGCGTGATCGAGCCCGGCGCGGAGGCCGCCGCCGAGCACCCAGGTGCGGTCGGCATCATCGGCACCCTGGCCACCGTGAGCAGCGAGGCCTACGAGCTGGCCATCCGCCGCCGCGATCCCGGCAAGGTGATCTTCAGTGTGGCCTGCCCCCTGCTGGTGCCCCTGGCCGAAGAAGGCTGGTTCGACGATCCCGTCACGGACAGCATCTGCCGCCGCTACATGAACCAGCTGCCCTTCGAGGTGAAGACTGTGGTGCTGGGCTGCACCCACTACCCGACCCTGATGACGAGCCTGGAGCGGAGCCGCCCGGGCACCCAGTGGATCGACAGTGGCCGCGTCACCGCCAAGGCCGTGGACCGGCTCCTGAAGGGCAGCCTCGGCTACCGCACCGAGAGCGCCCGGGGCACCCTGCGCGTCCAGCTCACGGACGCCAGCAGCCGCCTGAAGGAAGTGGGCAGCCGCTTCCTCGAAGAAGAAATGGGCGACATCGAAGTCGTCGAGATCTGACGGAAGAAGGGCAACCACTCTCGGAAAGGACAACGGTGGAAACCTTCGTGCCGGGGCCTCCAGGCGCCGCGGGCGGCTGATCCGGAGCCCTCGGCGCCCCTCCGCCCCCCTCGTCATTTCTCTGCGAGAGTGGTTGCTTTTCCCTGAGTGCACGGAGAATAAACAGGCAGTGGAGCTGGCGTGTCTGGGCTCCTTCCCTGAAGTCCCGGACGAACCATTTTTTTACGAAAGCCTCAGGCTGGCGTGGCGCCGGGGAGGGTGAAGATGACAGCGGTGCCGAAGCCTTCGGTGCTGTCGATGCGGATCTCACCGCCGTGGTTGCGCACGATCTCGCGGCAGATGCTGAGGCCCAGGCCCGTACCTTCGCCCTCGGGCTTGGTGGTGAACATGGGCCGGAAGACCTGGCCCATGTGCTCGGCGGGAATCCCCTGACCCGAGTCCTGGAACCGCAGCTCCCACCAGAGTCCCCCGGGGGAGCTCTCCTCGCCGGGCTCCACGGAGATCCGGACTGAGCCCCCGCTGGGCATGGCGTCGATGGCATTGTTCATGAGGTTCAGGAACAGCTGCTCCATCTGCTTGCGGTCCACCTCGAGGCAGCAGTCGGCGGGGACTTCGGCCTCCACGGTGACGCCGTGGGCGGCCAGGGTGGGGGCCCAGAGCTGTTGCAGGTCCGCGAACAGGCTTGAGAAGAGCTGGGCCTGGCGATGAAGCTGGGGGCGCCGGGTGAGGTCCAGGAGGCGGCGCACGATGTCGCCGACGCGCTGGATCTGTCCCTGGATGACACGAAGGCGCTCCCGGGTCTTGTCCGGCAGGTCCTTCTGGGCGTCCAGCAGCTGCAGGTGGCCCGTGACGAGGTTCAGCGGCGTGCCCACCTCGTGGGCGAAGGTGGCCGTGAGCTGGCCGGCAACCGCCAGGCGCTCCTGGGCACCCAGCTCCTCGCGGAGGAGGGCATTGCGCTCCACCAGGGCGGCCAGTTCGGTGTTCTTTGTCTGCAGCTCCGAGAGGGCCGCATCGATGCGGTCCTGCAGGTTGGTGTTGAGGCCGCGGATCTCGCGGATGAGCGCTTCGCGTTCCTCCCCGGCCAGCTCCAGCTGCACGGCCATGTCGTTGAAGCGGGCGGCGATGAGGCCCAGCTCGTCGCTGCGGCGCACCGGGGCCCGGGCGCTGGACTCGCCCCGCTCGATCCGCTGCATGGCCAGCACCATGACCTCGATAGGGTCGCTGATGAGCACGCGGAGGATGAGCCAGAGCAGGATGAACTCGCCCAGCAACACGCCGGGAAGCGTGCGGAGGGTCCGGTTCAGGTTGTTGTCCCAGACCACCTCCCAGCGCTCCAGGTCGCAGTAGGCGCGGATGAGGCCCAGGGGCGGCGCGTTGCCCTTGCGGCTGCGGATGGGGAGGTAGACCTTCCAGGCGCGACCGCCGGTGTTGAGGTCCACCAGCTCGGCCTGGGGCCCGTGCAGGGTCAGGTAGGAGCCGATCTCGGGCCCCCAGTCCACCAGGTTCTCGTCCCCGGAGGAGCGGACCAGATCGACCTCATTGCCCTTGCCTACCCGGCGGAATACATCGATCTGGAAGATGCTGCGGTCGGGCCCCGCGATGCTCGCCAGCACCTGGTCCAGCTTGTCCGGGTCCCTGAAGGTCGGGTCGCGCTCCAGGATGTCCGTCTCCACCGTGGCGGCGGTCTCGATGGTCAGGCGCTTGGAGTAGCTCTCGAGCTCCCGGCGGCTGTTGCGGACGATGGAGTAGGCCACGGCCACGGTAAGCACGCTGGTCACCAGCCCCAGCAGCAGGAAGAGCTTGGCGTGGAGGCTGCGCATCCAGGCCAGGGGGCGGAGCCGCACCTGCCAGAAGCTCATGGCTGGCTCTCCTTGAGCACGGGCAGGCCCAGGGCTGGCCTCAGGGCGCCTGCCAGGGTCGCCGGGTCCAGCCCCTGGGCGGCGGCGACGAAGGCGCAGAAGACCGACCGGCGGGCCTCGGCCACGTCGCCGAGGAGGTCCAGGACGCCGCCGCAGAGGGTGGCGCGGTCGTGGGTGCGGAGGTGGGCCTCGGCCTCCCACAGGAGGGCCTCCAGGGCCGCCAGGTCGTGGTGGTCCCCCAGCAGGGTCTGCAGCTCGCGCAGCTTCTTCAGCGCCGGCTCCGGCGCCACGGCGAAGGCGCCCTCCAGGGCCTCGAGGGCGTAGCGCAGCTTCTTGATCCGGACCCGGGTCTTGTGCAGGGCGGCTGGATCCTCCTGGGCCGAGAGGGCCGCCAGGTCGCCCAGGGCGGCGGCGACGCGGGGCTCCAGGCAGCCCCAGGCCGCCTCTTGCAGCGTGGTGGCCTGGAAGGGATCAGGGAGGGAGGGCACCGACCGCAGCCGCTCCAGGTCCGGCAGGCGGAGGCGGTGCAGCTCCTTGGCCATGGTCCGCCGGGCCTTGGCGCGGCCCCGGTCCACCTGCTCCAGCAGGTGCTCCAGGACGGCGGCCTGGGTGGGGGTCCGAACCTCGAGGTGATACGCCCGCAGGCGGTCCGCGTGGACATCCAGCTCCCGGGGCAGGCCGAGGACGTCCACCAAGCCCTTTAGCGCCCGCCGCTGGCCCTTGTGGCCCGGATAGACCTCTGGGTCCACCAGGTCGAGCACGGCCCCCAGGCGCCGGGCGGCCACCCGGACCTGGTGCAGCTGCTCCATGTCCTCAGCCCAGTGCGCCTGGCCCAGCAGCTCCTGCAGGCGCGCCAGCCGCACCTCGAGGGCGCGGTGGAGCAGGATCGCCAGGTCGGCTGGATGCATCCCATGATTCTAGACGCAAGGCGTGAAAGCGAAAAAAAAACGGAGTAAACTGAGGCGCTATGGAACACATCCACATCAAGGGTGCCCGCGAGCACAACCTGAAGAACCTGGACCTGTCGCTGCCCCGCAACCAGCTGGTGGTGATCACGGGCCTGTCAGGCTCGGGGAAGTCCAGCCTGGCCTTCGACACCCTCTACGCCGAAGGGCAGCGCCGCTACGTGGAGAGCCTCTCCGCCTATGCCCGGCAGTTCCTGGACCAGATGGAGAAGCCCGATGTGGACAGCATCGAGGGGCTGTCCCCGGCCATCTCCATCGAGCAGAAGACCACCAGCAAGAACCCCCGGTCCACGGTGGCCACCGTGACCGAGATCTACGACTACCTGCGCCTGCTCTACGCCCGCACCGGGCGGCCCACCTGCGTGGCCTGCGGCCAGCCCATCGCCAGCCAGACCATCCAGGAGATGGCCGACCAGATCCTGGCGCGGCCCGAGGGTACGAAGCTGCAGATCCTGGCGCCGGTGGTGCGGGGCCGCAAGGGCGAGTACAAGAAGCTGCTCCAGGACCTCATGAAGCGCGGCTACATCCGGGCCCGGGTGAACGGCCAGATGCTGGACCTCACCGAGGGCGTTCCCGACCTAGACAAGCAGAAGAAGCACACGATCGAAGTGGTCATCGACCGGCTGAAGGTCTCGCCGTCCATCCAGTCGCGGCTGGCGGACAGCCTGGAGATCGCCTGCAACCTGGCCGAGGGCGGCGCCCTCCTCGACCTCGACGGCGCCGAGACGTTCTTCTCCAGCAAGCTGGCCTGCAACAAGCCCAAGTGCGCCCTGTTCGGCCAGGGGCTGCCGGAGCTGGAGCCGCGGTCGTTCTCGTTCAACACACCCTACGGGGCCTGCCCCACCTGCGACGGCCTGGGCTTCAAGCGCCAGTTCGCCGAGGAGCTGATCGTGCCGAACGCGAACCTGGCCATCAGCGAGGGTGCCATCCAGGCCAGCGGCTGGAAGAGCGTGTCTGAGGACGGCTGGCGGTCCCAGATGATGGACCAGCTCGCCCGGAAGCTGAAGTTCAGCCTCGACACGCCCTGGAAGAAGCTGCCGGCGGACATCCGCCGCCTGCTGCTGCACGGCACCGAGAAGGAGATGCGCTTCACCTACGAAAGTAAGCGCAACAAAAACCACTATGACTTCGTCCACCACTTCGAGGGCATCATCGGCAACCTCGAGCGCCGCTACCGCGAGACCACCAGCGAGGAGATCCAGGCGGAGCTGGAAGAGTCCATGCGGATCATCCCCTGCGAGGTCTGCGCGGGCCAGCGCCTCAAGCCCGAGGTGCTGGCGGTCTACGTCAGCGGTCTGAACATCGCCCAGGTGGCGGCCCAGAGCGTGCGCGACGCCCGGCAGTGGTTTGGCGACCTGGCCCTGGAAGGCAAGGACGCGGTCATCGCCGAGAAGGTGCTCAAGGAGATCCGCGAGCGCCTGGGCTTCCTGGATGACGTGGGCCTGGGCTACCTGACCCTGGACCGCAGCGCGGCCACGCTGTCCGGCGGCGAGGGCCAGCGCATCCGGCTTGCCACGCAGATCGGCTCCAAGCTGCAGGGTGTGCTCTACGTGCTGGACGAGCCCAGCATTGGCCTCCACCAGCGGGACAACCTGCAGCTCATCCGCACCCTCAAGGAGATGCGGGACCTGGGCAACACGGTGCTGGTGGTGGAGCACGACCTGGAGACCATCCTGGCCGCAGACCATGTGGTGGACATGGGGCCCGGCGCCGGCGAGCACGGCGGTTTCGTGGTGGCCCAGGGCACGCCCGATGAGATCCGCGACACGCCGGGCTCCATCACCGGCGACTTCCTCGCGGGCCGCGATTCCATTCCCGTGCCGCGCGTCCGTCGCAAGGCCAAGCGGGGCTACCTGTCGGTGCTGGGTGCCGAGGAGAACAACCTCAAGAAGGTGGATGCGGACTTCCCCATCGGCCTGGTCACCTGCGTGACCGGGGTCAGCGGGTCCGGCAAGAGCACCCTGGTCAACGAGATCCTCTACAAGGCCCTCGCCAACCAGCTGCATCAGGGCGTGCATCTGGTCGGCAAGCACAAGGCCATCAAGGGCCTCGAGGCCATCGACAAGGTCATCGACATCGACCAGGCGCCCATCGGCCGCACGCCCCGCAGCAACCCGGCCACCTACACGGGGCTGTTCACGCCCCTGCGGGAGCTCTTCGCCCAGCTGCCCGAGAGCAAGGCCCGGGGCTACGCGCCCGGCCGCTACAGCTTCAACGTGAAGGGCGGCCGCTGCGACAAGTGCGAGGGCGACGGCCTGCTACGCATCGAGATGCACTTCCTCCCGGATGTCTACGTCACCTGCGAGCAGTGCAAGGGGAAGCGCTACAACCGGGAGACCCTGGAGATCCACTACAAGGGCAAGAGTATCTCCGACGTGTTGCACATGACCGTGGAGGAGGCCCTGGTCCTCTTCGCGCCCATCCCCGTGCTGGCCAACAAGCTGCAGACGCTCATCGACGTGGGCCTCGGCTACATCCGCCTGGGCCAGAGCGCCACCACGCTGTCCGGCGGCGAGGCCCAGCGCGTGAAGCTGGGCAAGGAGCTGAGCAAGCGGGCCACGGGCCGCACGGTCTACATCCTCGACGAGCCCACCACGGGCCTGCACCTGAAGGACATCCAGAAGCTGCTGGAGGTCATCACGCGGCTGGTGGAGACGGGCAACACCATCATCGTCATCGAGCACAACCTGGACGTCATCAAGACCGCAGACTGGATCCTGGACCTGGGACCCGAGGGCGGGGGCGAAGGGGGCCGACTTATAGCGGTGGGCACGCCAGAGGAGATCGCCCGGAAGAAAAGCAGCGTGACGGGCCGCTACCTGGCGCCCTATCTCAAGTAGGGCTCCCATCAGTCACCCATCGAACGAAGCCAAAAAAACCTTTGCCACCAAGACACCAAGGAAAGACAACCGCTATTGCCTTTTCAGCTCTTGGTGTCTGGGCGGTGATCTTCTTTCCTTAAGGGAAAAGCGGGCTCAGGCGCTGGTGTCGATCCGCTGGCCCAGGCCTGCGCCCTGGTCCATGAGCTTCACCAGGGCCGCCCCCTGCTGGGCCTCGATGTCGAGGCTCTTCCTGAGGACGCCCACGGCAATGCCGCTCTGGATCAGAGCCTGACCCTGGGCCATGACACCGGCGGGAGAGACCTCCATGGGGACCTCGATGAGCCCTTATCGACCCTAGGGCTTCTTGGCTTGAGCGGCCCGGAGCAGGGCGGCGGCATCCCGGACCGGGGCCTTGGCCTCGAGGGAGGCAAGGTTCTCGGCAGCGATCGCCTCGAACACCTCCCGCCGGTGCACCTGCACGTTCCGGGGGGCCTTGATGCCCAGGCGGACGCCGTTGCTGGTGATGCCGAGGACAATCACCTCGACTTCACCGCCGATGATGAGGGACTCCTCCTGCTTCCGCGTGATGACCAGCATGCTGGCAGGCTACCAGAGCTTCCTCAGTCCCGGGCCAGGATTGGGTACCGCAGCGGGAACTTGTCGGAGTTGAGGACGATCTGAAAGCCGGTCAGGGTGCGCACGTTGATGACCAGCGGGCCGGCCAGGTTGGTGGTCATGGCGCGGGGATCCTCGGGGATGACCACCAGGGTCAGCACCATGGCGTCCTGGTTCGACGTCAGGGCGAGGCCCTCGGATTCCTCCTCACCCAGGGGGACTTCGTAGTCGCTCTTGACGGCCACTGGATCGATGCAGGTGAACGAGACTTCCGGGGATGCCACCGCCTGCAGGAACTTCAGGGGGTAGCCGTCCGGGGGTTCGAAGAGCCGGAAGTTCTTCAGATGCGGGAAGCCCACCAGACCCTTGGGGAAGCTCAGCAGGATGCCGTCATCAGGGGTGAGGTCTTGGGAGGGGGTCATGGTTTTCCCGGGTTGTTCCAGATCAACCCATCGGCCGATTCTGCCTCTTCCTGAGTTTCATGGGCCCCTGCCTCGAAAATCGCCCAGAGGGCATCCAGTCGTTTCCGGCGGAAGCGGGGGTTGGGCATGGTCCGCTCCAGGGCTTCCCGGGTGGCGGGTGGATGCGTCAGCCGGGCAAGGATCCAGCGGTTGCCGAGCTCCATGACGGCGGCCACGTCGCCTTCGTTGCCCCAGACCCAGCGCATGGCCGTGAGCTGACGAGCGCGCTCCATGGCCAGCTCGCCCAGATGCCTGGCTTTATCCACGATGGGATCCTGCTTGGGGTTGCTGTAGGCCCGGACCCGGCGGAGCAGGTGGCGGATCTCCTGGGGGAGGCTGGCGAGGCGGGGCCCGATCTCGGGATGGTCCCGCTTGGTGTCGGCCTCGTCCGCCAGGGTGCGGAGGAGGGGCAGGAGCAGGGCCGCGTCCCGGCTGGCGTAGCTGATCTGGGAGTCCCGCAGGGGGCGCAGCATCCAGTTGGAGTCCTGCTCTTCCTTGGGGATGTCGAGGCCGAGCTTGAGGCGGGCCATGGTCTTGAGGCCCGGCTGCGGGTAGCCCAGGGCCCGGGAGAGCAGCATGGTGTCGAAGATGCTGTCGGGCACCACATCGTAGAGGCGCTTGAAGACGATTCCGTCGCCGCTGAAGTCGTGGACGATCCAGGGCACCTGGCCCATGGCCTGGAGGGCCGGGCGCATGAGGTCCTGCAGGGGCAGGGGATCTACCAGCCAGGCCTGATCGTGGGTCGCCACCTGCATCAGCGCGAGCACGCAGTGGTGCATGCCCGTGAGGCTGCACTCGATGTCCACGGCCAGCAGACCCGCCGCATGCCACAGGGGCAGGGCCTCCTGCAGCTTCTCGGGCGTATCCACGTAGGTGGTGGGAAGGTCGAAGTGGTCAAGCACCATCCGACCAGTGTGCCGCAGATGCGCATCCATTACTCTTGAGAGTCCAAAGGAATCTAAAGGAGTCCCATGATCCGCTCGCTGTTCTGGACCACCTTCGTCACCGTCTTCCTCGCTGAGGTGGGCGACAAGACCCAGCTTGCGGCCATGACAGCGACGGTCCGCAGCGGCCAGGTCTGGACGGTCTTCTTCGCCGCCAGTGCAGCCCTCGTCTGCGCCACCGCCATCGGGGTGGCCGTGGGTGGCGTCCTCTTCCGCTACATCCCCGAGGCCGCCATCAAGTGGGCCGCCGGCTGCACCTTCATCGCCGTGGGCGTCTGGGTCCTCGTCAAGGGCTGAGGTCAGCCCCTTCGCAGGGTGAGGATCGTGATCTCGGGCGGGGCGCCGATGCGGATGGGGAGGCCCACCACGCCGAGGCCGCGGCTGACGTAGAGCAGGTCTTCGCCCTGGCGGTAGAGCCCGTCTGTGCGCGGGCCGATGAGGTGAGCGCTGCTGAAGCCGGGGATGGGGTTGATCTGGCCGCCGTGGGTGTGGCCAGACAGGGTGAGGCGCGCACCCGCGGCCAGAGCCTGCTCCCACTCGCTGGGCCGGTGGTTGAGACAGATGCGGAAGGCGTCTGCGGGCAGGTCCCGCGCGGCCTCGTTGGGCCGGGGGCCGGGGCCGAAGACCAGGTGCCGGAAGCGGCCATTCCGGGCCATGGGGTCCTGCAGCCCTAGCACCGCCAGGACGGCGCCCCCGTGGGTCACCAGGGCGGCGGAGTTCTCGAGGCACCGGATGCCCGCCCGCTCCAGGTCCCGCCAGATCGGCCGAGGGTCATCGAAGTAGTCGTGGTTGCCCAGCACGGCGAAGCGGCCCAGAGGCGGCTCGAAGCCCCGGAAGGCCGCCAGGAGGGGTTCCAGTTCCTCCGGGCGGCTGTCCACCAGGTCGCCCGTGAAAAGCAGCAGGTCCGGGCGCTCCCGCTCCGTGAGGACCCGCCAGCGGCTCAAGGTCTCGGGACCCACCAGGGGTCCAGCGTGGAGGTCGCTCAGGTGGGCGAGGCGCAGGCCGTCCAGGCCCGCTGGCAGATCCGGGAAGGCCAGTTCCCGGCGGGTGATCAGGGGATCGCCGAAGGCCGCGCGGGAGCCGCTGGCGCCCAGGGTGACGGCAGCCCCGGTGCTGGCCACGGCGGCCACCCGCAGGAAGGTGCGGCGGCTCGAATCCTCCGGGGCTTCCTCACCCGCTTCATCCCGCTCGGCCAGGCGGCGAGAGAGCCGCCAGAGGCCCTGGGCCACCATGCCGATGACCAGGTGCAATACGCTGAAAGCCTGGAAGTAGAAGCCGCCCCGGGCCAGGGCCCGCAGGAGCGGCATGGCGCTGTGGCTGCCCGTGGCGGCCATGCGCATGAGGGCGAAGACCACCAGGGGGACGTGGATCAGGCCCAGGGCCCAGGGCAGCCACCGGTGCGCACGCTCCGGCAGCTCCAGCCGCAACAAGCGCAGATGGAGCCACTGGACCAGCAGGACAAGTACAAGGGCGACGAGAAAAGGCATTCAGGAACGATCTCAGGGACGCAGGAGCAGGGAGAAGGTTCCCACCGTGCGTCCCTTCATGATGCCATCCAGGGGTCGGTGCACGCCCAGGGTGAAGCTCAGGTTGCCTGTGAGGCGGCGCAGGATGTCCTGGGGCAGGCCCAGCGTTCGGCTGTCCAGCTCCAGGCCCGCCACCCGCTGGGCCGCAGGCTTCGGCGACAGATCCTGCCAGACAGTGCTCTGTTCGAGGTAGAGCCGGGCAGCGCCTCCCAGCTCGCCCCGCAGCTGCTGGAGGCGGTTGCCTGTGGCGCTGTAGGCGGGGAGGGCCGCCTGCACCACTCGGTTCGCATCCAGGGCTGTGGGCAGGAGGGAGGTGGGCAGACCCCCCAGGTGGAAGAGGTCCAGGCCGGTGGGCTGGCCGCCGAGGCGCCCGGCCTCGGCCCGAACCGTCAGGGGCACCCAGGGGTTGATCCACCCTGCCCTGAAGGTCGCGCGGGTCAGCTGCCACGCCTGGCCCTCGGTGCGGCCCTGCTGCTCCCGCACCTCTAGCGCGAGCTGGAGCCCCTGTTCGTCCCGGCTCCAGAGGCTGCCCAGGCCCGCATCCACTCCCACCAGCGAGCGGCTGAGGGCGGTGCCGCCCGTGGGGGTGACGCGCTCGGCGGCGACGTAAGGCCGCACGCTGTTCCGGGGACGGCCCAGGGTCTCTTCCTCAAAGGCCAGCTCAAAGCCCCGGCGCTCGCGATCGAAGCCCTGGACAGCAAGGAAGTCCTGGCTGAAGGGTCGCTCCAGGTTCGAGAAGATTTGGAGGGAGGGCGCCCAGCGCCAGCCGTGCCAGGAGGCGCCGGCCATGGCACCCCGGGGACCCGCGACGTTGCCGAAGTTCATGCCCGCGGCATTGCCAAGGCCAAGGCCCGCCAGCACCTGCCAGTTCAGCCGGCCCAGGATGTCGTTGCCACCCAGACCGAGCTGGGTGCTGACCCCGGCCGGGGAAGTGCTGTAGCCGAACAGGGGGAAGGTGTGGTGGCTCTCGCCGACGCGATAGGCATGCGGAGTGACCTCCACGGGCGGCGGCAGGGGGCTGGGCTCGTCGGCCTTCGGCAGGGCGACGCTCCGCACGAGGGCCTCGGGATCCGCAGGCAGGGCCTTGGCTTCCAGGGGTGGCAGGCTGGTGTCCAGGCGGCGGATCTGCAGCCCCGTGGCGCTGAGCTGGGTGTAGTAGATCCACTTCCCGTCCGGGGTGGTCGTGGGGTTCCAGGCGGCGGCGAGGGTGCGCGTGAGCGGCTTCCCGGCGGCATCCACCAGGTTCCAGATGCCGTCCACTTCCTTCCAGGCGGGGACGCCTGCGGGACTGGCTTTGGGTGCTGAGGGTGCAGGGCGGGCCCCCTTTCCGACTTCCCACTGCCAGGGTCGGGCCTGCAGTACGCCCTCACCATCCGCCAGCCGCAGCTGGAAGGCGACGGTGTTCGCCGAGGTCCACACCGGCTTCCAGGGCAGGGCGCCGTGGATGCGGCCCAGGCGCTGGTTGGGCGCCACCACGGGTGCCACGGGCGCATGGTCCACCGGCTCGTCTGGGTCCTTGGGCTTGGCCTTCTTGGCCACCGGAGCCTTCAGGTCCCAGACATAGAGGCCGGGCTTCTTGGGATCCAGCACGCGGGCCAGGAGCTTGGAACCGTCGGGGCTCAGGGCGAGGCCCGTGACCTCCCCCTTCAGCTGGGTGAACAACTCCCCTTCCCGCAGGCCCTGGGCCTTTACGCGGCGCTCCAACTCCAGGGCCGTGTGGGTCAGCTCGGCGCAGAAGCGCTGGTAGCCGTCTTTGGGGCCGAAGCCGAAGGTGGCCAGGAAGGCGTCATCAAATTTTCGCTTTCCGGCCAGCCGGGTCCACAGGGCCTGGAAGATCTTGGGGTCCGCGGCTCGGGTCTCCAGCCACTCCAGGTAGGCGCTGCCCCCCAGGTAGGCCATGCCTCCGCCCAGGTAGCCCTCCATGCCGTTGAGGGACTCGTAGGCGGGGAGTTTCCCTTCCAGGGCCCACTGGCGCAGCACCGCGGCGCGGACGGCGCTGTGGGGGCGGCCGCTGCCCGTGAGCTTGCCCTCGATGAGGGTGGCGTAGCCCTCTATCACCCAGCGGGGCGCCTTCTCGGGGACGGGACCGATCACCGCGGTCCAGCGCTGCCAGAGGTTGGGCTTCCGCTGGGGTCGCAGCAGGTGGTGCATGTGGCCCAGCTCGTGGGCGACCACCAGCTCCGCCCAGCCCTGGTGGTGACCGATGACGGAGTCCGGCTCCGGCGCGGTCTTCCACAGCACCACGTGGGGCCGCTGGAGGATGGGCCAGGCCATGCCGTTGGCTTCCATGACGGGATCCAGGATCACGATGTCGATGGGCTTCTCGTAGACGAAGCCCACGAGGCTCAGGTACTGGGCGTGGATGCCCTCCACCCGGCCCGCCACCTCGCGGCCGAAACCCTCGAAGGCCGCCGGGCAGTGGATGCGGTAGTGGGGTGTGGTGAAGGTCAACCAGGCCGCGTCCGGCGCCTGGGTGTGGGGGGCGGCCTGCACCAGGGCGGGCAGCAGGAGAAGGCTGGGGAGGAGGGTTCGGCGGCTCATGCCTCCAGTCTGACCGGAGCCGCTGCGAAAGGCTCTCAGCTGTCGGTGAAAGAGGGGCCGGGCGGGATTCGTGGGGCGCTTCGAGCCCAGTAGCTGACAGCTGATAGCCGATAGCTGATAGCTTTTAACCATGTCCAGAATCCGGATCCTCAGTGACCAGGTGGCCAACCAGATCGCGGCGGGGGAGGTGGTGGAGCGGCCCGCCTCGGTGCTCAAGGAGCTGGTGGAGAACGCCCTGGACGCCGGGGCGCGGCACCTGGAGGTCACCTGGGAGGAGGGCGGCAAGCGCCTGCTGGAGGTGGCCGACGACGGCTCGGGCATGGCCCGGGATGAGCTCTACCTGGCCCTGGAGCGCCATGCCACCAGCAAGGTCCGCACCGCCGAGGACCTGGGCCACCTCGACACCTTCGGCTTTCGCGGCGAGGCTCTGCCCAGCATCGCCAGCGTGAGCCGCTTCGACCTCACCAGCGCCGAGGCCGAGGGGGCCGGTCACCGCCTGCGCTGCGAGTTCGGCGTCATCAAGGAGGTCACGCCCACGCCCCGCAGCCGGGGGACCACGGTGACCGTCCGGGACCTCTTCGCCCAGCTGCCGGCCCGGCGCCGGTTCCTCAAGTCCACGGACACGGAGCACGCCCAGCTCTGGGGCGTGGTGGCGCGGCTGGCCCTGAGCTCCCCTGGCGTCCACTGGATCCTCCGGCCCGACCGGGGTGCGCCCCTGGTGCTGCCCCCCGTGGACGATCCCGGCCAGCGCCTAGCGCCCCTGCTGGGCGACAAGCTGGGGCGGCTGGTGCCCTTCGTGAATGGCGAGGCCCCCTGGCAGCTGCGGGGCTTCGTCTCACCGCCGGACCTCAGCTTCCGGGACCGCAACCGGCTCTATCTCTTCGTGAACGGTCGGGCCGTACGGGATCGGCTGTTGCTGGCGGCCCTGTCCGAGGCCTGGTCCGGCACCTTCGCCAAGGGCAGCTACCCGGCGGCGGTGCTCTTCCTGGAAGTGCCGCCCGAGGCGGTGGACGTGAACGTGCACCCCACCAAGGCCGAGGTGCGCTTCCGGGAGCCCCAGCGCATCTTCGCCTGGGTGCGCACGGCGGCGGAGGAGGCCTGGGCCAAGCTGCGCGGTGGCCTGGCCTCGGTGTTGGAGCTACCCCCCAAGCCTGTGGATGCCGAGTTCGACCTCGATCCCTCTCGTCGGGTCACAGCCCAGCACCCGCGCCTCTGGTCCGATCACTCCGGCGGCGGCCTGGCCGCCTACCAGGCCCTGTCTGACGCCTTCGAGACCCGCCCCCTGGACACGGTCTATGCCTATGAGGCAGCTCCTTCAGGGGTGGCTGAGGGGATCGAACCCGGCAGCGCCATCCGGTATCTGGGGGCCTTCCAGCGGACCTACCTGGTGGCGGAGGTCACCGGAGTGGATGGCCCCGAGCTCTGGGTCATCGACCAGCACGTGGCCCACGAGCGGGTGCTCTTCGAGCGCCTGTTCCTGCGCCGCCACGCTCCGGCCATCCAGCCCCTGCTGCCCCCCCAGGTGGTGCAGTTGGGCCCCGAGGCCATGGCCCGCCTGACCCCCTTCCTGGCCGAACTGGAGGCCGCCGGTGTGGAGGCGGATCCCTTCGGTGCCGATGCCCTGGTGGTGCGCGGCCTTCCGGACTTCCTCGCCGAGCGGGATCCCCAGGCCCTGCTGGAAGACCTGCTGGGTCGGCTGGAGCAGGAGGGCCGCGTGGACCTGGACACCTTCCGCCGCGACCTCAACGCCGAGCTGGCCTGCCGCGCCGCCATCAAGAAGCACCACGCCCTGCCCCCCGAGCTGGCCCTCCGCCTCATCCAGGACCTCCTGGCCTGCGAGGTCCCCAACACCTGCCCCCATGGCCGGCCGATCCTCAAGAAGCTGACCCTGGCTGACCTGGAGAGGAGCTTCGGGCGACGCGTCTGAGGGGGCCTGCTCGGAATCGGCTGCACCGATTCCGAGATAGGGGAAAAACAGGTGGTGAACCTGGCCTGCGGCCCGTGCCCTCAGTCCGGCCCTTTGAGGCGCTCGGCGACGAGATCCACGCCCAGCCGCTTCGCCGTGGCGTAGAGCGCGGGCCGGGCCAGGCCGAGGGTCTCGGCGGCCTCGGCCGCGCGGTGGCCGCAGGCCTGCAGGGTGTCCAGCAGCAGGCGGCGCTGGAAGGCGCGGGTGGCTTCATCCCAGGTGCGGGCCTGCGGGGCCGGCGCCTCCAGCTCCGGGAAGTGCCGGGGTCGGAGGGTGCCCTCTTCGCAGCGCAGCACGGCGCGCTCCAGGGCGTGCAGCAGCTCCCGCACGTTGCCGGGCCAGGGCAGGCGCGCCAGGGCCTCCGGCAGGCCCGGGGCCAGGGCCGGGACCGGCCGCTTCATGGCCTGTGCGGCGCGAGCCGTAAGCCGGGGAACCAGGAAGGGGAACTCGTGGCGGCGAGCGGCCAGGGGCGGCAGCCGCAGCACCGCGCCCTGGAGCCGGAAGAGCAGGTCCCGCCGGAAGGTGCCCGCGGTGGCGAGGTCCTCCAGGGCGCGGTGGGTGGCCGCGGCGAAGCGCACATCCACCTTCACTGCGTGGTCCGAGCCCACGCGACGGATCTCGTGCTCCTGCAGCACCCGCAGCAGCAGCGACTGCAGGCGCGGCGACAGGTCCGCCACCTCATCCAGGAAGAGGGTGCCGCCCCGAGCCGCCTCGATGGCGCCCCGGCGGTCGCGGTCCGCGCCGGTGAAGGCGCCCTTCAGGTGGCCGAAGAGCTCGGATTCCAGCAGGCCTTCGGCGAAGGCTGAACAGTTCACGGCCACCAGCGGACCGGGCCGGCCCGAGCGCCGGTGCAGCTCCCGCGCCGCCAGCTCCTTGCCGCTGCCGGTGGGGCCCAGGATGAGCACCGGCAGCTCCGAGGCCGCCACCCGGTCGAGCTCCCGCAGCACCGAGGCCAGGGGTTCGCTGCCGTCGGTGAGCAGCAGGCCCCCCTCGACCGCTGCTTCACTGGGCCGCTGGGCGCGGAGCAGCGCCAGCCAGGGGGCGAGCAGCAGGGGCTCGAGGGCGGGGACCACCGCGCGATCCAGGGCCTGGGCCAGCAGCACGGCCCCGACCGGGCAGCCCTCCCAGATCAGGGGGTGGCCCCGCCAGACCCAGGTGCCGTGGCCGAAGGGGGCCAGGGCGCCGTTCTTCGCCAGGTGGCCGAGGGCGCCCTCGGGCGGGGCCGCCCCGGTGCCCAGGGTCTGCACCTGGCCTGCCTCCTCCCAGACGATCCAGGTGGGGGCCGGGCGTCCGGCCAGCCAGGTCTGGAGCAGCGCCAGGGGTGCCGGTGGAGCCGCCGCGGCGACCGGCGGCCAGAGGTCCGCGAGCCGCCGCTGGTGTCGGGTCGAGGCGGCCCGGTCGGCGATCGCCTGGAGCCCGAGCAGGGCCTTGGCTCCGCGCTCCGTGGGCACCCGCTCCAGCACCTGAAGTCCCAGCTCCAGGCGCATGATCTGGGTGGGACAGCTCCGCCAGGCGGACCAGAAGGCCTCGGGATCTCCGCTGCCCCGGAAGAGCCGGTGCGCCTCCCAGCTGAGTCGCGTCTCCGGATCGGTCTCGGGCGGCGGCGGCTCGGTCAGGGGGCCGAGGGCGGCCGCGAAAAACCGGGTGTAGGGGTGGTCCCCGGCCTGCTCCAGCCCCTCCCGCACCAGGCTCCAGTCCTCCTGATCGGCCCCATGGCTGGCCAGGAGTCCCCACCCCTCGATGAAGTCCGGGTGGGCCTCCACCAAGGTCCGGATCCGCTCCAGCGCCACACTGGGCTCCAGCTGGATCTCAGCCAGCTGGGCGGCCTCCATGGCCTGCCAAGGCTGCGGGAGGGGGCCGCGCTGCTGCACCCAGCGGCCGTGGGCGGGCAGGTCCGCCCACTGGAGCGCAGTGACCGCGGCATTGGAAGCGGCGCGCTCAGCCCAGCCCCGGGTCCCCAGGCGGCCGAAGTGGGCGTGGGCGAGGGTGAAGGCCCGGAGGGCCGCTTCGGGTTCCAAGGCGTGCACGGCGAGCTGTCCCTTGGCCATCCAGTGGAAGGGGTCCGCACAGGGATGGGCACGGACCTCCCAGGGCGGATAGCCGGGCTCCGGGGCGGGCGGCGACCCGCCCCAGCGCACCCGCAGCCGGTCCCAGGTCGGGTGCCCGGCCGGTGGCGGCGGCGGGGGCCGGGGCCCGGCCTCCTGGAGGTCCGCCGCCAGGGAAGCCGACCAGCCCGGAGGGGGATCGACCGGGAGCTGCAGCTGCAGCACCTTCGCCAGGGCGGGCTCCGGCAGAGCCCCGGCACCGAGGTTGCCCGGAACCAGCGGCCCCAGTCCTAGGGGCGAGGCACCGGGTGCCCGCGCCCAGGCTCGGACCTCCGGTGCCAGCATCCAGGCGCCTCCGGGCAGCTCCTGAAGCCACGGGCAAGCTTGGTAAGGGAGCAGCTCCTCGGGCAGCGGCGCCAGCAGCAGGGGCTGCGCATGGCGCTGGAGGGCGGGCCAGGGGAGCTCCGGCTGCAGGGGACCTTCTGGCAAGAGGCGGCCGTCCGCGTCCTGGTGCCCCAGGAGCACCTCCCACCAGCCCGGAGGCAGGGCTCGGCACGCTGAGGGGAGAAGGTCCAGGAAGGGCGGCAGCTGCAGGACGCCCTGGTCATCGACGGCACCAAGCACGGCCACCCAGCGCAGCCGCCGGGGCAGGTCCAGCAGCACCGAGCCCGCCGCCATCCAGGGCGTGCCGTCGCCGTCCAGCAGCGCCTCCCAGGCCCAGGCGAGGAGCTCATCCTCCCGGGCGCCGCGCCGGTTCGCAGGCACCCCGGGGCTGCCGTGCCGCAGACGGGCGATCCAGAGGGGATCGGGCCGGGGCTCGAACAGACTGGGCGCCTGACTGACCTGAGGCCCGGTGGCGCGGCGGGCCTCCTGCTCCAGACGGGGCCAGCGCCCCTCCCGGCCGCCCAGGAGCCAGGCCTGGCTGATGGCCGCCAGGGCCCAGGGCGCGTCGCCCCAGCGGCGGCCGCGGTCGAGGCCCCAGGGCGCCTTCCAGTCACCCAGCCAGGCGGCTCTCAGCACCCGAGCATGCCTTGCCAGACCTCCCAGAAATCGGGGAAGGTCTTGGCGACACAGTGGGGATCCTCCAGCTCGCCCCCCCAGCGGAGGGCGCCGACAGCCGCGGCAAAGGCCATGCGGTGGTCGTTCCGGGGGTTGAAGGGTGCCCGGGGCGCGAAAGGCTCTCCCGGGGTGATGCGCAGGGTGTGATCGCCGAGGATCTCGGCCTGCCCGCCCAGCCAGCGGACCAGCTCTGCGGAGGCGTCCAGGCGGTCGCACTCTTTCAGGGGCAGGGTGTGCAGGCCGCGCAGCTCGGAGGGGCCGGGAGCCAGGGCCGCCAGGGCAGCCAGCACGGGACCCAGGTCTGGGCACTCGGTCAGGTCCGCGTCCAGGCCCCTCTGCAGGGAGCCGGAGACCTCCAGACACTGGGCTTCCACCCAGGCGGTCTGGCAGCCGGCGGCGGCCAGGATCTCGGCCATGGCGCGGTCCCCCTGGGCGTCCCCGCGATCCAGCGGACCCGCCCGCAGGCTGCGGCCAGTGACGGCGGCGGCGGCGAGGAAGGCGGCCGCGCCACTCCAGTCTCCGGGCAGCTCCAGGTCCTGGGCCGACAGGCTGCCGCCGGGAAGGTGCCAGCGGCCCGGCTCGAGTACGGCGGCGCAGCCGAAGCGCCGGAGCCACTGCGTGGTCAGGTCCAGGTAGCTGGAGCTGGCCACGGAGGTCCAGGTCAGGGTGCTGTCCTCCGGCAGGGCGGCGGCGGCCAGGGCCAGTCCTGACAGAAACTGGCTGCTGAGCCGGGCGTCCACGCGGAGCTCCAGCCGTCGGGGCGGCTCCGGGGCGGGCTGGAGCCAGGCTCCGGAAGCATCCGGGGTCCAGGTCGCGCCCAGGGCTTGGAGCGGGCCCAGCAGGGGACCCAGGGGCCGCTCGAACAGGCGGGGGTCGCCCTCCAGGCGCAGGGGACCCTGCGCTGTCAGGGCCAGCCAGGGCAGTAGGAAGCGCAGGGTGGTGCCCGAGGCACCGAGCCAGAGGGGGGTCTCGGTGTGGGGCCGCGTGCCTCCCACCAGCTGCCAGCCACCGGCGCCTTCCACTAGGGGGAAGCCCAGACCCCGCAGGGCCTGCCGCATCCAGCGGGTGTCCTCGGCCTCCAGGCCGCCCCGGAGGGTGCTCGCGCCCGGGGCGATGGCCGCGAGCAGCAGGGCCCGGTTGGTGACGGACTTGGAGCCGGGCACCCGCACGGGATGCAGCGCTTCGCCGGGACCGAGCCGGTTGTCCTCAGGCAGTGACATAGGCATGGGGGCAGGTTGCCGCGAGGCGCCCCCGGGTGCAAGCGCTAAGAGCCGAGGTCCAGATTTCCCGCTATGGCCTAGGAGATGTTCTCGAGGATGGGCTTGGTGATGCGCTTGTCCGTCACCAGGGTCCACTTGTAGACGCCGAAGAAGTCGATGTCGCGCTTGTAGCGGAGGGTGATGGTGCAGGTGCCGGCCTCGCCGGTGCTGACCTTGGTCACCCGGATGGCGCTCTTGTCAGTCAGGACCTCGACCACCCCGAGCTCCCGGGCCTTCTCCTTGACTTCCTTCTCCAGGACCTCGACGGGCTTGCGACCGCCACCGCTGGCGATGAAGTCACAGGCGTCGATCAGCTCGCTGTTGCCGTAGTAGACCGGGACGGCCTTGAAGGCGGCCGCGCCGAGCACGCCGAGCACGAGCAGGGTCGCCAGGCACCCGATCTTGCCTTCACCGCGCTGACCATGCATGGGAACCTCCGAATCACCTCAAGTCTTCGAGGGCCTGCCGGGCGAGGGGTGCGACCAGGGGGCCCTCGGGACCGAGGAGGGTTGCCTGAGGATACTTCAATGCCTGGCGGAAAGCCTGCGCAGCTTCGGACTGGTAGGCCGGACCCAGGTGGATGAAACAGAGACCCGTGTGGTAGTCAATGGTGCCCTGGCTGACCCCGCGCACGGTGGTGAGCCGCGCGTCACGGAGCAGCTCGATGGCCTTGTCGTAGCGGCGGAACTGCATCAGGGCCAAGGCCATGTTGAGCTTGATCAGGTTGGCCTCATCCCCCTTGGCTCCGGCGTACTGCAGGCGCAGGTGGCTGAGAATGGCGGGGTAGCACAGCTCGGGCGAGCCCAAGGGCAGCTCGACAGCTTCCTGGAGCACGGGCAGCGTCAGGGCGGCTCCCCCCTGGCCGAGCGAGAGGGACCCCTTCGCGGAGCCTAGCTGCTGCCGGAGGGTCTCCGCAGTGGGCAGGGGCTTGCCTTCGAACTGGAGCAGCGGCTGGCCCGTCTGGATCCCGGCCTTGAGGGCGGTCTCCGAGGCCGCGAGCACCCAGGGCCCCGGTTCTCCAGGCACGTCCAGGAGGGTGAGGCCGAGGCCGGGCTCCGAGAGGCGCGGCAGCGTGTTGAGGCGGGTGGCGAGCTTGCCGAGGGGGTCCTGTTCCAGGGGCTTCACCAGCAGGTGCTCTTCCTCGCCGTCGAGGGTGGCGAGGACCAGCTCCACGCGGTGGATGACCGGGTCCTGGACCGGGGTGGCGATCAGGACGAGCTCCGCCTCGCGGGAGGCCTTGAGGCGGGCGAGGGCCTCCCGGGGGGCTTCGCCTGGGCGGGCAGGCAGGAAGGCGAGCTGCTGCAGGCGGTCCCCCAGGGCCTCCAGCAGGGCCTGGAACCGGGCGCGGCCCGTGAAGTCCCCGCCCTCGAGTCCCGCGAAGGCGAGCCGGGGTTTCGGCCGGGCTTCGAGGTCCAGGGCCTTGCCATCTTGCAGGGTGACGCGCTGGGAGAACCCGCCCCCCGGGAAGCGCACCAGCAGTTCATAGGGTCCCGAGCAGACCAGGGCCTTCACCACCGGCAGGGGGCCGAGACTCTGGCCGGAGAGGAAGAGCTCGCCCCCGGGCCAGGCGGAGGCCACGGACAGGATGCCCTTGGAGGCTTCCATGCGGATGGGTTCGAGGGTGTGATCCGCCGGGGGGGTCGCCAGGTCCTCGCCCAGCTCCAGGATCCGGGTCCGGAAGCACGGGGCGCGGAGCTCCAGGCGGTGCTTGCCGGCGGGGAGCTCGGGGATGACGAAGGCGGCGGAGAGATCCTCGGGCCGCAGACCCAAGGGGGTCGCCATGGCCGCGGCTTCAGGTCCAGCCTTACCGGTGGTGTGGCCGAGGCTCTTCCCGTCCAGCAGGACTTCAATGTCGCTGGGCTGGACGTAGAACGTGAGGGTGGACGCGATGCGCTCGAGCTTGAACTCGGCCGTCTTCACGTCCTTGGGGCCGAGCTCCAGGGTGAGCTCCGCTGGCGTGTGGCCCGGCCGTGCATAGGCCAGCTTGTGGAGGCCGAAGGGCAGGTACTTCCGAGGCAGGGCGGGCACAGCCTTGCCGTCCACGAGCAGGCGGCCGCCCTCGGGCGCGAGGCTCAGCTTGACCAGGGCGAACTTCTCGCCCTTCAGGCGGTCGAACTGGGCCGCGAGACGCTGGGAGGTGAGGGCGCGGTCCACGTCGAAGTCCGGATTGAGGTCGATGAGGGCCTGGAGCCGCACCTGGGCGCGGGGCTTGTTCTGCTGGCTGCGGTCATCCAGGACCGCGAGCCAGTTGTAGGCCTCGCAGAGCATCTGCACGCCCTCGGGCTCCAGCGAGATGCCCTTGGGCGCGAGGGCGGCCACGACGCTGTCGAAGCGCTGCGTGGCGCCTTCCCGGTCGCCCTGGGTGGCCCAGAGGGACTTGGCCTGGAGGAAGGCATCCTTCACGGTGGCATCCTGCCCCAGGAGGAGGCCGCAGAGCAGGGGCAGGAGGAGGCAGTGGCGGAGGCGCATGTCAGTTCAGCCGGAGCAGCAGGTCATTGCGGCGGTCGCAGAGAATCACGCCGCCGGAGCGGTCCAGGACCAGGGAGGTGATGCGACCCGTGATGCCGAGGGCCTTGAAGGTCGCCTGCCGGAGCACGGCGCCATCAGGGCCGTAGATGACAACCCCCTCGCCGAAGTCGCCCCCGTCCACCAGGGCCGCCACCTGCCCCACCCCATCGGCGGCCAGGGCGGTCACGGTCCGGAAGGCCGCGGGCAGGTCCTTGCCATAGGGAACGATGGTCCGGGGCTGGCCGTCGGGATCCAGGAACAGTAGCTTCCGGTCCGCATCCGCAGCGATGACGACCCCGCCCGTGGGGAGGGGGGCCAGGGCCGAAGCCGTGGGCGAGGCCACGGTCCGCGCGGGACCCTCCAGCGGGAAGAGGGTCAAGGCCGGGGTCTTGGCATCGGCCACCCAGAGGGTGCCCCAGCGGTCCAGGGCGGCGCCGGAGATGGCTCCGAGGGCTCCGAGGGGCAGGACGGTCGGCGTGTCCTCTCTCAGCAGGCCCGCCTTGGTGAGCAGCCAGAGGGGGCCGGAGGGGGCCGAGACCAGCGCCCGGGTGCCGGGTGCGGCGGGGCCCTGGGGGATCAACTCGCCCCCGCGGAGGCGGAAAGTGCGGTCGAGGTCGCTCTGGAATAGGAGCAGGTCGCCCTCCGGTGCCATCGCCAGGAGGATGGGGGTCTTCAGCCACTTGGTCCGGCCCGCCGGCCAGGGGCCTTCGTTCTTGAGGGTGGGCTTCTGCAGGCGCTGCTTGACCAGCACGGCGGTTCGCCACGCGGCTTCCTGGGCCTCGGGGCTCTGGGGGGCCCGGGTCCGCAGCTGCTGGAGCATGCGCAGGCAGCTCGGCAGGTCGCCCAGGGTGTCCAGGACCTTGGCGGCTTCCAGCATCGCCGGGGCTGCCGCAGTGGCATCCTCGCGGAGGCGGAAGGCATCGACGAAGAGCTGGAGCGCGCGGCCGGGCTGACCCTGGTCACGCCAGGCGCGCCCCAGCTGGAGGCGTGCCTCGGCACAGGCGGCGGCTTCGGGGAAGAGATCCAGCACCCGGTTGAACTCGGCCATGGCGTCCTTGAGGTCCGCGGGCCGCCGGGCCTGCCGGGCCAGCAGGACGCCGCGGAGCAGCAGTCCCTCAGCGGCCTCGGGCGACTTGATGTACTCGCCCCGCAGGCGGTCCAGGAAGGGCATGGCCGCGTCGGGCTTCTGCTCGATCTCCACCTGGTGGCGGGCGAGCCGGAGCAGCGCCTGGGGCGCGAAGGTGCTGCCGGGAGCGGCCTGGAGCAGCTGGGTCCAGGTCTCCAGGGCCTCCTTGTAGGCCTTGTCCGTGTAGGCCCGATCTCCGCTGCGGTAGAGGCGCTCCGCCAGTCCCGCATCCTGGGGGGGAGCCTGGGCGAGCACCGGCACGACGCAGAGCAGCGCGGCCGGCAGTCGGAGCCATGGGGAGAGGGCAGGCATGGGGGCCTCGGATCTAGAAAAAAGCATAGCCGCCCGGACTCTGATCAGGGCGCCAGTGCTTTCAGAAGTGCCTCGGGGGCATAGGGCTTGAAGAGCACCCCCATGAGCCAGGGTTCCGTGGTGCTGAAGTCGCGCGCCGCCGTGGAGAGCAGGACCTGGCGGCAGCGGTGGGTCTCGCACTGCATCTTCAGCCAAGGTCGCAGGTCGCCCAGGGCGTCCATCTGCTCGGAGATCAGCAGGTCCACCGGGCGCTCCGCCAGCAGGGCGGCAGCCTCGGTGCGGGTGCTGGCCTCGCGGACCTCCCAGGTCTGGCCCAGGGCGGTCAGGAGCCGCTTCCGGAAGAAGGAGCTGGGTTCCAGCAGCAGGATGCTGTGGATGGGCGCCCGGCGGGAGATCTCCTCCTCGGTCAGGCCCAGGGCCAGGAGCGATTCCTTGGCGGCGCTGCGCAGGCCGAGGCCCGTGGCGCCCTTGAAGACCTCCTTCAGGGGTTCGGCCAGCTCCAGGTGCCGAGTGAGGGCGCCGATCTCGCACAGGCGCGCCTGGTCCCGCCAGTCCAGGTCCTTCCGCTGAAGCTCCTTGCGCACGAAGGCCGCGAGCTCGCCGGAGAGCTCGGTCCGCATGATGAACTCCGGATCCTGCAGGGCCTCGCGGAGGGCCAGAAGGGCGGCAGCCCGGGTGGGGCCCTGGGGCGGCAGCGCCAGGACCAGAGCCCGCACTTTCTCCTCTTTGCCGGCGATGTGCGCCAGGCTGGCGCTCCGCCGGCCGAGCTCCTTCACGATGGCCGAGACCCGGTCATTGCTCTCCCGGTCCCAGCCCCCCTTGGTCCGGAGGTCGAAGAGGAAGTCCGAGAACAGGTCCTTGAGCCGGGAGTAGAGCTCCTGGTCGAAGCAGTAGAGGTGCTGGGTGGCCAGGATGGCCCGCAGCCGCTGCCCTTCACCCTCGCGCTCATCGCAGCAGCGGGTGATGAGCTGCTCCAGGGCCGGCAGGGCGTCCTGCGGCAGCGGGCGCTCGAAGCCCGGGAAGGCCGCCAGCAGCCCCTCCATGGCCACGATGAGGACCTGCGGCAGCTTGAGGTGGATGGACTTCGCCAGCAGGCCGAGGCCGGCCTCGGGGGTGGCCAGCGCGGCCAGCGCCTCCACAAGAGCTTCCTGAAGGCGGGCGGGCTTGCCGTCGTGGAGCAGGTCCAGGAGGACCGGGGCCGCACTGGGGCAGCGGATGGCGCCGAGGGCTTCCACGGCCTCCAGCAGGAGGTCATCCCGGACGTCCGTCTTAAGGTAGGCCGTCAGCGGCTCGGCGGCGGCCTGGGTGCCGTTTTCCGTGAAGATGCGCAGCGCCGTCCGGACCTGCTCGGGCTGGCCGGACTCGAAGAGGCCCATGACGCTCGGGAAGCTGGAGGGAAGCTTGCCGAAGTGGTGCATGGCCCGCTGCCCGACCTCGATGATGCTGTCCTGCATGGCCCGCAGGAAGAAGGGCACCAGAGCGTCCTCCTCCCGGGCGCCGAGGATGTCCAGGCAGGCGGTGCGGCGCTTGGAGTCCGGGACCTGGAGGATGTGCTCCAGCCCGGCCGTGTCCTGCGCGGAGATGAGGCGGCAGAAGGCGTGGTCCAGACCCGAGCAGCCGGGCACCTGGTCGAAGGCCTCCTGGAGGACCTGGACGACCGGCGCGGCGGGCAGCTCGCCCCCGGTGACCTTGCGGACCAGGCCCTCACAGGCCAGGTCCAGGGTGGTGAGCAGGGCGAGGCTCTGCTTGGCAGCCGTGTCCTGGGCCTCGGTCACCATGGCGCTGAAGCGAGCGACCTTGCCTTCCAGGTGGACGGTCAGGGCTTCGGTGATGAAGTGCTCGTAGGGTCCCTGCACCTGGGCCCGCAGGTGCTCCAGAGACGGGAGGGGGTCCCCGGCTTCGCCGGCCTCGAGGGCCACCTGGAGCGCCTGGAGGGCCTCGTCCTGCCGGCCCTCCAGGCGCTGAGCCAGGGCTTTCGCCAGCTCGGTCCTGGCCGTGGTGCGGGCTCCGGTCTGCAGGCGATGGGTGAGGTGTTCCAGCGCCTCGAGGTCCTTGAGGGTCTGGACGCTGTCCTGGAACAGCCCGAGCAGCGCCGGGCCGGAGAGTTCTCCCGGCAGCTCGGTGACCGCCCGTAGCAGCAGGCGGAAGGCCAGGGGGTCGGCACCCGACAGGGCCTCCCAGAGGGTCGGGAAGTCCTCGGGGCTCGCCACGGCCGCCAAGCCCCGGGCGCCCTGGTGGGCCAGCCGAGGGTTGCCTTCGCCTTCCAGCAAGCGCCCCAAATAGAACGAAAGCGGCTGGTTCTCGCCCGTTCCCAGCTCCCGGCGCAGGATGAGCTGCCGGTCCGGGTCCGTGCGCAGCGCCGCGAGCTTTTGCAGGGCCTCCCGGGAGGAGCGGACCTCCAGGCGACCCAGGGCGGCACAGCCTTCATCGAAGACCCCGAGGTCCGGCTCCTGCTGGAGCACCTGGAAGATCCAGGGCACCCACTCGGGCCAGTCGAACTTGGCCGTGAGGCCCAGGATGAACCGCTTCATGGCAATGTTGGCCGAGGCCTTGGTCAGGCGGTCCCCGAGCTCGGGCAGGGTGAACTGGCGGAGCTGGCCCATGAGCTGGTGGATGCGGACCTGGGAGGTGCCATCGTCTTCAAAGTGGTTGCCGAGACAGGCCCGGAACTCGTCCAGGGGCGTCACGGGGACATAGCGGAGCAGGGCAGTCATGCCCTTCCCATCGGCCTGGGCCACTCCCGGGTCAAGATCCAACATGAAAGTGATAGCGTTTTCCCATGCGCGCCCTGTTCCCCGCCCTCCTGACCTTCTCCCTCCTGGCCCAACCCCCGGCCTTCCTGGAGCATCTGGAGCCCGCCGCCCGGGAGGAGGCCCGGGACATCATCCAGCGGGCGGACTTCGTCTTTGACACCAAGACCCAGCCCAAGCACGTGCGGATGGGCACCATGGAGAAGCTCTTCGACCACCCCCGCCTGGGCGCGGCCATGTGGCGGCACTGCCAGTTCGTGCCGGCCTTCTATGCCTTCACCCACCCCGATGGCACCTGGAGCATCAACGACACCCGGGGGCTCTCGGGCAGCCTGCGCCTGGTCTACCAGCGGCCCGGCCACCGGGTGTATCTGGTGGTGGGCCGGGCCGAGCGGGGCCGGCTCAAGACCCCCTTCGCGGTGGGGGCGCGCATGCTGACTTCCTACAAATATTGGGAGGGGAAGAACGGCTTCCAGACCCACCTGGAGACCTGGACCGCCCTGGACTCCGCCATCCTGGGCCTGGTGTCCCGTCCCTTCCGGGGCTACATCAAGGGCCGCCAGGATGAGTTCATCGCGTACATCAACGGCAATGTGGCCACCTTCGGCGAGTTCGCCGAGCTGAGCCCCCAGGACTTCCATGGTCCCCTCAAGCGGGATGGGGACCCGGTGGCTCTCCGCGACTTCGAGGCGCTGTTCCTCAGGAAGTGAGGCCCGCCCTGGCTCGGGGGGTGACGGACTTTGCCATGGGGCCCCATCGCGGTCATGCTTTGGGCACGCAGCACCGGAGTCCCGCCATGTTCCAGCAAATCCTGGACCAGCTCATCGAACACGTGCCCGAGTCCCTGGCCGCGACCTTCAACGACCGGGACGGTGATCCCGTGTGTGCCCGCACCCTCCAGGTGTCGAACGAGGGCCTCCAGCTGCTGGGCGCCTACCAGCACGTGGTGAAGCGGCACCTCCAGGAGGCCGTGGAGGAGTTCGACCGCGGGGAGGTCAAGCAGGTGGCCTTCGCCACGGATCAGCACTGGATCCTCATGATGGGCGCCATGGAGCACTGCACCCTGGTGATGGTGATGCAGCGGGATGGCCTGTTGGGCCGCGCCCGCTACTACATGGAGCAGGCCGTCGAGGCCCTCAATAAAGAACTCTAGGAGCCAAGATGGAACGTCTTATGGGCCTGGCCGGAATGGTGGCCTTCATCGCCTTTGCCTACGCGCTTTCCCATAACCGCAAAGCCATCCACTGGCGGACCATCGTCTGGGGCCTGGGGCTGCAGTGGATCTTTGCCCTGGTCGTCCTCAAGGGCGATGCCCTGGCCAGCCTGCTGTCCTTCCTGCCTTTCCCCCGGGGGACGGGCTGGGTGGTGCTGGGCCTGATGTTCGCGCCCATGCTGTTGCGCCGCTATGCGTCCTATGAGAACAAGAAGCTCAACTGGGGATTGTTCGGCGTTATCGTCCTGGGCCTCCTCCGGGGCAACCTGGTGGGCTCGACCTTCGACAAGATGCGCATCGTGGTGGAACACCTCATGGCCTACGCCCATGAGGGGGCCAGCTTCGTCTTCGGGTCCCTGTCCGACGGTCCCGGCAGCAAGGTGGGCATGGTCTTCGCCTTCGCGGTGCTGCCCACCATCATCTTCGTGGCCTCCATCTTCGCGGTGCTCTACTACCTTGGCGTGATGCAGTGGGTGGTCACCGCCGCCGCCCGGGCCATGGGTCGCTTCCTGAAGGTCTCCGGCGCCGAGAGCGTCAGCGTGGCCGCCAGCATCCTCATGGGCCAGACCGAGGCGCCCCTCACCATCCGGCCCTTCCTGGCCCGCATGACCCGCAGCGAGCTCATGCTCATCATGACCGCGGGCATGGCCCACGTGTCCGGCAGCATCATGGTCGCCTATGTGCAGGTGGCGCACGTGGACATCGTCCACCTGCTCACCGCCGTGATCATGACCGCGCCGGGGGCCGTGATGATGGCCAAGCTGCTGGAGCCTGAGGTGGAAGCCCCGGAGACCGCCGGCGAGGTGAAGGTCGACATCCCCTGCCATGACGCCAACGTGCTGGACGCGGCGGCACGCGGCGCCTTCGAGGGCGGCCAGCTGGCCTTCAACGTCGCCGTCATGCTGATCGCCTTCATCGCGCTCATCTACCTGATCAATGGGCTGATGAAGGCCGTCCATCCCGGGTTCACGCTGGAGTGGGTGCTGGGCGGGGCGTTCAAGGTTCCGGCCTTCCTCATGGGTGTGCCCTGGTCCGAGGCGGGCCAGGTCGGCGGGCTGCTCGGCAAGCGCATGGTGGTCAACGAGTTCGTGGCCTTCCTGGACCTGGGCGCCATGACCAACCTGTCGGCGAAGGCGCGGCTCATCTCCACCTTCGCCCTCTGTGGCTTCGCCAACTTCAGCAGCATCGCCATCCAGGTGGGTGGCATCGGAGCCCTGGTGCCGGAGCGCCGCGGCGACCTGGCCCGACTCGGGTTCCGGGCCATGCTGGCCGGCACCCTGGCGAACTTCCTGAGCGCCTGCATCGCAGGGATCCTGACCTAGCCAGGCCGAGGATCAGTTGACGGTTTCAGGCTCTTCCGCGGCGTCGTGGGGGGGCGTGATGCCATGCCACCCGGCTTTCCAGGCCACGTTCAGGGCCAGCGCCAGCAGGACGTAGGTGGTGAAGAAGGCGATGAAGAATTGCTGCTGGAGCAGGATCATCATGGCGAAGACCAGCACGATGCTGAGGCTGGTGACCATGGAGGTCTTGGGGCTGGCGGCCTTCTTCTTGAAGCTCGGGAAGCGAAGCGTGGACACCATCAGCAGGCCTACGAGGAACAGCTCCAGGGCAAAGGCGTAGGCCCAGAAAGTCACCGAGGGCGGGGAGGGGTGCCAGATGATCACCGAGGCCACGCAGGCGGCGCCGGCGGGGATGGGCAGGCCGACGAAGTAGCGGGGATCCACCGCGCCCACGCTGACGTTGAAGCGGGCCAGGCGCAGGGCCCCGCAGGCCGTGAAGACGAAGCAGGCGGCCCAGCCGGCGGCCCGGAGGTGGCTGTCGTGGATGCCCAGGTGGAAGAACCCGTAGCGGTAGGCCAGGATGGCGGGCGCCATGCCGAAGCTCACCACGTCGGCCAGGCTGTCCAGCTGCACGCCGAACTCCGTGGCGGTGTTGGTGGCCCGGGCCACCCGGCCGTCCAGGCCGTCAAAGACCCCGGCCAGCACCAGCAGGCCCGCGGCCCACTGGAAGTAGTATTCCGGCCGCGCCCCGGCGGCATTGATGGACATGACCACGCTGGAGAAGCCGCAGAAGATCGAGGCCATGGTGATGCTGGAGGGCAGCACGAACATGCCCCGCCGCATCGCACGCTGGCGACGGGCTCGGCGTTCCTCGGGGGTCAGTCGGGGTTTCATGGCCTCAGTTTCTCACATCCCATGCCCGCCCGGTGGGATCCGGGCCCCGAGGGTATCCTGGTCCCCTAGGGGGAGCGCTTGCAGCAGGTTGTCGTCATCGGCGGAGGCCACGCGGGACTTGAGGCTGCGCAGATCGCGGCCCGCATGGGCATGGCCACGACCCTGCTGACCATGAACCTCGACCAGATCGGCCAGATGAGCTGCAATCCCAGCATCGGAGGGGTCGGCAAGGGCCACATGGTGCGTGAGCTCGACGCCCTGGGCGGCGCCATGGGCCGCCTCATTGACGCCACCGGCATCCACTTCCGCATCCTCAATGAGAGCCGGGGCGTGGCAGTGCGGGGTCCCCGGGCCCAGGCTGATAAGGTCAAGTACCGCATTGCCGCCAGGCAGCTCCTGGAGCGGACCCCCCACCTGAAGCTGCGCCAGGGTATGGCCGCCCAGCTGCTCTGGCGGGAGGGCACCCGGGGCCTGCGGGGGGTGGAACTGCTGGACGGCTCCGTGCTGCCCTGCGACGCCGTGGTGGTCACCAGCGGCACCTTCCTGAATGGGCAGGTACTCATCGGGGCCCGGCGCCTGGAGGCCGGCCGCGCCGGGGAACCGGCCAGCACCCACCTGGCCCAGCAGCTGCGGAGCCTGGGCCTCCGGCATCGGCGCCTGAAGACGGGCACCAGCCCCCGGATCGCCAGCGGGTCCATTGACTTCAGCCGGCTCCTGGTCCAGCCCGGGGATGACCCACCGCGGCCCTTCAGCTTCTTCAGCACCGCCATCCCCCAGCGGCAGGTGCCCTGCCACATCGTCCACACCACGGCCCAGACCGAGGCCATCGTGCGGGAGAACCTCAGCCAATCCAGTCTCTACGGCGGGCACATCGAGGGGGTGGGGCCCCGCTACTGCCCCTCCATCGAGGACAAGTTCGTGAAGTTCCCGGACAAGGGGCGGCACCAGATCTTCGTGGAGCCCGAGAGCCTCGAAACCGAGGAGACCTACCTGGCGGGACTCTCCACCTCCCTGCCGCCCGAGGTGCAGCTGCGCATGGTGCGGAGCCTCCCGGGCTTCGAGGCGGCGGAGATCCTCCGCCCCGGCTATGCCATCGAATACGACAGCTTCGATCCCCTGCAGCTGCACCGGGACCTCTCCGTGGCTGAGCTCGAGGGCGTCTGGTTCGCAGGCCAGATCAACGGCACCACGGGCTATGAAGAGGCGGCGGGGCAGGGCCTGCTGGCCGGCATCAACGCCGTGCGCTGGCTCCGGGGGCAGGAGCCGGTGGTGCTGGGCCGGGACCAGGCCTACCTCGGCGTCATGGTGGACGACCTCGTCACCAAGGGCACGGACGAGCCCTACCGCATGCTCACGGCCCGGGCCGAGCACCGCCTGGCCCTGGCCTGCGACCTGGCGGACAGCCGCCTGCTGGCCGTGGCCCGGGACGTGGGGGCCCTCGCGCCCGGGGAGTTGGCCAAGGTCGAGGCCCGGACGGCGGCTCGGGAGCAGCTGAAGGCGCGCTGCGACGAGGCCTGGGTCACGCAGACCAGCCCCTTCGGCGCCATCGCGGCGGGGGCGGGCATCCGGCTGGACGCGGGCCTGACGCTGGCGGAGCTGTTCCGGCGGCAGCGGGTCAGCCCCGCAGATGCGGATGCCTGCCTGGCCCTGCTGGAGGGCTGGAACCCGGATCAGCCCGGCTGGGATGCGGCCCGGGAGCGGGACCTGCTGCTCTTTGACCTGCGCTACGCCCCCTACCGGGACCGGGAGGCTCGGCTCCTCGAAGGCCAGAGGGCCTGGGACCATGTGCGGATCCCCTCGGACCTGCGGGTGGACCACTTGCACGGGATATCCAGGGAAGTGATGGAAAAGCTGGCCCTTCATCGCCCGGAGACGCTGGGCCAGGCCAGCCGCATCCCCGGGATCACCCCGGCCGCCGTGACCATCCTCCACTTGCTAATCCATCGCTCAGGGAGCATATAGTTGAATTGTGATTTTTGTCCTTGAGTCTCCATTCAGCTGGAATCTTATTCTGACGGGAGTCGTTGACTTGGAGGTCCCCGTGACAACCGTACTCGACACCCCCGCCCCCGCCGCCAATACCCCTGTCCGGATGCTGAAGATCGGCCAGCTGGCCGCCCGGTCCGGGATCACGGCCCGCAATCTGAGGTTCTATGCAGATGCCGGTGTGTTCGGTGAGCTGCCGCGGTCGCCCAAGGGCTACCGGCTCTTCCCCCCGGAGGCGGTGCACTGGGTCCAGATCCTGAAGGCCTCCCAGGCCGCTGGCTTCAGCCTCGAGGAGGTCCAGGAGCTGCTCCGGGCCCTCCGCCAGGACACGGCTCCCTGCGAGCATGTCCGGGAGGCCCTGTCCGGCAAGCTCGCCGTGCTGGAGACCCGGCTGTCCGAGATCCAGCTCCTGGTGGATATCCTGCGAAATACGCTCGGGACACCCGACGGCTTCAGCCGGGACCTGGGCTGCAACCTGATGGAAACGCTGCTGCTGGAGTCGGCGCGACTGCCCGCCCTGGCCGAGCACAGAGCCTGAAGACCTTGAGGAGGCAAGCATGAGCGGTGTGGTGTATCGGGTTCAGGGCATGACCTGCGGTGGCTGTGCCAAGCACGTGGAGAAGGCCCTGAAGGCCGTGGCTGGCGTCACCGCCGTGGCCACGGATGTGGCCAAGGGCACGGCGACGGTCGAGGGCGAGGCCTCCTACGAGGCCATGGCCGCGAGCGTGGCCGAGGCGGGATATGAGATGGTGGGTCCGGCCTGAACCCCGGGCCCGGAGGGAGCACCTTGGGCCAGCAGACCTACACCGTCTCGGGCATGACCTGCGCGGCCTGCGTGCGCCACGTTGAGAAAGCCCTGAAGGCCACGCCGGGCGTGGCCGCGGCGGCCGTGAACCTGGCCACCAACACCGTGACTGTGGAGGGCACCGCGACCTTCGAGGCCCTGGCCCTCCAGGTGGAGGACGCCGGCTACGGGTTGGCCGCGATCGAGCCCGATACGCCCAAGGGGGATGAGCTCGCGCCGGCCCGACGGCGCATGCTCCTGGCCCTGGTGCTCACGGCCCCCATGCTGGTGACGATGGTTCCGGGCCTGGGCTGGCACCTGCCCGGGTGGGTGCAGCTGCTGCTGGCCACCCCCGTGGTGTTCGGAGCGGGCCTGGGCTTCTTCCAGCGCGCCTTGCGCCAGGCCCGGCATGGCCAGGCCTCCATGGACACGCTCATCGCGCTGGGCTCGGGCATCGCCTGGGCCTTCGCTGTGGGGGAGTGGTGGCACGGGGCCCACCACCTCAGCTTCGAGACGGCCGCGGCCCTGGTGGCCTTCTTGCTCACCGGCAAATACCTCGAGGCCCGGGCCAAGACCCGGGCCACCGACGCACTGAAGGCACTGCTCGCCCTGGCGCCGCCCACGGCCCTGAGGATCGAGGCCGATGGGTCCCTGCTGGAGGTGCCCGTCTCCGTCCTGCATCCGGGGGACCAGGTGCGGGTGCTGCCGGGCCAGGCGGTGCCTGCGGATGGCCGGGTGAGTTCCGGGGTGGCGGAGGTCGATGAGTCCATGCTGACGGGCGAGCCCCTGCCGGTGCCCAAGGGCCCCGGGGAGGCGCTGGTGGCCGGCACGGTGGTGCACGGCTCGGCCCTGGAGCTGGAGGTTCTGGCCGTCGGGGCCGACACGCAGCTGGCCCGCATGGCCGCGCTGGTGGCCCAGGCGCAGGGCTCCAAGGCCCCGGCCCAGGATCTGGCGGATCGGATCAGCGCGGTCTTCGTGCCGCTCATTCTGGTTCTTGCGGCGGTCACGTTCGCGGGCTGGTGGTGGCTCGGCGGCGGGTTCGCCCAGGCCTGGCGCCCGGCGGTGACGCTGCTGGTGATTGCCTGCCCCTGCGCCCTCGGGCTGGCCACCCCGGTGGCAGTGATGGTGGGCCTCGGCGCCGCCGCCCGGCAGGGCGTGCTCGTGCGGGATGCCGCCGCCCTGGAGGCCCTGGGGCAGGCCACGGACCTGGTCTTCGACAAGACGGGCACCCTCACCGAGGGCCGTCCCCGCCTGCGTCGGATCATCTCCTGCGGGGCCCTATCGGAAGCGGACCTGCTGACGCTCGGAGCGAGCCTAGAGCGGGACTCGGAGCATCCCATCGGCCGGGGCATTCGGGCGGCCCATGCCGGGTCAGACCTTCCGGTGCAGGCCTTCCGGGCTCACCCCGGGGGAGGGATCACGGGGGAGCTGGAGGGCCGGGCCTGGCGTCTGGGCAGTGCCGCCTTCCTAGGGGTGGACTTCCCCCCGATCGAAGAAGACGGCATCGCCGTGGGACTCGCGGATGCCGTGGGGCTCCAGGGGCTGTTCATCCTGGGCGACCGGCTTCGCGCCGAGGCGCCTGGCGTGGTGGCTCAGCTCAAGCAGCAGGGGCTGCGCCTGCACCTGCTCACGGGTGACCGGGCCGCTCCGGCACGGGCCATGGCGGCGGCGGCGGGCATCGAGGAAGTCACGGCCGAGGTGCGCCCGGAAGCCAAGCTGGCACACCTGAAGGCGCTGCAGATCCAGGGCGCGGTGGTGGGCTTCGTGGGCGACGGGGTCAACGATGCTCCGGCCCTGGCCCAGGCGGACTGTGGCATTGCCATGGGCTCCGGCGCGGGGGAGCAGGGCACGGGGGCGGCCATGGCTGCGGCGCCGCTGGTGCTGCTGCGCCCGGGCCTTGAGCCGATCCTCGCGGCTCGGCGCCTGGCGCTGCGCACCCACCGGGTGATCCGGCAGAACCTGGGCTGGGCCTTTGGCTACAACCTGGTACTGGTGCCCCTGGCGGCCTTCGGGCAGCTGGAGCGCTTCGGCGGCCCCATGCTGGCCGGCGTGGCCATGGGCCTGAGCAGTCTCACGGTGGTGCTCAACGCGCTGCGGCTGCGGCGTTAGAGCCCCTGCGCCAGGCTCTTCAGGTAGGCGATGAACTCGGGACGCAGCTCGTCGCGCTTGAGGGCGAACTCGATGTTCGCCTTCAGGTAGTCCAGCTTGTTGCCGGTGTCGTAGCGCTTGGCGGGAATGGGTGCAGCCACCAGCCGCCCTTCGCGGGCCAGTGCTGCCAGCGCGTCGGTTAGCTGATACTCGCCGCCGACGCCAGGCTCCAGAGCGGCCAGGTGCTCGAAGACGCGAGGCTCCAGCACGTAGCGGCCCACCACCGCCCAGCGGCTCGGGGCATCCTCCGGGGCAGGCTTTTCGACAATGGTTGTCACATCCCAGGAGGCGCCCTGGCTGTCTGTAGCGTTGACGATGCCGTAGCGGGAGACGTGTTCGAGGGGGACTTCCTGCACGCCCACCACGGATTTCCCGGTGGCGCGATAGGCGGCAATGAGGGCATCCAGCGCCCGGTCCCGTTCATCGAAGACGTCGTCGCCCAGCAGCAGGGCGAAGGGTTCGTGGCCGACGGCGTAGCGGGCGCAGAGGACCGCGTGGCCCAGGCCCAGGGGCTCCCCCTGGCGAACGTAGGCGAAGTGGGCCAGGTGGGTGATGCCCCGCACCAGCTCCAGGTCCTCCAGCTTGCCCCGCCGGCGGAGGGTGTCCTCCAGCTCGAAGGCGACGTCGAAGTGGTTCTCAATGGCGGCCTTGCCGCGCCCGGTCACCAGCACCAGGCTCTCGATGCCCGCCCGGATGGCCTCCTCGACCACGTATTGGATGACCGGCGTATCCACTAAGGGAAGCATTTCCTTGGGTTGGGCCTTGGTGGCAGGCAGGAACCGGGTACCAAGCCCTGCGACTGGAATGACCGCTTTCCGGAGGGTCTTCATGTCAGCTCCATGGGGCCATGATGGCCTAAGGCGCAGTGGTGGCGGAAGGTTCTGCTCCCATCCTGTAAATTTTTTCTTGCGTCAACGGGCACAGGTGTTAGTCTGAATGTCCTGCGCAGTTGAGGCTGCGGGGTGCAAGAAGCGGCCGCGAGGCGGTTTCGACCATGTGAGAGCATGGGAGCGTCTTTGAAAACCGGATAGAAGATAGGAAGCCTTTGAGGATTTCGTTCGATGT
>CAIZZF010000015.1 GCA_903937385.1 uncultured Holophagaceae bacterium | reverse complement strand
GTGTTAGTCTGAATGTCCTGCGCAGTTGAGGCTGCGGGGTGCAAGAAGCGGCCGCGAGGCGGTTTCGACCATGTGAGAGCATGGGAGCGTCTTTGAAAACCGGATAGAAGATAGGAAGCCTTTGAGGATTTCGTTCGATGTCTTAGGACAGGGGACGGGATTCAGAGAAATACGACCAGAACATTGGCCTGAGGGACGGAAGTTCCGAGGGTGAAGGGTTCAGGAATGAAACTTGAGAGTTTGATCCTGGCTCAGAATGAACGCTGGCGGCGTGCCTAACACATGCAAGTCGGATGTGCCGCAAGGTGCATGGCAGACGGGTGAGTAACGCGTGGGGAATCTACCTCTTTGTGGGGAATAACGCTCCGAAAGGAGTGGTAATACCGCATGAGACCAAGTGCTGGGATGCATTTGGTGAAACCCGGGGACCGGTAACGGCCTGGGGCAAGGAGAGGATCCTGCGTCTGATTAGCTAGTTGGCGGGGTAATGGCCCACCAAGGCGACGATCAGTAGCCGGCCTGAGAGGGTGATCGGCCACACTGGAACTGAGACACGGTCCAGACTCCTACGGGAGGCAGCAGTGGGGAATTTTGCGCAATGGACGAAAGTCTGACGCAGCAACGCCGCGTGGGTGATGAAGGTCTTCGGACTGTAAAACCCTGTCGTCAGGGACGAAGGTACTTGCGTTAATAGCGTGAGTGCTTGACGGTACCTGGAGAGGAAGCCCCGGCTAACTCTGTGCCAGCAGCCGCGGTAATACAGAGGGGGCAAGCGTTATTCGGAATTATTGGGCGTAAAGGGCGCGTAGGCGGTTTTTTAAGTCAGATGTGTAATCCCCGAGCTCAACTTGGGAACTGCATCTGAGACTGGAAGGCTAGAGTACTGGAGAGGGTGGTGGAATTCCTCGTGTAGCGGTGAAATGCGTAGAGATGAGGAGGAACACCAGTGGCGAAGGCGGCCACCTGGACAGTAACTGACGCTGAGGCGCGAAAGTGTGGGTAGCAAACAGGATTAGATACCCTGGTAGTCCACGCTGTAAACGATGAACACTTGGTGTGGAGGGAGTTGACCCCTTCCGTGCCGGAGCTAACGCGTTAAGTGTTCCGCCTGGGGAGTACGGTCGCAAGGCTGAAACTCAAAGGAATTGACGGGGGCCCGCACAAGCGGTGGAGCATGTGGTTTAATTCGACGCAACGCGAAGAACCTTACCTGGGCTTGAACTGCCATTGATCGGTACAGAGATGTGCCTTTTCGCAAGAACAGTGGCAGAGGTGCTGCATGGCTGTCGTCAGCTCGTGTCGTGAGATGTTGGGTTAAGTCCCGCAACGAGCGCAACCCTTACCCGTAGTTGCCAGCGCGTCATGGCGGGAACTCTACGGGGACTGCCCGGGTTAACCGGGAGGAAGGTGGGGATGATGTCAAGTCCTCATGGCCCTTATGTCCAGGGCTACACACGTGCTACAATGGGCGATACAAACCGTTGCAAAGTCGCGAGATGGAGCTAATCGGAGAAAGTCGTCCTCAGTTCGGATTGTAGTCTGCAACTCGACTACATGAAGGTGGAATCGCTAGTAATCGTGTATCAGAACGATACGGTGAATACGTTCCCGGGCCTTGTACACACCGCCCGTCACATCACGAAAGCCGGGAGCACTTGAAGAGGCTGTGGTAACCCGCAAGGGGGCTAGGTCTCAATGGTGAACTTGGTGATTGGGGTGAAGTCGTAACAAGGTAGCTGTAGGAGAACCTGTGGCTGGATCACCTCCTTTCTAAGGAGAGTCACTTTTAGGAGTGACGATAGGTCAACGCTTCCGTATCGCAGTATCTATCCGGTTTTTAAAGACGCTCGTGCAATCTTTGACGAGCGTGTTTGGGCGTCTGTGGGGGTAATTTCAGGATTCCCTTAGGGCCCGTAGCTCAGCTGGGAGAGCGCCTGGTTTGCATCCAGGAGGTCGTCGGTTCGATCCCGGTCGGGTCCACCAGAGCCCTCTGGAGCACGAGATCGGGGCCTATAGCTCAGTCTGGTTAGAGCGCACGCCTGATAAGCGTGAGGTCGGTGGTTCGAATCCACCTAGGCCCACCAATATTTGAGTTGAGTTGAGATCCTGCGGGATTTGAATCCAGCTCAAGACCGGTTCGAGGATCGGTGGCCGAGAGGCAGAGTTGTTTGACAGTCAAATAGAAGGAATAGAGAAGGGAAAGCCTTAGCGTTGAAGTGACGTTAGGGATTTAGCGAGGCAAAAGAGTAGAGCAATACTTTTGTGGTTTGAAGTCAATGTAATTCATTGATGGAAGGCCAAGTTACAAAGGGTTGACGGTGGATGCCTTGGCAGATGACAGCGATGAAGGACGTGGTAAGCTGCGAAAAGTCTCGGGGAGTTGCACGCGAACGGTGATCCGGGAATGTCCGAATGGGGAAACCCGGCTGGGTGAAAGCTCAGTCATCTCTTAGCTGAATACATAGGCTTAGAGAAGCGAACGTGGGGAAGTGAACCATCTCAGTACCCACAGGAACAGAAAACAACAGTGATTCCGGAAGTAGCGGCGAGCGAAACCGGAAGAGCCCAAACCTCATACGTGTAAGCGGCAGGCGTTGCGTATGGGGGGTCGTGGGACCTACAGGTCAGGGCTGCCCCCTGGCACAGAGTTACAAAACCTATAGTTAGCGGAACGGCATGGAAAGGCCGGCGATACAGGGTGATAGCCCCTTATGCGAAAGCTACTAGGACTCTGAGTGGTGTTCCCAAGTATGTCGGGGCACGAGAAACCTTGACAGAATTTGCCGCGACCATGCGGTAAGGCTAAATATGTTCATCTGACCGATAGTGAACCAGTACCGTGAGGGAAAGGCGAAAAGAACCCCGATGAGGGGAGTGAAATAGAACCTGAAACCGTCAATCTACAAGCAGTGGAACCACCATGGCCAGGCTTGCCTGTCCGGTGGAACCGCGTGCCTTTTGCATAATGAGCCGGCTAGTTATTTTTAGTGGCGAGGCGAAGCCGATGAGGCGGTGCCGTAGGGAAACCGAGTCTGAATAGGGCGACAGTCGCTGGAAATAGACGCGAAACGGGATGATCTATCCTTGACCAGGATGAAGGTAGGGTGAAACCTATTGGAGGTCCGAACCAGTGTGGGTTGAAAACCGCTTGGATGAGTTGAGGATAGGGGTGAAAGGCCAATCAAATTCCGTGATAGCTCGTTCTCCCCGAAATAGCTTTAGGGCTAGCGTCGGATGTTTCGTCGTGCAGGTAGAGACCTGAATGGACTAGGGGGCTTACCAGCTTACTGAATCCAACCAATCTTCGAATGGCACGCCGTGAAGTCCGGCAGTCAGACTGCGGGTGATAAGATCCGTAGTCAAGAGGGAAAGAACCCAGATCGCCAGCTAAGGTCCCAAAATACATGCTAAGTGGAAAAGGATGTGGATGTGCTTAGACAGCCAGGAGGTTAGCTTAGAAGCAGCTATCCTTTAAAGAAAGCGTAATAGCTCACTGGTCAAGCGGGTCTGTGCCGACAATTCAACGGGGCTAAAGCATGTTACCGAAGCTGCGAACGTAAGTGGTAGGGGAGCATTCCCTACGTCTGTGAAGGTTGACCGTAAGGACAGCTGGAGACATGGGAAGAGACTCTGTCGGCATAAGTAGCGTAAAGACAGGCGAGAACCCTGTCCGCCGTAAGACTAAGGTTTCCAACGCAAGGTCAATCCGCGTTGGGTTAGTCGGACCCTAAGCTGAGGCCGAAAGGCGTAAGCGATGGAAGGCTGGTTAATATTCCAGCACCATGAGCATCTCGTTCGTACGATGCAGGGACGCAGGAAGGTAGAGACGCAGGGCTATGGAATGTCCTGTGAAAGTTTTCAAGGGCGGTGCTTAGGGAAGTCCGGGCGCCACAAGCTCAAGAATTCTGACGAAAAGTCTTAATCCTACACTGCCGAGAAAAGCTGCTAAGGAGAGGTGCTTGTGTCCGTACCGCAAACCGACACAGGTAGTCGAGGAGAGAATCCTCAGGCGTTTGAGAGAACTCTGCTGAAGGAACTCGGCAAATTAACCCCGTAACTTCGGGAGAAGGGGTACCACGGTAGGGTTCATAGCCCGAGGTGGTGGCACATAAATGTCCCAGGCGACTGTTTAACAAAAACACAGGTCTCTGCAAACTCCAAAGAGGAGGTATAGGGGCTGACACCTGCCCGGTGCCGGAAGGTCAAGAGGAGCGGTCAGCGCAAGCGAAGCTGCGAATTTAAGCCCCGGTGAACGGCGGCCGTAACTATAACGGTCCTAAGGTAGCGAAATTCCTTGTCGGGTAAGTTCCGACCTGCACGAATGGTGTAACGATCTGGGAACTGTCTCCAGCAGAGACTCAGCGAACTTGTAGCACCGGTGAAGATGCCGGTTACCCGCACTTAGACGGAAAGACCCCGTGCACCTTTACTACACCTTGACATTGAGGTTGGCGTTGGACTGTGCAGGATAGGTGGGAGGCTTTGAAACTGGCTCGTTAGGGTCGGTGGAGCCGACGTTGAGATACCACCCTGTTCAACGCTGATCTCTAACTCACACCCGTGATCCGGGTGGAAGACAATGTCAGGCGGGTAGTTTGACTGGGGCGGTCGCCTCCTAAAGCGTAACGGAGGCGTACGAAGGTTCCCTCAGGCTGTTTGGAAATCAGCCGTAGAGCGCAATAGTATAAGGGAGCTTGACTGCGAGTCAGACACGACGAGCAGGTGCGAAAGCAGGTTATAGTGATCCGGTGGTCCCGAATGGAAGGGCCATCGCTCAACGGATAAAAGGTACGCCGGGGATAACAGGCTGATCTTGCCCAAGAGTTCATATCGACGGCAAGGTTTGGCACCTCGATGTCGACTCATCACATCCTGGGGCTGAAGCAGGTCCCAAGGGTTCGGCTGTTCGCCGATCAATAGTGGTACGTGAGTTGGGTTCAGAACGTCGCGAGACAGTTCGGTCCCTATCTAGTGTGGGCGCAGGAGATTTGAGAGGACCTGTCCTTAGTACGAGAGGACCGGGATGGACTGACCTCTGGTGTTCCAGTTGTGTTTCCAAATGCAACGCTGGGTAGCTAAGTTGGGAAGTGAGAAGCGCTGAAAGCATCTAAGCGCGAAACACCCCTCAAGATGAGATCTCCCTATGAGACCCGTGGAAGACCACCACGTTGATAGGTCGCATGTGTAAGTCCGGTAACGGATTCAGCTTAGCGATACTAATCGGTCCATAGACTTGACCTTTCATCAATGAATTGCATCACCACGAACGCGCTCAATGCGCCTCGCATCCCTTCTCAATCACCCTTCTACCCTTCGTCGTGGCTTTTCCCCAGGGGTCACACCCGTTCCCATCCCGAACACGGCCGTTAAGACCTGGAGGGCCGATGATACTGCTCTGCACAGGAGTGGAAAAGTAGGTCGCTGCGACGTTAAAACAAGACGGGTCACCCCGTAACGGGTGACCCGTTTTTGTGTACCAAGCCCCGAATTCGCGGGGCTTTTCCATTTGCGATCCCGATGTCATGGATATACTGATCCTTCCGTGTGGAGGATTCGATGAGCAAGGGTGTCTATACCTTCGGGGGAGATCGCAACGAAGGGGGTGCAGCAATGCGCAACCTGTTGGGAGGCAAGGGTTGCAACCTCGCCGAGATGGCCGGGTTGGGCATTCCCGTTCCCCCGGGATTCACCCTCACCACCGAGCAGTGCGGCGCCTACTACACCAACGGTCGGAAGCTCACGGAAGAACTGCAGGCCGAGATCGTCGAGGCCCTGCGCTGGCTGGAAGGCGTGCGAGGCTGCGGCTTCGGCTCAACCGAAAATCCGCTCCTGCTGTCGGTCCGTTCCGGCGCCCGGGTGTCCATGCCCGGCATGATGGATACGGTCCTCAACCTTGGCCTCAATGACCAGACGGTGGTGGCCCTGGAGCGCGCCAGCGGCAACCCCCGCTTCGCCTGGGACTCCTACCGCCGCTTCGTCACGATGTACAGCAACGTTGTGCTCAACGTCGAACACGGGCTCTTCGAGGCCGAGCTCGAGCGCGCCAAGGAGCGGCTCGGCAAGCACCTCGACACGGATCTGGATGTGGATGACTGGAAGGCCATGGTCGTTGCCTTCAAGGACATCGTTCGCGATGAAACCGGCGCCGACTTCCCGCAGGATCCCATGCAGCAGCTCTGGGGCGCCATCCGCGCCGTCTTCGAGAGCTGGAACACGGGCCGTGCCATCACCTACCGCCGGCTGAACCGCATCCCCGACGAGTGGGGCACCGGTGTGAACGTGCAGAGCATGGTCTTCGGCAACATGGGCGATGACTGCGGCACCGGCGTGGCCTTCACGCGGGATCCGGCCACGGGCGAGAAGATCTTCTACGGCGAGTACCTCATCAACGCCCAGGGCGAGGATGTGGTTGCAGGTATTCGCACGCCGCAGCCCATCACCCGCGCCCAGGCCGAAGGCACCGGGCTGCAGAGCCTTGAGGACGTGATGCCCGCTTCCTTCACGGAGCTGGATGCCACCTGCAAGCGGCTTGAGCACCACTTCAAGGACATGCAGGACATCGAGTTCACCATCGAGCGCGGCAAGCTCTACCTGCTCCAGACGCGCAACGGCAAGCGCACGGCCATGGCCGGCATCCGCATCGCCATCGATCTGGTGGACGAGGGCCTCATCGACAGCAACACTGCGCTGCGGCGCATTGATGCGGACAGCCTGTCGCAGCTGCTGGCGCCGGTCTTCGATCCCAAGGAGAAGGACCGCCTGCGCAGCAGTGGTGAGCTGCTTACCAAGGGTCTCAATGCTGGACCTGGTGCGGCCACGGGACGCATCGCCCTCACCGCAGATGCGGCCGAGAAGCTGGCCAAGGACGGTCCAGTGGTGCTGGTCCGGATCGAGACCAGCCCCGAGGACATCTCGGGCATGGTGGCCTCCGAGGGCATCCTCACGGCCCGTGGTGGCATGACCAGCCACGCGGCTGTGGTCGCCCGCGGCATGGGCAAGCCCTGTGTCTGCGGCGCCTCCGCCCTGCAGATCGACGTTGCGCAGGGCATCGTGCGAGTCGGCAACCGGGAGCTGAAGGCCGGCGTGGACTGGATCTCCATTGACGGCTCGACCGGCGAGGTATTCGCCGGTCAGCTGAGCGCGCATCCCTCCGAGGTGAACCAGGTCCTGGTGGGCGGGAGCCTGAAGGCCGAGGACAGCGAGCTCTACGGGCGCTTCGCCAAGATCATGACCTGGAGCCACACCGCCAAGCGCCTCAAGGTGCGCACCAATGCCGATACGCCGCATGACGCCGCGGTGGCCCGTGCCTTCGGGGCCCAGGGCATCGGCCTCTGCCGCACGGAGCACATGTTCTTTGAGGGCGACCGCATCATCGCCGTGCGGGAGATGATTCTCGCCGCGGATGTGGAAGGCCGGAAGAAAGCCCTGGCCAAGCTGCTGCCCATGCAGCGCGAAGACTTCGAAGGCATCTTCAAGGCCATGGACGGCCTGCCCGTGAACATCCGGCTGCTGGACCCCCCGCTCCACGAGTTCCTGCCCCAGGATGAAGCCGGCCAGCGGGAAATGGCCGAGGTGCTCGGCGTGGATCTCGGCACCGTGGAACGCCGCGTGGCGCAGCTCCATGAGTTCAATCCCATGATGGGCCACCGCGGCTGCCGCCTCGGCATCACCTTCCCCGAGATCATCCGCATGCAGGTCCGTGCCATCGCCGAGGCCGCGCTCAACGTGGCCGCCAAGGGGATCACGGCCGTGCCCGAGGTGATGGTGCCCCTCATTGGCACCGTGCGGGAGCTGGCCTTCACCAAGACCGAAATGCTGGCTGAGATCGCCCTGGTCAACCAGGAGCGCGGCACTCAGTTCGCCTGCCCCATCGGCACCATGATCGAGATCCCCCGCGCCGCCCTCACCGCCGATCGCATCGCCCAGGAAGCCGAGTTCTTCAGCTTCGGCACCAACGATCTCACCCAGATGGGCTTCGGCTTCAGCCGCGACGATGCCGGCAGCTTCCTGCCTGATTATGTCGGCAAGAAGATCCTGGAGGACGACCCCTTCCAGAGCCTTGATCAGGAGGGCATCGGAGAGCTGGTGCGCATCGCCTGCGAAAAGGGTCGTGCCGCGCGTCCTGACATCCACCTTGGTGTCTGTGGCGAGCACGGTGGCGATCCCCGTAGCGTGGTGTTCTTCCACAAGGTCGGACTCGACTACGTGAGCTGCAGCCCGTACCGCGTGCCCATCGCCACCCTGGCCGCCGCCCAGGCCAACCTGGATTAGGCTCCACCCCGGCACCAGGCCCCGCGCTGCTCCGGCAGCCGGGGCCTGGGCTTGTCAGCCTGCAGGCTGCGGCCACCATGCCGCACAACTCGTTGGATGGGCGACCCAAACGGGGAAGCGCGATAGAATCACCCTTTTCGGGCAAAACACATGGCGAAGCCTTCCTCCCGACCGGTCACCGAGCAGCCCGAGATCATCTACTCGATGATGCGGGTCAGCAAGATCTACAACAACAAGCCGGTCATCAAGGACATCTCCCTCAGCTACTTCTACGGCGCCAAGATCGGCGTCCTGGGTCTCAACGGCTCCGGCAAGAGCACCGTGCTGCGGATCATGGCGGGCGTGGACCAGGACTTCAACGGCGAGGCCGTGCTCAGCAAGGGCTACACCACGGGCATCCTCGACCAGGAGCCCCAGCTCGACCCCGACAAGACCGTGCTGGAGATCGTGGAGGAGGGCGCCGCCGAGCAGGTGGGCTGGCTCAAGGCCTACAACGCCATCAGCGAGCAGTTCGCGGACCCCGACGCCGACATGGATGCCCTGCTGGCCAAGCAGGGCGAGCTCCAGGAGAAGATCGACGCCCACGACTGCTGGGACCTGGACTCGCGGCTGGACCAGGCCATGGACGCCCTGCGCTGCCCCGATCCCGATACCAAGATTGGCGTGCTCTCCGGCGGCGAGCGACGCCGCGTGGCCCTGTGCCGGCTCCTGCTCCAGCAGCCGGACATTCTGCTGCTGGACGAGCCCACGAACCACCTGGATGCCGAGACCGTCGCCTGGCTGGAGAAGCACCTCCAGGACTACAAGGGCACGGTCATCGCCGTCACCCATGACCGCTACTTCCTGGACCACGTCGCCGAGTGGATCCTCGAGCTGGATCGGGGCGAGGGCATCCCCTGGAAGGGCAACTACTCGAGCTGGCTGGAGCAGAAGCAGGGCCGCCTGGCGCGGGAGGAGAAGTCCGACCAGCGACGCCAGAAGACCCTAGAGCGCGAGCTGGAGTGGATCCGGATGTCGCCCAAGGGTCAGCACACCAAGAGCAAGGCCCGCATCGCCAACTTCGAGAGCCTGGCCGGGGAGGAAGGTCGGCAGAAGGAGCAGGAGCTGGAGATCTACATTCCCAGCGGCCCGCGCCTGGGCGACCTCGTGGCGGAGCTGAACGGCGTCAGCAAGGCCTACGGGGACCGGGTGCTCTTCGAGAACCTGACCTTCGCCATTCCCCGCGGTGGCATCCTCGGGGTCATTGGCCCCAACGGTGCTGGCAAGTCCACGCTGCTGCGCCTGCTCACGGGCCAGGAGGGTCCGGACGCGGGCACCATCCGCATTGGCGAGACCGTGCGCATGGCCTACGTGGATCAGCTCCGCTCGAACCTGAAGCTCGACAAGAGTGTCTTCGAGGCCGTCAGCGGCGGCTACGAGCAGATCGAGCTGGGCGGCAAGCTCATCAACGCCCGGGCCTGGCTGAGCCGCTTCGGCTTCTCTGGCGACTCCCAGCAGAAGAAGATCTCCGAGCTGAGCGGCGGCCAGCAGAACCGCCTGAACCTGGCCCTCACGCTGAAGAGCGAAGCCAACCTGCTGTTCTTCGACGAGCCCACCAACGACCTGGACGTGAACACCATGCGGGCCCTAGAGGAAGCCATCGAGGCCTTCGCCGGCAGCGCTGTGCTGGTGAGTCACGACCGCTGGTTCCTGGACCGCCTGGCCACGCACATCCTGGCCTTCGAGGGCGATTCCCAGGTGCAGTTCTTCGACGGAAACTACAGCCAGTACGAGGACTACCGCAAGGACGTCCTGGGCCTGAAGCCCTTCGACCCGCACCGCATTAAATACCGGAAGCTCACCCGATGACCGCGGACCTCTCCCGGTCCCTCCGCCTCACGCAGGTGACGGCGCTGACGGGAGTGCTCCTGGGGGGCGCCGCGCTTTGGCTGGGCTGGGCTCAGAGCACCGTCGCCTTCGGGGGGTTCGGTCTGGCCTGCCTCCTGCAGGTCGCACCGGCGCTCAGCCTGGGCGCCCGCATCGGAGGCGGTCTCGGGAATGACGGCCTCGAGCGGGACCGGGTGACCCTGCGGGCCACCGCCCACCTGCTGCGCCTCCTGGCCCTGGGGCTGGCTGGCGCAGGGCTGCTGGCGTTGCGCGGCGAATGGCTGCCCTCCGCGGATGCGATCACACGGGGGCTGGCCCTGGCGGCGCTGGTGGTGCCGGAGTTCCTCTGGAACGCCAAGCGCGGGTTGGCGGCCCTGCATCCCGCGCTGGAGCTCGATGCCGCGAGGACCCGGGTCCTGCTGGAGCTGGCGGCGCTGCTGGCGGCGGGTACCCTGGTGGGCCTATGGGTGCCCTGGGCCGATGCGCTGACGGCGCTGGCGCTGGCGCTCCGGCTCTTTGTCGCGGGCCAGGGGCTGGCCAAGGCCACCACCCTCCAGGCCGCCTGCGGAGGCTGTGGCAGCGGCTGCGGCTGCTGATGCGCGTGCTCGAGCTGTTCTCGGGCGTGGGCGGCTGGCGCTGCGCCCTCGGGGACCGCGGTCAGGTGCTGGCGGCCTATGACGTGAGCGAGGCCGCCAACGCCACCTACCTGCTGAACCACGGCGAGCTCCCGCGGCCCCAGGAGCTGGCTGCTGTGCCGCTGGCGGCGCTGGCCGCCCACGGCGCCGACACCTGGCTGCTGAGCCCGCCCTGCCAGCCTTTCTGCCGCATGGGAAACCACCAGGGCCTGGAGGACCGCCGCTCGCGGGCCTTCCGCCACCTCATGGAGGTGTTCCGCGAGGCGCCGCCGGACCACCTGGTGCTGGAGAACGTGACCGGCTTCCTGGGCTCCGACGCCCATGCACTGCTCTCGGAGCGGATCCGCTCCCACGGGATGCACCAGCTGGACCTGCAGGCCTGCCCCAGCCAGTTTCCCTGGCCCAACCAGCGGCCCCGGGTCTATGTGGTGGCCTCCCGACAGCCGCTGCAGGCCCTGCCGCTGCCGGTCTTGGCGCCGCGCATCGTGGCGGAGTTCCTGGATGCGGAGGAGGACGAGCGCCTCTACCTGCCGCCGGAGGTGCTGGCTCGCCACTACGACGGCTTGGATCTCGTCGAGGCCGGGGACTGCCGGTCGGCGTGCTTCATCGGCGGCTACGGACGGCGCTATGTGGGCAGCGGCTCCTTCCTGCGCACGGCGCGCGGCGTGCGCCGGTTCTCGCCCTCGGAGGTGGCGCGCCTGCTGGGCCTGCCCGAAGGGTTCCGCTTTCCCGAGATACTGTCTCTGGAGGTCCGCTACCGCCTGCTGGGCAACGGCCTCTCCCTCCCCGTCGCCGCCTGGGCGCTGCAGCATCTCGCGTAGAATCTCCCCATGCGCCTCCTCCTGTCCGCCTTCGCCCCCGAGCTCGGGCCCCTCGCCACCGCGCGCCCCGCGGGCTGGACCGTGGCCACCGTGGGCATCGGAGCGGTGACAGCCGCGGCGACGACCGCGCGGCTGCTGGCCGAGCAGCGGCCCGAGGCGGTGCTCTTCCTGGGCACCTGCGGCCGCTACGACGAGCGGCTGGCGCTCTTCGAGTGCCTCTGGGCAAGCGAAGCGATCGCCACTTCCGTGGAGGAACTCCGCGGCGGCGCCTACCGGCCAGGTCTCGAAGCGACCCGCTGGGCCGCGACCCTGGGCGGTCCCTGGCCTGCGCGGGCCGTGGCGGTGCCCCCGGCCATCACCTCGAGCCTGGAGGGCGTGGCCCTGCTGGGCACGGTGGCGCCCGCGGAGCACCTTGAGCTGACGGGGGTCTTCGCCGCCTGCCACGCCGCGGGCGTGCCCTGCGGCGGGGCGCTGGTGGTGGTAAACGACGTGGGACCCGCCGCCGCGGCCCAGTGGCAGGCCAACCACGCCCGGGGCAGCCAGCTGCTGGTGGCGGCCCTCAGGGCCGCGGGCTGGTTCGGAGAGGCGTGAAGGCGTTACTGCCCGCGCCGGTCTGGATGCGCCAGCCGCCAGGCACGGCCGCCACCTGCACTCCGCAGGCGGGCCCCGTGATCCAGGGCGCCAGGCCGTGGCGGCGGAAGGTCTCCAGGGTCTCGGCGTGGGGGTGCTCGAAGCGGTTGCGGTAGCCCGCCGGGATGATGACCAGCTCGGGCTGGAGCGCCGCGACCCAGACAGGATCCGAGGCGTTGCGGCTGCCGTGGTGGCCCGCCTTGAGCAGGCGGTGGCGGCCAGGGCCAGGCTCCCCCAGGTCCAGGAGGTCCCGCTCCTGCACGGCCAGGGCGTCGCCCATGAGCCAGAGCTCCCGGTCCTGCCAGGCCACCCGCAGCACGATGGACACCATGTTGGCGTCGGGCAGGGCGAGGGCGCCGGGGGGCCAGCGCACGCTGAAGGCCGCCGGCCCGCGGGACCAGGCATCGTTGCGTAGCAGCCCCGCCAGCTCGCTCCCAGCGCTGGGGCGGTAGGGTGCCCAGGGGTCCTCGTCGTCGGCGGTGACCGGTGCGCTCGTGGAGGCCAGGGGCCAGATCCGGGCGAGGGTGGCCCAGCCGCCCGCATGGTCCCCGTGGGCGTGGGTCAGGAGCAGGTGCACCGGCTCGCGCACGCCGCGGCGGCTGAGCACCCGCGCCAGGCGGCGACCCGTCCAGGGCCCCGGCCCTGTGTCGATGAGGGTGGCCTCGCCACTGGGCACCCGCAGCAGCAGGGCGTCGCCCTGGCCGATGTCCACGGACTCCAGCGTGAGGGTGGCAGGAGCCCGCCCCGTGCCCCGGGTGGCGAGCAGCCCCAGGGAACAGGCCACCAGGCCCACGGTCAGGGCCCGGGTGCGCCGCAGGAGCCCCTGCAGGTGGGCCAGGGCCAGCCAGCCGAGGGCCAGCAGCAGCCAGGGCCAGAGGATGCCAGTGGCCAGCGGCGCGATCCCGGTGAGGGCGGGGACCAGCTGGTTCCCCATCCAGTCCAGGAGGGCGCCCGCACCCTGGGTGAGCCTCGGCAGGGGCAGCAGGATCAGGGCGAGGCAGACCGGGGTGAGGAAGGCGACGAGGGGCAGCACCAGCAGGTTGGCCAGGACACCCCACCAGGGAGCGCCGCCGTGCAGCAGGGCCAGGAGGGGCAGGGTGGAGAGCCAGGGGGCGGCCAGGCGGGCCAGGGGCAGGGCCAGGCGACCCAGCAGCGGGGCCAGCAGGCCCGCCAGAGGCTCAGCCCCCCAGAGCAGCCCCAGCAGGGCCCACCAGGCCAGCAGGAAGCCGGGCTCCACCCCGGCGGCCGGATGCCCCAGCAGCCACAGCACCAGGGCCAGGTGCAGGCCCGCCACCGGCGGCAGCTTCCAGCCCGTGCCGCGCCCGATGGCCCAGGCAAAGCCCATGAAGAGCCCCCGCCACACCGGGGCGGAGAAGCCCACCAGGGCGGCATAGAGCAGCCCTCCGGCCATGGCCCCGATGGCGGCACCGCGCAGGCGCAGGCGGCGGAGCAGGGACTCGAGGGCCACCAGGACCAGGGTGACCTGCAGGCCCGAGACCACCAGGATGTGGATGGTGCCGCTCTCCGCGAAGACGCTGAAGTGGGCTTCGTCCGCCGGAGGAATGCCCAGGGCCAGGGCCCCCCACAGATCCCGGGCCGTGGGTCCCAGGGGCAGGGCATCAAAGCGGCGCCGGATGAAGGCCTGCAGGCGCAGCAGGGGGCTGGGCGCAGCGGGTCCGGTGGCCTCCAGCAGCTGGGCGGAGGCCAGGTGGAGGCGGCGCGGGGCCTCGTCGCTGCGGGCACGCCACAGGGGGCGCTCCGCCAGGAAGACCGGTGCGGGCTGGACAGGGCGCAGCTCGGCGCGGACCCGGATGGGGGTGCCGGGGGCGGGCGGGGGCTGCTCGCCCGCCGCGGGCACCGTGAGGGGCAGCGACAGGCCCTTCAGGGCGGGCGGCGCGGTCAGGTCCAGCTGGCTCCGCAGTCGCTCCCCCTGCAGGGTCCAGGGCAGGCCGATCCTGCCCTCCAGGGCCTGGAAGCCAGTGGGCAGATTCGTCTCCCACTGGGCCTTCCGGGCCAGGCCCAGGAAGGTGCTGCCCACCAGGCTCAGGGTCAGGGGCACGAGGAGCCAGCGGCGACGGAGGAGGAGTGGCAGCGAGAGTGCCCAAACCAGGCCTCCCAGAGCCACCCAGCGCGGCGCCATCTGGCCGCTCCAGCGCTCGGGAATGAGCCAGGGCACCGCGCAGGCCGCCGCCAGAGCCCAGGCCATGGGCCAGAGGGGAGCCCCAGAGAGGCGCTGCCAGAGGATGGACCTGGAGAGCATGGGCAAAGTTTACCAAAGTGTCCAACTCTTGACAGGTTTGAGTTGAACTGGAACCCTGGGGGCATGCTCACAGCCCGGGTTCTCCTGGTGGATGACGATCCCACCATCCTTGAGGTGGTGGGCACGCTGCTGTCCCGGCACGGTCACGAGGTGGTCGGCACCGGCTCGGGTCTGCGGGCTGCCCAGTTCCTGCGCACCGAGCACTTCGACCTGGCGGTGGTGGACCTCATGCTGCCGGATCTGAGCGGCCTGGAACTGGCCCGTCAGGGGGTCGCCAAGCCGGACACTGTGGTGGTGGTGCTGTCGGGCACCACGTCGGTGGAGACAGCCCTGCAGGCCATGAAGATGGGCATCTATGACTATGTGCCCAAGCCCTTCCGCACCGAGGAGCTGGAGCACACGCTGCTCCGCGCCATCGAGAAGTCCCAGCTGAACCAGGAGAACAAGCGCCTGCGCGAGCAGATCCAGGGCAAGCTGAGCGGGCCCCAGATGGTGGGTCGCTCCGAGGCCTGGCAGAACCTCCAGTCCCTGCTTCGCCGGGTGGCGCCCTCGCCCTCCACGGTGCTGATCACCGGTCCCTCGGGCACCGGCAAGGAGCTGGCGGCCCGGGCCATCCATCAGTGGAGTCCGCGCGCCCAGGGGCCCTTCGTGCCCATCCACTGCGGCGCCATTCCCGAGACGCTGCTGGAGGACGAGCTCTTCGGCCATGTGCGCGGTGCCTACACCGATGCGCGCACGGACCGGCCGGGCCGGTTCCAGCAGGCCGAGGGTGGCACCCTCTTCCTCGACGAGATCGGCACCATGCCCATGAGCCTGCAGGTGAAGCTGCTGCGGGTGATCCAGGAGCGGGAGTTCACGCCGCTGGGATCCACGCGCACGGTGAAGTCGGACTTCCGGCTGCTGGCGGCGACCAATGAGGATCTGGGCTCCCTGGTAGAACAGAAGCGCTTCCGGGAGGACCTCTTCTACCGGCTCAACGTGATCCCGGTGCAGCTGTACCCGCTCCGCGAGCACCCGCAAGACATCCCGGTGCTGGTAGCGCACTTCACCCGGAAGTTCGCCCGGGAGCTCGGGCTGCCCCTGAAGCAGGTGGAGCCGACGGCCCTGCAGGCCATGGAGGCCTATGGCTGGCCGGGCAATGTGCGCGAGCTGGAGAACGCGGTGGAGCGGGCCATGGCCCTGGGCTCGGATCCCGAGCGCCTGCTGCTTCAGGATCTGCCGGCCTCCATCGCTGGCGTGCTGCCCTCGGTCGCCTTCCCGAGTCTCTCCCAGAACCAGGACCTGGGGCAGTTCCTGGCGGACCTTGAGCGCCACCTCATCCTCGAGTCGCTCCAGGCCACGGGCTGGAACAAGAGCGAGAGCGCGCGCCGCCTGGGCATGCGTCGCACGACCCTCCTGCACCGGCTCCGGGCCCTGGGCATCCCCATGGATCCCATGGCCGAGGCCGAGTCCACGCTGTCCCTGGAGGGCGGCCGATGAACCGATGCAGCCGTTCGATCCTGGCGCTGCTGCTGGCCGGCGGTCCGCTGGGTGCCTGGTCCCCGAAGGTCCATGAGGCCCAGACCGTCAGAGCCATCCGACTCCTGCCCAGGCCCATGGCGGCCCTGCTCCGGGCCCACCCGCAGGTCCTGCTGGAGAGCGCCCGGGGCGTGGCCAACGACCAGCCGCCCACCGTGGAGCAGGTGGAGGCCCAGTTCCGCACCGTGCTGCGGCTGAGCGCGGAAGGCCGTCGGCCCGAGGAGCTTGTCCGGGATCTGGGTGTCCTTGCCCACCAGGTCCAGCTGCTGGTGGATCCCTCGGCCACGGAGGGCATGAGCCCGCTCCGGGAGTCCTTCGAGGCCTATGCGGAGCAGCACCTGCCCCACCTGCTGGTGACCCAGGAACCCTACTGGGCTGCCCAGGGGAGCCTCGATCCCGGTCCGCCTCTGCGCCGGTTCCTGGCGCTCAAGCTGGAGCGCAACCAGCGGCTCCAGGCGCACTTCGACGGGTCCGCAGGTCGGCGCATCGGCCCCTGGGATGAGCTCTCGCTGCCCTTTGCGCAGCTCCAGCTGGCCTTCTCCAATGGCGTCCACGCCACCGCCAACCTCTGGATCCTGCTCTGGCGCGCCGCGGGGGATCAGTGGGAGCTCCCCCCGGGCGGCCCCTGACCCTCCCGCTTCTCCATGACCTGCACCAGCACTGCTTTCCCGTTATCGCCCCAACAAGCCTTTCGTTCCGGAGATGGACATGGGTACTTATTCCCGCCTCGGGTCCTACCTGCTCGCCTCCGAGCTGACCAGTGATCCCTTTGGCACCATCCACCGAGCGGTGGTCATCGCCGGGAATGCGTTCGATCGGCATGTCCTGGTCCGCACCTTCTCGGAAGAGCTCTTCCAGGCGGGCCTGGACACCCGGCTGGCCGAGGCCGGGCGGGTGGTGCCGCTCCTGGGTGGAGCGCGCATCTTCGGGCTGGGCTACCAGATCGAGGACGGGAAGACGCCGCACCTGGCCTGGGACCATGTGGCTGGGCGTAGCCTGGCCCAGCTCATCGAGAAGGCGCGCCAGGAGCAGATCCCCTTCGGGGTCGATCATGCCCTGACGGTGATCCAGGGCGTGGCCCAGGGCATCGTGCAGATGCAGGCCAAGGGACTCAGCCATGGCGTGCTCAGCCCACACAGCGTCTGGGTGAGCATCGAAGGCTCCACCCAGCTCCTGGACGCGCCCTATGCCCCGCTGGCCAAGAGCCTGCTGGCCAAGGCACCGGTACTCCGGCAGAAGCTGGCCCCCTACCTCCAGGGCGGGGATCCCCAGCCGCTCCAGCAGGATCTCTTCGCCCTGGGCGCCGTGCTCTACGAGCTGCTGACCTTCGAGCCGCTCCCTGTGGGGGGCGACCTCCAGTCCATCCTCGACCAGGCCACGCTCAAGGCGGCCCAGGAAGACGCGCCGCTGCCGGCGGAGCTCCAGGCCTTCCTCGGCCGGCTGCTGCTGGGCCGCCAGCCCTTCGCCACGGTGGAGGCCTTCAGCGTGGAGCTGGAGCGGGTCCTCTACGACGGGGACTACAGTCCCACCACCTTCAACATGGCCTTTTTCATGCACACGCTGTTCCGGGAGGAGAACGACCGGGATGCCCTGGCCATGAAGGCCGAGCGGGAGGAGACCTACCAGCCCTATACGGCCGCGGGCGAGTCGCTGCGGAGCGGGTCCACGCGCGTCCTGCCCAGCGAAGGCCAGCCTGAGTCCCCAGCTGCCTCGAAGCACACCCCGCTGCTCATCGGGGGTGGCCTTGCCGCCGTGGTGATCCTGGGCCTGGGCGCCATGTACTTGTTCCGCCCGCGGACGGATCCCGCGGTACAGAAACAGCTTGCGGAGCTGACCGAGCTGTCCCTCCTGAAGAAGCAGCTGGAGCAGCAGAAGGCCGACCTCGACGCCAGGGCCAAGGCCGAGTCCGAAAAGACAGTCCAGCTTCAGAAGCAGCTGGGTGAGACCCGATCGGTGGAGGACCGGGCGCGGATCCAGAAGCAGCTGGAAGAGGCCCGCCAGCGCGGCCTAGAGGTGGAGCGCCAGCAGAAGCTGGCTCAGCAGCGGCTGGGTGAGCAGCAGGCCGCGGAGCAGAAGCTGGCCGCCGAGGCCAGGCCCACCTCGTCCGTACCGGCACCGACGCCTGCGGCGGAGGCCACTCCGGCGCCGGTCCCGGAAGCGGCCAAGCCTGTGCTGGCGCCGGTCCCGCAAGCCACCCCGCCGGCCGTCGCGCCGGTGAGCGAGCCGGCCCGCCTGGTGAGCCAGGTGGCCCCGAGCTTCCCTCCGCGCGCGGCGCAGATGCGCTGGGAGGTCAACCAGGATCACGTGGTCCGACTGAAGGTCTACGTGAGTGAGCAGGGGCAGCCCCTGAAGGTCACGGTCATCGAAGGGGTGCCTGGCACCTACGGCTTCGACGAGGCCGCCGTCGAGGCCGCCAACCGGTCCACCTTCAACCCGGCCACGCGGGACGGCAAGCCTACCCGCGGGTGGACCCCAGACATCATCTACCGGTTCCAGAAGCGGCGCTGAGGGCCGCCTTAGCGAAGGGTCTGGGCGGCCTCGGTGGCGAGGCGGTCCACGCGCTCGTTTTCGGCGTGGCCTGCATGGCCCTTGACCCAGCGGGCCTCCACCTGGTGGCGCGCCAGCTGGGCGTCGAGGGCCTGCCAGAGGTCCGCGTTCAGGACGGGCTTGCCGTCCGCCTTCTTCCAGCCACGGCGCTTCCAGTCCTTCAGCCAGGACTGAATCCCCTTCACCACGTACTGGCTGTCGCTCTGGAGCAACACCTCGCAGGGCTTGGTGAGCGCCTCCAGACCGCGAATGGCCGCAGTGAGCTCCATGCGGTTGTTGGTGGTGTCAGGCTCCGCCTCGGCGGCTTCCTTCTCCTGGACGCCCGAGGCCAGGCGCACCCGCAGGAGGTAGCCCCAGCCGCCGGGGCCGGGATTGCCAAGACAGGCGCCATCGCAGTAAAGCTCGATCTTCATCCCACCAGAGTAGGCGCAGTGGCCGCGACTGTGGCAACCGCCTTGCGGAGCAGCTCCACGCCCAGGTCCAGATCCTCGGTGCAGAGGTTCATGGCCGGGCGGAAGCGCAGGCCCTGGACGCCCGTGGAGAGGATCATCATGCCCTCGTCGCGGCCCTTGGCCACCACGGCGTTCCGCAGCTCGGGCGAGGCGATGTCCAGGGCGCAGAAGAGGCCCCGGCCGCGGGGGTTCGAGGTGACCTCGGGGAAGTCCCGGTGGATCTCCTGGAGGCCCTTGAGCAGCCGCTCGCCCTGCTGCACGCCATGTTCCAGCAGGTTCTCCTCGCGGATGACGTCGATGATGCGCGTGCCGCGCACCATGTCCACCAGGTTGCCTCCCCAGGTGCTGTTGATGCGGCTGGGCACCTGGAAGACGCTCTCCACCTCGTCGAGGCGGCGGCCCGCGGCGATGCCGCAGGTCTGGGACTTCTTGCCGAAGGCGAGGATGTCGGGCTGCACGTCGAACCACTGGTGCGCCCACCACTTGCCCGTGGCGCCAAAGCCGGTTTGCACTTCGTCGAAGATCAGCAGGAACTCGTGACGGTCTGCCAGCACCCGCAGCTGCCGCAGGAACTCCCCGCGGAAGTGGTTGTCCCCGCCCTCGCCCTGGATGGGCTCGACGATGAGGCAGGCGATGTCATCGGGGTTCTGCGCCACGGCGGCCTCGATGGCGGCGATGGCCTCCGCCTCGGCAGCCTGGGTCTTCGCGAGGTCCATGGGGAAGGTCAGCTTGGGGTTCGGCACGCGGGGCCAGGGGAACTTGGGGAAGTACTGGTGCTTCCGGGGATCCGCCGTGTTCGTGAGGCTCAGGGTGTACCCGGAGCGGCCGTGGAAGGCCTCGCGGAAGTGGATCACCTGCGAGCCCTTCTCGCCCTTGCCCGCGGCCAGGTTCTTGCGGACCTTCCAGTCGAAGGCGGCTTTCAGGGCGTTCTCCACGGCCAGGGCCCCGCCGTCGATCCAGAACAGGTGGGGCAGATAGTCAGGCGCCGCATGGGTGCCGAAGGCCTCCACCCACTCCGCGTAGGCCGTGGTGTAGATGTCGGAGTTGGCGGGCTTGTGGACCGCGATCTCGCCCAGGCGCTGGATGAAGGCGGCCTCCCGCAGGCGCGGGTGGTTGTGCCCCAGGGGCGCGGTGGCGAAGAAGGTATAGAAATCCAAGTATTTACGGCCGTCGCGGGCATCCACGATCCAGGAGCCGTGGGACTTCTCCAGGTCCATGACCAGGTGGAAGCCGTCCATCAGCATGTGGCGGCCCAGGCTCTCCAAGACGGCGTTCGGGGCAATGTGCAGGTTGGGCATGGCGAACCTCGGTGTCGGTTCAGTGTATGGTTGGGGCTGCAGCGGAGACACGCATGATCCCCTGGATAGCGGTTCAGGAAGCGCCTCTCGACGGGATGGCTTTACGAAGTGTCATGGAAGATCCCCATGCGGGTGCCCTGGTCCTCTTCGAAGGCCGGGCCCGGGATCACCACGAAGGCCGGCCTGTGCTGGAACTGGCCTACGAGGCCTATGTCCCCATGGCCGAGAAGGAGCTGGGCCTCCTGCGGGAGAAGGCCATCGAGCGCTACGGCCTCACCCGCTGCGCCATCCACCACCGCATCGGCGTGGTGCCCCTCACCGAGGCCGCCGTCATCGTCGCCACCAGCAGCGCCCACCGCGCCGAGAGCTACCAGGCCTCCGCCTGGATCATGGACGAGATCAAGCAGCGCGTGCCCATCTGGAAACGGGAGCGATACCGGGACGGGTCCGAGAGCTGGGTCGAGTGCACGCACCGGTTCCAGATGTAGGGGGGTTGTCGGTCCCGGACTTTCAGTCTCCCTAGCCCAAACCGCTGCACGGTTTGGGCTAGGGGGCGGGCGAGTGATGGGGGTGGGAGCCCCGCGAGTCTGACTCCTCCGGCGCCAGGAACCAGGCGAGGGCAGGGAAACCCGTCGGCCTGGCGGAATTTATGAGGGTAAGCCCATCCTTTCATCCCATTCTTGCCTCAGGTTTCCCCCTCCACGCTCCTCCCTAAATCAAGATGCCGCTCTCCGCCTACGAAGAGAAACTTAAGGACCCTGAGGACCTGCGGATGCACCCCAACCACCTGAAGCTGCTGAAAAAGGCCCAGGCGCTGGAGCGCATGGGGGACCACCCTGGGGCGGTCGAAGGCTATCGGTGCTTCCTGGAGGAGGAGCCGCGGCACGCCGATGCCTGGTCGGATTATGCAGGCCAACTCCTGGCCCTCGGCCAGTTCAAGGAAGCCCAGACCGCCTGCACGACTGCCCTCGCCATCGACCCGCAGAATCCCTCGCTCCGCATCAACCTGGGTGCCGCCCTGCTGCGGCAGAATCTTCTAGAAGAGGCCGAAGCCCAGTTCCGGGCCGCCGTAAAGACTGATCCCAGCCGCATGGACGCCCAGCTGTTTCTGGCGGAGTGCCTGCTTGAAAAGCGGCAGATCATAGCTGCACGCAGGGTCCTGGAGGGCGCTTCCCGGCCCGGTGCGATGACGGGGCGGTACGCCCTCCTGAGGCCTCAGCTCGCCGAGCTTTGGTCCCGTTTTGCTGCCGATATGCTCATCCTGCAGCGCATCGCCGCCGCCGAGGAAGCCTCCAAGGAGGCCCTTCGGTTCGACCCCGGCAACCTTGGCGCACTCCAGAGTATGGGCTCCATTCGCTTGGCCCAGGGCCGCCTGGATGAGGGCGCCAGCATCTTCAAGCAGCTGATCGCCGGAAACGCGAACGAACCCGCTCTCCGCCTCTTCCTGATTTCGGCCCTGCTCCGGATGAAGGACGCGACACGGGTCGAAGTCGAAATCGCCCAGGCCATCCAGGAGCAACCGACCAGCTTTGAGCTACACAAGATGCTGACCGGGTTGTTCTATTCCTTTGGCTGCTGGGTTGAGTTTGAGGCTGAAATTGAGCGCTTTAAACGGGTGGATCCCACCTCCACCTATCTCCAGTATGAAAGATGTTTTACGGATCTACTCTTTGGTCGAATGCTCGAGGGCTGGGAAGGCTACGAATCGCGCCTGAAGGTTCCGCAGAAACTACGTCCCCAGCGGACTTTCGAGCAACAAACCTGGAGGGGTGAATCATTCAAGGGGAAATCTCTCCTAGTCTGGTCCGAGCAGGGACTAGGCGACACGCTGATGGCCGCCCGCTACCTGCCTCAAGTGAAAGCCCTGGGGGGCCGGGTCATCCTCGAAACCCAACCTGCCCTGGTGTCCGTGGCGGCCACTTGCGCCGGACTCGACGAGGTCGTGCCGAGTGGGGCCCCCCTCCCTCCTTTCGACCTGCAGGTGTCGCTGATGTCCCTGCCTTGGGTGTTTCGGACGGATCTGTGCTCCATTCCAGACGATGTCCCCTACCTGGGGGTACCTGCCGAGGTCCCCAACCGGAAAGCCCTACTGCAGCGGCTGGAAGCCGCGGGAATGAACACCCGCATAGGCGTGGTGTGGGCCGGAAGCCCGGGGCATGTTCGGGACATCGAGCGATCCTTGCCCATGGAGGAACTGGCCCCCTTGGCGGATCTTCAGGGTGTTGTCTGGTACAGCTTTCAGATCGGTCGGCCGGAGTCGCCCCCACTGCCGAACCTGATTTCCTTGGGACACCTTCTCAGCGACTTCTCCGACACTGCCTACGCCCTCAGTGGCATGGATCTGCTGATCACGGTCGACACGTCCATAGCCCACCTGGCTGGTGCAATGGGCATTCCCACGCTGCTGCTCCTGTCTTATGTTCCGGACTTCAGGTGGCTGCTTGAACGGGACAACAGTCCCTGGTATCCCTCCCTGCGCCTCTACCGACAACCAGACTATGGAGACTGGAAGTCTGTCCTGCGGCAGGTGGTCTCAGACCTGACCCAGGAATCCTGAGGTGGGATCATTAGGGTCGAAAACCTGCCATGGATATCGGGGGCTGCCTTTGAAACCGAACCACCTAAAGCTGCTGGAGCAGGCCCAGGCATTGGACCTTGCAGGAAGAACCGGGGAAGCTGCGGTGGCCTACAGACAACTCCTGCAAATGGCGCCGAGACAGGCAGGCATATGGGCCGACTACGCCGGAAAGCTGCTCGCGCTCGGCAAACTGCAAGAGGCCGGGGAAGCCTGCACCACCGCGCTCCGCCTTGATCCACTCAACTTCAGGGCGAAGGCCAATCTCGGCTCCATCCAGATGGCGCAGGGGAATCTGGTCGAAGCTGAAGGCCATTTCCGGACGCTGGTGGCTGACCACCCCCACGACGAGAAGGCCCGGCTGTTGTGGATCACCTGCCTGACCTGGATGGGGGACTCGGCTTCCGTCCGCCGGGAGGTTGCTGCGGTGCTTCAGCAGGAACCCGAGAGCTTTCTCGTGCACAAGAGCGTGATGGGGCCGTACTACTCCCTGGGGCTCTGGAACGAATACCGGGCCGAGGTTGAACGCTTTCGGGGGGTGGATCCCACCTCGGCCTACGTGGACTATGAGGAAAGCTTTGTGGAGCTGCTCTTCGGCAATATGCGCCAGGGCTGGGAACGGTTCGAGGCACGGCTGAAGGTGCCAAAATCCCTGAGGCCGCAGCGGAGCTTTGCCGAGCCCACCTGGAACGGGGAATCCTTCACCGGGAAGACCCTCCTGGTCTGGGCGGAGCAGGGGCTCGGTGACACGTTCATGTTCGTGCGGTACCTCGCCCTGGTGAAGGCCCTAGGGGGCAGGGTCCTCCTCGAGACCCAACCCGCCCTGACGGCAGTTGCGGCCACCTGCCAGGGGGTGGACCTCGTCATCTCCCAGGGGGTCGCTCTGCCACCCTTTGACCTTCAGATCTCCCTCATGTCCTTGCCCTGGGTCTTCGAGACGGACCTTGACTCCATCCCTGCCGACGTTCCCTACCTGGGCGTGCCGAAGGCCGTCGCCCCTCGGCACGAGCTTCTGGAAAGGCTGGGGGGAGGGCAGGACGGAACCAGGATCGGGCTGGTGTGGGCCGGCGGACCCAGCCACGCCAGGGATCTCGAACGCTCGCTTTCGGGTGCGGCCCTGGCGCCCCTGGCGGCGCTGCCAGGCGTGTCCTGGTTCAGCCTGCAGGTAGGCAGGCAGGACGTCCCTCCCCTGCCAGGCCTGGTGTCATTGGAGCCCCTGCTGCAGTCCTTCTCGGACACGGCCTTCGCGCTGGACAGCCTGGATCTGCTGATCACGGTGGACACTTCCGTGGCGCATCTGGCCGGAGCCATGGGCATTCCCACCCTGCTCCTCCTGGCCTGGCAGCCAGACTATCGATGGCTGTTGGATCGGCTCGACAGTCCCTGGTACCCAACGATGCGGCTCTACCGGCAGCCAGCCTATGGGGATTGGGGAACTGTGATTCAGCAGGTGATCACAGACCTGACGCAGGAGGCCTAACCGGCAGCTGGCATCAGCGGGTGCCCGCGCCATAGCCTTTCAGCGCCCGGACCCCACGCTCATGCCCTTCAAGCTCTCGCCGCACCTGATCCAGCGCATCAGCTAGCACCAATCGCCGTGCCTCCAGCTGGTGTCCTGCCGCATGCGCCCTTTCTCTGAGCTCGGACCACCCCGAAGCCTTCTCGGCCTGTGCGAGGGCTGACTGGAACTCGGTATCCCACTGGGCCAGCGTGCCAGCGTCGGGTTCCCAATTCGGGTCGGCCAGCCAAGCCTCCATCTGCTCAATGGCCGCACGAACCCTGGAGTCGCTCACGTGACTGGCTTCCCGGGCGGGGGGGTGGAAGCTCCCGTGGTTCCGACCTTCATCTCGTGGAGCTGCACCCAGGTCTGGCGGATCTCGCCCATGCTCTGGGCCACGGCGGCCAGCCGATGGGTATCCTTGGTCCGGCTGGCGGCCATGATCTCCTGCTTCCACCAGTCGTACAGCTTCGCCAGGTTGTGGGCCAGCTCGCCGCCACCTTCTAAATCCAGACGAAGGGTGGCCTCCTGAATGGCCGCCGAGACACGAATGTAGCTCCGAGTTGCGGCAGAGAGGTCGTTCAGGTCCAAGGCTTGGATGGCTCGGCCCAGGTGGAGCTGTCCCGCCTCCATGATGAGGGCCGCCTGCTCTTCGGGGCTGGCCCCGAGGATCTGCTGGCTGCGGTCGGCTTCGGTAGAGCTGGCGTGATCATTCATGGTCGACCCCTACAACCTTCTATCGTCCGGTCCCCACCAGGCATGAGAACGAGGACCCTCCAGGCCAACGTCAAAGCCATATGGAATCCAGCCTTCCTTGGGCCAGGTTGTCAGAAGCGGGATCCGCGTGCGCACCAGCCAGGGTTCCCTCTGTTCGATAGCCAGACGTATCCTGTTTCCGTTCAACCAACCTGGCTCCCAAGTTGGAAGGCGGGACCCCCCCCGGTCCCGAGCTTCTTTTTGTGGTACTGCTCCCAGGCCTGACGGATCTCGCCCATGCCATCAGCTACGGTGGCCAGCCGATTCGTATCCTTGGTTCGGGCGGCGGCCATGGTTTCTCGCGTCCACCAGTCGTACAATTTCGCAAGGTTGTGGGCCAGTTCGCTGCCTCCCTCCAGGTCCAGACGGAGGGTGGCCTCCTGGATGACTTCCGAGACTCGAATGTAGCTCCGGGTTGCGGCCGTGAGGTCGCTCCGGTTCAAGGCTTGGATGGCCCTGCCCAGATGAAGCTGCCCTGCCTCCATGATGAGGGCCGCCTGCTCTTCGGGGCTTGTCCCGAGGATGCGCTGGCTGAGGTAGGCATCAGCTGATCTGGCGTACGCATTCATGGTCAACCCCTGCACTTGTTAATCGACAAAACCGCGCCGTACATGAGAACAAACCACCTAGGACCCGAATAATGAACCGGTTGTCGCCTTCATCTGGCCCACAATGGCTTCCATCTGGGCGAATTTCTCTTTCAGGTCTGCTGTCTCCCGGTTCAACCTTGATTGCGCCTGAGCGATCTGAGTGACCAGGTTGGTGTCCTGGGAGGTGATGGTGCTCAGCAGGTTGGCGATGCCTCCGGTTGTACTTGTGTGCGTAGACATGAGGTCCGAGGCCGCCTGTGCAGCACCCCGGCTGAGGGTCAAGGTGCCCGTGCCGGTGCCGGTGACCCCGAGGTTCAACCCGGCAAAAATTCCCGTGCCCGCCAGGACCCCGTTGGTGACCGGGATGGAGGCGACCGTGGTGCCGCCCTGGGTGAGGGTTCCCACCAGGTTCCCGCCGCCCGTGTCCGTGATAGCGAAATCCACGCTGCCCGTGGTGGTCTGGGAGTTCCCACTCTTGACGGTCACGACCGGATTGGTGGAGGTGCCCGAGAAATTGAAGAGGCTTTGTACGGAGGCCGCATCATTGTTCATGGCCTGCTGAAACGAGTAGGTGTTCAGGTACAGGGTGCCATCAGGCAGGTTAGTGACCCCCACGCCTGACAGGAGCTTATAGGTCGCACCGCTGGGCAGGCCTGCGGAAGCGCCCTGCATGGCGGCCCTGAGGCTGTTCATTAGCGTCCGGGTGGTGGCATCGTTGGATAAGGGTGCCAAGGCGACGGAGCCATCCGCGTTCTTGGTGGCCGTGGAGGCCGTTTTGTAGTCTGCCACCAGCTTGTTGTAGTTGGTGATGACAGTCTGCAGGGCGGCGGTGGCACCGGCCGTGTCCTGGCCGACCGTCAGCGTTGTGGTTCCAACCTGACCCCCCTGTTTGAGGGTGATGGTCATGCCATCCACGGCATCCTTGATCACATTGGTGCTGCGGGTGAGGTTGATGCCGTTGAGGGTGAAGTTGGCATCCGTGGCGACCCCGGTCCCCGAGGAGGTGAGCCCCCCCAGGGTGATCTTGGTGGGCGCCGTTAGGTTGTCCACCGTGCCGGCGCTGATCCCCAGGTTGTTGGCCGAGGTGACACCGTCATTCGCGGTGATGTCTGCGAGGCTGACCTTGCCCCCGGTGCTCCCGGTGCCGGTATCCTTCGCCGTGATCACCAGCTGGTAGGGGTTGGCACCCTTGCCCATGTTCACGATCGAGGCTGTGACGCTGCCACCGGCCACGGCGTTGATCTTGTCGCGCAGACCATTCAGGGTGTTGGAGGCAGCATCCAGGGTGATCTTATAGACCGTTCCATCCGTACCCTGGAGGGCGAAGGTGGCGGGGGTGCCCGTCGTGAAGATAGGGGAAAGGGAGGCATTGGACGGACTGGCCACGGCCATGTTGAGGGTGTTGCCGCTCCCGTCAAGGCTCGCCGATAGCCGTCCCCGGGTGGCCACAGTGTTGACGTTGAGGTCATAACTGCCTGACACATTCCCGGTGGCCGCAGCGGTGACATTGGTGTTGTTGCTGTCGGTGCTCGTCACCGCCCGGGCACTGAACTTGTCGGACAGGGCCCCCAAACTATTAAACAAGGTACTAAGTTGGGTCCTGATGGAGATCAGGGACGTGGTCTTCTGGTTATTGAGGGTCTGCTGGGCCTTCAGACGGTTAAGCGTAGTGGCCTTCTGAGCCACGATGGCGTTGACCAGGGCCGTGGTGTCGATGCCCGTGCTCAGGCCGTTCAGGCTTGCTGTGCTCGAAGTCGTACTCGTCGTGATTGAGACCATGCCACACCTCGATCCGCAGTCGACTATAGGGGGATGGGCTGGCTAGCCCTGCTTATCCACCAAGACCCCTGCGTTCATCGACTCAGCCTGCAATTCGCGTACCCGGCGGGACATCCCCAACACCTCGGCCGAAGGCACCTGGAACAGCACCTGTCCTGTGCCCTCCTGGACGACCTGGAAGACGGCTCGCCCGGACCCCCGATCCACTTGGATTTTCAGGTCCGACTGCGTCTGCTGAAGGTGCTGATTGACCTGAGCAACGGCCGCATCCTGCGAGCCGGAACTCGGTGCCGAGGCCTGGGCCTGGGGCGAGGATTTGGCAACCGAAGCGGGCCCAGAAGTCGACCGCGAGCTGGTGGCCTGTGGCGCAGCACTCACGGCCAATATGGGAGTGCCGCTTAGGGATGAGAGCTGATCAACCATGGTGTCTCCCTGTTGGAATTCAGACAACCGGGAGGGGCAGATGGAATCTGCCCCTCCCGGAATTCAAACTCCTAGTTACCGGAAGAGGCCCATGACGGTCTGTGCCGACTGGTTGGCGTTGTTCAGGGCACTCGTGCCCGCCTGCATGAGGATCTGGTACTTGGTGAGGTTCGCCATTTCGGCGCCCATATCTGCGCCCAAGTAGGCGTCAGCAATGCCTTGTCCCGTTTCAGCCGCGATCCCGTGGGTCTGCGCGTTGCTCAACGCGGAGGCCATGGCTGCACCATTGGTGGCCTGAGAGCTCGCGATGGTCGCAAGGGCAACGGTGGAACTGGCTCCTAAACTGGATACAAGGTTGGTGTATTCCGTGGTGGCCGTATTGCCGCCGCCCTCGAGTTCGGCCATGCGATAGGCGTCCTGAGTCTTCTGCAGGTTTGGGCCATCTGCGTTCAGGGCCTTGAAGTAGGCAGCCTGATCGGTCACGACTGATGCGGCGGCGCCACGGGCCGTAGCCTGGGCGGTGTTGCCGGCGGTGAGGCTGGCCGCATCGTCCATGGCATTGTTGACACGTCGGCCCGTGGTGAGCCGGGTGATGGCTGTGGTCAAGCCGATCTTGCTGACACCCAATTGGCGACTGGCAGCCAGGGCGGTGACGTTGCTAAGAATGGTAACCATACTATCCTCCGTGATACTGGTTAGGTAGCATCCGTGCTACCAGGTTGAGAAAAAGACTATCCTATCGGAAGAGGCCCATGACGGTCTGTGCCGACTGGTTGGCGTTGTTCAGGGCACTGGTGCCCGCCTGCATGAGGATCTGATACTTGGTCAAGTTCGCCATTTCTTCCCCCATGTCTGCCCCCAGGTAGGCGTCGGCGATGCCTTGTCCAGTCTCAGCCGCGATCCCGTGGGTCTGCGCACTGCTCAACGCGGAGGCCATGGCTGCACCATTGGTGGCCTGAGAGCTCGCGATGGTCGCAAGGGCAACGGTGGAACTGGCTCCTAAACTGGATACAAGGTTGGTGTATTCCGTAGTGGCCGTATTGCCGCCGCCCTCCAGTTCGGCCATGCGATAGGCGTCCTGAGTCTTCTGCAGGTTCGGGCCGTCTGCGTTCAGGGCCTTGAAGTAGGCAGCCTGATCGGTCACGACTGATGCAGCGGCGCCACGGGCAGCGGCCTGGGCGGTGTTGCCAGCGGTGAGGCTGGCCGCATCGTCCATAGCATTGTTGACACGTCGGCCCGTGGTGAGCCGGGTGATGGCTGTGGTCAAGCCGATCTTGCTGACACCCAATTGGCGACTGGCGGCCAGAGCGGTGACGTTGCTAAGAATGGTAACCATATCTTCCTCCGTGAAGTTGGTTGGGCAGCATCCGTGCTGCCTTGTTGCGGGGGGAGAATCCTCCCGACCATCCCTTCTTCGGGCTTGGAATCGAAAACCTTTAATTTTTTCTGGGCCCAGGCGCCGAGCTCTTATGTTCTAGGTAAAAATCGCTAGAGCCACTGCACCTGGCCTCGGCATACTGGATTACAGATAGGTCCTTCGGGAATAGATGGTCCAGGTATTGCATGCGTGAAAATTGCTGCCTAGTTGCATTTCAGTTGGGCAGTAAGGACAGGAGGTATTTCTGAGCGAAACTGAAGCTCCAGTCGAGATTTTGGACCGAATGATTGCACTGCTCAACCAGGGAGGGCACCTGGAGGCGGAAGAGCAGGCTCATGCCTTGTTGGAGGCGTTCCCCCTCTCAGGGAAGGCATGGCAGATCCTTGGTCACGCCTTGCATGCCCAGGGCAAGCCAGCCATTCACGCCCTGGAGCGGGCGGTGAGCCTCCTGCCCGATGATTCGGAGGCCCACTACAACCTGGGTTTGGCCCTGGCAAGGGAGGACCGGTTCGAGGAGGCGGTCGCCAGTTACCAACAGGCCTTGGTGCTGAACCCCTGGTTCCCCAACGCCCATTGCTACCTAGGTGCTACCTGGCGAAAGCTAGGGAGGTTCGAGGAGGCACTCGAGAGTTTCAGGGCAGCCCTGGCAATCGACCCCACCCATGATGGGGCGCCCCAACGGCTACAGGAGGCGCTTACCCGAGTTGGCCGGCTCGTAGAAGCCGAGGAGTTGTGCCGCAGGACCTTGAGTTTCAAGCCGGATTACGCGGAGGTTCGGCAGCTCCTCTCCAACACCCTCGCCTATATGTCCAAGTATGCGGACGTGGTGATGGAAAGCGACCGCGCGTTCGAAGCGCCGAGTGTCCACCCGGCGATCTGGGAACAGCGACTCTACTGCTTCTCCTACCACCCCGACCTCAGTGCGGAGGAGATCTACAACGAGTTCGTGCGCTGGGGGAGCCAATTCCCCGAACCCCAAGTGGACTTCCGCGCTCACGACCGCAACCCCAAGCGCCGCCTCCGAATTGGCTATGTCTCACCCGACTTCAGGAGGCACACCTCCCGGTTCTATTTCTGGCCGTTGCTTCAATACCATGATCGGAATTCCGTTGAGCTGTTCGCCTATTCCAATGTTGAACACGAGGTGGCCTGGACTAGCCTGTTCCGAGAACAGTTCGAGCACTGGCGAGACATCCGGAAGCTCGATGACGAGGTGGTAGCTGAGATGGTGCGGGCGGATGGCATCGATATCCTCGTGGACCTGTGTGGTCACATGGAAGGCGAACGCTTGGGAATGTTTGCCTTGAAGCCGGCGCCCATCCAGGCATTCTGGCTGGGGTCCGCCTGGACCACGGGTCTGAAGGCCATGGACTACGTGTTTTTTGATCCCCATGTCGCACCCGAAGGCACCCCTGACCAGCGAGACCATCGTCCGTCTTCCTAACTCCTTCATGGTATTTCAGCCGAAAGTGGACGCCCCGGATGTTGTGGCTCCCCCTTGCTCGAAAAACGGGTTTATTACCTTTGGCTACACGGGGCGCACCGAGCGACTGAGCCCCCGGACCTTCAGGATCTGGGGGGAGATTCTGAATCGGCTCCCAGAGGCGAGGCTGGTTCTCGACTTCACTCCCTTTGCCGACCCCAGGACTCAGGACCACTACCGAGCATTTCTGGCGCAACACGGTGTGGACACCGAGCGGGTGATCATGCGAAATAGCCCCAAGATCTTCGAGGGCTTGAATGACATCGATATCCTGCTGGATAGCTTCCCCCATGGTGGGGGCACCATGCTCATGGATGCCCTTTGGATGGGGGTACCTTTTATTACTCTCGCGAGCCGACCGCCGGTGGGCCGACTGGGTTTGGGCATGCTGATGAACCTCGGACTGCCCGAATGGGTGGCCTACAGCGAGGAGGAATTCATCGACAAGGCCTGCCAGTTAGCGGGCGATGGCCAGACCTTGACGGAGCTCCGGTTGAGAATGCGGGAACGCATGCTCAACTCCCCACTGACGGATGGGCCGAGTTTTGCCCGTGCTATCGAGGCGGCCTATCGGGGGATGTTCGAACGCTGGATCTGTGCCTAGCGCCTTCCCTTTGGGAATCGAGGAATGGAGGTTTTTCTGAGCGAGACTGAAACTCCCGTTGAGATCTTGAATCGACTGTTCAGCCTATTCGATGAGGGAAAGCATGCGGAAGTGGAAGCCGAGGCCAGGATTCTGGTGGAGGTATTCCCCCTTTCGGGACAAGTCTGGCATGCCCTTGGTCTTGCGCTGCATGCCCAGGGCAAGTCGGCCATTCGCGCCCTAGAGCGAGCGGTGCGCCTCTTGCCAGACAACCCAGAAATTCACTGCAACCTGGGAGTAGCCCTGGCACTGGAGGACCGGTTCGAGGATGCGGTAGCCAGTTATCAGCAGGCCATGGTGCTGAACCCTTGGTACCCCAATGCCCACTGCTTCCTTGGCAATGCTTTGCGAAAGCAGGGGTTGGTCGAGGAGGCTCTCGACAGCTACCGCGCAGCCCTGGCGATCGATCCCACCCACTACAAGGCGAACCAATCCATGGAGTTCGTGCTCTCCCAAGTTGGTCGACTCGTGGAGGCTGAGGAGGTGTGCCGCAGGGCATTGCGGTTCAAGCCAGATTTCGTGGAAATGCGGCAGCTCCTTTCTAGCATTCTAGGTAAGCAGTCCAAATATGATGAGGTTGTGAAGGAGAGCGACCGCGCGTTTGAAGCGCCGAGTGTTCATCCGGTGATCTGGGAACAGCGTCTCTACTGCTACTCCTATCATTCCGACCTCAGTGCGGAGGAGATTTACAAAGAGTTCGTGCGCTGGGGGAGCCAATTCCCCGAACCCCAGGTGGACTTCCGCTCTCACGACCGCAACCCCAACCGCCGCCTTCGCATTGGCTACGTCTCACCCGACTTCAGGAAGCACACCTCACGCTTCTATTTCTGGCCACTGTTTCAGTACCATGACCGGAAGTCCTTTGAGCTGTTCGCCTATTCCAATGTGGAAGACGAGGTTGCGTGGACCGGCCTGTTCCGAGAACAGTTCGAGCACTGGCGGGACATCCGGAGACTCGATGACGAGGCGGCGGCCGAGTTGGTGCGGGCGGATGGCATCGATATTCTCGTGGACCTTTGCGGCCACATGGCTAGCGAACGATTGGGTCTCTTTGCTCTGAAACCGGCGCCCATCCAGGCTTTCTGGTTGGGGTCGGCCTGGACCACGGGTTTGAAGGCCATGGACTATGTCATTTTTGACCACAACGTTGCACCTGAAGGCACCCTGACCAGCGAGACCATTGTTCGGCTTCCCCACTCCTTCATGGTCTTTCAGCCAAAAGTGGATGCTCCGGATGTCGTGGCTCCGCCTTGCCTGAAAAACGGGTTCGTCACCTTTGGCTACACGGGGCGCACTGAGCGGCTGAATCACCGGACATTCAGGGTCTGGGGGGAGATCTTGAAGCGTCTCCCAGAGGCGAGGCTGATTCTCGACTACCCCCCCTTCGCCGACCCAAGGACCCAGGACCACTACCGAGCTTTTTTGGCCGAACACGGTGTGGACACGGAGCGGGTGATCATGCGGAATAGCCCAAACATTTTCGAGGGCTTGAATGATATCGACATCCTCCTGGACAGCTTCCCCCACGGCGGGGGCACCATGCTCATGGATGCCCTGTGGATGGCTGTTCCTGTGTTAACCCTAGCAAGCCGCCCGCCAGTGGGCCGACTGGGGCTTGGCTTGCTGATGAACCTCGGACTGCCTGAATGGGTGGCCTATAGCGAGGAAGAATTTATCGATAAGGCCTGCCAGTTCGCAGTCGATGGGCAGGCCCTGAAGGAACTCCGGTCGGGGATGCGGGAACGCATGCTCAACTCCCCCCTCACGGATGGGCCGGGCATTGCCTCTGGTATCGAGAATGCCTACCGCGAGATGTTCGAACGCTGGAGGAAGGAGGATTCCTCTGTCTGCGACACTGTTGAGGGTCCAATTTCCCTGAAGCTGGGGGATGCTCCATGAAAGTAGTCATTCTCGCGGGCGGACTTGGGACCCGATTGAGCGAAGAGACCCACTTGAAGCCAAAACCCATGATCGAGATCGGAGGCCGACCCATCCTCTGGCACATCATGAAGATGTATTCCCGCTATGGGATGCATGACTTCATCGTCTGTCTCGGCTTCAAGGGCTACATGATCAAAGAGTACTTCTCGAACTACTTCCTTCACATGAGCGACGTCACCTTCGATTTCCAGGAAAACCAGATGGAAGTCCATGAAAAACACGCCGAGCCCTGGCGGGTCACCCTGGTGGACACCGGCGCCGACACTATGACGGGCGGGCGCCTGAAGCGGATCGCCCCCTATGTGGAGAATGAGACAAGTTTTTGCCTGACCTACGGCGATGGCGTATCCGATATCAACATCAAAGCCCTCCTGGATTTCCACGGCTCCCATGGCAAGAGGGCCACGGTCACCGCAGTCCAGCCTCCAGGCCGGTACGGGTCCCTGGCACTTGAAGGGGAGAGCGTGCAAGGGTTCATTGAAAAACCGCTCGGGGATGGAGGATGGATCAACGGGGGCTTCTTCGCCCTCTCGCCTGAATGCCTGGATGACATCGCGGATGACTCCACTTCCTGGGAAGGCGAGCCCCTGGCCCGGCTGGCCTCGAGAGGCGAGCTCATGGCCTTCAAGCATCGCGGATTCTGGCAACCCATGGATACGCTCCGGGACAAGAACCAACTGGAAGCCCTATGGCAGCAAGGAGTGGCTCCGTGGAAAACATGGGATTGATTCGCCCCAACGGCTACTTGAGGGGGCTGGACATGACCGAGTTCACCCTGGGCCAGATTCAGGAATACTCCGAATGGCCCAAACCACCGGTGGCTGGCCATGGCATCTCCTAGGTTCGAGATCAGCGACGGGACCCTGCCTGGATTGAAGATCATCCAGAGGTGGATCCTCGAGGATCACCGGGGATCGTTCTCCCGCCTGTTCTGTTCGGAGATTTTCAAGGAAGCCGGATTCCCCCACCCTGTGAGCCAGATTAACCACACGCACACCAGGCGCCAGGGGACCCTTCGTGGACTTCACTTCCAGCATCCCCCGCATGCGGAGATCAAGGTGGTGACTTGCCTTCGGGGCGAGGTCTACGATGTCGCGGTGGATCTGCGCAAGGACTCTCCGACCTTCCTGTCTTGGCAGGGCGTCGTCCTATCCGAAACGAACCACACCAGCCTCGTTATTCCCCAGGGCTTTGCCCATGGCTTCCAGGCCCTGACCGATGACTGCGAGATGCTCTACCTGCACTCCGAGCCCCATCACCCCGAAGCCGAGGGTGGGCTTCATGCAGAGGACCCGGGGTTGAATATTGTGTGGCCCCGCAGGATCGGTGAAATCTCGGATCGGGATCAGGCCTGGGCCTTCCTTCCAGCCCATTTCCCGGGGATCACCCTATGAACTGCCGCCACTGCCATGCCGAGTTGAAAGAGCCCTTTCTCGATCTGGGTTCGGCACCCCACTCCAATGCCTACCTGACGGCTCAGACCCTTCATGACCCTGAGCTCTGGTTTCCGCTCAAGGTGCTGGTCTGCACCCGTTGCTGGCTGGTCCAGACCGAGGACGTGGTCGATGCGGGGGCCTTGTTCACCGCAGACTATGCCTACTTCAGTTCCTACTCGGAATCCTGGTTGAAGCATGCCGAGGACTACGTTCGGGTCATGGTTGAACGGTTCAACCTGGGTGGGGAGTCCCTGGTCGTCGAACTCGCCGCCAATGACGGCTACCTGCTGCAGTATGTGAAGCGCCGTGGCATCCCCTGCCTGGGAATCGAGCCCACCGCCAACACCGCCCAGGCCGCCCGGGGCAAGGGGATCGAGATCATCCAGTCCTTCTTCACCCAGGAGATGGGTTCGAGCCTGGCCGCATCCGGCAGGCAGGCTGACTTGATCGTGGCCAACAACGTCCTGGCCCACGTCCCGGATATCAATGATTTCCTCCTCGGCGTCTCTGAGCTCCTCAAGCCGGAAGGCGTCGCCACCTTCGAATTTCCGCACCTGCTTGAGCTGGTCCGGAACGCTCAGTTCGACACGATCTACCACGAGCACTTCTCCTACCTGTCCATGACCGCCCTGCTTGGGATCTTTGACCAAAATGGCCTGACCCCCTTCGATCTGGAGCAGCTGACGACGCACGGTGGCAGCCTCCGGGTTTATGTCCAGAAGAAGGGCAGGGGCTCGAGGCAGGCCACTGCACGGCTTTCGGCCTGTCTGGGACTAGAGGCCCGGGCAGGGCTGAGGGACGAGGCCTTCTACGCCACCCTTCAGCCAAAAGCGGATGAGATCAAGAACGCCTTCCTGTCTTTCCTCCTGGAAGTCCAGAACTCCGGAAAGACGGTCGCCGGCTATGGGGCTGCCGCCAAAGGCAACACCCTCCTCAACTACGCAGGAGTGCGGCCCGACCTCCTCCCCTTCGTGGTGGACCGGAACCCTGCCAAGCAGGGTCGGTACCTGCCTGGGAGCCGCATCCGCATCCTTCCTGAAGCAGCCCTTGCAGAGCATCGACCCGATTTCATCGTCATCCTTCCCTGGAACCTCCGAGATGAAGTTGTGGAGCAGCTGGCCTATGCCCGAACGTGGGGTGGGCAGTTCGTCACGGCCGTTCCCACCCTTTGGATCGGCTAGGAGCTCCGCATGAGAGTCGCCCTGACCGGTGGGAATGGCTTCCTTGGACGGTATGTCCTGGAGGCCTTGCGTGGTCGGGGCATCGATACGGTCCTCCTTGGCCGGACCCGGCCGCCCGAAAGTTCCTTCGCGGCGTTCATTCAAGTGGACCTCCTGGCGAGGCCGGACTTTCCCCGACTGGTCCAGGAGGCCTCCGCCACCCACCTGCTGCACCTGGCCTGGTACACCGAACACGGAGCCTTCTGGACCTCACCCCTGAACCTGCGTTGGGTGGAGGCCACCACTCAGCTGGTGGAGGCCTTCTGTGCCGCCGGCGGCAAGGGGGTGGTGGCCGCCGGGACCTGCGCCGAGTACGACTGGTCCCAGGGCCTCTGCCGGGAGGACAGCACGCCCCTGAATCCCTCCAGTCTCTATGGCACCGCCAAAGATGCGACGCGCCGCCTAGCCGCGGCGATCTGCCGCCAGCATGAGGTGCCCTGCGCCTGGGGTCGGGTGTTCCTGCCCTACGGGACAGGCGAGGATGCGCGACGCTTAATCCCCTCCCTGATCGGAGCCTTCCGGGGACGGCGTCCGCCTTTCCCGGTGAATGCTCAGGCCCTTCGTGATTTCCTGCACGCCTCTGACGTGGCCGAGGGATTCCTGGCCCTGCTCGGAGCCGGTGCTGACGGAGCCTACAACATCAGCTGCGGTGATCCTGTTTCCCTGGCTCAGGTGCTTCGGGAAGTGGCCCAGCTCCTGGGAGCCGACCCGGAGCTCATGCAGAGCTTGGCTGCAGAGCGTCCAGAGGACCCGCCTCTCCTGGTGGGTGAGAACCTCAAGCTCAGAACGCTGGGCTGGCAGCCCCGGCTTTCCCTGCCGAAGGGGCTGGAGCGGACCGTGTCCGAGGCCAGGGAGGCGTCATGAATCTAATGATGAAGTAGACCTGGCTTCGCCCAGAGTTGGAAGTGTGGTGTAGCTGAAATTGGACTACCTTGGCGATGATCGGTAACGAATGGCCGCCGCAGCTGGACCGTCGAGTTGATTGATTGGAGCGAACCATGAAACTCACCCTTGATACAGAAGCGAGAACCCTAACGCTGGAAGAGGCGGGGCAGACACGCACGCTGAACCTCTACTCCAAAGAGGCTTTCGAGGCCATCTCCCGGCAGTGGGTCCGCGTGGGATGGGATCAGAAGTACCCCTACACCTTCAGCTGGATGGGGCGTCCCATCATCCAGCTGCCCGAGGACATGCTCCGGATCCAGGAAGTGGTTTTCCGCGTGAAACCGGACGTGATCATCGAGACGGGTGTGGCCCATGGTGGCTCGCTGATCTTCTATTCCAGCCTATGCCGGGCGATGGACCGCGGCCGCGTCATCGGGATCGACATCGAGATCCGGCCCCACAATCGCACTGCCATCGAGGCTCACCCCCTGAACGACCGCATCACGCTCATCGAAGGCAGCTCGACGGATCCCAATATCGTGGCGCGCGTGAAGGCGCTCGTGGCCCCTGGGGAAACGGTGCTGGTCATTCTGGACTCGAACCATACCTACGCGCATGTCTCAAGTGAGCTTGAAGCCTATGCGGGCCTAGTGACGTCGGGCTCCTACCTCGTGGCCACCGATGGCATCATGCACGACTTGGCCGATGTGCCTCGCGGCGTGTCCGCTTGGACGACGGACAACCCAACTGCCGCGGCGCGGGATTTCCTCCTGGGTCATCCGGAGTTCATGCTCGAGCAGCCTGCCTGGCCCTTCAACGAAAGTGGCCTGGATCAGAACATCACACACTGGCCGGGGGCTTGGCTGAGGCGCAACTAGGGCGCGGACCTACAGGTGGATGGGCGCAATCAGCTGTTCCAAGGAACACGATCCGAGCCACTTCGGGATCGCCCCAGAGAATCCCAGGAAGGGCACAAATCGAGGAACTGTTTTCAATGAGTCCAGCGCAGATTGGAACCGAGCTGACCATTTTCCAATAGGTGTTTAAGTTGCAACAGCCGGGTGAAACGGCGGTCGTGAAAGGTTGCCTGATCAAGACCATGCTCCCGGTAGGCATCCCGCAGCTGCAGGATGCCCCGCTCCAACCCCCATTCCGGTCGGAAGTCAGGAAGCGCAGCGTGGATCCTGTCGAAGCTCACTCGATAGGACCGGGTATCTGGGCTGGCCTGGGGGTTGATGCTCACCTGGCAATGCGGCAGGAGCCTGCCAATATCGGCGGCGATGGTCTTGACCTGGTAGTTGGCATCGGAGCGCCCTACATTGAAGGCCTGCCGGTGCACCACCTCCCGGGGCGCCTCCAGAGCTGCCGCGATGGCCCTGGCCATGTCCTCCACGTGTACCAGGGGCCTCCAGGGCGAGCCGTCACTCTGGATGCGGATCACTCCCTCTGAGACTGCCCAACCCACCAGGTTGTTCACCACCAGGTCCAGGCGCAGCCGGGGTGAAACACCATAGGCTGTGGCAAAGCGCAGGAAGACCGGACTGAAATCATCTCTGCCCAATGCATCCAGGGCGGCTTCGGCATCGATCTTGGACTTGGCGTATGCGGTCTGCGGCCGCATGTCGCCAGATTCGTCCACAGCCGCCGCACCGCCGAGGCCATAGAGGCTGCAAGAGGAGGCGAACACCATGCGTGCCACTCCTGCCCTGCGCGCGGCTTCGGCGACCCGCAAGGTGCCACCCAGGTTGATGGCCGCGGTGAGATCGGGATCCAGCTCCCCCAGGGGGTCGTTGGAAAGGGCGGCCAGGTGCACCACCGCCTGGAATCCCTCAAGGTCCTCGGGTTCCACGTCCCGCACATCCTTGCGCACGGTGGGAGGATCTGCAGGGCGCCCAAACAGGCAACTTTCGAAATAACCCGCGTCAAGTCCCTGGACCTCATGGCCCCGTGCAGCCAAGTAGGGGGCGACCACTGAGCCGACGAATCCGAGGTTGCCTGTCACCAGAATTCGCATAGTTACCCCCGGACCTTTCTGTGAGCCCACCCGCTCTCCTTGGGGGGGTCAAGTGGAAGACCGCCTGAGAGTGATAAGGTCTTCACCAGAGCTCCGAAAGAAGGCCCCAATGGTAGGGGGGACGATGGGATCACCATGGATCATAGCGGCAGGTGTGTCCCGTCGAGCCGTCGATTCCAGGGTGATTATCCGGGGGTATTCCCGGGACTCCTTCTCCTCCGGTGGATTGGAGGGCTAAAGTGCCCATGCCGCAGGGGGCTAGTCACATCTCAGGGATTATTCAGACCGGCTTGCCTGAACCGAACCCACGCCTCCTGCGAACCTCGAACATCCGAGGAGCCTTACGATAGTCATGGTAAAAATGAAGTGCGAAGGGGGACACGTGAAACTGCCCGATGTATTGCTTGTCAGCCTTCCACCCGTATCGCCTGAATTGACCCACACGGCCGATGCCACCATCGCGTCGCACGTGCTTCCCCCGCTAGGTATCCAATACCTCGTCGATGCCATCTTTCGCACTGGAACCGCTGAAACGGTGCGATTCACGGATTTCGCCCTGACTGATTTCTCGGCTGCGACCGACCAGGGGGCCATCGAGGAACTGGTCGAGACTTCCCTGCTGGCGGCACAGCGCGGTGCTGTCCCTGACGTCATCGGCGTCTCGCTCATGTTCTCTTCATCCTACGACTTCTTCAAACTGGTCGTCGCAGTAGCCCGCCGGATCTGGGTCGGGGCCACCATCATGGTCGGAGGGATTCATGCTTCCAACACGGTTGCCTTCGTCTTCTCAGACAATCCTGAGGTCGATGTCGTGGTATGCGGTGAGGCGGAGGCCGCCCTCCCGGAATTTCTCCGTAGCTTGGCTTGCGGCGAGACCCGGGACATCCGTGGTGTCCACACGAAGTCGAACCTCAAGACGTCTTCCGATAATAAATTCGAGATGACGGCCTTCGTGGAGGACATAGATCTCCATTTCACTAATTATTCCCGCGTCCTGGACATGGACCTTTTTACGGGGCGAACCTCCCTCTTCAGCCTTTCCAAGTCCAGCCTGAGCGTGAAGTCCTTCGCTGTGATGGGATCACGGGGCTGCCCGGTACACTGCACCTTCTGCGCGGCCCACACCATCCATGGCCATGCCGCTCGTTGGCGGACCATGGACAACATCACTGCGGAGATTCGCTGGCTCCATGACCAATACGGTGTGACCAAGATCTACCTTATGGACGACACCTTCGTTCCGAAGCGCAAGGCCATCGAACTTTTCACCGCCCTCGCAGAGCTGGAGATCCCCGATTTCGAGATCGTCATTCAGAATCTGAGCATCAACCACACCGACTACGACATCATCGACGCCATTGCCCGAATGAAGATCAACAACATTGCTTTTGCGATCGAAACGGGGTCTGCCGTCGTGCAGAAGCGCATCAAAAAATACTGCAACCTGGGCCGGGCCATCGAGCTCGTCCAATACTGCCAACGGTTGAAGCTAAACGTGCGTTGTTTCTATATCCTCGGATTCCCCGGAGAAAGCATCGCCGAGATGCAGGAAACCATCGACTACGCCAGGAAATGCGGAGCCGATTGGTCGACGTTCAACGTGGCCGTCCCCCTGCCTGGTTCAGAGATGTACGACGAGTTCGTCGCCATGGGTTGTATCGAGGATGGGCCCTCCTCCTGGCGAGCGACGACGATTCGAGATCGCCTCTTTGACACGCCAGAAATCAGTGCCGCCGACATCAAGGGCATGGCCTATGCTGCCAACCTGGATGTCAATTTCGTGCATAACGCGACCATCCTATCGGGCGACCTGGAAAATGCCCGAGTCATTTTCAGCAATTTCGTGAAGTCACTCGACTTCCACCTCTTTGGCTTCGACTGCTTGAGGAGAATTTGCCTCCTTTCAGGGGATGAGGCCGGCGCTCAGGATCACCTAGAGCACATGCGCCACCTCATGCGAACCAATGAGAAGAGCCAAGCTTTCAGAGATTACCTGCACATGCTCGACAAGGAGGTGCAGGCCTACCTTTCGGACTCCACTGCAGCCGTCTGATCTGCCCGTGCCAGTTCGACACTGTTGTTGTAATGAAAGCTGGAAGCTAGCCAATCAGGTTGAACATGCTCGAGAAGACGGTGGCCTGGGCGGAGGCAATGGAGGCCTGGATGGTGGACGTCGGTGTGGGGGCTGAACCGGTCGTTGAACCTGAAAGGCTCTGCTGGTAGTTATACGAGGCCAGCGCCATGCTGGCATTCAGGTTGAGGACCGAAGCGGGGAATACGGAGGAGGTGCTGGCGGCACTGTTCCCGAAGAGAGAGGCGGCCGCGTCAGCGGTGAGCCCATCCTGGGTAGTCAGGGTTGTGTATGAGGCCGACGAGAAGAGGCCGAAAGCGCCACTCCCCGAAGTCAATGAGCTGAGGCTGCTCGTGAGGTTGGAGAGGTAATGGCTGGCCGCCGAAGTGTTGAGCGCCCCCTTGGCGTCATAGAGGTCCGGCTGACTTGATAGCGTGGCGGACAGGGCCTGCAGCGCCACCGAATTCTGGGTTGTGCCTATAGCAGGGACCGCGGTGGCTGAGGAACCGGATGATACCGAACCCTGGCTGCTCTTATTAACCGACAGGTAGGTGTAGGGATTGGTGGAAGCCGTCGCTCCGATGTCCATGATCGCCCCCTCTGGGACAGATTATCGGCACTTCAGGACCCCAACATGAGTGATCAGGAGCCTAGCCTCGGGGGGACCCATTCTGGGCAAATGGTGCCAAGCAGCATGGGCCGATAGGGGAAAGTCCTGGCAGGCCATCAGGTGGATCATTGGTAATGGCGGTTGTTCTTCCCATCATAGGTATTTCGCTACACCCTTCGCAGCCCAACGGGTAGACCTAGGGGATTGTTCCCACATAACCCCCACGAACCAGGGGGTGCGGGACTACCGCTCCCGCTCATGGGTCAACTTAAAATCAGGAACGAATTCACGTTGGGGATACAAAATCCAAGAATTGGTGCCATCTGCCCACCCTTGGGCCTATACGTAAGCGATCCCCACACGATTGACTGTCTCTGTTTCTTTCATCGCGGGGTTTCGGAATTCCGCCTGTTCTCCTGGGTGGCTGTGGTAGTGCCCTATCACCCATGGAAGCCGTACGATATTCTTCCCCGCCCCTTCGAGAAGCTTGCCCCATACAGCGTCACCAATCGTGCGGATCAGGGTCCCATCACCAAACATCCAGGGAAACCGCGGGAATTCCAGATGGAGTTTCATCTTCCATGCATAGGCCGGACCCAGGGACCAGTTCTCCCCGGCGCTCCCAAGGCGGGCGGGTTCATGAGGCGGCGGCGGCCATATGCGGTCCCGGACCAAGGGCAGCTCCTTCGCAGGGAAGCTCAGTTCTAGTCGGTTGGTCTCCTCCTGGGAGAAGGTGATGCGCCAGTCGCCTGTGGTGAGGTCCGCCCCTGCGTCCAGGGCCTCTTCATAGAGGGCCACGCAATCAAGGTTTAGGCGGTCATCGAGGTTGAGGGTCATGAGGTACGGTGTCCGCACCAGGGGCAGGGCCAGGTTCCATGCCTCGTAGATGGTCAGTTTCTCGCGGGTCGTTACCACCTTGCCGTGCATCCACTCGGGCGGCTGATCCCCGCCATCGAAAACGTAGATGCGGTCTACCGACACCGTCTGGGCATCCAGGCAGGCCTGGTGATCCCGCAGCAGGGAGAAGCGATCCGGATCCTTGTGCCAGACAGCGCAGATGACGGTCATGCGCGGCGCCTGGTCAGGGATCGGGGGGCTTGGAGTCTTGAACAGCGTGGGGTAGTGCGCTTCTCTGACGGCTCGCAAAGCTGCGTGCCTAGGATAATGGCGAAGCCCCTCTTCCAGGATCCGCAGCGCCGCATCTTGGTGGCCCTGTTCCAGCAGGGTCTGAGCGGCCAGTTGATGCCAGCGACCTCCGCCGCCGGTGGGAACTCTCGAAAGGGCGTCCTTGGCGTCCAGCCCTGCCTGGGCGGGCCACAATCCCTCGGCCAGATCGATCAGGCTGTCCCAGAGTGATTCGTCCTCTGGGTTCTGGTCCAGTCCTGCCTCCAGGATCTTGCGGGCCATTTCCGAATCCCCCTGTGAGTCCAGCAGTCCCGACAGGGCGCGATAGACCAGGGGCAGGTTCGGATTGAGGTCCAGTGCAGCAATGAGAAGTTCCTGGGCCGCCCCGAAGTCCTGCCGCCCGATGGCCTCGTCCGCCTGTTCCAGAAGCTCCTGGGCGGGTGATGCCTCCGTATCTGGATCCAGCGCGTTGCCAGGGGCAGGGACAGCCGCCACAACGGCAGGCTTCCGGTTGGAGGCACAGAAGCGATTCCAGCCAGAGATAGCGGACTCGGTGCCAACTGCCTGGGTGTCCAGCGCAAGTGCTGCCTTGAAACACTCCTGTGCCTGTGTGGCCTGGCCCTCCTCCAGGAACAACTCGCCGCGCAACAGCTTGGCATCGGCCATCCAGGGCCAGGCGGACTCCACCGTATCGAGGAGGCTGTGAGCCCCTGCAAAATCCTTCCCGACCTTCATGGCCCTGGCTTCCAGGACCAGCAGGTCCAGGTGATCGGGCAAAGTCTCTCGCCAAGGCCGGAGGAGGGCTGGAAGCAGGTCGGCAAAGTCCGAATGGGCCATGGCCGTCCAAACCCGCAGCCAGTCCTGCACCATGCTCAGGTCCCCATGGCGATCTCCGCTTGGCACCCCCGCTCCAGAAACCAACCGAATCATTCGCTGCTGGAGCCGCTTTGAAGATATGGGAAAGCTGCGGATTCCCGCGCTAGCCGCAAGGTAGACGGCTCGGGCCGAGACACCGGAAGCTAGAGACTTCCAGTAGTCGATGATTCCGTAGCCATGGCCTTCGGGCAAGGTCTCCTTCTCCACCTGGGCTAGGCGCACAAACAGGGCTTCACCTCCCTCTGCGATCCGGTCCTCCGCTTCCAGCACCGCTAGGGAGTCTTCAGGCTCCTCCAGGGATATGACGAAGTCCTCCAGGCCGGGCTGCCAGTGTACGACTTTCGAAAATCGCTCCGCCAGGTCGTTGGCTGTGGGAAAAGCGCGCAGGTCCACATCGAAATCCAGGGTCTGACCTAGATAACCGTGCAGCCAGGCATAGAGCTCCACCAACCCCAGGGAATCCAGGAGACTAGAGCTGACGAGGTCGGTGTCGCAGAGGATTTCGACCACCAGACCTCGTCGGGCGAGCAGGTCCCGGGCCTGGAGGGCAATCTGATTAGCGAGGTGCTGCCTAGGCGGAATCGCTTGGGCCGGCAGGCCGAGGCGCCCTGTCACAAGTCCAGCCAAGGAGCCCACTTCATTATCCGGGCGGAAACGGCGGCCCCGGGGCTCTGAATTCCGATTGAGATGAAGGCCTGATAGCGTCGAAAATGCCTCCAGGAAGAGTCCACTTCGCTCATGGAGGATGTGCAGGCCGTCAGTCTGGAGAATCGCCGCGTCGATGCGGCCATCCGCAGCTCGATAGGGCTTGAGGGGATCCAAAACCGCGACGCCGATCCGTGTACAGAGTGCCGTGAGCCCCTCGCGGAATGCGACCTCCAGCCTCAGCAGCGCGGTTTCCTCGGCGGGACTCTGGGCCACGTTCCGGACCTGCTGGACGCTGGCTACCCAGGCCAGGGAACCGCTACTGGAGAGGAGGTTGAACATGGACTCGTAATCGGCCAGCAGCCGCTCCAATGCCAGGTCAAATTCTCCTACGCCGACGGAACGCCAGAGCGCCTGGACATCGTGGTTCCCGAGGAAGAGGAAAGTCCAGCCTGGCTCAGCGTGGATTACCTTCACTGCGGCCCTCCCCGCCGGATGGCCATCCAGGAAGTGTCGGGCCAGCAGGGCCCCCATCCAGCGCACCTCCACTGTTTCCTCGGGGCAGAGGATGCCGTCTTCGAAGACAGAGACGTGGCTGTTCCCCAGGATCAGCATCGAGCACTCCCCAAGCGGCCTTCCAGAAAGAGCTCCTTGTTCCGCATCCGGCTGACCTTCCCGCTGCTTGTCTTCGTCAAACTCATGTGGGGCACCACGCCGATATGCCGGGGGCGGATCCCGGATTCCCGCTCCACGGCATTGGAGATCCGAACCAGCAGGTCATCGCCGGGTTCAGGCACCCGGGGTTCTACGAGCACTACCAGATCCTCGCTGCCTGCAGCCTCATTTTCCACGCCGAAGCAGACGGTGCGCCCAGGGTAAACCCCCTCACAAGAGGAGGCCGCGTGTTCCACATCCTGGGGGTAGATGTTCTTCCCGTTCACGATGATCAGATCCTTCTTCCGCCCAGTGATGAAGAGTTCTCCACCCTCCAGTTTCCCAAGGTCGCCCGTGGGATAGAATCCATCCACGAGATGCTCCGCGCCATCCAGGAAGCGGCTGAAGAGGAAGGCCCCGCGGATGGCCACCTCTCCGACCCCGTCTGCATCCTCCGCGTTGATCCGTAGGTCCGTTCCCGGAAGGATGCGACCACAGGAGAGGACTTTCTTGGTGCCGATGACCACGCTGCGGGGAGGAACCCCCGGTTCCGTTTGGGAGACGCCGAAAGTGTTCTCCGCCATGGCATAGCACACGGACAGGGCCCCCCGATCCACGTCCGGGAAGGCCTCCAGAAAGCGCTCGTGAGTCTCAGGCCGCGCCGGTTCGGAACAGTTCACGAAGAGGCGTAGGCCTCCGAGTCCTCGCCCAGGACATTTATCCGCGAGGACCTGGTAGGCGAAATTGGGAAGGAAGGTGATGGTGGCCGAGAATCGCTCGGCGGCTTCCACCAGCAACTTCGGATTCGAGATCCAACGGAATGGGTCCATGAGAACCAGGGGCACACCCGCCATCAGGGGCATCAGGTAGGCCGCCATAAGGCCCATGTCGTGATATAGCGGGAGCCAACTGATTACGACATCCCCAGCCCTTAGACCGATGGCCTTCCCATAGCTGTCCATGTGATCGAGGATTCCCTGATGGGTGAGGAACACGGCCTTTTGCAGGCCCGTGGTCCCACTGGACATCTGGGCGAGGGCCAAGTTGTCAGGTCGGTCCGCAAAGCTGAAGGGCTCCTGGCCAGGTTGGACCCAGGGACCCTCCGGCGAAAGCCAGGTCAGTTGACGCTCCAGGAGACATTCGTGAGGGAAGTCTGGGTCCGTGAACAGGATCTCTGCCTTTGTCACATTGAGAAGATGGTTCATCCATCGAGTGTGTTCTTCGGGGCGCACCTTGGCGGTGGGGGGACTTAGCTGAGCGGGGACGCGGCCCGCTGCAATGGCGCCCAGGTAGGCCGCCAACAAGTCCTCGTCCGTCCGTTTCAGGAAGAGAATCAGGCTGCCGGGTCGCCCGACCGTGCTGAAGTTCGCGGCATAACGGCTGATCGAATCCGCCAATGCCCCTCGAGTCACTGTCCTCCAACCCGGGGGCTCCAGCAGGTGGAGAGCGGGAACGCCCGGATCGTCCTGGGCGTAATGAAAAATCCTGGACAGAATACCTCCCGTTGGTGCGGGACGCTCTGGCAGAGCCAAAGTGGATTCCTCAGCTGCGGCCGCTGCCTCCGGCAACTTGGCCAGGTCCAGGCTATTGAAATCCAGGTAGGGGAACATCCGAAAACTGCCCCGCTTCGAGCAGGTATAGATTCCCATCCCGTTTTCCGTGGCGATCCGCTTCAGCGCATGGAGCTGATTCAAGTGGACGCCCATGCAGCGCCTCATCTCGGCATCGTCGTAGACCTTCACCGCTTCTTCGAATCGCTCCGCAGCAGGGTAGAAGTTCACGTGGTCGCTCAAGCGATCAATCACTCCGCCATTGTCAAAGCCCACCAGGAAGACCTCCTTCGCCTCCAGATGTAGGCAGAACATCAGGCCGATATTGAGAATGTTCTGACCCCAGGTGGGCACGGGACGGGAGAAGTCGATGGGCCAGGTCGGATCATCGGTGTACTGGAAATAAAGCGGCGCCCAATTTTGATAGGCGGGGTGATCCAGGGTCATTTCCGCGTAATTCATCGGCAGGATCAGCTGGGTGGGACAGTGATCCAGGAAGGAGAGCCCCGAGAGTGTGTCCGCAAAGGCTGTCGGGAACTGGACAGGATTCCAGGCGGAAGGGTCAGCCACCAGGTGGAAGCTGGGCGAAATCTCTTCAATGCTGGGGATCCGGCCAAATCCGTTCACCGAAATGGTGAGTTCATGCTTCAGTGGTGTGAGGTTGAAATCCTTGGCCGAGGGTCCGGTGCCAAGGACGAACACGGGCCGGCCCTTGGCCGAACCGCGCAGCTCTACGAACGCCGCAGCGGACCTGGCCATGGCTGCTTCATATCGATTGGAGTGGACCATCGGTTTACCTTTCGATCGGCCTGCAGAGGGTTTCAATCTCGTGGACAAAGGCATCCCAGGCAAAGGGCTTCCGGTCCAGACCGGCCTTCCTGGCGGGCCGCAACTGATCCGGTGGAGGCATCCGGTCCAGGCGCTGGACCAGGCCGCGCCTGCTCAGCACGAAGGGATCCTCCCCCTGCAATCCAGGTTGGAGGCTGATGACCGGCTTGCCGACCGCATGGGCCTCCACCAGCAGGACAGAGGTCATGCCGACCACCACATCCGCCAGTCCCACCGCCTCTAAAGGACTCAGGCCCTCCAATGTCAGCACCCGATGCCGGGGATGGAGGTCTGCGAACCAGGCCTCGTGGCCGATTCTCGATTCTTTCGGGTGGAGCTTGATCAGGAGGTTCAGAGGTTCCTCGCAAGCCTGGAGCCAGGCAGCCAATTCGCGGAAGCAGTCGTGCTGGTCGTAGCCCCGGTCCCGCCCGAAGTGCTCTGCGATGGCCTCCGATACGAACAGCACCTGCAGGATGTCCCGGCGCCCGGGTTCCTGCTTCCAGAACTCGGGCCGATCCAAGGGCTGGAAAGACTCGATGAAGCGATCTAGGCCCGGGTGGCCCCAGGCCCGCAGGCGGGGCGCGGGCAGCCCGGCCGCCTCCATTTCCTCTTGGGCTAGGGCATCCGGACATCCAATTAGGTCAGGGAAAGCCATGAAGGGGTGGCCGGGTTCTGGACCCGCGAAGCGGAGGCTGTAGTTCTGCCAGGAATCCACTAAGGCGATGGAGGGAACGCCGAGGGCCGCAGCAGCCAACCAGGCCCAGCGCTCGGACAGATCCACCCTGGGCAGAGAGGTGGCGGAGGTCAGCAGCAGGGAGGCCCCCCTCTCCTCCATCCAGGCCTCGGGAACGCCTTCCCAGGTCGGCATGGCCAGGGCCTCTATCCCCTCGTGTCGCAAGCGCTCCGAGCCGCTACCCTTGGCCCAGGTCTCGACCAGATACCCACGGGACTCCAGGCCCCGGATGAGGGGGGATAGGACGGCGGCGCCACCGGGATCGGCGGTTAGAGCCACGATCTTCATGGCTTCTCGAAGAGGGCGACCAGGTAGTTGCCGCGCTCATGAAGGAATTCGGGTTCGTTCCACTTGGCCAGGAACCCATCCTGATCCTTCATGTCCTGGATGTAGTCGGGACGCTGGACGTTTCTTTTGTGGATAAAGGCAGAAGGATTGTCCAGCCACTCGAAGAGGTCGGGCAAGTAAACATCCAGCCACTCAGTCTCCAATGTGACCAGCCTCAGACCCGCATTTCGCATCAACCGTTGTAGGGAGCCGGGGGTAAACACGTTCATGGCCGCGAAGCCTTCGAAGTGGTTCGCCCGGCCACCGAAGAGGCGCACGGCCCAGGAGTCTGCGTTCGGTGTGTTGATGTAGAGCCTGCCTCCGGAGCGCATCCGGGGCACGAGGGCCTGGATGAAGGCGGCCGGATCCTTGATCCCATAGAGGATCTGGTTGAGGGTCACCACATCGAAGACCTGGTCCCGGGGCAGATCCTCGACGTAGCCGTGATGGACTGCGTGGCGGCGGGAGGCGATTGCCCAGGTCTTCTCGTTGGGCTCCAGGCCCGATACCTCGTAAAAGAGCGCCGCGAGGTCCAGGAAATCGCCTGTGGAGCAGCCCACGTCCAGAAGCCTGGCGCCATCGGGGACATGGCGCCTCAAAAAGGAGATCCGCCGATCCCGCCCCGCGTTCGCCTGCCGTTCCTCGAAGGGGCGCGTGCGATAGCGCTGCATGATTTCGAAGAACTGGTTCATGAGCTTGTCGTGGCCCGAATAGTCCACGGGCCGGTGGCCAAACCAGGGATTCATGAAGACGTGATCGCAAGCCTCGCAACGGCTGTAGTCCAGGTTTCCATTGTTGAACAGGTGGCCTACCTGGGGGGATCCACAGACCGGACAGGGCCTGGGTTCCAACGGTCCCCGGGCCAGTTCGGCGGCTCGCTCGAAGCTGGCATTGATCCAGGTCCTGAGGGCGACGAGGTATTCCTCGTCATGATTGACGCTCATGGGTTCAGGCCTCCGCAGCTGCTGCGAAGGCGTCCGCGATGCGGTCCATGTCACCCAGGCTCAGGGGCGGGTAGATGTGGGACAGCACCAGCATCTCGGTGTTGTGCAGCCGCTCGGTGACCGGCAGCAGGCCGGGCGCGTAGGACTGCTTGGCTTCGCCCGCCAAGAGATTCCAGGGATAGCCGGCCCGGAATTCCCGGGGCTTCTGGAAGAGGGGCAGGAGGTGCAGCGGCTCCACATAGCCCACAGCCAGGCGGTAGAGCTCATAGCCCTGGTGCTTGAGGTTGGACACGAAGGTCTGCCGATCCATGCGGGCCTTGGCCGCATCGAACAGCACCGGAAACAGGTAGTAGGAGTGCTCGCAGGTGGCCCGGACCCGGGGGGCCTCCAAGAAGCCGAGGGCGTTCAGGCGCTCGGCCAGCCTCCCGGCCAGCTCCTGCCGGGCGGCCAGCAGGCCCGGCAGCTTTTTCAGCTGCTCGATGGCGATGGCGGCCTCCAACTCACCCAGGCGATAATTCCCGCCCACCATCCCTTCCAGATCCGTGCGCCCCATCTCCCCGACCACCGCCTCGGCGTGGTTGCGGAGCAGCTTGAGGCGGAGGGCCAGGTCCTCATCGTTGGTGACCGCCAGGCCGCCTTCCCCGCAGTGGATGATCTTGTGCTGGTTGAGGCTGTAAACGCCGATATCGCCAAGGGTCCCGGCGTAGCCGCCGAAGGCCCGGCAGGCCGGCACATGGGAGGCATCGTTGAGGACCCGCAACCCATGCTTGGCGGCGATGGCCCGAATGGCGGGCATGTCCGCAGACTGGCCGAAGAGATCCACGGGCAGGATGGCCTTGGTCCGGGGGGTGATGGCTGCCTCGATCTTTGCGGGGTCCATGCAGAAGCAGTCCGGCTCGATGTCCACGAAGACCGGGATGGCGTCGAAGAGGAGGGGGGCGCTGGCCGAGATGCACATGCTGTAGCCAACGACGAGCACCTCATCCCCCGGGCTCACCCGGAGGGCCGCCAGGCCGGCGATGAGGGCCGAGGTGGCGGAATTGAAGGCGACCGCATGGTTCACACCATGGGCCTCAGCCCAGCGGTCTTCCAGTTCCTGGACCCTGGGTCCCCCATGGAAGGCTGGATCGTGCTTGCCCAGAAAGGGGGACAGCTGGCCGGTTTTCATGACCTCCACGACGGCCTGCAACTCCTCGGGTCCGTGGGGCTGATAGGGCGGGAATTGCATGGGGCTCTTCATGACATCTCCAGGTCGGGGGGAACCGGGGGCAGGAAAATGGGCACGTTCTGCCGCGCGGCCTCCAGCCCTGCCTGAACCGTGGCACATACCTCCAGGTTGTCTAGCAAGGGACGTTCCGACCAGGCCTGATCCCCTCGAAGGAACCCCTCCATGAATCCGGCCGAATGCACCATGGACTGGTCGAAATCGGTCTGCTGAGCCTCGGCCTCGGGCAGATAGACCTTGACACCGCCATAGGCGTAGTCCCCAATGGGATGCACGAGTATCCGCCGGGAGTTGTCGGTGATGAGGATACGCTCCCGGGCCGTGAAGATCTCGAGGTCAAACACATGACAGGGGCTGGGTGCCCCAGGTGAATCCAGGGCCAGCAAGTGCCCGGTGAAACCCGCCCAGTGCATCTGGACGTCCAGGATCAAGTCCCCCGACCCGGTGGCACCATGACTGCGGGCCTCCACCCGCTCCGGAGGGCCGAACAGGAGGTGGGCCAGATCCACCAGGGTGGTGCCCATGTGCGACCAGCCCTTATGGTAAAGCCCGCGCACCAGACGGATGTCCTCGCCCCGGAGCCGCTCCCGTAGGGCCAGCAGCACGGGATCGAAGCGCCGCTGGAAGTTGATCAGGAGCTGGACCTGGTGCAGGAAGGCCAGCTGGCGAATGGTCTCGGCCTCCCCCAGAGTGGGCGCGAAGGGCTTCTCCACCCAGAGGGCCCGCACCTGTCCCGCCTCCAGGGCGCGCAGCACCTGCTCCACGTGGCAGGCGTTGGGGGAGCAGATGCTTAGGACGTCCAGGGGTTCCAGCAGCAGACGGTCCACATCCTGGGTTGTCTGCTCGGGGTGCCAGGCCGCCGCGAAGCGCGCCAGGCTCGCAGCATCGGGATCGGCAGCCCAGGCCAGGCGGAAGCCGCCCTGCGCCCGATAGGCTCCGGCATGGGTGAAGACGCCCCGCTCCCCGGGCGCCCGATCGAGGTCATAACCGCCGGCAATCTGCCCTGTGCCGAGGATGCCGACCCGAAGCTCAGCCATGGCGGAGGCCGCCTGGAGCCTCTTCAAAACCCGCCGCCCCGAAGAGGTGGGCCGAGGAAACCTGCACCAGGGCCCGTACGGGGGCGAACCAATCAGGATGGGCGCTGGCGGCCGCCAGGAGGGCCTCCAGCTCAAGGCCAGGATGCCCCAGTTTGGTCAGGATGCGGTTCAGAAGGGCCATGTCCTCGGAATGATCAATGGTCAGACGCAGGTCTGGATGGCGATAGGCTTCCGGCGCAGTGAGGCTGAGGATCCGATAGGTCTCCGGATGCTCAAAGATGGCGCGGACCACATCCACCCGATCGGCGGCGGAAAGGTCCCGGCGCGCGTTTAGATCGTGCAGCAGACCTGCCGGCAGCACATGTCCGTAGACCCCCAGCGGATAAGTCAGCCGCATATCATTGCAGACGTAATCCCAAGACCCTGCCTGGAGCCGTTGAAGCAGCTCCTCGATGAGGAAGGGCTGCACATAGGGTCCGTCGCCCCCGGCCTGCACGACAAGGTCCCCGGCGGCGGCCTTCAATGTGGCGCAGACCCGGTCGAGGACATCCTCCTCGTCCCCCCTATGGCAGGCGATGCCAGCCCTGCGGCAATGCGCTGCCACCCGATCATCCTTGGCCGAAAGGGAGGTGGCGACCCAGACTTCCGCGACACTCGGCACCTGGCGCAACCGGGCCACCACCAAGTCCAGCAGGGTTTCACCTGTGGGCAAGGCCATGAGTGTCTTCCCGGGTAGCCGGGTCGAGCCCATGCGGGCTTCCACTGTTGCGATGATGCGCGTCATGTCCTCACTCCCGGAATTCTGGTTCAGGCCTTTTTCCTCAGGACGTAGAAGCTGTACATCGCAAACTGCCGGGGGAACCACCGATGCAGCCTGAACAGGAATCGGGTGAGCTGCGAGCCGCCTGAGGCCTGGACCAGATCTGCCTTGATGTTCTGGGGCAGCTCAGCAAGGCCTTCCCGTTCCGCTGCACCGAAGGTGCGGCGGTACTTCCCCAAATTGAGATACCGAACCATTTCCAGCAGCCCGTACAAACTCCCGGTGTGCTGCACCTCCTCCAGTTCGAAAGGGCTGAGGGCAAACATCCGGCGGGCCTCACGCTCGCTCAGGTGGATCGCTAGGAAGTCCTCCGGTGTCGCCACCCCACGCAGTTTCGCGAAGAGACGCGAAAGGCGGATGCTCCAGCGCAGGAAGGAAGCGTCATTCCATAAAATGCAGATCAGTACGCCTTTTTCGTTTAAGACCCGCGCAGCTTCAGTCAGAAGCTTGATCCGGTCCTGTTCGGATTTATATAAAATAACAACAGAGGAGAGGATGGCCAAGTCGAAGTGGCCCCCCTCAAAATTTAGATTGAAGGCATCCATGATGTGGAATTTGATCTCAGGATAAATGGCGCTGGAGGCCTGGATGGCCTTCTCGGCGTAGTCGATTCCATGGAATTCCACCTGCGGAAAGAGCCTTCCAAGGGGGAGGTTGACTCCCGCTCCACAGCCGATATCAATGATCCTGTTGGGTTGTTTCCGAAGAACGGCATTGTAGGTGTGCTGGAAGATGTTCATGAAACGATTTTTGACGAGATGGTCGAAGTGGGTGAAGGCTCCCCCAAATTCCCGTGTATTGCTAAAGTGTTTATAGAATTCCTTGTGATTTTCGATTTCATGATCATTATTGTATTGACGGTAATATGTTTTGCTGATGAACATGATTCATGTACCTCTCACCTAGAAATACGTATTTATCGCTATCTTATTTATCAATCTGATTTGTCATCTGCTCGATGGTGGTTTTCAAGTCATGCACGGTGACGTAGTTCTTCACCACTACCTCGCGGCCGTCCACGAGATGCGGCTCGTCGCGGGTGCGGCGCGGGAGATAGCAGCGGCTGCATGGACCCAGGGCCGCCACCCCACCATGTGCCTGGTGGAGTTCCCGGACCTGCCTCATGGCGAGACCATGCCAGATCTCATGGATGGTCTGGGTGTTGGCGTTCCCGACTGGGTGGTTGTTCTCCTCGTCGTTGGAGCACATCATCGCTGTGCCATCAGCCCCGATGACCAGACGCTGGTAGGGCATGGGGCAGGTGAAGTTCGGCTCAAAGAGCAGTTCCGAATCCGGGAGTTCCCGGATGTAGTCGATCAGCGGATTGAAGGCCACCAGGTCGGACAGAGGCGAGTAGGCAGCGAGATAGGCACCAGGATCCTGCTGTAGGGCAGGCCAGATGCCCTGGACCTTGACGACCGGCTTGGCGCTTTGCAACTCTGCCTTCACCTCCAACAGGTTGCGGAGGTTCTGGAGGATCTCTCGGTAGGTGATGGGGGCCCGAATGCGGTTGTAGGTGTCCTCGATTCCGTCGGCGGACACCGTGATCCAGTCGAGTCCCGTCTGGACCAGGTCCCGGCAGAAATCCCGTGACTTAAGGTTCGAGCCATTGGTGAGGGTCGAGACCTCGAGGATGCCTGCCTCCTTCGCGTAGCGGATCGCGTCGAGGATTCTCGGATGCAGCAAGGACTCGCCCCGGAGGCTGAGGCGCACCGACCAGACCTTGCCCTGGATCTCATCCACGAGGCGCCGGAAGAGGTCGAAATTCATCAGGGTGGCGTTGACCTTGCGCTTGAACTCCGCCGTGATCGTATAGCACATGGGGCACTTGAGGTTGCAGACCGAAGCCAGCTCCAGATCCACGTGGACAGGGTAGTCCCGCAGCTCCGTGGCCCTGGGCAGATCGGTCCAGAGGCGGCGGTACTCCGCATAGTCAGCGGGCCGGTCCCCGGCCCTCAGCCGTTCGAAAGCCGCCTCACGCTCAGGAGTGTCGAGGCTGTAGTTGCCTTTGTTGATGGGAATATAGGAGGTCATGGACGTTCCTCAAGGGCCGCCCCATGGTCCCGCACCCAGCTCTTCAGATGGGGCCCAATGTTGAACAGGGCATCCAGAGAAGAGAGCATTCCAATCCAGGGACCATGCTGCTGGGGGTGCAAGGGCATGGTCCAGGACTGCCAGAGGACCTCGATGCCATGGTGGCCGAAGAGGCCTTCGTCCAGATAGTTTCTGGAGCCCGCTCCAGTGATGTAGCGGGTCGCGCCCGCAGCCTTCAGGAGTTGGATAAGGCGCTCGTTCTTCTGCTCCTGGACGCCGAAAGCCGAGGATCTTTGCAGGGGCACATCGATACCGTACTTGCCCATGAGCCAACGGATGAGACTCTCATTGAGATCCGCCATGTGGAGGTGGGGCGCGCGGAGCAGCTCCTCGAATTCTGAGAAGAAGGGCTCGAAATGCGGGGCCCTGCGGTAGCTCTCTCGGACCTGGTTCAGCAGCTTGTCCTGCCATCCGGGGACCGGGGCCAACGTTACCTCGCGGATCAGCTGGCCGAGGGGCCCCTTGGCCACCGGCAGGGAGATCCACTTCGCGCCATGGGCCGTCTTGATGCGGTCCCGATTCTGCCAGCCATTCTTCTCGTACTGGGCATCATCCAGCAGGATGAAGAGGTCGCAGTCCAGAAGCCTCTGGAAGAACCCGGGCCATGGGACGAAATCCGGCTGATGGATGCAGACAGTCCTCAGCATGGGTGATCCAGGTAGGACCGCAGCCCCTCCTGCAGGGAGACCTGCGGGGACCAGGTGAAGGCCGCCGCGAAGCGACGGGTGTCGCAAAGGGTCGCCGGAATCTCCCCCTTCCTGAGCTGGCGCTCGTCCACCAGTTCCAGTTTCTGTCCCAGCATCCCGCCAAAAGCCTCGACCAATTCGCGGACGGAGTAGTTGCAGCCCGTCCCCAGATTGAAGACTCCTGCGCTCGGCCAGTCCGACTCGATGGCCCGCACCAGAGCCGCGCACAGATCATCCACAAAAAGGTAATCCCGCCTGGGTTCGGCATCCTTCACCCGCACCGTGCCTCCACCCGTACGCAGCTGTTGCCAGATTTGGGCTGGGAGGGTGTGGTGTCCTTCGGGCTCCCGGCCGTAGACATTGAAGATCCGCAGCGACAGGGCCGGGAAGCCGTGGAGGCGCGCCGAATCCAGGACTAGCTGCTCGGACAGGAGCTTGGAGCTGCCATAGGGGTTCATGCTCTCTGTGGGCTGCGATTCATCCGTGGGCAACTGCGGGGCACGCCCGTAGGGATAGGAGGACAGGATGATCAGTCGCAGCCCCCGCTGGCGGGCCACTCGCACCGCCTCTAGGGTTGCTAGGACGTTGAACCGGAGCACCTCTTCCGCGTTGGCCCAGGAATCGGCCACCCCTGTGCGGGCAGCCATGTGGACCAGGGTGCTGACGCTGGCTGGTAATGCTTCCAGAGCGGCGGGCTTGTCCACCTCAATGCCATCGGCACGGCCCAATGGCGCGAAGGATATGCCCCGCTCCTGGAGGTGCCGGCAAAGCAGACTTCCGAGGTAGCCGCCGGGTCCGGTGATGCCCACCCGGGGGGCGTTCATCCGAGCACCCAACGAATGGGCAGGAATCCCTCCGCAAGCTGGCAGCCGGCCTCGAGTCCCCTCAGCCGAGCCTCGGCCTGGAGAAAGGGCTCCCACCGGTCCCCGGCTCGAGTGTGCTCGCCCTGGTAAAGTCGGACGAGCTCCAGCTTGGTCTCATACCAGGGCCCGATGTCCATGAAGACCGAGGCCATGAAGGCATTGGTTCCCAAGTACCAGTTGCTCCGGTAGCAGAGCAACCGGGGTACGTGCCGGGCCGAATGCAGGGTCGCCAGGGCCACCGCACGGTGATCGTGGTGCGTGTCTTCGGTCCAGTGGCTCAGCGCCACCTCGGGCTGCAGCGCGTCCAACAGCCCTCGCAGGGCCTTGTTCAGGGGTTCGTCGAAGCTCACCTGCAGGCAGGGAAACCCCAACCAGTGGAGCTTCGCACCCAGTTTCCGGGCGGCGGCTTCGGCCTCGGAACGGGCGGTCCCTTCGCTGCGAATGGGCGTCCCGGCCGGGTCCGCATAGGCGGAGTCCGTGACGACACAAAGGTGGATCTCATGGCCTTCAGCCGACCAGCGGGCCAGGGTGCCTCCGCACCCCAGTTCCACATCATCCGCATGGGCGCCGATGGCGAGAATTCTCATCTGGACTCCTCCATCAAGATACCGGCAACCCTGGCGGCCCCATCCACCCGCAATGCCCGCCCCAGCGTGGACCGGCGGGGCAGATCCTGGAAGGCCGCCACCGGCCACTCCGGGAGGCCTGCGTGGGTACCCCAGTAGATCCCCAGGCCCTCCTCCTCCAGCCTTCGGGCGGTCTCAACCTCGTGCGGCTCGTTGGCCACGATGCAGGGAGGCGTCCCCACGGCGGCAGCTTCCAACGCACTCATGCCGCCACCGGTGATGGCCACATCATAAGCGCTGAGCCAGTGGACCAGGGAGGGCACCTCCCGCACCACGCGGATCCTGGGATCCACCAGACGGGCCTGGATGCTGCTGTCTCCCTGAAAGGCGGGACCCAGGCATACATTGGCCCCCAACTGCTTGGCGAAGAGCCGATCCAGAACATTCAGGATGCTGCCGTGATTGTCGCTGCCCCCAAGGCAGATCCCGATGGAAGGTGGATCCGCCTGAACTGGTCGCGGCTTGGCGCGGGCGGCGAGGATCTCGTCGCCGGGCAGGAAGGCCCACTCCCAGCCTTCCAGGATCCGCCGCCCTGCCTTCCGGCTCCCCCCGGAGAACAGAGGGATGAGGTGGAGGTCGCTTTCCTCGGCACCCTCTCCCGAATCATCCACGGTGGCCAGCCAGAGCCCCCGCGCCTTCAGGGCCTGGGCGTGTCGGCGGGAGGTGGCCAGGCGGTCATCCACCCACACGCGCACGGGACCCACGGCATCCAGCAGGGCCGCCTCCCAGCCCGTGTCTAACAGGTCCAGGGGTACATGCCGGCAGGGCAGCCCGGACTCCGCCACCAAGTGATCGACGGTGGCGTCCGGATTGCAGACCAGCAGCGGCGCGCCCCCCAGCCGCTGGATTTCCAAGGCCAAGCGCAGCATCCGCATGGCATGACCCAGGCCACGGCGATGAGAGGCCTCGAAGCAGAGGACGATCACGGCGCCAACAACCGCGCCAGCGGGGCCGGTGGAGCCCCCCCCTTCGCTGCCAGGACCCGCGCTGCCTCCAGATCCTGCGGCAGATCCACAGTCCAGCGGAGGCCGTAGGACTCAGGATGGGGTGCCGAGGTGATCCAGCAGGAGAACAGCGCCGGGTTCTGGAGGATGTACTCGTTCACGTGCTCGCGGTGATCCGGAGCAAGGCCTTCGGCCGCACTGCGGGACAGCGCCCCCATCGACAGGATCTCCGACCCACATCCCAGCGGCAGCCCGGTAAAGTTGTTGGAGTAGTCGAAGGCACCCCCCTGATGGCCAGCTACCAGGCTGGGCAGATGCTCCACATCCACGAAGGGGTTATCCCCAGTCCACCGGATCACGTGGTCGAAGCCAAAAGTCCGGGCGCAACCCAGGTAGCGGTCCAGCACATCCAGGGCGCTGCCCCGAAAGCAGGGGACCTGCTCCTGTCCGCAAAAGGACTCCAGGGCATCGTCCTCCGGACGGTCCGTGGTCGCCAGCACCAGGGGCCAGCGACCCAGCCACTGCCAACGCAGGAGGATGTGCTTCAGCAAGGGCAGGCCATTCAGATCAGCCATCACCTTGCCCGGCAGGCGGGTCGATCCCATCCGTGCCTGCAGGATGATCCCGATCTGAGGCTCCGCGGTCATGCCAGGTCCTCCCAGGTCAGGACAGCGTCTTCTTGCATGGCGCGGCGCAAGCGCCGCCCAATGAGCTCATTCTGGTGTTTTGGGGGAATGCCCCACCCCGGCCGTTTCACCGTGAGCATGGAGCAGTCCAGCACTGTGCCCTCGGCGGCAGTTTGCGCAAGCACCACACTTTTTCGGGTGTTCCGCCGCGAGAGCAGTTCCGGCCCCGTAGGTCGCTTGCAGCCATCCCCCAGCATCTTTTCGAGATCCCTCAACTGGGCCACAAGGCTTGCCATCTCCACCGGGTCCGAGGAATGGCAGTGGTCCGGCCCCACGGCCTGCTTGTCACAGGTGAAGTGCTTCTCCAGGACTTCCGCCCCAAGCGCCGCCGCTGCCAGACAGGCCGTGATGCCCAGAGTATGGTCCGAATAGCCGACCACCACACCCGGGAAGCGCTCCTGGAGGGTCCTGATGGCTCGGAGATTCACCTGCTCGGGTTGGGTCGGGTAGCTACTGGCGCAGTGGAGCAGGGTCAGGGGTGCGACAGTGTTCGCTTGGATGATGTGGACCGCCTCCTCCACCTCGGCCAGGGTGGACATTCCCGTGGAGAGTAGGATCGGCTTTCCCGTGCGGGCCACCGCTGCCAGCAAGGGCAGGTTGGTAAGGTCATCCGAACCGATCTTGTGCTTGGCCACACCCAGAGACTCCAGCAGGGCCAGGTCGTCCTCATGGCTGGGGGTGGAAAACCACTCCAGGCCCTTGGCCGCGATGTGCGCGAAGATCTCTCGGTGCATGGCCTCTGGAATCTCGTATTCACGGAACAAATCCAACTGGGGGATGTCCCCGGTGCTTTCGAAGTGAAACACGGCCTCGGTGCTGGCCAAGGTCCGCGCCCGGAAGGTCTGCAGCTTGATGGCGTCGACACCACAAGCTGCGGCGGCGTCCACCAGGAGGCGGGCCTGCTCGAAGGTTTTGAAATTGCCACCGATCTCCGCGATGACCTTGAACCGCTCTACCCCACTCCATCTGGTCATTCAGTAATCTCCTGGGCGGTTGGCATGCCGCATCAAGCCCTGATCACCCGCCTTGAGGTCCACGCCGGCTTTTTCTAGATCCGAGGGACTGCCGATGTCTGCCCAGTATTCATAGAGGGGGAAGCTGCCCACTTTCAGGCCCATGGCGATGCAGTGATCGATGAGGGTGGTCATGTCGTAGCGCTTGCCGGCGGGGATCTGCTGGACCACTAACTTGTTCATCAGGTAGATGCCCATGTTGGCGAAGTAGGGGTGTTCCGGCTTCTCCCTAATCGCCATGACCCGTTGGCCATCCAGCGAGACTACGCCAAAGGGGATGACCAGCTTCTCCTGCCGTACCACGATGGTGAAGTCATTCTTCTCTGCCGCATGGAAGCGGAGCAGACTATGGTAATCCAGCGTCGTGAGGACGTCCGCATTCTGCACCAGGATGGGGAAGTGGGCTTGGTCCTTCAGCAGGGTTAGGGCGCCAGCGGTCCCGAGGGGTTGGTCCTCCTCGAGGAAGCGGACCTTGTCGTAGGCAGGGAAGCGGTTCAACTCCTGCTTGATCAGGTCTCCCAAGTGGAAAAGGGAGATATGGATGTTATGCAGCCCGTGCTCCAGGAGGTCGTCGAGGATGATCCGGATGATCGGCTTGCCGTGGACAGGCACCAAGGGCTTGGGCAGGTGAGTGGTATGGGGGAGGAGGCGGGTTCCCATGCCCCCGGCCATCAGCACCACGTGAAATGGGTAGGTGATCATACTCCGGTTGAGCATCTCGTTGACGGTCCGTAGACCCACGAGCCGTCCTGTCTGATCCAGGATGGGCAGCTGGTAGATCTCCCATTTCGCGAAGATATTGATGAGTTCCTGATACGTAGATGTGTTGTACCCGACGACGGGATCGCGCTTCATGATGGCCGTGACGGGACTCCCCAGGGGCACCTGGGCCAAGGTGGCCCGCCGGATGTCTGGATCCGTCACGACCCCCTGCAATATGCCATCCTCGGCGACTACATGGACAATGCGCTGGCTCGACGAATTCATGGACCGAATGGCGTCTTCCAGGGTTGCATTGAGGTCGAGGATGGTCTGCTTAGTTCTGGAGTCCATCATGAGGGCTGTCCGCAGCATCAAAGGTTGTACTGGAGCGTTTTGAATTGGGCCAAGTGCGCCGGCTCCCGGAGCCAGTCAATGGTTCTCTGGAGGCCTTCCTCCAGTCCGACCTGGGGCTTCGCATTCGTCAGGGAGCGGAGCCGTGAGGGATCGCAGCAGAGCCGGAACACCTCTGATCCCTCGGGCCGGATCCGCTGCTCATCTCGGAGGAATTCTACCTCCCGGCCGATGATTTTCTGGATCAGCTGGGCCGTGTCCCCGATGGAGATCTCGGTGCCGGAACCGATGTTCACGACCTGCCCGAGGGCGGGATCGGCCTCGGCCAGGGCCAACATACCCCGGCAGGTATCAGTGACATAGCTGAAATCTCGCGTAGGGCGGGTGTCTCCGAGGCGCACCTGGCCGGCGCCGCCCAGGATTTGACTGATGATGGAAGGAATCACTGCCCGCGCCGATTGTCTCGGACCATAGGTATTGAAGGGCCGAGCGACTACCACAGGCAGGTTCCAAGAGTGGTAGTAGGCCAGGGCCATGGAGTCCGCCCCGATTTTCGACGCGCTATATGGGGACTGGGGCTGAAGGGGATGGGTTTCAGCGATTGGCACAGATCGGGCGGTCCCATAGACCTCGCTGGTCGAGACTTGGACGAACCTTTGAACGTCATGCTTCAGGGCGGCCTGACACAGGTTCAGCGTTCCCCCGACATTTACCTCTAGATAGCTGTGGGGCGCGACATAGGAGTAGGGGATGCCAATGAGTGCGGCCAGGTTGAAGACGACGTCGACCCCTTCCATCAGTTGGTCGCAAAAATAGGGGTCCCTGATGTCGCCAGCGGCCACGTCAATGTCGGATAGGCCAGGAACTCCTTCCAGCCAGCCGCAGTGGTTCGTTGAATTGTATTTTACAAGGGCCCGAATCCTGCACCCACGAGTGTGCAATTCCTGCACAAGGTGGCTTCCGATGAACCCACCTGCTCCCGTTACCAGCACCTTGTGTTCGCCGGAGATTCGAATGAGTCACCCCCCTGAAGGCCAGAACACTCAAAAAGAATTAAGCAGACAACGTGCCAATATCTTCACGTCGAGGCCCTGTCTAATCTCCATCTGCTGCTTGGATGTAATTTGTCCCAACGCCTAGGCTACATCAAACCATATACAGTCCAGTTGAACCCAAGGACAGGGCGAAACTAGGACCGAGATGGAAAGACTTGAGCGACTTGTCCATTCAGAGATCCGGGGTCCAGTATTAACTAATCAGGCAATAGTTGCTCCCCCCTCGTTTTTCGTCGTGGGCCCAGTGCTACGAACGGCCGTAAGGAGCGGAACAGTCTTGATTGATCCTCAACTAGGTACGCGGATGGACTGGTGCTTGGGCGGCGGTTCCGTGACCTGCCGCCCCACGGATTCCATCCGTCGTGCGTGAAGTCCATCGGCGGGGTCCAGGGAGCAGTTCACGGTGGGCACTCTGGTCTGTCCGTATCTCCGGTGCTTGAGCAGCTCCTTGAAGATGAGCCGGTCCTCGCCATCACCTGATGGATATGGCGAGATGGACCACAGGTGGAGGATGTGGGAGAGCTTGACCTTGTTGACCAGCAGGGCAGAGGGCCGGACGAAACCCCCGAAGCTGTTCTTGTAGACCCCCTTGTTGGGGCCCAGGCTCTCCAGGGTGTCGACGCCCAGGATCTCGTCGGTGTTCGGGTCCGCATAATTGGACAGGGTGAAGGCCCAGTCATGGCCCTGGATGGCCTCGTGCAGCAAGCGCAGATGCTGGGGCTCGTACCAGTCGTCGTCATCCAGATAGGCGACCAGTTCGGAAGAAGACAGGAAGCTGAGCGCAGTGCGAAGGGATCCGCCATACCACGAGCTGTGAACGCCCCCATGTCGGGCGGAGGTGGAATAGCCTAGGCTGATGCCCGTCAAGGTGATGCGGGGGGGGCACTCCTCCAGCAACTCGCTCATGATTTCTGAGAAGTTCCCGAACAGCTCAACATCCGCGCCAACGAGCAGGTGGATGGTGCCCTCAAAGTCCTGACGGAACACGGATCGGATGGCCCTGTACAGGGAGTTCCTGCAGACCGTGACCACCACCACCGAGATATCCGTTCTCATGAGTGCCTCACTAGGAATAGGGCCTGCCGATCGTGGTCCAGCGGTTCAGAAATGCAGAGCGCAGGCGAGAAAATCCCCAGGAGCCGCGACTGATTCTAATCCCCAGGGTTCTAATCCCAAAATGCCTTCGCCTCCTGAAGAAATCAGCGGATCATCGACGACGATGATCCCCTACCTCCGTGCTGTTTCCTCGGACCTGCGTGGGCTGGCACGGCTGGCGGTGGAGGGGACTGTCGGTGTGACGGACCTGGTGGAGGCCATGCAGCAGGGCATCCAGCATCCGCTGACAGGGGGCAAGGCCCGCCATGTGGTCGGGGGCCGGGGCCTCAGCGGGCTGGTCTACGGAACCATCCGCGCCCTGACCCGCACCGTGGGCCTCGGCGTGGAGGCCGCCCTGGCCCCCCTCGGCCCACTGGAGGGGGAACTGGATCCCTCGCCCCAGTGGGAGGCCCTGCGGGCGGTCCTGAATGGCGTGCTGGGGGATCACCTGGCCGCCACGGGCAATCCCCTGGCCACGCCCATGCGCTTGTACCACGCAGGCCAACCCCTGGTCCTGGAGACCGCCGCCCTCGCCGCGGCGATCCCGCAGCCCGGCACCCGCCTGCTGGTCCTGATCCATGGGCTGTGCCACAACGAGCGGCAGTGGGGCCTGAATGGGCTGGATCACGGGGCGGGCCTGGCCCGGGACCTGGGCTGCACACCGCTCTATCTGCGCTACAACACGGGCCAGCATGTCTCCACCAACGGGAAGGCCCTGGCCGAGCTGCTGGAGACCCTGCTCGCCCAGTGGCCGCAGCCCGTGGCGAGCCTGGACGTCCTCACCCACAGCATGGGTGGCCTGGTGGCTCGCAGCGCCTGCCATCAGGCCCAGGCAGCTGGGCAGGCCTGGCCGGCCTCCCTGCGGCACCTGATCTTCCTGGGCACCCCCCACCATGGCTCACCCCTGGAACAGTGGGGGCACTGGCTGCAGCGCGGCCTGGAGGCCAGTCCCTTCGCCAGTCCCCTGGCGCGGCTGGGAAAGGTCCGCAGCGCCGGCATCACCGACCTGCGCTATGGCAACCTCCTGGAGGAGGACTGGCAGGGAATGGATCCTCATACCGATGGCACGGACCGGCGCCGACCGGTGCCTCTGCCGAAGGGGGTGCGCTGCTGCGCCCTGGCGGGGACGACGGGAGAGGACGCCGAGTCCTGGAAGGGTCACCTGTGGGGGGATGGCCTCGTGCCCCTGGACAGCGCCCTCGGGCGCCACCCGGATTCCCAGCACGACCTCGCCTTCCCCGATGACCAGACCTGGATCGGCCAGGGGATGGGCCACCTGGAGCTGCTGAATCGGCCGGAAGTCTATGAGCAGATCCGGTGCTGGCTGCAGGAAGCGGGGCCGGGCGTAGCGGCGGTGTGAACCTGAGTCTGTAGCTCCCGACCTGCTTGAGGCCCTACTCCCAGCTGCCTGGATCCGGGTCAATGATGATCAAGGTCAGGTTGGGTGAGTGCGGGGGGAACTCGAAGCTGTAGACGCCCGGGCGCATGTGGAGTTCCGACTGTTGGGGCTGGGCCTCCCTCTCATCGGTAGGCACAGTCCAACCTTTCAGGATCCAGTCCTCCTGGGCGTGGATGTGAATGGTTCGAGGTCTGTCTCCTTTGAGCTGATAACTTTTGGCGGCACTGGAGGGTTGTACCAGTGGAGGGGTCTGCTCGAAGAGCTCATGCCGTTTCATGGGGTCTCCCTGATGGTGACGTTGGGACTCGACTGAGGACTTACCTGGGTATCGCTCTGCTTCCTTCCCGCATCCCCCATTGGTGCGACAGGGTCTGCATTTCCTCCTGGTGTTCCGGGTCTTCGCTGCGTGGCAGGGCCAAGGCTGCCACCAGCTTTTCCTGGGCACTGCGATCGCGGCCCCGCTGGTGGTCCAGCCAGGCCTTCGCCCGCCAGATGTGGGGGGTGTCCTTGCCCGCCAAGCGCCGGGCCTCCTCCAGCAGCCGCTCCGCGCCCGGAAGGTCCGCCTGGCGGGCCTTGCACTCCGCGAGCGTGGCCAGAGCCTCGGCCTGGTTCTGGGGCGTCCCCTTCTTCCGCAGACAGTCCATCGCCTCCAGAAGCCGCAGGGAGGCCGCGGCGAACCGGCCCCTGGTCCTCTGGACATCTCCCAGGCGATAGAGGGCGCGGCCCTGGAGCAGGACCATGTCGTGAGCGCGGGCGCCCTTCAGGGTGGCCTCGAAGCGCTCGGCGGCCAGATCCAGCTTGCCCCGCATGTAGGCGGCGATGCCCTGCAGCAGCAGGGCCCGGTACTCTCCTTCCGCATCTCCCAGCTCCTTTCTCAGCAGCAGGACATCCTGGATGGCCTTCTCCGCTGGGTCCGGGCGGCCCGCGTCCAGATCCAGGACGGCAAGGTTGACCAGGGCGGTGGCCTTCAACAGAGGGTTTTCGGTGACCAGGGCATCCTGGTAGGCCGCCAGGTAGAGGGTGCGCGCCTTGGCGGGGTCGGAACCGTATTTGGCAAGGTTGGCGAGGTTGACCCGGATGGAGCAGCGGAGGGCCAGGTTCTTCGTGCCCGTGACCTTCTCGTCGGCCTGGACGAGCAGGTTTTCCGCCAGATCCCAGCGCTCCTGGTTGGTCCAGTGCACGGAGAGCTGGTCCAGCACCTCTGCTTGGAGATCGCTGTCCCCGGTGGTTTCCGCCAGCTTGAGCGCCTGCTCCAGGAGAGGGACTTCCTCCCCCGATCGCTTGTCGGTTCTCCGTGTGAGGAGCGCCAGCCCGATCATGGACTCGGCTTCGGCGTAGCGGTCCGCCGATTCCCGAGCCGCCGTGCGGGCCCACATGAAGGTGGGCAGGGCCTTCGGATCCCCGAGCCTGAACAGCGTGGACCCGTAGTGCATGATCGCCGGTGCGTAGTGCGGGGCCTGCTCGGCCGCCTTCTCGAGGTAGGGGAGGGCCTGGCGGGCATTCCCGCGCTCCTTCAGGGCAAGGCCCACGGAATAGGCTTCCAGGGCTTCCTTGGAGGGCAGGGGCGGGAAGTCGGGTGGCCGTCCCAGGGGTGTCATTGAGCGACTGAGCTCCCTGAGCAGCTCGGGCACGGCCAGCTCGGGCTCAAAGGCGGACCTCCGGGAGACCACTTCCCGGCTGGCCCTCACGTTGCCTCCCGCATCCATCAGCCTCACCCGCAGGGCCTTTCCCCCGGTTCCCGGAACGGGCTCCAGCTCTCCGAGCAGGACGAGGTCTGCGCCGGTTCGCGCCGCCAGCCTGCGAAGGAACCCTCCCTCGCCGCTGCGGGAGTCCCCCTTGAGGCCTGGGCGCCTGTCCTGCCCATCCCGGTCCTGCACGATGCGCACCTGGGGAAAGGACCGGAGGATGTGTTCAAGCAGGTCCGTCGTGACGATCTCGGCCTCGGCGTCGAGGGGCCGCTCCGAGGTCAGGTTCCGAATCGGCACCACCACCAAGCGGGCCCGGTGCGAGGTTGAGAACTCCGGGATGGCCCCCCGCGCATAGAACCAGAAGCCGAGTCCGGCCACTCCCAAGGTGATGGCTGCGGCGGCAGTGGCCCACCACACGGGGGAGGCGGGCGCCTGGAACTGCTCCAGGATCCCCGCCACCTCCTGGGCCGAGGGGCGGGCCTCCGGATCAGGGGAGAGCAGGTGGTCCACGAGGCTCCAGAGGGTCCGGTGCCCCAGGGCGGGATGGGCGCCGGAGCCGCCCCTGCGCTTGAGCACCCTGCGGGTCCAGGGCCCGCCCTTCCCCTGCGCCCCGGGAGTTGGGTCGCCGGTGAGGGCCAGGGAGGCGATCACACCGAGGGCGTACATGTCCGTGGCCACGGTGGCGGGCTCGCCCATCAGGAGCTCCGGGGCGATGAACCCGCGGGTGCCCATGATCATGCCGGGTTCCGTGAGCGGCCCGCCCGGACCGGGAAAGGAGCGGGTGGATTCATCCTCGCCCGCTGGAGAGGCCCACCCGGCCTGGCCATCGAAGATGAAACCATCCCCGGCGGACTTGGCCAGGCCGAAGTCGAGGATCTTGGCGGCCCCTTCCTTCGTGATGAGGATGTTCGAAGGCTTCAGGTCCCGGTGGACGACGCCTCTGGCATGGGCCGCGGCCAGGGCGGTGGCCACCTCCTTCAGCAGCCGGGTGGCCTGGGGCAGCGGCATGGCGCCCTGGTCCAGGAGGCTCTTCAGAGCCGTCCCCTCCACCCACTCCATGGCCATGACCAGGGTGCCCTGGTGATCCAGCCAGTCGTAGACATGGCAGATGCCGGGGTGATCGAGCTTGGCGAGAATCTGGGCCTCCCGCTGGAACCGGACGAGCGCGGCCTTCTCGCTGGCGTGCCCCGCGCGGATGGTCTTCAGGGCGACGCGGCGCTCCAGTCGCGTGTCCCAGGCCCGGAAGACCTGCCCCATGCCGCCCTCGGCCACGAAGGCCTCGACCCGGTAACGACCGACCTCGTCACCGACCTGCAGGACATAGGGGGACTGGGGAGGCATCAGATTCGGCAGTCCAATTCACCGAGCGGAGCTGGACGTCCCGTCCAGCAGGGCCTTCCTTAGGCTTGTTCTGGAGCAAGGGTACGGATGCTTCAGCGCGCATCAAGGGGCCGATGAGAGGATTCAGTCCTGCTGGCTTGGGCCTGCCCGCAGGCGAGGCCGGTCTGCCTGGAACCCGGGGACTTGTTTTTCGTTAAATTTTCGCCATACTTGGATCCCTTCTGGAGGTTCGGGTGCTGGCGATGTGGGTTCCTGAGCTACCGTTCCAGCTGGCCTGTGGCCGGGACGGGGTCCTGCGGGACCGGCCTCTGGCCTTCCTGAACCCGGAGACGGCCCGCACGCCCAGCCTCTGGTTTGTGAACCGCCTGGCCCGGGCCGGGGGGCTGGCGCCGGGCCTGCCCCTGGACCGGGCCCTGCGGGCGGCGCCGGGCCTGCGGGTGCTGGATCCGGCCCCCCAGGTCTGGTGGGAGGCCCAGGTCTCCCTGGGGGACTTCCTACAGCAGTGGACCCCCCAGGGGCAGCTGCTGCGCCTGGGCGAAGCCCTGGTCGAGCTCCAGGGGACTCAGGGCCTCTTCGGACCCCTGGCGGACACCGCCGAGCGCATCCGGCGGGAGCTGGCCCAGCGGCACGGCTGGGAGAGCCACGGCGGCCTCTCCCTGAGCGCCACCGCCGCCCAGCTCGCCGCCCGGGCTGAGCACCACCTGGAGCGGGTGGGGGAGGGCGGGGAGGCGGTCTTCCTCGCGCCCCACCCCCTGCGCCGCCTGCCGGATCTGGCCCCGCGCCTGCAGGAGCGCTTCCAGCGGCTGGGCCTCCGCAGCTTCGGCGACCTCCAGCCCGTGCCCCTGCCGGTGCTGGTGGAGCTGACGAATCCCAAGCTGGCGCCAGACCTGCGGGCCCGGGTCCGGGGCGAGGACCGGCCCCGGCTGCCCCTGCTCACAGAGCGCCCGGGCCATGCGCGCCACGGCTGGCGCCTCCAGCCGCCCCGGCTGCCCGAGGAGGCGGGTCTCGCGGCCCGCTGCCTGACCTGGCTCTGGTCCGACCCCCGCAGCCCCCGCCGCCTGGTGCTGCGGTGGTGGGATGTGGACGGGGAGCCCCACACCTGGCGCGCCGCCCCGGAGGACCTGGCGGAACCGCCCCTGGCCCTGGCCCGCCGCATCCAGCGGGCCTTCCTGGAGGGCGCCACCCGTCGCCTCCTGGTGCGCGAGGTGGAGCTGCGCCTGGCCTGGGGCCTGGGCCGGGAGCGGGGCCTCTTCCTGACCCCGCTGCAGGAGCGCCTCGACCGCCTGGAGCCCGTCCTGGCCCGCCTCCGCCGCCGCTTCCCCGACCAGGCCGTTCTGCCGGGGTGGGCCGGGCGGGGGCCCCCTTCGGCCCACGAGGCCAGGTCCTGGCTGGGCGTTGAAGGTTGACGGGGGAGATAAATGTTCTACATTTATGCTTTTCTCCGACCGTCTTCCTTGAAGGCTTCCGGATCATCACCGCGCACTGGATGCACCCCAAACGCAGGAGAACGCCATGACCGCCAAGAAAACCAAGCGCATGTCCATGGCCGAGTTCGAGAAGGCCTCTGGTCCTGGCGAACCGCTGGAAGAGCTCCGGGCCCGGCAGGAGGTTGATGCCGCCTGGGCGGAACGGGCGTTCCGAGGGGAGGAAAGCCTGGGCACACCCATCCGCATTCAGCGGGGAAGGCCAAGGGCGGGGGATCCCGCCGCTCCGACGGTGGTGAAGGCCATCCGGCTGCCCGAAACCCTGCTGAAGCAACTTCAGACTCGGGCCAAAGCCGAAGGGCTCTCGCTGAACGCCCTGCTTCAGACGGCCGCCGCCGAGTACCTCGTCCGGCATCGGGGCGCCTGAGACCTCAACGCCCAAGCCGCAATCAGCACAGAGATGCTTTTCCCTCTCGGAATCGCCAGCGGCGATTCCGAGCACCCTTCGATTGGCGCGCCATGTTCGCCCTCGGCATTTCCGATTTCAGTGTGGGAGAAGGGGTCTATCCGGCGGCGCAGCTGCTGCGGGTGGCCCAGGGCCTGGGCTACCGGGACCTGGTCTGCTGGGACCAGGGGACGGCGGGCTACCCGAAGTTGCGGGAGACCCTGGCGTGGCTGCGCCAGGCCCGGGAGCTGGAGGGGCTGCCGCCGGACCCGGCCTGGACGGACTTCCGCCTGCACCTGGGCAGCCGCTTCACCTGGCGGGGCCACGGCTACGGTGCGCTGCCCTGCTCGGACGCGGGCCACGGCGCCCTCAACCGGCTGCTCACGGCCCTGGCCCATGAGGCGCGGCCGGAGCTGGCCATCCCGGGCCTGGGTGCGCCGGAGCCGCCCCGGGACTGCGTGCTGCTGGCGGAGGATCGGGCGGGCCTCGACGCGCTGCTGCGAGAGGGCTTCGAGGCAGTCCTGCTGGGCCATCCCCGCCGGGTGCAGGAGGCCCGGGCCGCGCTGGCGGCGGGCCTGGCCGTGGCCGCGCCCCAGGTGCTGCGCTTCCGCACGGCCGAGGGCCTGGAGATGCACCGGCTCAAGCGGGCTATCGCGCAGCAGGCCACCCTGGTCCGCACCGAGAGACTGTGGGAGGCCACCGATGCCGCCGTGCCCAGGCGCGAGTGGGAGGCCCGCTTCCCCTTCGCCGAGCCCGCCGTGGCGCGGACCAACGCCGCCCTGCGGGAGCGCGTGGCGGGCTGGTCCATCCCTTGGGGGGAGTGGGTGGTGGCGAAGCCCCTGGGGCAGGAGGAGACGGACCTGGACGCCCTGCTGCGGGAGCGCGTGCAGGCCGGCGTGGCCGCGCGCTTCCCGGTGCTGCGCGGGGACATCCTCGCCCGCCTGGAGCAGGAGCTGGACCTGATCTCGTACAAGGGGTTCGCGCGGTACTTCCTGCTGGTGCAGGACATCGTGCAGGCGCTGAAGCACGAGGGCATCCCCAGCCGCATCTGCGGCCGGGGCAGCGGCGCGGCCTCCCTGGTGAGCTACGCGCTGCAGCTCAGCAACGTGGATCCCGTGGCCACGAACCTGATGTTCGAGCGCTTCCTCACGAAGGAGCGGAAGGACCCGCCGGACATGGACATCGACTTCGCCTGGGACGAGCGGGACCGCGTCATCCAGGCCGTCTTCGAGTGCTACGGCCGGGACCGGGTGGCCATGGTGTCCAACCACACGTTCTTCAAGGCCAAGGGGGCCCTGCGGGCCGTGGCCCAGGCCCACGGGCGGCCCGCGAACGAGCTGCAGCAGCTGGCCCGCTACGTCCGGGGCTGGGAGGGCGGCCTGGGCCGCGCCGCCGAGAACCCCGTCTGGGACGGCATCCTCCGCCAGGCCGCCGGGCTGAAGGGCCACTTCCACCAGTTCTCCGTGCATCCTGGCGGTACCCTCGTCACGCCCGGTCCCCTGTGGACGCACGCGGCCTTCCAGCCGGCCCCGGCCAAGGAGGGCGTGTCCATCACCAGCTGGGACAAGGATGGTGTGGAGAACTACGGCCTGGTGAAGATCGACCTGCTGGGCAACCGCAGCCTCGCCGTGCTGCGGGACGCCTACGCGGTGCTGGGCGACGCCGTGCCGGCGGACCCCGGCACCCACTCCCGCAACGATCCCGCCACCCAGGCCCTGCTGGCCCGGGGCGACAGCATCGGCGTCTTCTACGTGGAGAGCCCCGCCACGCGGCAGCTCCAGCAGCGGGTGGGGAAGGGGGACTTCGAGACGCTGGTGATCCACTCCAGCCTCATCCGCCCCGCCGCCTACCGCTGGGTGGACCGCTACGTGAAGCGCTCCCGGGGCGAGGAGGCCTGGGAGCCCAGTGACCCCGTCTTTGGACACCTGCTGTCCGACAGCCATGGCGTGCTGATCTACCAGGAGGACGTCCTCAAGGTCTGCGTGGAGCTGGCGGGCTGGACCCACCACGAGGCCGACCAGCTGCGCAAGCTGCTGGGCAAGCCCGGCTGCGAGGCGCGGCTGCCCGCCTTCGAGGCCCGCTTCCGCCGCGGCTGCGCGGAGCAGGGCGTGCGCCCAGCCGTGGTGGACGAGGCCTGGGACATGATCCGCACCTTCACGGGCTACTCCTTCTGCAAGCCCCACTCCGCCAGCTACGCCCAGGTCAGCTTCGAGAGCTCGTGGATCAAGGCCCACCACCCGGCGGTGTTCTTCGCGGCGGTCATCACCAACCAGGGCGGCTTCTACCCTGCCATCGCCTACCTGGGCGACGCTCGCCGCCACCGCTTGGTGGTGCGCGGCCCCGATGCCAACGCATCCCTGTGGCCCTTCGCCGCCGAGGGCGAGCAGGCCCTGCGCGTGGGGCTGATGCAGGTGCAGGGCGCCCTCGCGCCCGAGGTCCGGGCCCTGCTGGAGGAACGGGAGCGCGGCGGCCCCTTTGCCAGCCTGGACGACCTGCTGGGCCGTGTGCGGCTCTCGGTGCCCACCGCCGAGGCCCTCTGCGCCGCGGGGGCCTTCGACCGCTGGGCGCCGGACGGCGATCGCACGCGGCTGATGTGGGCGCGCCTGGGCGGGGTGCCGCCGGGCGTGCGGCCGCGCCCCACGGACCCCTTCGACCGCGCCGATCTGGAGATGGCGACCCTGGGCCTCACGCTGGAGCTGCACCCTGCAGCCCTGGCCCGCTGCCGCAAGGGGGGCGGCCCGGACCGGGCGGCGGACGTGGCGAAACCCGGCCGCCGCCTGCGCTTCTGGGCCCTCGTGGTGGCCGACAAGGAAGTGGCCACCGAGAAGGGTGAGCGCATGCAGTTCATCACCTTCGAAGACGAGACCAGCCTCTGCGAAGCGGTGGCTTTCCCGGACGCCATGCGCCGCCGCCAGCGCCCCTTCCGCGTGGGCGACATCATCCCGGTCGCCGGCCGCTCCACCCGGCAGGATGGCCTGGCCGTGCTGGAGGTGAGCTGAAGAGCCTCCTCGGGTCAGGCGGGAATAAAAAAGGGGAGCCCAGAGGCCCTCAACAGGGGGGGGAGAGGTCTGCCCGGGTGGCCTAAATTCAAGAAAATATAGACATTGATCAGAATTTGTCGCGGTCTGATTGGTCCAAGGTAAGTAACCTTAAACGATAGAATTAGAACCTAAGGACTTGGGCGTGATATGACAAGGTTTGAGCTTGGACAACGCACGTCATGTGGAAAATATTTTCAAAGTTAAAGAAATATTTTTTTGTTATATTTATTAAAAATGTGAAACTTAAATTCAATTAAAAGATATTTGTGTGGATTGATTTTTCACGCTTTGTCCAGATTATTAGGCATTTGAATTTCGTCAGAATCCCTTAATTTTTCATTAGACAAATTTTTGAGGGACACAACCGTGACAAAGCCCAGTTTGCTGGACCTGGGGGAAGCGACCCCCCTTGAGTCGACTCCTCTGATGGCGAGGCCCCGATTGCTGAGCATCGGGGAAGTCTGCATGGAAACCGGCCTGACCGTGGACGTGATCCGGGTCTGGGAGCGCCGCTACGGCTTCCCGGTGCCGCTGCGTCTGCCCTCGGGGCATCGGCGCTATCGGATGGCGGACCTCTACCGGCTCCGGCTCATGGCCGAGGCCATGGCCCGGGGGCATCGGGCCAGCAAGGTGGTGTCCTCGGACGAAGCCACGATCAGGGGGATGCTCCTGCCCAAGCCGAACCCGCGGGTGGACGCGCTGTTCGCCTCCATCCTCGCTGAGGATCACGATGGGATGCGCTGCCTGCTGGTCGAGAGCCTGAGCCAGATGGGCTGGACGGAGTTCACGCAGCAGCTGGTGATCCCCCTGGTGGACCGGGTGAGCCTGGCCTGGGCCGAGGGCTCCATTCGGCCAGAGCACGAAGCGATGGTCGTCCGGATGCTGGAGGGCCTCCTGCGCCGGTTGCGTCGGGATTACCACTCGCTGGCGGGCCAGGGCCGAGTGCTGCTCTGCACACTGCCGGGGGAGAACCGCAACCTCGATCTGCTGCTGGCGGGTCTCGCCTATGCCTTGCAGGGCGCACGCACCAGCCTGCTGGGGCCGGATATGTCGATCAACGACATCGCCAAGTCCGCCCGCATCCTGAGGGTGGATGTGGTGGGGGTGACCCTCTCCGCCCAGAACACCGGGGAGCCGGTCCGGCGCATGCTCATGGACCTCAAGGAGCGGCTCCCGCTGGGGTGCCGGCTGCTGGTCGGCGGCCGGGGCGCGGTTCGCACCCGGAAGATCCAGGGGGTCGAGCGGATGGACGTGGTGAAGGTGGCCTGAGTCTGCGTTCCGGACCCCGCGAATCCTCAAGTCTGAGTACCCTCGGAGGATGGAACCCACGACCCTTCGCGCTGTCATGGCCGCCCTCCGCAACCCGGAGACCGGCTGCCCCTGGGACCTGAAGCAGGATCACCAGAGCCTGGCCCGCTACCTCCGGGAGGAGGCGGCGGAGGTGCTCGAGGCGCTCGCCGAGCACCGGCCGGGCGAAGGCGTCACCGAGGCCCACCTCTGCGAGGAGCTGGGCGACCTCTACCTGCAGATCGCCTTCCATGCCCAGCTGGCCGAGGATCGTGGCGCCTGGGACCTCCACGACGTGGAGCGGACCGTGGTGGAGAAGCTGGTCCGCCGCCATCCGCACGTCTTCGCCCAGGTGGCCGTGGAGGGGGCTGAGGAGGTGCTCACCAACTGGGCGGCCATCAAGCGCGAAGAGCGGGGCCACACACCTGAAAACGAGCCCCGGCTGCTGGAGGGCATCCCGGCCACCCTCTCGCCCATGGACGAGGCCCTGGAGATTGGCCGCCGCTGCGCCAAGGTGGGCTTCGAGTGGCCGGACCTGGAGGGCGTCCTGGACAAGGTCAAGGAAGAGGTCGCCGAGCTGCAGGCCGAATCCGATCCCGTGCGGGTGGAGGAGGAGTTCGGCGATGTGCTCTTCAGCCTCATGCAGTGGGCGCGCAAGAAGGGCGTGGATCCCGATGTCGCCCTGCGGCGCCAGATGGTCCGCTTCAAGGGACGCTTCCGGGCCGTGGAGGACGACGCCCGCGCCCACGGCGGCTGGGACCAGCGCACCCTGGAAGAGATGGAAGCCGCCTGGCAGGCCGAGAAGCGGCGCAGCCGGGCCTGAGGAGGCTGTTCTCCTTTTCGAAAACAACCAATAAATTAACCACCAAGCCACCAAGACACCAAGAAAAGCAGAAGAAATACCGCTTTGCAGTTCTTGGTGTCTTGGTGGCGATCCTTGGTTTTTAAATGATTACACCGCGTCCGCGATGGCCTGGCCGAGCTCTTTGGTGCTGGCGGTGCCGCCCATGTCGGGGGTGCGCGGACCGGTGGCCAGCACCTTCTCGATGGCGGCCATGACCGAGGCCCCGGCCTCGGGGCAGCCGAGGTGGTCGAGCATCATGGCCCCGGCCCAGATCTGGCCGATGGGGTTGGCGATGCCCTTGCCGTAGATGTCCGGCGCCGAGCCGTGGACGGGTTCGAACATGGAGGGATACTCCCGCTCGGGGTTCAGGTTCGCGCTGGGCGCGATGGCGATGGTGCCGGTGCAGGCGGGGCCCAGGTCCGAGAGGATGTCCCCGAAGAGGTTGGAGCCCACCACCACATCGAACCAGTGGGGGTTCCGCACGAAGTGGGCCGTGAGGATGTCCACATGGAACTGGTCCACCTTCACCTCGGGATAGGCCGCGGACATGGCCTTCACGCGCTCATCCCAGTAGGGCATGGTGATGGCGATGCCGTTGGACTTGGTGGCCGAGGTGAGGTGCTTCTTGGGCCGCGACTGGGCGATGTCGAAGGCCACCTTCAGGATGCGGTCCACGCCCTGGCGGGTGAAGACGCTCTGCTGCACGGCCATCTCCTGGTCCGTGCCTTCGTAGAGGCGCCCACCGATGCTGGAGTACTCGCCCTCGTTGTTCTCCCGCACGACGATGAAGTCGATGTCGCCCACCTGCCGGCCCGCCAGGGGGCAGGGCACGCCGGGCATGAGCTTCACGGGGCGCAGGTTGGCGTATTGGCGGAAGCCTCGGCGGATGGGGATGAGCAGACCCCAGAGGGAGATGTGGTCCGGCACCCCCGGGAACCCGACGGCGCCCAGGAAGATCGCATCGTGGTGGCGGATCTGGTCCAGGCCGTCCTCGGGCATCATGCGGCCGGTCTCGAGATACTGCTCGCAGCTCCAGGGGAACTCATCCCAGCGGAAACGCAGGCCGTGCTTCGCGGCGGCGGCTTCCAGCACGCGGATGCCCTCCGGCACGACTTCCTTGCCGATGCCATCGCCGGGAATGACCGCGATCCTCAGATCACGCATGTTGAACCTCCTTTGAAGAAACAATTATCAGCCGCTAAAAAGCGCTGAATTGGCTTCATAAATAGAGCCAAATATGCTCCTTCACAATATCTGACTGGCGAGTAAACTACGCACGAAATCCAACCCATGGAGGCTCCTCATGAGCCAAAACGCTCTTCCAGAAACCTCGCCCGCCGGAGGCCTGCCCGGTTGGCAAGGCGCTAAACCCCTTCAAGCCCTGGCCACCCTGGCCCTGGGTCTGGTGCTCTACTTCGGCTTGCCGAATGTGGTGTCCGTACCAGACGCGAAGCTGTTCACGGGACAGCCTGTGGCGGCGAAGCCCGCGGCACCGGCGGCCAAGCCGGCCGCGAAGCCTGAGGCCAAGGCCGCTCCCGCGCCAGCCGTGGCCGCCGCGCCTGCCAAGCCGCTGACCAAGGCCCAGGCCGAAGCAAAGGCCAAGGCGGAAGCCGAGGTGAAGGCCAAGGCCGAGGCGACAGCCAAGCTGAAGGCTGAGGCCGATGCCAAGGTGAAGGCCGAGGCGGACGCCAAGGCGGATGCCAAGGTCAAGGCGGACGCCGAGGTCAAGCGGAAGGCCGACTGGGTGAAGGGCCTCCACCTCTTCGCCATCTTCGTCACCACCATCGCCGGCATCATCATGAAGGCCCTGCCCATGGGCGCCGTGGCCATGATCGGCATCGCCGTGACGGCCCTCTCGGGCACCCTCAGCATCGCGGACTCCATGAGCGGCTTCTCGGACGTGGTGATCTGGCTCATCGTCCTGGCCTTCTTCATCTCCCGAGGCTTCATCAAGACGGGCCTCGGGGCCCGCATCGCCTACAGCTTCATGGCCCTCCTGGGTCGGCGCACCCTCGGCCTGAGCTACGGCCTGGCGGCCACGGACCTGGTGCTCTCCCCAGCCATTCCCAGCAACACGGCCCGGGGCGGCGGCATCATCATGCCCATCATGGCCTCCCTGGCCCGGGCCTACGGCAGCCATCCGGGCGATGCCAGTGCGAAGAAGATGGGCGCCTTCCTGACGCTCACGGCCTACCAGGTGAACTGCATCACCAGCGCCATGTTCCTCACGGCCATGGCCGCCAACCCCCTGGCTCAGAAGCTGGCGGGCGACCTCAAGGTGACCATCACCTGGGGCGGCTGGGCCCTGGCAGCCCTGGTGCCGGGCCTCGTGGCCCTGATCCTGGTGCCCCTCCTGGTCTACAAGCTCATGCGCCCGGAGATCACCGAGACCCCCGAGGCCGTGGAAATGGCCAAGGGCCACCTCCGCGACCTGGGACCCATCAAGCGCCAGGAGTGGATGATGCTTGGCGTCTTTGTGATGCTGCTGGTGCTGTGGATCTTCGCCAAGCAGCTGGGGGACATCAACGCCACCACCTCCGCCCTGGCGGGTCTGGCGGTGCTGCTGCTCACGGGCGTCCTGAACTGGGACGACATCAAGAACGAGACCGGCGCCTGGGACACCCTCGTGTGGTTCGCGGCCCTGGTGATGATGGCCAGCTTCCTCAACAAGCTCGGCATGGTGCCCTGGTTCAGCAAGTCCATGGGCGGCATGGTGGCTGGCAAGGGCTGGCTCGTGGCCTTCCTGGTGCTGGCCCTGGTGTACTTCTACAGCCACTACTTCTTCGCCAGCAACACGGCGCACGTGGCTTCGATGTATGCGGCCTTCCTGGGGGTCTCCATTGCTGCGGGCGCCCCGCCGGTGCTGGCTGCGCTGGTGCTGGCCTTCTTCAGCAACCTCTTCGCGGGCATGACCCACTACGGGACCGGTCCCGCGCCGGTGCTCTTCGGCACGGGCTATGTGGAGCTGGGCACCTGGTGGCGCATGGGGCTGCTGATCAGCGTCGTGAACATCGTCATATGGGTTGGCGTCGGCGGCATCTGGTGGAAGGTGCTGGGCCTCTGGTAGGACGGGCCCAGAAACGAAGAAGCCCCGCCAGCGAGCGGGGCTTCTTTCTGTTGGCAGGACGTCCTAGGCGAAGAGCTTCGACAGGCCGTAGGCGACGACGGTGGAGGTGCCGACCCCGATGAGGCCGGGGATCATGAAGCTGTGGTTGAGGAGGTACTTGCCGATCCGCGTGGTGCCCGTGCGGTCCATGTTGATGGCGGCCAGATCGCTGGGGTAGAAGGCGAAGAAGAAGTAGGCGTAGCTGGCGGGGATCAGGCTCAGCAGCAGGGGGGTGGGCAGGCCCAGGGCGTAGCCGAAGGGCAGCATGATGGTCAGCGTGGCGGCCTGGCTCTTTACGAAGGCGGACACGGCGAACATGGCGAGGGCGAAGGTCCAGGGGGCCATCTGCACCATGGTCTTGATGTTGGCGATGAGGTAGCTCTCGTTGGCCTTGATGAAGGTCTCGCTCATCCAGGCGATGCCGAAGATGGAGACGACGGCGATCATGCCCGCGATGAAGACGCTGGAGCGGGCGATCTCGGGAGCCTTCACCTTGGTGGCGAAGAGGATGAAGCTGCCGAAGGCCAGCATGACCATCTGCACCACGGTGGTCATGGGCACGGGCTTGCCGTTCACCAGGGGCAGCAGGCCGGGCTTCATGGCGACGAGGATGATGGCGAGGACGCCCGCGAAGAACAGGCCCACGGCGAGCTTGGCCGAGGTGGGGATCACCTTGTCCAGGGTGGTGACATTGGCATCCAGGGCCTTGGCGAAGTCGGGGTCCTTCAGGCGCTCGAGGTATTCGGGATCCTTGTCGAGGTCGAGGCCACGGTTGAAGCTCCAGGCTGCGGCGACCAGCACGCCGATGATGCCCGCGGGCAGGGTGATGCGGATGATGTCGAAGAGGCCCACCGGATGCCCGTTCTTGGCGGCCATGGCCAGGAAGGTGGTGACGGCGGCCGCCACGGGGCTGGCCGTGATGCCCATCTGGGAGGCGACGCTGGAGATGGCCATGGGCCGCTCGGGCCGGATGCGGGTCTTCAGGGCCACGTCGGAGATGACCGGCAGCAGGGCGTAGACCGCGTGGCCGGTGCCGACGCAGACCGTGAGGAAGAAGGTGGAGAGCGGGGCGAGGATGGTCACGTACTTCGGGTGGGCGCGCAGCAGGCGCTCCGTGAGCTGGACCAGATAGTCGAGACCACCCGAGACCTGCAGGGTCGCCGAGGCGGTGACCACGGCCAGGATGATCAGCATCACGTCGATGGGGGGCGTCCCCGGTGCCACGCGGAACCCGAAGACCAGCACCGCCACACCGCAGCCGCCGATCAGCCCCAGGGCGACACCGCCCTTGCGGATGCCGATCAGGATGGCGCCCAACACGAGCACGAACTGGATCCAGAACATCAAGGCGGGGGACATAGGGGACTCTCCTTGGGAGCAGGACCCAGTGGTCTGACCACCGGATCGGTGTCTGTTTGAACTATAGCTGATGAACTCATCATGAATTGGCTTACGATCCTTTTGGAAGTTGAAAAACCATATCGTTGCCAAGGGTTGGGATGGCCGCCCCGGCTCGACCGGGAGGGGATTCGCGGGCCATTCGGCCCCGGGGAAGGGTAGGATGGCCTTTTCCGGATCTACCGCCGTGAGCCATCTCCCCTTCCACCTCGTGACCCTGACCCATGCGGACTGGGACTCGGCGCGGGCCTGCGCCCGGCGCCTGGGCGACGACGCCCTGCCGGAGCTGCGCCTGGACCTCTTTCCAGAAGAGGACCCCGAGGCCATGGTGGACGCGCTCAAGCGGCGCTGCCTGGTCACCTGCCGGCGGGTCTCTGAGGGAGGTCGCTGGCCCGATGCGGACGAGACTGGCCGCTTGGCCCGTCTGGCCAAGGCCATCCAGGGGCGGCCCGCCTGGCTGGACCTGGAGTGGGAGCTGCCCATCCCGCCGGAGATCCAGGCTGCCCGCACCCATGTCCGCCTGCTGCGGTCGGTCCACGTGGCGCCCGGGGTCTTTGACCTGGAGGAGCGCCTGCGCAACCTGCCGGACGGGGACGCCTACAAGTGGGTGGGCTGGGCGGCCCGCCTGGGCGACAGCGGCCGCCTCCGCGCGCCCCTGGCCTGGGCCCGGGACCACGGCCTGGTCCTGGCGGCCTTCCTGATGGGTCCCAAGGGGCTGCCCAGCCGGGCCCTGCAGGCCGCCTGGGGCGGCGCCTTCACCTTCGCGGCCCCGGATGATGGCCCTCCCGCCGCGCCGGGCCAGCTGCCCCTCTCCCTCCTGCGGGAGTGGCGCTGTGCGCGGCTCCACCCGGGCTACGGCTTGTGCGGGGTGATCGGGGAGCCCGTGCTGCACTCGCGGGGACCGGCCTTCCACAACCCGCGCTTCCAGCGGGCGCTCAAGGACCTGCTCTATCTGCCCCTGCTCTGCGGCGAGGCGGGCGAGGCCGTGGAAGCCCTGGAGGCCCTCGGTGTGCTGGGCCTGAGCATCACGGCGCCGCTGAAACTCACCCTGCCCGCGGCGCTGGGCCTGGAAGGGCCCCTGAACACCCTCTGGCGGCGCGCGCCCGGAGATCCCTGGCAGGGCGCCAACACGGATGCCGAGGCCTTCAGATCGGCCCTCTCCCAGCTGGCCCCCGGTCCCGTCCTGCTGCTGGGCTCCGGCGGTGTGGCCCGCACCAGCAAGGCCCTGCTGGAGGCTTCGGGGCGGCCGGTCTTGCAGGTGTCCCGCCACGCCCCCGCCACCGCGGCGCAGGTGGCCGCTTTCGGCCCCGTGGGCCTGGTGCAGGCCACGAGCCTCGGCATGGCCCCGGAGGACCCCGCGCCCTTTCCTGAGCTCCTGGAGGCCGCCAGGGCCACCTGCCGGTGGGCTGTGGAGTGGATCTACAAGGAGGACACCGCCTTCGCCCTCTGGGCCCGGGAGGCTGGACTGCAGGTGGTGGCCGGCGTGGCCCTCTTCGAGGCCCAGGCCGTGGCCCAGACCCAGCGCTTCATCAGCGACTGCGGTGGACTGGCTTGTGATAGCTGATAGCCAGTTGATAGGGGCTGATACCGGCTATCGGCTGTCAGCTGTCAGCCAAGAAGGGCTCGGCGGGCTTGACGGGCCGTTCTGGAACATTCCGCTGAAGACCAAGATCGCCCAGGCTGGGTAGGGGCGTTCGGTGTTGGATCTGTAGCTGACAGCTGACAGCTGACCGCCGACAGCTGATAGCTTTGTTCCATGCACCTTCTGCTGGTCGAGGACAAGGACAGTTTCCGCCGCCTGCTGGCGCAAGCGCTGGAAGGGTCGGTCTGGACCGTGCAGGCGGTGGCCGATCCTCAGGAAGCTCTGCGGGAGCTTCAGGCGCGGCCCTTCCAGGTGCTGGTGACGGATCTACGGCTGCCGGGCATGAGTGGCCTCGAGCTCATCCGCCGGGCCCGTCGGCTGCAGCCCGGCCTCCGGGTGGCGCTGATGTCGGCCTTCGGTGAGCCCAAGGACATCGTGGAGGCCATGCGGCTCGGTGCCGATGACTTCCTGCCCAAGCCCTTCGACCTGGATGTATTCCTGGCGCTGCTGGATCGGCTCCATGTCCTGGTGGGGGCTCCACCGCCGGACCCTGCCGAACTCTGGGTGGCCCACAGTCCCGCCATGCAGGCCCTGGATGCCGCCCTGGCCCAGGCCGCCGGGACCCTGCTGCCGCTGCTCTTCCGGGGCGAGCGCGGAGCGGGCCGAGAGCGCTGCGCCCGCCGCCTCCACGTCCTGCGCCACCCCGAGGCGCCCTACCGGAGCCTGTCCGCCGCGACCCTGGGGCCGGAGGGACCCGAGCCGCAGCTGCTGAGTCTCCTGCGGGGCGGCAGCCTCTACCTGGGCGGCCTGGACTTCCTTTCGCCAGAGGCCACAGGGGCTCTGGCCCGGGCCATGGACAGCCCGCCCGGAAAGCAGGTCGCCTGGATGGGCGGCATTGATCCCGAGGGCTCCCTGCCACCCGAGCTGGCGGGGCGGCTGGGCTCCCTGGAGCTGCGGGTGCCGCCCCTGCGCGAGCGCCGGGAGGACCTGCTGACCCTCGCCCGGCTCCTGCTGGAACGGGGCAGTCACCGGAACGGCAGGCCCGCCCCCTGGCTGGAGCGCTCTGCCGAGAAGCAGCTGCTCGACCATCCCTGGCCCGGCAATGTGCGGGAGCTGGAGGCCCTGGTGGACCAGACGCTGCGCACCAGCGACGGCCGTGCGCTCCGCGCCTTCCCTGAGCTGAGGCTGGGGGGCGCCGCACCACTCTGTCTCCCCTGGCCGGAGCGAGCCGACCTGGAGACCATGCTGAAGGCCGTGGCCCGGTCTGCCGAGGCCCAGCTGCTGCAGCGCCAGCTGGCCGAGGCCCAGGGGGACCTGCCCCGGGCGGCGGAGGCCCTGGGGCTGACGGTCCGGACCCTGGCCCAGCGCTTGCGGGACCATGGCATCTCTCTGGAAGATGGAGCAGGCCCCCTTCCCCGAAAGGCACCATGACCCAGACCCCGCCCATCCTCGTCCCGCCGGTGCGCGATCCGGACCCGGTGCGGCCGGCGGCCCGGGCCGGGCTGGCGGCGCTGCAGGCGGTGGTGGTGGGCAAGGAGACCCAGGTCCGGCGGGCCTTCGCGGCCATGCTGGCCGGGGGCCACGTGCTGCTGGAAGACCTCCCTGGTGTGGGCAAGACCACCCTGGCCAAGGGCCTGTCCCGCATCCTGGGCGGCGGCTTCCAGCGGGTGCAGGGCACCAATGACCTGCTGCCGTCAGACTTGCTGGGCGTGCACCTCTGGGACGCCAAGGAGCAGACCTTCCGGTTCCAGCCGGGGCCGGTGTTCTGCCACGTGCTGCTGCTGGACGAGCTGAACCGCATCGGCCCCAAGACCCAGAGCGCCATGCTCGAGGCCATGGTGGAGGGCCAGGTCACCCTGGACCGCAGCACCCACCGCCTGCCTGATCCCTTCTTCGTCATCGCCACCCAGAATCCCCTGGACCACGCGGGCACCTTCCCCCTGCCCGAGAGCCAGCTGGACCGCTTCTCCTGCACGATCCACCTGGGCTATCCCGACCGCGCGGCCGAGCGCCGCATCCTCACGGGAGAGGCCGGCGCCGAGCGGCTGGATTCTCTCGTGCCGGTCTTGGATCTCGACGGCTGGCGGCAGGCCCGGGCGGCCGTCCGGCAGGTGCGGGTGGCCGAGGCCGTGCTGGACTATGTCGAGAGGATGGTGAGCCACATCCGCGCTGGTGGCGGGTTCTGCTCCACCCGGGCCGCCAAGCACTGGCTGGCTCTGGCCCAGGCGGAGGCCTGGCTGGATGGCCGGGACTTCCTCACGCCCGATGACCTGCAGGACACCCTTGCGGACACCATGGCCCACCGGGGCAGCCTGGATGACCGCCGCCTCAACCGCAGCGAGCGGCGCGAGCAGCTGGCGCGGATGCTGAAGGACCTGCCTGTGGGATGGGCCTGATGCTGGAAGAGGCCACGGTCGGCCACCTGCTGCAGCAGGCACGCGAAGCGAAAGGCCTCAGCCGGGAGGCCCTGGCCTTGGAGCTCAAGCTGCCCCTGCGGCACCTGGACGCCATCGAGAGCGACGACTGGTCCTCGCTGCCGCCGGGCCGGGCCCGGCCACTGGCCCGGCAGCTGGCCGAGCGTCTGGGCGTGGATCTGGAGTCCCACACCGGGGCCTTCCAGGTTGTTCCGGGCGTGCAGGAGCTGGAACCCCCAGACCCTCGGCGCGAGCGGCTCGAGCGGCTGGTGATGGGTGTGCTGACCGGCGCGTCGGTGCTGGTGGTGCTGTGGCTGGTGGTGCCTGGCCCCAGCCTCGGCCGCAAGGCGGCCAGCAGTCGCCTCGGCACCCTGCCGAAGCTGTCCCTGCCGCCCCCGCCGCCGCCCTCGAGCGCCCCCTATCCCGTGCTGGGCGAGCTGCTGCCCGAGGCCCCCATCGACGAGCAGGGCATCCTGGTCAGCCTCCGGGTCATGGACGCCTGCGGCGCGCGCATTGAGCCCGAAGGCGGCCCACCCCAGGCCCGGGCCCTGCAGGTCTCGGAGCCCTGGCGGCTGCGCGTGAAAGGCCCCTTCAGCCTCGTGCTGGACAATGGGGGCGTGGTGAATGTGGAGGTGGCGGGACGCCGCATCGCCCATGGCCAGAGTGTAGGCCAAGCCTGGACAGGCCGCTTCGATGCGGAGGGCCGCTGGCTGCGGCCCGTCGCGCCGGAACTCCCGGAGGATCCTGCGGTGCCGGATGATGATGAAGAAGGCGGCGAATCATGACCCTCCATCCCATCGTCCAGCGTTTCCTCCAGGGGTCCCTGCCCGAACCCATGGTCATGGCCCTGGTCGGGGGCAGCCTCCCCTTGCCCACCCTGGACCTGCTGCAGGCTCTGGCGCATGCCGGGCTGCGGGAGAGTCCGTATCGACAGCGGGCCCTGGCCTTCTTCGAGACCATGCCGGAATCCCTGCTGGCGGGCGCGCTGGCCGAGGCCGTCGATCCGCCGGCCCCCCTGCACCTGGTCCTCTGCCACCGCAAGGAACCCGCGCTCCTCGAGACGGTTCTTCTGAACCCCTCCATCACCTCGGAGATCGTGGAAGCCTCCATCCCCAGCCTGCCGGGCTCGGTGCTGGAGATCGTGCTGAACAACCAGGTGCTCTGGCTGCAGCGGCCGCGCATCCTCGACCTCCTGGAAGAGCATCCCGAAGGCGAGTACGTCATCAAGCGGCGCATCAACGAGTTCCGCTTCGAGGTGCTGGGCCTCATTCCGGAGGAGGTCAAGCAGGACCGCCTGGCGATCATCGACGAGGTGGAGGCCGGGCACCTGGATCGCGCCTGGGCGGAGCTGCCCTTGCCCAAGGCGCCCTCCCCCGAGGAGGCTGAAGCCGAGGTGGAGACCGAGGAGATGGCCGCCGAGCGTCGGCTGCTGGCCCTGCGGCCACCGGTCGATCACGAGGGCGTGGAGATCAACCTCACCGTCACCCAGCGCGTGGCGAAGCTCAGCACCAACCAGAAGATCATGCTGGCCATCAAGGGCGGCAAGGAAGAGCGCACCCTCCTCATCCGCGAGGCGAACCGGCTCATCCAGGTGAACGTCCTGCGCAACGGCCGCATCACCGAAGGCGAGATCGCGCACATCGCCCAGATGCGCACCATCAACGAGGAAGTCCTCCGCCTCATCTCCAACAGCCGCGAGTGGATGAAGAAATACCCCATCACCAAGGCGCTGGTGATGAACCCCCGCACGCCGCTGCCCGTGGCCCTGACCCACTTCAAGCGACTCTTCGAGAGCGACCTGAAGCTGCTCATGAAGGACCGCAACGTCCCCGAGCTCCTGCGCCGCGAAGCCAAGCGCATGGTCGAGATGAAGGCGCAGGGGAAGGGGTAGCAAATTCAATCCCCAGCCTTTCTTATCGCCAATACCAAACAGGCCCGCCAGCGGCGGGCCTGTTTGATATTGGAGCGGGCGATCGGGATTGAACCGACGACATCAAGCTTGGGAAGCTTGCGTTCTACCACTGAACTACGCCCGCGGCAGGGGTCCATGCTAGCGCAAGTGGGGAATCGAGGCCAGTCGGGTCAGCCGAGATAGGCGGCGAGGACGCGCTCGTTGCGGCCCAGCTCGGCGGGGGTGCCCTCGACGGCGATGCGGCCGCGCTCCATGACGTAGGCGTAGTCGGCCACTTCCAGGGCGCTCTTGGCGAACTGCTCCACCAGGAGGAGGGTGATGCCCTCTTCCTTGAGGCGGCGGATGGTGCGGAAGACTTCCTGCACGATGACCGGCGCCAGGCCCATGGAGGGCTCATCCAGCAGCATGACCTTGGGGCGGGCCATGAGGGCGCGGCCGATGGCCAGCATCTGCTGCTCGCCGCCGGAGAGGGTGCCGGCGGACTGGCGGGCGCGGTCGCGCAGGCGGGGGAACAGATCATATACCCGGTCCAGGTCAGGCTTGGCCTGGGCGTGGTAGCCGAAAAAGCGGGGCAGACGGCTGTAAGCGCCCAGCAGGAGGTTGTCCTCCACGGACAGGGGGCCGAAGACCTTGCGGCCCTCCGGGGAGTGGGCCAGGCCCAGGCTCGCGATGCGGGAGGCGTCCAGGCCCTGCACCTCCTGGCCGTCCAGGATCACCTTGCCCCGGCTGGGCTTGATGCCGCCGGAGATGGCGCGCATGGTCGTGGTCTTGCCAGCGCCGTTGGCGCCGATGAGGGCCACCAGGGTGCCCTGCTTAACGGTCAGGGTGGTGCCCGTCAGGACTTCGCTGGCGCCGTAGCCCGCATGGAGATCCTCGACCTGCAGCATGGATCGCTCCTTCACGCGGGCAGCGGCTCGGCGCCGCCAGGAAGCTCGGGTTGCGGGGGCTGGCCGAGGTAGGCCTCCACCACCTTCGGATGGCGCTTGACCTCGTCCGGGGTGCCCTCGGCGATGATCCGGCCACCGTCCAGCACCGTCACCGTGTCGCAGAGCTCGCTCACCACGTCCATGTGGTGCTCGATCAGGATGATGGTGATGCCGCGCTGGTGGATGCGCTGGATGAACTCGATCTGCTGGAGCACGTCCGGGTGGGCCAGGCCCGCAGCGGGCTCGTCCAGGATGAGCAGGTCGGGCTTGCGGGCGAGGGCCCGGGCGATCTCCAGGAAGCGCTGGGCGCCGTAGGTGAGGTCCTTGGCCTTGACGAGGGCCTGCTCCCGGAGCCCGATGAGCTCCAGCAGGGCCAGCGCCTGGGCCTGGGCAGTGCGCTCTTCTCGGCGGGCCAGGCCCAGCAGCACCATGGGCAGGGGATTGCGGTAGACACCCTTGAGGGCCACCAGCACGTTCTCCAGGGCCGTGAGCTCCCCGAAGAGCTGGAGGTTCTGGAAGGTGCGGGCGACGCCAGCCTGGGCCACGCTGTAGAGGCTGCCGATGGGCAGGGTCACGCCCCGCAGCTGCATGGTGCCCGCCGTGGGCGTGTAGAGGCCGGAGATCACGTTGACGACGGTGCTCTTGCCCGAGCCGTTGGGTCCGATGAGGCCGTGGATGGTACCGGCGCGTACCGTCATGGAAAGGCCGTCCACGGCCTTCACGCCGCCGAAGTAGCGCTTCAGGTCGGCAAGGACCAGGAGCGCCGAGCCGTCCGCAGGGCGGATCGGCAGCATGGTGTCGAGATCCGCGGGCTCCGGCAGTGGGGCGTGGGGCACCCGGAAGAGCTTGGCCAGGAAGAGGGCCAGGAAGCCCATGATGCCTTCGGGCAGACCCACCACCACGGAGAAGAGCATCAGCGCGAAGATGGCCTTGCGCCAGTCCTCCGTGTTCTCGACGAAAAGGCCGCCGACCACCAGGAGGCCCATGGCCACCACGGGCGCCAGGGCCTGGAAGGGCCGGGTGGACTTCTTCATCAGGCCCTGCACGCCAGCGGCCAGGGCCCCGGCGAAGCCCAGCCCCGAGAAGATCTGGAAGAGGAGCCGGTTGGACAGCAGGTTGGGCAGGAGCACGATGACGGTGGCCCCCACGAAGGCCCCCCAGAGGCTCTTGCGGCCGCCCAGGACCACGCCCAGGAGCAGGATGATCATCAGGTCGTAGGTGAAGCTCTGGGGCTGGAGATACTGGAAGTTGAAGGCGTAGAGGCCCCCGGCGAGGCCGCCAAGGCTGGAACCCAGCGCGAAGGCCGCCACCTTGTGCTTGTAGGTGCCCACGCCCATGGCATCCGTGGCGATGGGGCTGTCCCGCAGGGCCTCGAAGGCCCGGCCCCACTGGGAGGCCAGCAGGTTCCGCATGAGCATCCACACCAGGGCCAACAGCACCATGCAGAGCCAGTAGAAGAGGGGTGGCGTCAGCGTGTGGCCGAGGATGGGAGGCCGGGAAAGGCTCAGGCCCTGGGCGCCGCCCGTGAGAGCTTCCAGCTCGTTCAGGGCGGTGGTGCTGAGGGCGGCGAAGCTGAGGGTGGCCAGGGCGAACTGGGGGCCCTCCAGGCGCAGGGCGGGCAGGGCCAGCAGGCCGCCCAGCACCAGGCCCACCAGGGCGGCGGCTAGCAGCGCGGGCACCATGCCCATGCCCAGCTTGGTGACCACGAGGCCCGCGGCATAGGCGCCCAGGCCCAGGAAGGCCACGTGGGCGAGGTTCACCTGGCCCAGGTAGCCCACGGTGACGTCCAAGCCGATGAGCAGGATGCCGTAGATGGCCAGGAGCGTGAGCAGGCCCAGGGCGTAGGGGTTCACCACCAGCAGCGGGATCGTGGCGAGGAAGGCAAAGACGATGAGCTCGGCGCCTCGGAGGAGGAGGATGCGTTTCATGTCACACCTTCCTGATGGTGGCTTTGCCAAACACGCCGTTGGGGCGCAGGGCGAGGGCCAGGATCAGCAGGATGAGGCCCGGTGCCTCGCGCCAGCCGCTGCCCAGGTAGAAGCTGGCGAGGCTCTCCAGGGCGCCCAGGAACATGCCCACCAGCACCACACCGAAGCCCGAGTCGAGGCCGGCGACCACGGCCACGGAGAAGGCCTTGAGGATGAGCGCCGAGGCCATGGTGGGACCCACGGTGGTGATGGGGGAGACCAGGATGCCCGCCAGCGCCGCCACCGAGCCGGACAGGCCGTAGGAGAGCATGACGGTGCGGGTGGAGGAGATGCCCATGAGCTCGGCCGCATCGCGGTCCGCCGAGACGGCCTCGAAGGCCTTGCCCAGCAAGGTGCGGCGCTTGAAGAGTTCGATCAGGCCCATGATGGCGAACACGCCCACGGCGACCGACAGCTCCAGGCGGGTGACGTCCACGCCCAGGATGTGGATGGGATCGGCGGAGATCGGCGTGGGGAAGGGGCGGTCGTCCCGGCCCCAGATGTTCTCGGCCGCCGAGAAGAAGAACAGGCCAATGATGATGCTGAGCAGGATCCAGCCTTCGCTCTTCTGCTCCAGGGCCAGCCGCACGCCGGCCCGCTCCACCACCAGGCCCATCAGGGCCCCGAAGAGCAGCCCGCCCGGAACCATGGCCCAGTAGGGGAACCCCAGGTTGGTGAGGGTGAGGCTGAAGAAGGCCGAGATCATCACCAGCTCGCCCTGGCCGAAGTTGATGCTCTTGCTGGTGGCGAAGGTGAGCTGGAAGCCGTAGGCGATGAGGGCGTAGACCAGCCCCATCAGGGCGCCACTGACGGCCATCTGACCAATGATCTGTGCGTTCATTTGGAGCCTGCCTGGGTGACGGGCGATGAAGGCCGGGGGGCCGAAGCCCCCCGGGATTGGCGGTGAAGCCTACTTCTTCTTGGTCTTGCTGGTCTTGGCGGGCGTGACCGTGGTGGCAGACTTGATGAGGCGGGCGCGGTCGGCATCGTTGCCGAAGACCACGCGGCCATCCTTTACCATGCCCATGACCACCTGCTCGCGGCGGAAGGCCTCGTGGGTGGTGACATCGGCGGGATCCCACTTGGTGTAGGGGTGGCTCCAGGTGGCGATGACGCCCTTCACCGGCTCCTTCAGGTCTTCCAGGGCTTCCTTGATCTTCTTGGTGTCGGTGCTGCCAGCCTGCTTCACGGCGGCGGCCAGGATGTAGAGCGCGTCATAGCCCTGGGCAGCGGCCACGGCGGAGGGGATGCGGTCCACCTTGTAGGCCTTGTGGTAGCCGTCGATGAAGCTCTTGGCCTTGGGGGTGATGGCCTCCTCGATGAAGGTCTGGGGCATGAGGGTGCCGTTGCCGTTCTTGCCCGCATTGTCGATGTAGTTAGACATGGAGAGCGTCCAGCCGCCGATGAGGGGAGCCTTCATGCCGATCTTGGCCTCGCCGTTGGACACGGCGGCCAGCTCGGGACCAATGGCCCAGATCAGGATGGCCTCGGCGCCCGCGGACTTGGCCCGCAGCAGCTGGGCGGTCATGTCCTTGTCGCCGATGTTGAACTTCTCCTGGGCCACCACGGTCAGCTTGTTGCCCTGCTTCTTGATTTGCTCCAGCATGTCGTCGCGGCCGGAGACGCCGTAGTTGGTGGAGTCGAAGACCACGGCCACCTTGGTGAACTTGCGGTTGATGGCCTCTTCCACCACCATGGCCGCCTGGATGCCGTCGTAGGCGGCGAAGCGGAAGATGGAGTTGTCCCTCACGCCGGGCTTGTCGGGCTTATTGGCCCACTGCGTCATGGAGGCGGAGCCCGCAGCCGGGCAGATGATCTTGGTGATGCCCTTCTCCTGCAGGTGCTTGTCGCCCGCGAGGCAGACGCCGGTGTTCACGGTGCCGATGACGCCGGAGAGGTCGCTCATGGCGGCCAGCTCCTGGGCGATGAGGGCGCCGCGCTCGTTCTTGGCCTCGTCATCGCGCTCGATGATCTCGATCTTCATCTTCTTGGCGCCCACCTGGATGCCACCGGCGGCATTGATCTCGGCGATGGCCAGCTTGGAGCCGTCCCGCGCGGAGGTGCCCATGGGCGCAGAGCCGCCGCTGAAGGGGCCGGTGAGGGCGATCTTGACCGTGTCAGCTGCCTGGGCGCCTGAGGCCGCCACCAGGAGCAGTCCGCAAAGGGTCTGCCTGAACATCGTTTCCTCCTGTGATGCATTGGTTTTGAGAGGGAGTTCTGGATAGAAGCATAGCGGTCATTGGGCAGCCAGGGAAGGTTGCCTCTTTTAATCCAAGTCTGCGTAGGGATGTATCAGGTGAGTGCGGTCTGGAGCCATGCCAGGAGGGCTTCTCCATTAATGACTTTTTGATCCGCAAAATAGAGCGGCAGCTCCAGAATCTGGGTGTGCGCCGGGGTCAGCTTCACGGCGTCCTTCTGGGTGCAGACCAGCCAGGACGCCCCTTCGGATCGGGCCCGGACCTGCAGCCGCTGCAGCTCGGCGGGCGAGGGCCCGCGGTGGTCGGGGTAGCTCTCCGAGCCGCACCAGGGCTGACCCGCCAGCAGCAGGTCCGCATAGAAGGCTTCGGGGTGGCCCAACCCGCACCAGGCAAAGGCGGGACCCTGGTCCGGGAGCGGCAGGGGAGCGGCCTCTCCGGTGTCCCAGCGGCGAAGGGCGCCCAAGGCGAAGTCCACCCAGAAGATCGGCCCGCCGGAGCCATGGCGGGACCACCAGGCTTCGATGCGCTCCCGGTCCTGCACCCGACCCGCCCGGGTCACCACCAGGGCATGGGCCCGCCGGGCGCTGTCCACCGGCTCGCGCAGGTCGCCCAAGGGCAGCATCCGGCCATTCCCCCAGGTGCGGACACCATCGAGCACCAGCAGGTCCAGGTCGCGGTGCAGCGCCCGGTGCTGGAAGCCGTCATCCAGCAGCAGGCATCTCAGGGTCGGCCGCTGGGAAAGGGCGCGCAGGGCCGCGGCGTGGCGCTTCCGGCCCACGACCACGCGGTGGGTCCCCAGCGCCTGGGCCAGGAGCAGGGGCTCGTCCCCGGTCTGGCGGGGATCCGAGTCCGGCTCGACGCTCATAGGATCCACAGCCCGGCGCCCGCCGTAGCCCCGGGACAGCACCGCGTTGGTCCAGCCCGCGGCTTCCAGCTCCTTTGCGAGGAACAGCGTCAGCGGCGTCTTGCCCGTGCCACCCGCGCTGAGGTTGCCCACGGAGATCACGGGGACAGAAACCCGCTCGGCCCGCTCGGGATGGGCGTCGAAGCTGCGGTTCCGCGCGCGCACCACCGCCCCGTAGAGGGGTGCCAGCGGGGCGGCCAGGTAGCGCAGAATGGACATACCAAGAGATTAACGGAGGTCGTGATGAGCGAGGGCATCCTGCTCGCGAAGGTGGCCCGGGGCACCCTGCTCCCGGAGGCCGATCGGGTGGCGCGGCTCGAACTGGCCCTGCCCCAGATCCGGGCCGCCGTGGCAGGAGAGACTGATGAGGTGGCACTCCAGGCCACCCTCGCCTGCCTGCTGTGGGAGACCCTGCCGCAGACCAACTGGTGTGGGTTCTATCGGCGGGTGGAAGAGCGGCTGCTGGCGGTCGGTCCCTACCAGGGCGGCATGGGCTGCCTGCGCATCCCCTTCGACAGGGGCGTCTGCGGGGCCTGCGCCCGGACGGGCACCACCCAGCTGGTGCCCGATGTCCACGCCTTCCCGGGGCACATCGCCTGTGATGGCGCGACCCGCAGCGAACTGGTGATTCCCGTCAGGGTTGGCGGTAGGGTGGTGGCGGTCCTGGACCTGGACAGCTCGCACCTGGACGGCTTTTCCCCTGCCGAGGCCAGGATTCTTGAGGATCTACTGGCCTGCACTTTCCAATGAGGTTCCGCACGGCGACGTTCCTCCAGGCTTGACCCTGGGGTAACCTAGGACCAACTCCGGGACCCTGATGGCCGAACCCAGCTTCATCGAACAAAGCAAGCTGCGCTTCCGCGAGGGGGAGATCATCTTCCGCAAGGGGGAGATGGCCCAGCAGATGTATGTGATCCTCTCGGGGCGGGTCCGGCTGTACGTCTCGGAGGAGCCCCGGGGCGAGTGGGCCGAGGAGCTGTCCAAGGGGGATTTTTTCGGCGAGGGCAGCCTCCTTGAGGCCCTGCCACGGCAGCACACGGTGCTGGCCCTGGAGGACTCGGACCTGATCGCCATCAACCGGGGCACGTTCCTGCGCATGATCCGCCAGAACCCGGAAGTCTCCGTGAAGATGATGCAGCGCCTCGTCCAGCGCCACCGGGAGCTCGGTGAGCGCATCGAGGCCATGGACGCCAGCCGCCCCGTCAAGGCCCCCGCGGGCGGGCCCGTGGCCAGCCTGGTGTCGGTGCTCAGCGGCAAGCCGCACCTGATCCTCTCGCACGGGTCCCTCATCGGCCGCTTCGACCCCACCACCGGGGTGCATCCCGACATCGACCTGACGGAGGAGGACCACAACCTGAGCGTCTCCCGTCGGCACGCCCGCATCCTCTGTGAACATGGCCGCTACTTCATGCTGGAGGAACCTGGCGTGGCCAACGGCACCTTTGTGCGCGGCGAGCGGATCCTGCCGGGCGAGCCCCGCGAGCTCAAGCCAGGTGACCGGGTGGGGTTCGGCATGGTGGTGCTGTTCTTCGAAAAGACTTAACTTCTCCTCTGCAGGATGAAGTCAGGAGGTGAGGCCATGGGAACCGACCTGCATGTCGAGGTCTGGCAGGATGAGCACGGCTGTCTGCGTGAGCTGGTGCAGTTCGCCCTGGACGAGATCGGCGGCTCCTGCATCATTCGCGAACGCAACAGCCTCGATGCGCTGGATGGAGACGCCAACGAAGGGGATACCGTCGTCGCGCGCTTCGGCGATCCCGAGGATGCCCGGGACTTCCTCCGCGACGAAGGCTTCGAGCCGCTGTAACCTTGGCCTGGCGCAAGTTTCAGGAGCCAGCCCATGAACTCACTCTTCATCCCGTCTGACCGGGAGGCCTTGTCGGTGCGACTGGCGGAACTGGAACCCGGCACGCCGCGCCGCTGGGGCACCATGGAGCCCGCCCAGATGATGCTGCACTGTGCCATCGGCTTGGAGGTGGGCACCGGGGACCGGCCCATGCGGCAGGTCTTCCTCGGCAAGCTCCTCACCCCCTTCCTCCGGGGCCGGGTCTTCGGCGAACAGCCCTTCCTGCGGAAGGTACCAACGGACCCGAGCTACGTGGTGAAAGGGGCCCGGGACTTCGAGGCGGAACGCACCCGCCTGGCCACCCTCATCGACCGCTTCGTCCAGCGCGGCCCCGAGCGGGCCGCCCAGTTCACCCACCCCTTCTTCGGCCAGCTCCAGGGCCACGAGTGGGGCATCCTGATGTACAAGCATCTGGATCATCATTTGAGGCAGTTTGGGGTCTAACTCCAAAAAAGGGCCCGGCAACTGCCGGGCCCTTTTTTGGCGCGAGGAACGGGTGCCTAGTTGGAACCGATGCCCATGGCCTTCGCGGCCTTGGTGAGCTCGGGGACGACCTCGAACAGATCCCCAACAATGCCGTAGCTGGCCAGCTTGAAGATGGGGGCCTCGGGGTCCTTGTTGATGGCGACGATGAACTTCGAGCCGCTCATGCCGGCGATGTGCTGGATGGCGCCGCTGATGCCGCAGGCGATGTAGAGGGTGGGGCTGACGACCTTGCCGGTCTGGCCCACCTGCATGCTGTGGGGCAGGCCCCAGCCCGCGTCCACGGCCGCGCGGGACGCGCCCACGACGCCGCCGATTGCGTCGGCGAACTCTTCGAGGAGCTTGAAGTTGGCACCGTCCTTCATGCCGCGGCCGCCGCTCACGATGACGTTGGCTTCACTGAGGTCCACCTTGCCGCCGGCCTTGGCGAGGATCTCCTTGACCACGGCCTTGAAGTCGCCGGTGGGGGCCGCCAGGGCCTCCACGGCGCCCGCGCCGGCCTTCTCAGCGGCGGGGAAGACGTTGGGACGCGTGGTGGCCACTTGGAACGCGCTGGCGAAGCTGGTGGTGGCGAAGGCCTTGCCGGCGTAGACCGGGCGCACGGCCTGGAGCTTGCCGTCCACGATGGAGAGCGCGGTGGCATCGGAGGCGTAGCCGGCAGCCAGCCGGGCGGCGGCGCGGGGGGCCACGTCCTTGCCCACGGCGGTGGCAGCAGCGAGCAGCACGGTGGCGCCCTTGGCCTTGACCGCATCCGCCACAACCTGGGCGAAGGCGTCACTGGAGTAGGAAGCCAGGGTGCCGCCCTCGGCGGTGAGGATCACGTCGGCGCCATACTTGGCAGCGTCGGCGGCGCCGGCACAGGAGGCGCCGACGAAGAGGGCGCCCAGCTGCTTGCCGCTGGCGTCCGCCAGGCGGCGGCCTTCGCTCAGAGCCTCAGCGCTGGGCTTGCGGAGCTGGCCATCCTTCAGTTCGCAGAATACGAGAATCATGGAGTCGTCCTTTCGAGTCGGAAGTCGGGAAGGCTAGAAGACCTTGGCTTCATCCTTGAGGGCCTGGAGCAGAGCCTGGGCCTGGGCGGCGGGTTCGCCTTCCAGCTTGCGGCCGGCGGGACGCTCCGGAGGCAGGGCCAGGGCGCTGACCTGGGCGCCGGCGACGGCCGGGGCCGCGTCCAGCTCTTCGATGGTCTTCTTCTTGGCAGCCATGATGCCCTTGAGGCTGGCGTAGCGGGGCTCGTTGAGGCCCTTCTGGGCGGTGATCACCGCGGGCAGGGCGCCAACCACGAGCTCGGAGCCACCGTCGGTCTCGCGCTCGGCGCTGAAGGTGCCCTCACCGAGCTCGAGCTTCACGACCACGTTGGCCTGGCCTACGCCGAGCAGCTCCGCGAGCATGGGGCCCATGGCCGCGTTGTCGCCACCGAGGCCCTTGTTGCCGCAGAGGATCAGGTCGAAGCCCTTGTCCTTGACGTAGGCCGCGATCATCTGGGCCACGGCGAAGGCATCGCCCTGGCCATCGCCCTTGAGCAGCACGGCAGTGTCCGCACCCAGCGCGAGGGCGTTCTTGAGGACGTCCTTGGCGGCATCGGTGCCAACCGAGAGGGCCACCACTTCGGCGCCCTTGGCTTCCTTGATGCGGATGGCCTCTTCCAGCGCGTACTCATCGTAGGGGCTGGTGATCCACTTCACGTCCGCGGGATCGAGCGAGCGGCCGTCCGCCGCAACCTTGATCCGGCTCTCGGTGTCGGGGACCTGTTTGAGGGCAACGAGGATCTTCATGGGCGCTCCCTGATGCGTCATAAGACAGGTCGGCGAATGGCCGACCCCAAGGTAGAGTTTAACCAGACTGGGGGCTTCCCTGGTTCGTTTTTGCGAGGGAGACCCCGCCAGGCGACCTTGCCTTCAGGTAGGTTTCTTTTCCCTCGGGTAAGGTGGACGGAGCATGCGCGAGGCCACACCGACTTTCCAGGATGCACTCGTCCTCACCGGGGGCGGGACCGGGGGCCACTTCTTCCCGGCTGTCGCCCTGGCCGAAGGGGCCCGGGGGCGGTGGCCTGAGCGGCCGATCGTCTTCGTCGGGGCCTGCCGGGGCATCGAAGCCCGGGAATTGCCAGGCAGCATCTGGCCCCACCTGCTGCTGGACGTGGAGGGGATCGTCGGACGCTCCCCGCTGCGGGTGGCACGCTCTGTCTGGAAGCTGTGGGGGGCGACCCGCCGCCTGAAGGCCCTGTGGCGGCAGCAGCGGCCCTGGGCCGTGCTCGGTACCGGCGGCTACGGCGCGGCTCCGGCCCTGCTTGCCGCCCGGGCCCTGGGCATCCCCTACTTCCTCCACGAGAGCAACGCGGCGCCCGGCGCGCTGGTGAAGCTGGTGGCGCCCAAGGCGCGGCGGGTGTGGTGCGGCATGGAGGCCGTGCGACCCCTGCTGCCCGGGGCCGACTGCCGGGTGGTGGGCACCCCAGTCCGAGACGCCTTCATCCGGGCCTTCCACCCGGCCGGAGACCTTACAGCTCCCTTCCGGTTGCTGGTACTGGGCGGCAGCGGCGGGGCGCGCTCCCTCAACGAGGCCCTCCTGGAGCTTGCCCCGGCCCTGCTGGAGGCGCTGCCGGACTGGGAGATCCTGCATCAGGTCGGGCCCGCAGAGATGGAACGGCTGCGGGACCGCCCCCGGCATGCGCGCCACGAGCTGGTGCCCTTCATCCCGGGCATGGCGGAGGCCATGGAGTCCGCCAGCCTGGTGCTCAGCCGCGCTGGTGCCAGCACCTGCGCCGAACTCAAGGCTGTGGGGCGGGGTGCCCTCCTGGTCCCGCTGCCAACCAGCGCCAACGACCACCAGCGCATGAACGCCCGGGCCATGGCCGCCGAAGGCCGGGCACGGCTGCTGGAGCAGGGCGAAGGCTTTGCTTCCCGCATGGACGAGGAGTTGCGGGGGCTCATGGCCGATGCGTTCGAGCGACAGGCCCTGTCCAAGGCGCCCGAGCCCAACCGGGCCGTTCAGCAGTGCCTGGATGATCTTGAAGGCCTCTGAGGTCTGTGCGGAGTAGGGGCAAGGGAAAAAAAGAAACAAAGATCAGCCACCGATGAACACCAATAACTGCTGATAAACACCGATGAATTGTTGAGTGATGGAGCGGCTCTCCGTTGCTCCACCTTCCTCCTCGGTCATTCATCCTTTTTCGCCCGTCCCACGGGCGTGCCGAGCTACCTGGGCTGGCGAGGCTCGGCGGCCCAGGCGACGAGGATGGAGATGAAGTAGAGGCCCAGCAGCACCACGCTGAAGAAGATGGTGGTCACCACCACGTCGCCGGGGGTGAAGAAGGCGCTGAAGATCAGGATGGCCATGGTGGCGTGGCGCCAGTATTTCAGCATCAGGCGCGCGGTCACGATGCGGAACTTCGCCAGGAAGAAGAACAGCACCGGCAGCTCGAACATGATGCCGGTGATGAGCAGGGTGGAGATGAACAGGTCCAGGTAGTCCGAGACATGCAGGTTGGCCCGCAGGCCCGCGGAGGCCGCCTCCTGGAAGAGGATGTCGCCCAGGAACTTGAAGGCCTGGTAGTAGGCGAAGGCGGCGCCCCCGAGGAAGCAGCCGGAGGTCACCACCACGAAGGGGATGACCAGGCGGCGCTCTTTCGGCAGCAGGCCGGGCCGGATGAAGGCCCAGAGCTGATAGAACAGGAACGGCGCGACGAGCAGGGCGGCGGCCCAGAGCGAGAGCCGCATCATGCTGAAGAAGGGCTCGGTGAGGTCCGTGAAGGCGAAGGGATCGAGGCTGGCGATGGGCTTGTGTGTCTGCCGGGCCATGGCCTCGAGGAACGGCTTTTGCGCCAGGGCCCAGAGCTTGAACCGGAAGGCGTAGGTGACGGCAAAGCCCACGGCCACGATGAGCAGGGAACGGACGATGCGGACCCTCAGCTCCTGGAGGTGTTCCCAGAAACTCATCTTGTCGGGCGGGGTGTCCGGAAGCGCCATGGTCCTCGGGGTGCAGGAAGCAGCAAGGGGGAGGCCCCGGAAAGGAGCCTGGGACGGAAGGGCCGAGGCCTACTTCTTGTCCTGTTCCTTGTCCTTCTCCTTGTCCGTGGTGACGTCCTCTTTCACGGCATCCGTCAGCTCGCGGCTGGCCTTCTTGAATTCCTGGATGCCCTTGCCCAGGCTCTTGCCGAGCTCCGGCAGGCGGGAGGGGCCAAAGAAGATCAGCAGCGCGATGCCGATCAGCAGGATCTCCATCATTCCGAGGTTGCCCATGGTGTCTCCGTATCGGGTGGTGCCGGTTCAGGGTGGCGGCCACTTCAGCGCGGGGTGGCGGAAGGGGCCTCGGTCCATTCTAAGCACGGCTTGCCGGGGAAGGCTCGAGGCGAGGCCACTTTTATTGGCCAGGTGCGGATCAGCGCCCTTCCACGGCCCGACGCCCCAGGGAGTGGTAGGTCCAGCCGGCGGCCTCCATGGCCTCGGGGCGGAAGAGGTTGCGACCATCGAAGATCCGGCGGGCCTTGAGCGCCCTGCCCACGGCTTCGAGATCCGCCTTGCGGTAGTCAGCCCACTCGGTGGCGATGAGCAGCGCATCGGCGCCCTCGCAGGCTTCCAGCGGCGTGGCGGCGTAGCGCACCTTGTCGCCGATGCGGGCCTTCACGGCATCCATGGCGGCGAAGTCGTGCACCACTACCTCGGCGCCCAGGTTGATAAGGCCTTCGATGAGCTCCAGCGCCATGCTCTCGCGGATGTCATCGGTGTTCGCCTTGAAGGCCAGGCCCCAGAGGGCGAAGCGGCGGCCCTTCAGTGGCGCCGGCACGCCCCCCTTCACGCCGAAGTGCGCCTTCACCTTGCGCAGGAGCACCTGCTTCTGGTGGCGGTTGGCTTCGACGGTGGCGGCGAGGGTCAGGAGCGGGTGGCCCTGCTCGCGGCCGACCTTCAGCAGGGCCTGGAGGTCCTTGGGGAAGCAGGAGCCGCCGAAGCCGGGCCCGGGGTTCAGGAAGGCCGGGCCGATGCGGTGGTCCGCACCGATGGCGGTCTTCACGTGGTCCACGTCCGCGCCCACGGACTCCGCCAGGTTGGCGATCTCGTTGATGAAGCTGATGCGCAGGGCCAGCATGGCGTTGGCGGCATACTTGGTGAGCTCGGCACTGGGGGGGTCCATGCGGAACCACTTGCCGCCGCTGCGGTCCAGGAAGGACTGGTAGAGCCCCTTCATGATGGCCTCGGCGTGGTCGGTGCGGCAGCCCACCACCACGCGGTCGGGCTCCAGAAAGTCGCCAAGGGCGCAACCTTCGCGCAGGAACTCGGGATTGCTCACCACCTCGAAGGCCCGGTCCGTGTGGGCGGCGATCGCCGCGTGGACCCGGGCGGCGGTGCCCACGGGAACAGTGCTCTTGTCTACCACCACCAGGGGCTTCGCGTCCCTGGCGCGCAGGGCCATGGCCTCACCCAGCTGCCCCGCCACCGCCAGCACGTATTTCATGTCAGCGCTGCCGTCCTCGCTCTGGGGTGTGCCCACGCAGATGAAGGCGGCGTCCGCTTCGGCGATGCCGGCGCGGAGGTCCGTGGTGAAGCTCAGGGCGCCCGAGGCCAGATGCTTCTGCAGCAGCTCGTCGAGGCCGGGCTCGAAGATGGGCGATTCCCCGCGGGCCAGGGTGGCCACCTTGGCCGCGTCCACGTCCACGCCGAGGATGCGGTGCCCCGCCTCCGCGAAGCACGCGGCAGCCACCAGCCCCACGTAGCCCGAACCGATGACCAACACCTGCATGACGGCTCCTTCGCAAACCTGTCGAGTGTATCGCGTTCAGGTTGGTATCATGACGCCACGGAGACAGCATGGCGATTCTGGCGGCACCCACGGGCAACGAGGTCAACCTCCTGGAAGTCATGCTCCATGCGGGTCCAGTCGCCAAGGTGGTGATGGTCATCCTGGTCACCTTCTCGCTCTTGAGTTGGGTGGTGATCATCCGCAAGGCCCTGCTCTATCAGCGCTGCCGCAGTGTCTCCGAGCAGTTCCGGGGCGCCTTCAAGCGGTCCACGGACTGGCGGGAGTTCAAGCAGCAGGTAGAGAAGTTCGCGCTCAGCCCCCTCGTGGGCCTTTTCGTGGCGGGCTACGGCGAGGTGACCTACCAGCTGCGGCAGGTCGGCCAGGACGGCAAGTCGCAGCTGCGCAGCATGGAGGCCGTGGAGCGCGCCCTGCAGCGGGCCAGCGTGGTGGAGATGGGTCGCCTGGAGCGCTCCCTCGGGGGCCTGGCCACGGTGGCCGCGGTGAGCCCCTTCATCGGCCTCTTCGGCACCGTGTGGGGCATCATCGACGCCTTTCGCGGCATCGGGGCCACGGGCAACGCCAACCTGGCCACGGTGGCGCCGGGCATCTCCGAGGCCCTGGTGGCCACGGCGGCGGGCCTGGCGGCGGCCATTCCCGCGCTCATGGCCTACAACTTCTTCCAGGGGCAGCTCAAGCAGTTCCAGACCGAGCTGGATGACTTCTCCCTGGAGTTCATCAGCCTCTCCGAGCGGAACTTCACCTGAGCATTCGCCGGCTGCCCCTCTCCCTGGACTGGGAGGACTGGTTCCAGCTCTGCTGCCCGCCCTACGACCAGCCCGAGGCCCTGGACCGCTTCGAGTGCCGGCTGCCCCTGGCCACCGAGAAGGCCCTGGAGCTCTGTGCGGACCTGGGCGCCCAGGCCACCTGGTTCTGCCTGGCGGACCAGGCCCAGCGCCACCCTGACCTGCTGCGCCGGATCGTCGGGGAAGGCCACGCCATCGGTCTGCACGGGCTCACGCACCGCCGGGCCTTCGAGCAGGACCGAACCACCTGGCAGGCTTCCCTGCGCGAAGGAAAGGCCCTCCTGGAAGACCTGACCGGAACAGCCGTGCTCGGCTACCGCGCCCCGGAGTGGAGCCTCCGCGGCGTCGCGGCGGATTGGTGGCGGGACCTGCCGGCCCTGGGCTTCCGCTACGACTCCAGCCGAGTGCCGCTGGCGGTCATCGGCGATCCCGCCTGGCCGCGCCGCCCCCACCGGCTGGCCGAAGACCTCTGGGAGCTGCCGCCTCCGGTCATGTGGTCGGGCCCGCCCCGCTCACCCCTCTGGGGCTGGGGGCTGCGGGTGCTGCCCTTCAGCCTGGTGCGACGCGCTTTGGAGACCCTGGCCCTGGAGGACGCGGGCACCCCCCTGGTGCTGCATCCCTGGGAGCTGGACGAGGGCCAGCCGAGCCTGCCTGGCGTCAGCTTTGGCCACCACTTCGCCCACAGCGCGGGCCTGCGCGGCCATGGTGACCTCCTGCGGGAGCTCTTCGCAGGCTTCCAGCTGGTGAGCCTCGAGGCCTGGGTGGCCTCCCGATGAAGGCCCTGCCGCTCATCCTGCTCGCCCCCTCCGAGGACAAGGCCCCCGGGGGCGTGGTCGGACGGCTGACGGAGACCCCCGACCAGCGCTGGGTGCGGGACCGGCTGGTGGCCCTGGCGCGGACGGGTTCCCCCGAGGCCCTGAAGAAGGCCTTCGAGGTCAAGGAGCTGGCTCTGGCCAAGGCACGAAGCGAGGCCTTGGCTCTGGGTGGGCCAGTGCCCCTCCTGCCGGCCCTGGCCCGCTACACCGGTGTGGCTTTTCAAGCTCTGGACGCAGCGACACTTCCTTCGGCGACCTGGTCCCAGGTGCACATCCTGTCCCTGCTCCGGGGTCTCGTGCGCGGCGACGAACTGGTGCCGCCCTACAAGCTGAAGCCCGCGGCCATCCACGGCCTCAAGGCCCACTGGCGGCAGGCGCTGCCCGTGCGGCTGGAGGCACTGCCCGCCGGTCCTCTCTGGGAGCTGCTGCCCGGCGATTCCGCAGATCTGATCAAGGGCTGGACCCGGCCCCGCCACACGGTCGAGATCTTCGACGCCAGCGGCCGCGCCGTGAGCCACTTCTCCAAGAAATACCGGGGCCTGGTGGCCCGCTGGCTGCTGACGCACCAGGAGGGCGAGCCCCGCAAGGTGCTGCAGGGCCGGCTCCCCGGCTGCCAGTGGGCCGGGGTCTCCGAGAATGACCGGGGTGGCCTCGCCCTGCGCCTGCTGGTGGAGCCATGAGCGACGACTGCAACCGCACCCCTTTCTGGCAGCGCCAGCCGCTGCTGCCCCGGGTCGTCCAGGAGGTGCTCCGGAGCCGGCTCGAAGCGGCCCTGGCCGATCCCGGAGCCCGCGAGCACCTCGTCTGGCCCACGGTCCTGGGCGCCCCGCGGGTGCGTGCCGAGCATCCGGGCGGCCTGCCGGAGCCGCTGCTGCTGAACCTCGCCGCCCGGATGCTGGGAGCCCTGGGGCAGCACGATCCCGCCGGAGCCTGGCAGCGCCACCAAGCCGCCTGGTCGGACACCGCGGACGCCGGGCCCGAGGGCTGGCTCCCCGGGGCCTCCTGGGGCGCCTGGGGGCCCCTGGTGAGCCTGCGCTGCGGCTGGCAGCTGGCCGCCCTCACCCCGCTGCCCCTGGGCGATCGCTACCCCCTGGCCTGCGGCGTGTCCCTCTTCAACCACGGCCTCTTCCACGAGTGCCACGATGCCCTGGAGCCCCTCTGGGGCAGCGCCACTGGCGACCTCCAGGGGCAGCTGCAGGGGCTCATCCTGATGGCCGGGGGCTACCACCACCTGCAGCAGCACAACCGATCGGGGGCGCTCGCCCTCTGGCAGGAGGCGCTCGAGCGGCTGCGGGCCTGCGGCGGCGCCTTCGCCACGCCCTGGGGCGAGGTTCGGGCCGAAGCGGCCCTGGACCTCACGGCCCGGCGACTGGACCAGGGCCGACGGATGGACGATGATACGGACCTCGCGCCCCTGTGGGCCCTGGACCGTCCCACCTGGGAGTTGGCATGACGATGACGGCAGACCTGCTGGTGCTGGGCGCGGGGATCGCCGGCTGTTCGGCGGCCTTGCGTGCCGCGGACCTGGGCGCCTCCGTGGTGCTGGTGGCCAAGGACGACCTGGGCGGCAGCAACACCTCCTGGGCCCAGGGCGGGATCATCGGCCTGGCGCCGGCTGCAGAGGGGGACTCCCCGGACCTGCTCGCGGCGGACATCGAGGCGGCGGGCGCGGGCCTGTGCCGGCACGAGGCGGTGCGGCTGCTGGCGGAGGAAGGTCCCCGGCTCTGCCGGAGCTTCCTCTGGGAGCGGCTGGGCGTGCCCTTCGACCTGGGGCAGGACGATGCCCCGGATGCCATCGCCGAGGCCGCCCACAGCGCCAAGCGCATCTACCACGCGAAGGACGCCACCGGGCTGGCGATCCAGACGGCCCTGAGTCAGGCGGTGCGCAGCCACCCGAACATCCGGGTGCGGGAGCGCCTCTGTCTCGTGGACCTCATCACCAGTCCCCATCACTGCCTGAGCCCGGTGCGGGTCTACGATCCCATCCGGGTGCACGGGGCCTTCCTCTACGACCCGGCCACGGGCCAGGTGGAGGGTGCTCTGGCCCGCCGGACCCTGCTGGCCACGGGCGGGCTGGGCTACCTCTACCTGCACACCACCAACCCGCCCGGCGCCACCGGGGATGGCCTGGCGGCGGCCTACCGGGCCAGCGCCCGCATCGTGAACTGTGAGTACCTCCAGTTCCACCCCACGGCCCTGTATGCACCGGGCAAGCCCCGCACTCTGCTCACGGAGGCGCTCCGCGGCGAGGGGGCCTGGCTGGTGAACCGGAAGGGCGAGCGCTTCATGGCCAAGTACGAGCCGGAGCACCTGGAGCTGGCGCCCCGGGACGTGGTCAGCCGGGCCATCTTCCAGGAGATGGCGGCCAGCGGCGAGGCCAGCGTCTTTCTGGATCTGACGCCCGTGGCGGCGAAGCTGGATCTGGAGTCCCACTTCCCCACGGTGGTGGCGGCCTGCCGGGCCGAGGGCCTGGATCCGCTCCGTCAGCCCATCCCCGTGGTGCCCGCAGCCCACTACTTCTGCGGGGGCGTCCTCGTGGATCTGGATGGCCGCACGAGCCTGCCAGGCCTCTTTGCGGCGGGCGAGGTGGCCTGCACGGGCCTGCACGGGGCGAATCGGCTGGCGTCCACCAGCCTGCTGGAAGGCCTCGTCTGGGGCTTGCGGGGGGCCGAGGCGGCCGTGGCCGAGCTGGGCGAGTCCAGCCTGCCCGAGGCCAGCGACATGGCCCAATGGCAGATGCCGGAGGCCAGCGAGGAGACCGACCCGCTGCTGATCGACCAGGACTGGGGTCTCATCCGCAGCACGCTCTGGAACTATGCCGGCATCGTCCGGACCGGGGCCCGCCTGCACCGCGCCAAGGCCGACATCCAGTACCTGGCCCACCGCATCGACCGCTTCTACCACGAGGCCCCCCTCAGCCGGGAGCTCCTGGAGCTGCGCAGCGGCATCCTCTGCGCCCAGCTCATCCTGAAAGCCGCCCTGCAGAACCCCGAGAGCCGGGGCTGCCACTACCGGGTGGATTGATTCGGAGACCCCATGCGACGAACCGCTGCGCTCCTCCTGGCTGTCCCAGCCTTCCTCGCTGCCCAGGCGCCGCTGCCGGATGACGGCCGACTGGACGCAGCCTGGTTCGGTCCCGCCGCAGAGCTTCAGGCCTCGAAGACCCTGGGCTTCCAGTGGCTCAAGACGGGGCTCTACCTCCACCACCGCTCCCTCCGCCTCAAGGCCTGGGAACCTGCGGTCTGGCTGCTGGGCAAGCGCGCCACCAAGGACCAGCTCCTGCTGGGGCGCCTCGAGGACACCCTGGTGCCGGAGCTGGCCCGGGGCCTGCAGAAGGGCTTGAAGGGCGCGCTTCCCGTCTCCCTCGCGGAGGGGGATCTGGTCCTGGTGGGGCGGGTTGTGGATGCGGTGGGAGAGGAGAGCGGCTCCATGTCCGCAGGCCCGTCCTTCCTGTCCCTGGATCTGAAACTGGTGGATGGCGACTCGGGGGAGCTGCTGGGGGCCTTCCACACGACGCTCCGGGGCCTGGGCCCCGACAGCCTCGCCATCAAGTACGCCCAGTGGTGCGAGAACCTGGGTCGGCTCCTGGCCCCCCTGGCGAAGCCCCTGCCCGTGACGGCGGTCGTTCCTTCCGGCCCCGTGAAGCCTGTGTCTCCTCTGGCCGCGGCCCCGGCCTTCGATCTGGAGGGTGCGCTGCGCCGCATTGAGGGCCTCAAGCGCGACGGCCTGCTGACCGAAGCCGAGTGCCAGGTGCTGCGGCAGAAGGCGGCCGAGCGGTCGAAGTGATCAGACCGGCCAGGGACCTGCGCCCTGCCGGACCAGGAGAGGCTCTTCCCCGCTGAGGTCCAGGATGGTGCTCGGCACGCCCTCGGGCTGCCCGCAGTCCACCACCAGATCCAGGGCGTGGCCCAGCTCCTCCTCAAGCTCCCAGGCCGTGTTGAGGATGGCCTGGCCAGGCAGCACCACGCTGGTGGTGATGATCGGCTCCCCCAGCATCGTGAGCAGCGCCTGGCAGAAGGCACTGTCCGGGATGCGCAGTCCTACCACCTGCTTGTTCTGCAGGTAGCGCGGCACCTCGCGGCTGGCGGGCAGCAGCACCGTGTAGGGGCCGGGCAGCAGCTGCTTCAGGATGCGGAAGGTGGGCGTGTCCAGGTGTCGCGCGTAGCGGGAGAGCATCTCCATGTCGGCGCAGAGCATCGACATGGGCTTCTTCGGATCGCGGACCTTCAGCTGCTGGACGCGGTCCACGGCCTTCTTCCGCGAGGCCAGGCAGCCCAGGCCGAAGAGGGTGTCCGTGGGATAGGCGATGACCCCGTCCCGCCGCAACAGCTCCGCGATGCGCTCCAGGTGGCGCGGCTGCGGGGTGTCCGGATGCAGGCTGAGGATCATGGCGCGTCCAACGCGGCCCACCGGGCTCGGCCGCGGGAGGGGTGATCGCCGGTGCGCTGGAAGAAGCGCTGGGCGAGGGCTGGCTCCAGCGGCGCGTCCACGCCGCTGCGCCGGGCCTGGAGCGCCAGCAGGGCCATGACCGTGAGGCTGTCCGTGAGCTCGCCGCTCAGCACGCGACGCAGACAATCCTGGAAGGGCTCGCGGTGCACCAGCAGTTCCTCATCGTCCTCGGCATGGTGTCCCTCGCTGGGGTGGAGGCCCGTGGCGAGGAACAGAAACGCCTCCTCCTCGGTGGAGGAGTTGCTGGGGTGGAAGAAGGCCAGGGGTTCCCAGACCTTGGCGGTGAGGCCCGCCTCTTCGGCCAGCTCCCGGCTGATGGCTTCGAAGGGACTTTCGGAGGCATCGCCGCCGCCCTCGGGGAGCTCCCAGGAGTAGGCCTCCAGCGGGTAGCGCCACTGGCCCACGAGCACCACGCGATCCTGCTCGTCGAGGGCAAGCACCCCGCAGGCCGTGCGCACAAAGCCACAGACGGCATAGCGACCGGCCGCGCCCCGGCGGTGCTGGAACCGGTCCTCGCGGATGCGGATCCAGGGCGAGTCATAGAGAAACCGCCGGTCGAGAACGGTGTAGGGATTCGGATGCTCGGGACAGGGCAGGGGCTTCAGGTCCATCCTTTGAACATAACGAAAAAACGCCCGCGTTTGCGGGCGTTTTGGGGGTCGAGAGGAGCCTAGCGGCGCAGGCCGAGGCGCTCGATGAGGGTGGCGTAGCGCTCCTTGCTCTTCTTCTTGAGGTAGTCGAGCAGGCGGCGGCGCTGGCCGACCATGATCATGAGCCCGCGGCGGCTGTGGTAGTCCTTGCTGTGGATCTTGAAGTGCTCGGTCAGGTCATTGATGCGCTTGGTGAGGATGGCCACCTGCACCTCGGGCGAACCCGTGTCCGACTCGTGCTGCTTGAAGTCGTCGATGATGATCTTCTTCTGGTCTACGTTGAGGGCCATGGTGGCTCCTTTTCGGGGGTTCTCCCGTCACCCGCTGCCAACGCTGCGCGTTGCCAGATATCGCCTGTGGCGAAATCCTCAGTCCCGTACCAAGGATGGGTCGAACCTGGAGGAGGCCAGGTGCCTTTATCAATGGCTTTTGATCTTTCCTGCTCACCAGTTTTATCGGCGTAGCCGGGAAAACTGGTGCGGATAGAGGGACTCGAACCCCCACGTCTTGTGAACACTAGCACCTGAAGCTAGCGCGTCTACCAATTCCGCCATATCCGCGTGAAAGATCGTGCCGGGCCCCGAAGGTTCCGGATGTGCCGAACTCCAAGACTAGCGTGAGAGTCGCGCAGAGGCAACAGCGTTTCTCACCACTCCCGGTAGGGGATGCCGTTCCTGCCGGTGCCCTGGTGCAGGGTGTAGACATCGTAGACATGGCCCCCGCCCCAGCTGCTGCTGCTGGCGTCGTCGTTGGTGTTGCGCATGCCCCATTCCGGCTTGCCGCTGAAGGGGTCCACGGGGATGCGGCGGAGAAAGCGCATCTTGCGGCTCAGGGAGCCGGTCATGGGCACACCCTCCACCAGGATCTCCAGGCTTTCCGGGTAGAAGTTGGCTTCGGCGGGCGGAGCCTTGATCTTCTGCGTCTCCGCCTGCTTCTTGTAGTCGTCGATGGCGAGGCGAATCTCCCGCAGGGCCCGACGAAGCTCCAGCTCCTGCTGGCGCCGGAGGCCGTTGCGGGCCAGGGGCACGATCACGGATGCCAGGATCATGAGTACGGTGGCGGTGACCACCAGCTCCAGCAGGGTGAAGCCGCCCTGGCGCTTCACTGCACCGTCACGAGCGCGTTGGACCACCGTCCGGAGATGGGCCCAGTGCCGATGAGGAACTGCCCGCTCTGGATGAGGACAGGCGCATTGCCGGCCGTCACGCCCTCGAGCTCCAGCGTGGCGAAGGGCCCGGCGTCGGTACCGGTGGCGCTGCGCCGGAAGACCAGCTTGAGGAGGCCGTCCTTGCCCGGGAACTGCTCGAGGCCGCCGCCCTCACCCGAGAGGAACTCACGGGGGGTGACCGTCTGAAGCCGCAGACCCGGGGGCAGCCGGAGCTCGAGGATGCCGGAGGTGAGGCCCTGGCCGCCGCTCACGGTGAGGGTGATGCTCGCTTTCTGGCCGACCTTGATCTCGGAGGCCACGGGCGACATGAAGATCACCAGGTCCGACGGGGCGGGAGGAGCGTCGCTCGGGATGCCCGGCTTCTTATCCTGGATGGCGTCCGAGGCGGGAACCGAGGGCAGACCGGGTTGTTCCTGGGGAGTGGGCGGATTGGGCGTGGCTGAGGCAGAGGGTGTGGTCGGCACCGCAGGGGTGGTCTCGGCGGCGGGAGCCACCGGTGGGGCGGTGGGCTTGGCGGCGGGAGCGGTCGGCATGGCGGGCTTGGGTGCGGGGGTTACCGGCGGGACAGGCTTGGGCGCGGGCGCCTTCTTGACGGGCTCGGGCGAGAAGGGACCCGCCTTGGAGGCCGCCTCCTCGGGATTGAAGGGGGCCATATCCTGTTCTGAGATCACGGGCTTGCGCACCAGCACGGCGCGGATGGTGAGGATCACGTCAGTCTTGGCCTTGCTGTTGTTGGTGTTGCCAATGAGGCGGCCGATGATGGGGATGTCCGAGAGGCCCCAGATGCCCTGGAGGGACTTCTGCTCCTCGTCCTTGAGCAGGCCGCCGAAGATGGCCGTCTCGCCGTCCCGCAGTCGGGTCTGGGTCTTGATCTCGCGCTTGCCGAGGTCGGGACGCCCGGGTGTGGAGCCCGACTTCAAGGTGGTCACCGCACTCTCGATCTCGAGGGTGATCTCGCCGTTGTTGTGGACCCGGGGCTTCACCTTGATCTTCACGCCCACGTCCTCGTAGGAGTAGGAGGTCTGGGCCGTGCCACTCAGCAGGGAGGAGGCGGCGGTGCTGGCCGTGGTCCCCCCGGTGGTCGGCAGGTTGAGGGAGCTCTGGGTGGTGGAGATCTTCTCGCCGATGTTGACTTCACCGGACTCGCCGGAGAGGACGCGCACGTTGGGACTGGCCACCAGCCGGGCATCGCCATTGCTCTTGAGGAAGTCCAGGGCGAGGTTCGGGAACAGCACGCGGATGTCCGCCGTGTGGATCTTGGTGAAGCCGGAGTTGGTGTTCATGCCCGAGGTGTTGTTCACCGTGGTGGCGCCCATGCGGAAGGTGCCGCCGGAGTCGGTGGCGTTCATCACCGGCAGCAGGCCCACCTGCTGGAGGCTGTTCTCGGTGACCTCCATGAGCTCGAGGTAGACCATGACCTCGGCCTTGGCCTTGTCCAGGGTGCGGATGACCTGATCCACGATGGCGAGCTCGAGGGGCTTCGCCTTGACGATGAGCGCGTTGATCCGCTTGTCCGTGAAGACGCGCAGCTGGGGATTGATGGTGGTCAGGGTGGAGCGCAGCTCGTTGGGATCCGCGTTCGAGAGGTAGTAGGTCTTGATGATCTGGTTCTCGAACTGCTCCCGGTTCTGGGGCGTGGCCTTGAAGATCATGATGGTGTTCTTGTCGATCACCTTGAAGAACAGGTCGTTCTGGAGCATCAGCGTGTCCAGCACCCGCTGGAAGGGCAGCCCTCGCAGATCGATGGAGATGGCCTGATCCTGGAAGGACGTGTGCGTGATGATGTTCACGCCGGAGGCCTTGCTCAGGGTGCCGAAGATCTCTTTGAGGCTGGTGCGCCGGCTGAAGTTCAGGTCGATGCCATCCAGGGAGCGGGGATTGAGCTGGACGACGTTGGTGGCGTCAGCCTTGACCTTCATGACATCCAGATCCTCGGCGGAATCCACCTCGGCCTTCTCCCTGGCCGCCTTCTGCTCCAGCTTCATGAGCCAGTCCTGGGCGATCTGGTTGTCTGCGTCGAGCACCAGAGCCTTGCGGACCTCGGCGAGGACCGTGTCGGTATAGCCCTTCGCATCGGCCTGGCGGGCCAGGGACAGGTGCCCTTCGGCGGCCCGCTGGGAGGACCGCTTGATGCCGATCCGGGCCTTGGTGTTGGAGGGATCGCTGCGGAGTGCGGCGCGGTACTCGATCACCGCATCGTCGTAGCGGCCTTCATCGAAGGCCTTGTTGGCCCGGTGCAGGCTGCAGCCAAGGGCCAGCAGCAGGAGGGCGGCCGCCATCAGGGGTTTGCGAAGCAGGGCGAAGGAGGGAGTCGGCATCGGGGGCGTCCTTCGGATCAGAATTGGTTCGTCACGGCAGCGCTGCCGGTGGCCTCGCGGACCTCCAGCACCACGCGGAGGTCCGGATACTTGGTGTTCTGGAATTCGGCCTTGGTGTCGAGGATGGAGACCAGCTTCCAGCGTTCTTTGAGGAGCGAGCCCTGGGGCAGCGTGACGGGCTCCTCACCCTTCATGAAGGCACCTACGGGACCGGAGGGACTGCCCTTGAAGAACCCCAGGTAGCGGAGGTCCTGAGGGCGGCCCGCGAACTCGGCTGCCTTGAGCTGAACCAGCCGCTGGGCCTCGAGCTCCGCGGCCGTCGGCGGGGGTGGGGGCGGCGGAGGCGGAGGCGGGGGCTTGCTCGGGGGCGGGATCGGGGACTCGAACACGAAGAGGTCCCGCAGGATCTTGGGCTTCGGCGGCAGCTCGCCCGCCTTGTCGAGCGCGGCGAGGTCCGGCAGCCGGCGCAGCCCCTGGAGCTGCCGGGAGTCGAGGTTGGCGGCGGCGCGGGCCTCGCCGGGGCGACGGCCCTTGGGGGCATCCGGGGCGAAGACCGTGTAGAGGAAGTAGCCGATGACCACGGCAAAGCCGGCAAGGGCCAGCTGGGTCTTGCGGTTGGAGCGGAGCTCCTGGAGCATGCCCTGGAGGTCGGTGCCGCGGGCGGGGGTGGCGGTGCTCATGCTTCGCCCTCCTCGCGCTCGGGGGCGCCAGCCTTCCGGAAGGCCCGGAGGACGATATTGAGCCGGGCTCCCTCAGGGCTCTCTTCCAGGCGCCCGTCGCGGACCGCGAAGGGCAGACCGGAGCCCTCGAGCTCAAGCATGAAGGCCTTGTGGTTGGCGTAGAGGCCCAGGGCCACGAACTCGACTTCCACCGCCTCGAGGTCGCTGCCGCGGGCACCTTCCCGGCTGGGAACGCCGTATTTCACGTTCTGTAGGCGCAGCCCGTGCTTCTTGGCCAGCAGGTGGAGGGTCTTGCTGAGGCTCCACTGGAGCTCTCCCGCCGAGCCGCGGGGCAGGCGGGTCTCCAGATCGGCCAGGGTCTCCCGGCCGCGTCGGATGCGGTCTGCCAGTTGCTGCAGCTCTTTGAGTTGCTGGACCTGTTGGTTCCGGGTGAGCTCAGCCGCGCGCCGGGCCTTGAGCTGCTGGTTGAGCTGCTGGGAGGCGTCCGGCAGGAGCCAGAGGGACACGCCCAGGCCGAGCACCGCGCCCAGGGCGCCCAGGGCGAGGCGGAGGCGGCTCGCGCGCAAGGGACTGGTCATTGCGGGTTCCTCGGCAGAGAGGGGCGCACGCGGGGGCGGCGAGGCCCGTAGGGGGGCTCTTCCTCGCTGGCGGCGCCCGGGGCCCCAGGCGCCGGCTTGAGGGCGGGCTGGGGTACTGGCGTCGGGGTGGGACGGAGGGGCGCCGCGACGGCCACAGGGCGGGCGACGGCCTTGGCCACGGGGGGGACGGGAACGCCCTGCTTGATGACCTTGACCTGGAAGGGGGGGGGGATGGGCGCGGCGGGCAGGCTGAGCTCGAAGTCCCAGCCGCCGCCGGTGCGCTCGGATTCGCGCTCCAGCACCACCTGCGCGAAGACCGGCGTGGCCCGAAGGGCCTCGATGAAGGCGGCTTCCGACTCACGGGTCCGGGCCTCGCCCTTGAGCTTCATGAGCACCTGCTGGTTGTTGCTGCGGGCGCGCTGGATCCCCTTCAGCCGCATGTCGGGCACCATGCACTGCTCCAGCTCAGCGGTGAGGCGGGACCAGGGCAGGCTCCGCTCCTGGAGGATCTTCTCGGCGACCTTCCAGCGGGCCTGCTCCTTGCCCGCGTCCATGTCCTGGAGCGAAGACTGCAGCTGCTGCTCCTGCCGGGAGGCGCGCTTGGCCTCCTCGGTGAGACTGACTGCGTCCCGGCCGGCGCGGCTGGCCTGGGAATAGGCCCGCCAGGTGAAGCCGATGCTCCCGAGCAGGAGCAGGCTCCCGATGGCGACGGCAGCCCACCCGAAGGCCTTGTGCCGCTGGCGCCAGAGGCTGGGGCGGGGGGCCAGGTTCAGCTGGAGGACAGGAACAGCCATCAGCGCGTCTCCCCGAGCGCGAACCGCTCATCGAGGAAGCGGGTGGGCAGGCTGCTTTCGGGCCAGGCGGTGGCACCCCAGATCACCAGCTGCTGGGGGGTCCGCGATTCGCGCTGGAGGAAGGCGGCGCTGGGTGCGATGCGCTCCTCCATCCAGCCTTCGGGATCCAGGGGTTCGGACCACTGCCGCAGCAGGCAGAGGGTCCGGCCCCAGGCGATCAGGGTGCCCGCATAGCGCCCGGAGTCGGCGGGACTCAGGGACAGCAGGATGCCGGGCAGGGCCAGCGACGGGGCCAGCAGGTTGTAGAGGTGCAGCCAGCGCGGCGTGAGTCCGTGCAGGGTGCGGTCCAGGCGGAAACCCAGCTGCAGGATGCTCTCCCGGAAGTCCTCCTGGATGCCCGAGGCCAGCCAGGTGCCGGGTTCCACCTCCAGGGCCTGGACGAAATGGGGTGACTCCAGCGCCAGGGCTTGAGCAAAGCGCCAGCGGAGGAAGGCTTCCTGGGCCTCGGCGCCTTTGGGGAGCTCCGTGAGGTCCCTCAGCAGCAGGGAGGGGGTCCAGAGGTCATCCACCACCCACTTGGTTGGGCCGGCGGGCAGGGCGGACAGGGCCGGCAGCAGCTGAGCCTCGTCCGGAAGCCCCTGGATGGGCGCCCGGAAGGGGCCGGCCATCACGCGATGAGCCTCCAGCCAGAGCAGGGAAGCGTCGGGAGGGGCGAGCAGGGAGAACTTCACCGGTGGTCCTGGGTCAGGACCTGGCCAGCCTCGATCCGACACCCATGAGACTCCGCCCAGGCGGGGGGCGCAGGTTCAGAGTGGGGGGCTGGGTACGGCTGCACAGGTATCTCCTGACGGGCCTGGGAACACCCGAGTCTACCGGGCTTCCGGTCGATTCCCAAGAGGCCCGTGGGCTCCCTCGGACAGAAGTCCTCTCAGGTGTGAAATGATGGGGGAAGATGTTCCCAGCCACCTTTCCCGGAGCGCCCTGACTGTGCGCCTGATCTCTCTTGAACTCCACGGCTTCAAGTCCTTCGCCGATGCCCAGAAGCTCAGCTTCCCGGGGGGCATGACGGCGGTGGTGGGGCCGAACGGCTGCGGCAAGTCGAACATCTCGGACAGCCTGGCCTGGGTGCTGGGTGAGCAGCGGCCCTCGATGCTCCGCGGCGCCGAGATGGCAGACGTGATCTTCAGCGGCACCGCCCAGCGTCGGCCCATGGGCCTGGCGGAGGTCAAACTCGTCCTGGAGATGCCCGATCCGGCCCTGCCTGGCGCGACCCGGGAGGTCACCATCTCCCGCCGGCTCTACCGCGACACGGGCAGTGAATACCGCATCAACGGCCGGGAGGCCCGCCTCAAGGATGTCCAGGACCTCCTGCTCGACACGGGCATGGGCACCCGGGCCTACAGCTTCATCCAGCAGGGCCAGATCGACCTCATCCTGAGCAGCAAGCCCAAGGACCGCCGGGTGCTCCTGGAGGAGGCCGCCGGGATCACGCGCTACAAGCTGCGCCGCGTGGAAGCGGAGAAGCGCCTGGACGAGACCCGGGCCAACCTGCAGCGGCTGGATGACATCCTGTACGAGCTGAACAAACAGATGGACTCCCTGCGCCGTCAGGCCTCCCGGGCCCGCCGGGCCAAGGACCTGGACACGGAGATCAAGGCCACCCAGCGCATCCTACTGGCCGGCAAGGCGGTGGAGCTGGAGGCGGCCAAGCAGCGCATCCTCGACCAGCTGGATCAGACCGAGCGCCGGGTGGCCGAGCTGACCGCGCAGGTCTCCGAGAAGGCCTCGGAGGTCGAGACCCTGCGCCTCTCCGTGGACGAGCAGCAGCAGGCCCAGGCCCGCCGTGCCAGCGCGATCCTCGGCCTGGACCAGCGCCTCCAGCTGGCCGACCAGGAGCGCAGCTTCCAGGAGGAGCGGCGCACCGACGCGCTTGCCCAGCAGGGCCGCCTGCAGGAGCGGATCCAGGCCCTGGTGGACCGGCTGGCGGAGTCCGGGGACTCCTTCACGGCCCTCGAGGCCCTCCTCAAGGATGCAGCGGAGCGGCTCGCCGGGCGGGAAGGGGAGCTGACCCTGGCCGAAGAGGGCGTGGCCCTGGCCCAGGGTGCGCTGCGCCATCGGGAAGCAGAGCTGCAGGGCCTCCGGGAGCAGAAGGCCGAGAACCAGAAGGAGGCCCTGGCGCGCCAGAAGCAGCGGCTGGCCTTCCAGAGCCAGATCGCCCAGCTGGAGGGGCGTCTCGACGCGCTCAACCACGAGGAGTCCATCCGGGCGCCCCGTCTGGAGGGGCTGGAGACCGAGGCCACCCAGGTGGGACGGAGCCTCGAGGGGCTCCTGGGCCAGTTGGAGCAGGCGGAGGAGGCGGCCTTCGACCAGCGCCGCCGGGCCGAGGCGCTGGAGGAAGCCCAGCGGACCCTGGCCCAGGACCATCACCGGGCCGAGTCGGAGCTGGACGCGGCCGAGCGGCGCCTGCGGCAGATCTCGGACCTGCTGGCCAAGAGCTTCGGCGATGCGGAGCTGCAGAAGGGCCTCACCTGGCTCAAGGAGCAGGACTTCCGGCCGGAGGCACTGGTGGAGCAGCTGACGGTGGACGAGGAGCGGCGCCCGGATCTTGAGCGCCTGCTGGGGGTCTGGCTGCAGTCCCTCTCGGCCGACGCTGCGCTGGCGCTGCGGGCCTCGGCCGCCCCGGGACACCTGCTGCTGGCCCTGGAGTCTGCCCCGCCGCCGCCGCCCGCGCCCGCAGGTTGCGAGCCCCTGCGCGACCGGGTGCGCTGGTCCGGTGCGAGACGGCCCCTGGGCGCCCTGTTGGATCGCGCCTTCCACTGCGCGGACGCGGACCTGCCCGCCCTCGCCCAGGCCCACCCGGACCTGGCCTTCGTGTCGCCCGCCTTCATCCGGCTGCCCTTCGGTCCCATGCAGCTGGGCGTCTCCGCCCCGGCCGCGTCGCCCCTGAAGCTGCGGGCCGAGCAGGAAGAAGCCCGGGGCACCCGCGAGGCCCTGCTGGATCGCCTGGAAGACCTGGAGGCCCGGCGCGGGCTGGGTGGCGACGAGGCCCGGGCCGCCCGCGAGCGCTCCCTCGAGATCGACGAGGACCTGCGGACCCTGCACCGGCGTGTCGAAGGCCAGAAGGCCCAGCAGGCGTCCATCTTGGGCCAGCTGGCCGAGATCAGCGCCGCCAGCGAGCGCGCCGACACGCTGTGGGAGCAGATCGAGAACGAGATCAAGCGACTCCAGGGCCTGCTGCGCGAGCTGGACGAGCACCCTGAGGAAGCCGGTGATGCCGCGCTGGAGGGCGCCATCCTGGCCGCGGAGGACGTGGTGCGCGAGGCGCGCCACCGCCTGGACGGGTGCCGCGACCAGCGCATGGAGGCTGCCCGCAGCCGGGACGCCGCCTGGGCCGAGCGGGATGGCCACGAGCGCCACCTGCAGCTCACCCAGCGGGGCCGCTTCGACCTGGAGGCCGAGCGCCTCCGGCTGGAGGCCGAATCCACCGTGCAGGCCGAGCGGGCCGAGGTCTGCACCCTCCGCCTGGCGGAGCTCGAGCGTGATTCCCAGACCCTGCTCCAGGAGCGGGAGGTCGTGCAGGCCCAGGCCCAGGAAGCCCAGCCGCGGCTGGAGCTGGGCCTGGAGACCCTGCGCGTCCAGGAACGGTATGCCCGCGAGCTGCAGGAAGCCCTGGAGAACGCCCGGGCCCAGCACCAGGAAGTGCTGCTCCACGGGGCCCAGGTGCAGGGCAACCAGGAGGCCCTGGCCAAGGAGGTCGAGCTGGCGCTGGGGCTGGAAGTCCCTGCCTTCCTCGCGGGTCTGAGCGAGGCCGAGCGCGAGGCCTGGGAGGAAGGCGAGCTGGTCTACCAGACCCGCCTGAACGAGCTGCAGGGTCGGCGCATGGAGCTGGGCGGCGTGAACCCCCTGGCCATCCAGGAGCTGGAGGAGGCGGAAACTCGGCTAGCGTTCATGGACGAGCAGCGCGCGGACGTCACCAAGGCCATTGGGAACCTCGAAGCCACCATCCAGGAGATCAACGCCACCAGCGAGGAGCGCTTCCGGGAAGCCTTCGACTACGTGAACCTCCGCTTCCAGGAGGTCTTCCGGGAGGCCTTCGGCGGCGGCAGCGCCCACCTCAGCCTGGAGGATCCCAAGAACCTGCTCGAGTGCGGCATCGAGATCACCGCCCAGCCCCCGGGCAAGTCCGCCAAGGCGCTCACCCTGCTGAGTGGCGGCGAGAAGGCGCTGACGGCCATCTCGCTGCTCTTTGCCATCTTCCACTTCAAGCCCAGCCCCTTCTGTGTGCTGGACGAGGTGGACGCGCCCCTGGACGAAGCCAACGTCGGCCGTTTTGCCGCCATGGTCCAGAAGATGAAGGCTGACACGCAGTTCATCGTCATCACCCACCAGAAGCCCACCATGGTCGCCGCGGACACGCTCTACGGCGTCACCATGGAAGAGGCTGGCTGCTCCCGCCTGGTCAGCGTGCACCTCCGGGAAGCGGAGGCTTTGGTCTGATACTTGTGTGTAACAAAAAAGGGTTGACGGGCCTGTTTTCGCCTCACCGGACGGTGATTAAGGGGCTTTCGCCTCGTCCAGGCGAAAGAAAGCGAAGAATGTGGAAAACCCGATTTCTCGACGCGGGTTCAAATCCCGTGAATAGCATCAATTTAATTATAGATATTATTGAATTTAAATTCAGGCGATTTTGCCCATTTCACACCTGGAAATCCATATCCAGACAAGGTTTAGAGGCCTCTCGCCATGCAAATCCGCAGGCTTTTCCACACCGACCAAAGGCCCGCATGGAAACGCCTGAAGACGGTAGCGTAACGAGGCTGTGACTGAAGGGGTCAGGCTTCAGCTTCCATGTATTCCGGGCGGAGCCACTCGCGGATGGTGTCTTCCCCGACGCCCAGCTGGGCCAGGTGCTCCATGGCCATCTTGAGGCTCTGCCCTTCATCCCGGCAGATGAAGAGCCGCTGTTTCCAGGCCTCCACCGCGCGGGGCCGCAGTTCCGGCTCGCCATGCTCCATGCGCTTCTGGAGCACAAAGCCCAGGTTGTTGGCAGCCTTGCGGTGGTGGGGCTCGATGGTGAGGGCCATCACGTAGGCCTCGGTGGCTTCCTGCAGCTGCTTGCTGCCCTCCAGAGCGACGCCCTTGGCGTTCCAGACGTCCGAATCCTCGGGGGCCAGGGCCATGGCCTGCTCCACCATGCTCAGCTGGTCTTCCCGGCGGTTGGCGAAGCGGTAGACCTCGGACAGGCCCAGGTAGGCGCTGTACTCGCCCGGATCCATCTCGAGGGCCTGCAGGAAGGCCTGCTCCGCGGCGGGACCCTGATGCAGTTCGACCAGCACGTATCCGAGCTGGACCTGGATGTCCGCCGCGTCCGGCTCGCGCACGAGGGCTTCGCGGTAGCAGCGGAGGGCGTCGTCCCAGCGACTCTCCTCGCGGGCCATGTCGCCCAGGGCGGCCCAGGGGTTCGAGGCGTCGGGATCGGTCTCGGCGGCCAGCGTGAAGTAGGACACGGCACCGTCCCGGTCGCCCATGTCGCGCTTCAGCTCGCCCAGCAGGGCCTGGGCCTCGGCCAGCACCGGCGCGGCCGGTGCCAGCAGCATGAGGGTGTGCAGCTGCCCCTGCGCCAACTCCAGGTGGCCCTGTTCGCTGAAGATCTCCGCCAGGATGAAGTAGCTGGCCGGATCGGTGACATGCAGACTGCGGGCCCGCTGGATGCAGCGCAGACCCTCGGCCAGCTCGCCGCGGTGGAGGAGCAGCTCACCCAGGGAGTGCCAGCCCCAGTAGTAGGCGTCCTCGGCGTGCAGGGCGGCCACCAGCTGAACCTCGGCGCCGGCCAGATCGCCCAGCTGTTCCATGGCGATGGCCAGGAGGCGCAGGGTGCGGGGGTCCCGGGGACTGAGGCTGAGGGCCTTCAGCAGCCAGGCCTTGGCGTCCGCCGGCTGGTTGAGGTGCAGCTGCACCAGCCCAGCCAGCTCGAGGGCCTTGGGGTCCTGGCCATTGAGGGTCAGGGCCTGGCGCAGTGCGTGCTCGGCGCCATCCGGATCCTGCAGGAGCAGGCGGAGGTAGCCCAGGTTGCGGAGATGGCACCCCTCGGTGGGATGCTCATCGCGGAGGGATTCCAGCTGGCCCAGCAGCTCCGGTCCTTCTTCGCCGCCATCGTGGTCGCTGAAGCAGAGCAGGCGCTCGAACCAGGCGTCGGCGTGGGAGCGATCCTCTGCCAGCAGCTGGTCCAGGATCTCCCGGGCCTCCTCGTGGCGGGCGCGGCCATTGAGGGCACGGGCGAGGCCGAGGCGGTCATCAAAAGAGGTGGTGGCCGCGCTCTTCAGCGCGGTCAGTCCGGGATCTAGCAGCTTTAACCAGGGGCGCGCCATGGGATGCCTCGTGAGGGAGTCCAGGGTAGCACCTGGGAGCGGTGGAAGAAGTTCTGGTGCGTGAGTCCGGCTTCAGGCGCCCAGGGCGCGGGCGATGCCCTCGCAGAGCAGGCGCGCCATGGCGTCCCGGGTCTCCACCGTGCCGGAGCCGAGGTGTGGCAGCAGGACCGTGTGGGGTGCCTGGAGCCAGCGGGGATTGAGGTTCGGCTCGCCCTCGTAGACATCCATGCCCGCGCCGCCGAGGTGGCCCGAGGTCAGCAGGTCGATGGCGGCGGTTTCGTCCAGGATGCCGCCCCGGGCGGTGTTGATGAGGATGGCGCCCGCGGGCAGGCGCTCCAGGGCGGCGCGATCCAGCAGGCCGCGAGTCTGGTCGGAGAGGGGGCAGTGCAGAGACAGGAAGGCGCTTCGGGGCAGCAGCTCGGCGAGCGGCAGGCGCGCCGCCCGGCCCGTGCCGAAGTCCACGTCGCCACCCGCGCCCGAGCGATCCCAGAAGAGGGGCTGCATGCCCAGGGCCTGGAGGCGCCGGGCGAAGGCCTGGCCGATGGGGCCGCTGCCGAGGATGCCGCAGACCTTGCCGGGCAGGCCGGGTCCGAGCAGCTGATCAGGAGCCCAGCCGGTCCAGCTGCCCGTCCGCACCATGCGCTCCCCCTCCGCCACCCGGCGTGTGAGGGCCAGGAGCAGCGTCAGGGCCAGATCCGCCGTGGCATCCGTGAGCACGCCCGGGGTGTTCACCACGGCGATGCCCCGGGCCTCACAGGCCTGCAGGGGCAGGTGGTTCACGCCTACGGAGCAGGTGCCGAGGACCTTCAGCTTCGGGGCCCGGGCCAGGTCTGCCACCGTGATGGGTTCTGACACGATGACCGCCAGAGCCTCGGCCTCCGGCAGGGCCGCCTCCCAGGCCGCCGACCGGTAGGGTGCGACCAGCAGCTCGGGATAGCTCGCGCCGAGGGCGGCCAGGGCCGGCCCCGTGAAGGGAGATGTGGACAGGATCCGGATGCTCATCGCTGGAGGGCTTTCAGGGCCTGGCGGATGGCCTCCGCCAGGGGGGGTTTCGAGGCGCGGAGACCGGCGACGATCGGCAGCACCGCATCCTCCCGGAAGCCGAGGTTGGTGAGCGCCGAGCGCAGGCTCTCCTCCCAGGGATCCCCCGAGGGCAGGCCCGAGAGACCGTCCAGGCCCGAGAGACCGCCCAGCTTCTCGGACAGTTCGAAGCACATCTTCTCGGCGGTCTTCTTGCCCACACCGGGAATGCGGGTCAGGGTGCGCACATCGCGGCCCCGGATGGCGAGCAGCAGGTCCTCCAGGGACAGGGAGCCCAGCGCGGCCAGGGCCAGCTTCGGGCCCACGCCGTCCACCTTGACCAGCAGCCGGTAGAGCTCCCGCTCCTGGGGGATGGCGAAGCCGAGCAGCGAGATGTCGTTCTCCCGCACCAGCAGCTCCGTGTGCAGGATTACCTGCGCTCCGGGCTCGGGCAGCAGGCCGTAGGTGGAGAGGCTGATGGCGGCCGCATAGCCCACGCCGCCGCACTCCACGAGGGCGAGGTTGGGCAGTTTCTGGATGAGTTCTCCGCGCAGGCGTCCAATCATGCTTCGAGGATACCGGAAGCGCGCAGCGGGGCAGGGACACCTCGTTGGAGCGTCTTTTCGGAGGGGGCTGGCCGATAAGCAGGATGGCTAATCCTTGTGGTGTCATCATTTCGGATATACAGGTAGTGATTTCGGTCAAGGTTCGGCGGTCGGCGGCGCGAATCCTAGGGATCCCTGGTGCCTGTTGCTACGATGGCTCACCTTTTCCACCACTCCCAAGCGAGAGCAGACCATGTCAAACAAGGTCCTTGTCCAGGAACTTAGGCGGGTTGTCGGGGAGGCGAACGTCATCGATTCCGACGTGCACCTCCAGCTGTACCAGTACGACGCCTACCTCGAAGAGCGTCGCCCTGACGCGGTGGTCTTCGTCCACTCCACCGAGGAGGTGTCCCGGGTCCTCAAGCTCTGCCACGCCCACGGCGTGCCCTCCGTCCCCCGCGGCGGCGGCACGAACCTCAGCGGCGGCACCATCCCCTTTAAGGGCGGCGTGGTGCTGGAGATGATCCGCATGAACCGCCTGCTGGAAGTGGACAAGGGCAACCTGCGGGCCCGGGTCCAGCCGGGCATGTTCAACCTGGAGCTGGGCCAGGCCCTGGCGCCTCTGGGCTATCAGTACCTGCCGGACCCCGCCAGCCAGAAGGCCGCGACGCTGGGCGGCAACGTGGCGGAGAATTCCGGTGGGCCCCACTGCTTCAAGTATGGCGTCACCACCAACCACGTGGCGGGCATGACGGTGGTGCTGTCGGATGGCGAGATCGTGGAGCTCGGCGGGATGGCACCGGACACGCCAGGCTACGACCTCACGGGCGTCTTCGTGGGCAGCGAGGGCACCTTTGGCGTGTGCACCGAGGTGGTGGTCCGCATCGTCCGTCAGGCCGAAGGTGTGAAGACCATGCTGGCCATCTACGACAGCATCGAGAAGGGCAGCGAGACCGTGTCGGCCATCGTGGCCGCGGGCATGGTGCCCGCGACCCTCGAGATGATGGACCAGCTGGTGATCCACGCCGTGGAGAAGTCCCTCGCCTGTGGGCTGCCGCTGGACTGCGCCACGGTGCTGATCATCGAGGTGGATGGCCTCAAGGATGATCTGGAAGAGCAGACCGAGGCCATCGTGCGCCTCTGCATGGAGCACGGGGCGCGGGAGGTGCGGGTCGCCAAGGACGAGGCCGAGCGGGCCCTGCTCTGGGCGGGTCGGCGCGGCGCCTTCGGGGCCGTGGCGCGCATCACGCCGAGCTACCTGGTCTGCGACGGCACGGTGCCCCGCACGACCCTGCCGCTGGTGCTGAAGAAGGTCGCCGAGGTGGGCGAGAAGTACGACCTGAAGATCCCCAACGTCTTCCACGCCGGCGACGGCAACCTGCACCCGCTGATCCTCTTCGACTGGCGGGATGCTGAGCAGAAGGCGCGGGTCATGAAGGCGGGCATGGAGATCCTGGAGCTCTGCGTGCAGCTGGGCGGCACCATCAGCGGGGAGCATGGCGTCGGCCTCGAGAAGATGGACGCCATGCACCTGATCCTCAGCGCCGAGGACATCCAGGCGCAGCTGAAGGTCAAGCGGGCCTTCGACCCGGCGGACCTCGCCAACCCCGGAAAGATCTTCCCCGCCGCGCAGGAGGTGTCCCATGCCCAGTGACCTCGCGGTCCTCCGGGAGCGGCTTGCGGCTCGGGTGGGAGAGGAGAACGTCACGGCGGACGGGGCCCCCTACGCCGTCGATGGCATGGTCCCCGCGCTGGTGGTGCGTCCGGGCACCCAGCACGAGGTCTCCGAGGTCGTCGCGGCCTGCGCCGAGGCCCGCGCCGCCCTGGTGCCCTGGGGCGGCGGTACCGCCATGGCCATGGGCAACCCGCCCCGGCGGCTGGACGTCGTCGTCAGACTCGAGCGCCTGGACCGGGTGGTGGAGTTCGATCCCGACAACCTCTGCATCACCGTGGAGGCCGGCATGCCCCTGGGCCGCCTCCAGGCCCTCGTGGCCGAGCGGCGGGAGCGGCTCCCCCTGGATCCGCCGGACGCGGACCGGGTCACCCTGGGGGGGCTGGTGGCCGCGAACCAGAGCGGCCCCTGCCGCCTGCTCCACGGCACGGCCCGGGACTGGGTGCTCGGCCTGCGGGTGGTGCTGCCGGATGGCACGCGCATCCACTGCGGCGGCCGGGTCATCAAGAACGTCTCCGGCTATGACATGAACAAGCTCTTCATCCAGAGCTTCGGGACCCTCGGCATCATCACCGAGGTCACAGTGAAGCTGCTGCCCATGCCCGTGTGCCGGGCCACGGTACTGGGTGCCTTCACGGGCTTCGCCGAGGCTGCGGCGGTCCTGGAGGAGGTGCAGGCCTCCTTCCTGCTGCCCGAGGCCCTGGAGCTGCTGGACCCCGCCGCCGCAGACCTGCTGCAGCCGGTGCTGGGCCTGGCTAGCCGTGGCACCTTCACCCTGGTGGCGGGTTTCTCGGGCAGCCAGTCCACCGTGGACCGGCAGGTGCGCGACCTGGAGGCCATGGTGGCCAGCCGGGCAGGTCACGCCAAGACCTTCCGGGAGGCTGAATCAGACCAGGCCTGGACCGCCATCACCAACGTCCAGGGCGGAGGCGCCCCTGATCCCAAGCGCGTGGTCTGCCAGCTGGCCGTGCCCATCGCCCGGACCGCCAGCATGCTGGCCTCGGCGCGGACTCGGGCCGCGGCCCAGGGTCTGGCCGCCACTGTCACCGCCCACGCGGGCAGCGGTCTCGTGTGTGCCGCCCTGCTGCCCGGGGACGACCTGACCGAGGCGGGGGCCCTGGCGGGCCTGGCCGCTGTCACCGAGGCCCTCCGGGAAGAGGCGGTGGGCGTTGGCGGGAGTCTGGTCCTGCTGCAGGCGCCGCCCCGGTTCAAGGCCCGGGTGGAGGCCTGGGGCAAGCCCGGTTCCAGCTTCGCCACCATGCGGCGCATCAAGGCCGAGTTCGACCCCCAGGACCTCTGCAGCCCGGGGCGTTTCCTGGGCGGAATGTGATCGCGAGGCACCCATGGCGACCCCTGAACTGCTTCCCCTCTTCGACACCATCGCCCAGTGCAACCGCTGCGGTTTCTGCCAGGCGGGCTGTCCAGTCTTCCGCGTCAGCGGCGAGGAACACTCCCTGGCCCGGGGCCGCCAGTCCATCGCCCGCAGCCTCATCCTCGGCAACATGGAGCTGGGCCCCGAGGTGATCGACGCCCTGGAGGACTGCCTCCTCTGCCGGGGCTGCACGGCCCACTGCTTCCCCGGCATCAAGACCGATGTGATCGTCACGGCCATGCGCCACGCCTACCTCAAGCGCCACGGCCAGCCCGCCTGGCGGAAGCTCCTCTTCCGGAAGATCCTCTCGGACAGCGGCAAGCTCGAGAGCGCCGGCCGCATGGCGCTCTGGGCCAAGCGCCACGGGTTCGCCGCCGCGGCCCAGAAAGTTACGGGCGGTGCCACGGGCAGGCAGCTGAGGAGCGCCATCCAGGTCCTCCCGCCCATGGACGGGCTCCCCTTCCTGCGCGGCGAGCAGGCCCAGGTTCCGAAGCCCGAGAAGGTCCTCCACCGGGTGGGCTACTTCGTCTCCTGCGGCCTCAGCTTCCAGTACCCCGAGGTGGTGGCTGCCACCCTGCGCGTCCTGGCGCGGAACGGCTGTGAGACCACGGTGCTGAACAACACCTGCTGTGGCCGTCCCGCCCACTCCTACGGGGACCTCGATGCCGCCCGGGACATCGCCCGGAAGAACGTGGACCGCATGGCCGAGGCCCTGGCCTTCGACGCCATCGTCTCCGAGTGCGGGAGCTGCAGCTCCTTCCTGAAGGAGTATGCCGAGCTGCTGAAGGACGATCCCGACTACGCGGGGAAGGCGGAAGCCCTGGCGAAGAAGGTGCGCAGCTTCAGCGAGTTCCTGGTAGCCGCCGATACGGGCGCGGCCATGGGTGCGCTGGCTGGAACGGTCACCTACCACGACCCCTGCCACCTCTCCAACCGCTTCTCCAAGATCACGGCGCAGCCCCGGAAGCTGCTGAAGGCGATCCCCGGCATGACCTACAAGGAGCTGCCCGAGGCCGACTGGTGCTGCGGTGCCGCAGGCAGCTACACCTTTCGGCACCACACGGAGGCCAAGGGCGTCCTGGACCGGAAGATGGGGAACGTGGCCAAGACCGGCGCCCAGGTGCTGGTCACGGAGTGTCCGGCCTGCATGATGCACCTGGACTATGGCTCCCGGAGCAACGGCCTCGGCCTGCGGGTCCGGCACCTGAGCCAGGTGCTCGACGAGGCTTATCAGGCGGCGGAGTAAGCTACTCCAAGGCATTGGCAGCCAGAGAAACGCCCGGCTGTTGCCGGGCGTTTCTCTGGGAACTGCGCTCTTAGCGCGCGGCGACGGCCTCGCGGAGGCCGACCGCGGTCAGGGCGGTGGCCAGGCTGGCCACGGTGCGGTCCACGTTGTGGAGCTTCTCCAGGCCGAAGAGGCCGACGCGGAAGGTCATGAAGTCCGCTGGCTCATCGCACTGCAGCGGCACGCCGGCGGCCACCTGCAGGCCCGCGGCGAGGAACTTCTTGCCGTTCTGGACTTCGGGATCCGTGGTGTAGCTGACCACCACGCCCGGGGCCTTGAAGCCTTCGGCGGCCACACTGGGCAGGCCGCAGCTCTCGAGCAGGATGCGGGTCTTGGCGCCCAGTTCTGCCTGCTCCGCCCGCAGCTTCTCGAAGCCGTAGGCCTCCATCTCCTGCATCACGGCGCAGTCCCGGGTGAGGCTGTCCGTGGGCATGGTGGCGTGGTAGGCGTGGCCGCCGGCCAGGTAGGCATCCATGATCGCGGACCACTTCTTGAGGTCGGCCGCAAAGCTGGTGCTGGTGGTGGTCGCCATCACGGCCTTGGCCCGCTCGGAGAGCATGACCATGGCGGCGCAGGGCGTGCCGCTCCACCCCTTCTGGGGGGCGCTCACCAGCACGTCGACGCCCAGGGCCTCCATGTCGACCCACATGCAGCCGGAGGCGATGCAGTCCAGGACGAACAGCCCGCCGACCGCATGGGCCGCATCGGCCGCGGCCTTGATGTAGCTATCGGGGAGGATGATGCCGGCGGCGGTCTCCACGTGGGGCGCGATGACCAGCTCGGGCTTCTCCGCGGCGATGGCGGCGACCACCTCGGCGATGGGGGTGGGCACCCAGGGCGCCTGCGGGCCGGTGCCGACGCGGCGGGCCTTGAGCACGACGTGGGAGGAGGGAATGCCGCCCATGTCAAAGATCTGGGTCCAGCGGAAGCTGAAGAAGCCGTCCCGGATCACCAGGGCCTTCTTGCCCGTGGCGAACTGCCGGGCCACGGCCTCCATGCCGTAGGTGCCGCCGCCAGGCACGATCACGGCAGTCGGAGCGTGGTAGACCTGGGTCAGGATGCGGTTCATCTCCCGCATGACCTGCTGGAACTTCTTGGACATGTGGTTCAGGGAGCGGTCGGTGTAGACCACCGAGAATTCCAGCAGTCCATCCGGGTCGACGTTGGGAAGCAGTGCGGTCATGGCAGATTCTCCAGAGAGGGCTCAGAGCCAGTTGATGTCGGTGCCGGTCGGCAGATGCGGAGAGAAGATCGAAAGGAACTGGAGGCCCTCCTCCGGGGCCTTGGTGCTGTGGACGACGCCCCGGGGGCACACATGGACGTCGCCGACCTTGACAGGGATCCACGTGCCATTGATCAGGAGCTCGCCCCGCCCTCCGGTGATGACCACGACCTCGTCGCAGACGGTATGGAAGTGGGCCGCGATGGTGGAGCCCTTGACGAGGGTGCGGATCATCATCTGGGCTCGCGGGCTATCGAAGGCCAGGTGGCTGTCCACCCCGGTATCCGGCAGGGTCCGACCCGCGTGATGCTCTGCCAAGTGGACGAGAACACTCTCGCCAGGGGTGGAGTCGATCAGGCCTTTCAGATCCCCAGGGGCATAAGCCAGCATGAGGCACCTCCTAAGGCCCTAAGGCTGGACCTGATGACCTTTGAATACAAGCCCATCAAGAAAGGAATTCCTGGGGAGGCGGTGGGGTGGGCCAGGACGCTTCCCGAGAAGGGCTCTGCTTGCCCCTCTAATCCTACCTCCAGCATAGAAAAGGGCGGCTTTCGCCGCCCTTTTCTGGGACAGGAGAGGCCGGAGCCCCTCGGTATTCGCTAGAACAGGAACCGCACGCCCAGCTGGGTGCGGCGGGGTGAGTAGAACGTCTGGGCCAGGCCGGGGTTGGCCGAGTGCACGCTGCTCTGGATGTTGTAGCCCGTCTGCTTGTTGAACACGTTGTAGACGTCGACCATGCCTTCCAGCTTGAAGCGCTTGGTTTTCCAGAAGATCTGGGTGTAGCTCAGGTCCATGAAGTAGTGGGGCGCCGTGACGTGCGACCCGGCGGACTCGGCGTAGCGGTTGGTGTCGCTGGTGCTGTTCAGGTTCTCCGCAGCCTTGTCCGCGGCGTAGCCTGCGAACGCGTAGTCCTGGTACTGCCAGGGCTGGCCGGACTGGTAGTTGAGGAAGACGCCCAGCTGACCCTGCCAGAAGAACTTGTAGGTGCCGAAGAGCTTCACCTTGTGCCGGCGGTCGCCGGACAGGTTGCCGTACTTGTTGTTCCAGACCTGGCGGCCCCAGTCGTCCCCGATGTTGGAGGAGCCGACGAAGACGTTGGAGTCGTTGGCGGTGGTGGTCGAGGAGTTGTCCTGGTCGAAGTTGCCGTAGTAGTGGCTCCAGGAGTAGGACAGGTTCACGTAGGCGTTGGTGCCCTTCCACTCGAGTTCCATGCAGGCTTCGTAGTACTTGGTGAAGGCATTGTCGAGCTGGGCCACGACGAAGGCGTTGTTCTGGTTCGCCAGGCTGAGGGCCTGACCCTGAAGCTGGTTCAGCATCACGTTCAGGTTGGGGATGTAGTAGTCCTTGGGGATGCCGGTGGGCGTGGCGAACATGACTCGGGCACCGTTGTTGGTGTCTTCCCAGAAGTTCACGCTGTGCCGGTAGCGGCCGTAGAGGCGTCCGCTCAAGCCATCGCCAAGATCCTTGGTGGTGCCGATGAGGAACTCATCCGTGTGGCGGGGCTTCATGTTCGCCTGCCAGAGCTTGCCGGTGGAAGAGGCATCCACCGAGTGATCCACCTGGCGGCCGGTGGCGTCGAAGTAGACGTTCACAGTCGCGGCCAGGTTGCGGTCCCAGGAGGAGGCGCGGGGCAGGGAGGACACGGAAGGGACAAAGCGCGCGTAGTTGGCGTAGACCGTGTCTTCCTTGGCGTAGTTGTAGGTGATGCCCAGGCGGGGCTGGAGGGTATCAGCGGCCTTGATCTCATGTTCCAGGTACTTGTTGCCGCGCGCCTGGACGTAGCCAGAGACCGTGCTGGGATCCTCGCGGAGGCCCGACCCGTAGAGCTTGTCGTTGCTAATGACCAAGCCCACATTGAAGGTGAACTTGTTCCATTTGATCTTGTCGTTGAGCTCGTAGTTCAGGGTCTCGTATTCGGAGTGGATGGTGGGCACTCCGGAGATGCCCTGCTGGTTCACGGCCGCCACGAAGTAGTAGGGGGACAGAGTGTTGGGCGAAGTCGAGGGGCTGGTTGTGTAGGCGCCCACCGTGGTGATGAGGCCCCAGCCGTTGGAGACGCGGTAGAGATCTTCCATCTCCTTGGACCACTGGACCCCGGCGTGGAAGGTGTGGGTCACCGAGGCGCCCCAGGTGGCGTCGTAGGCCAGCTCGTAGTTACGGCGGAAGAAGTTCTGGTTGTTGATCTGGTTGTAGCCACCGACATAGCCGCCGCCAGTGGCGACGCCCGCGCTGTTCAGGTAGCCATACTTGGTGATGAGCGGTGCGACGAAGGCGTTATAGGCGGCCTGGGCGGTGGTGCCGGGGACCGGCACCTTGAACTGGCCCTGGGTGTTGAGGGACGTCACATCCAGGTTGCCCGTGAAGGAGGGCACGGCGCTGGAGAGATAGTCCGGATGGTCGGCGCTCTTGAAGATGAAGTTGGTGGTCTTGAAGTTGAGGAAGCTGTTGGGGGTCACATTCCAGGTGGCCTCCAGGGTGGCGATCTTCATCTTGGTGTTGCCGCCCTGGCCGGTGGTGTCCGCATAGGCAGAGCCACCGTAGCCCGAGTGGTTGACCGTGTCATCGGAATCACGCAGGCTGGCGTGGATCAGGATGTTCTGGGTCGGGGCGTAGGTCAGCTTGCCGAAGTACTCCTTCCGGGTCTCCGAGTAGTCGGGGGTGGTTCCGTAGTTGTTGGCGCTGTTCTGCTGGCTGACCGTGGGCCGGTAGAAGGAGAGGAAGTAGAAGAGCTTGTCCGTCAGGATGGGCCCGCCCACATTGAGGACCGCGTAGGTCTTCGTCTGCTCGTAGATGGCGGCCGAGGTGTAGTTGCGCTTGGCCACCAGGCTGTTCGGGAGGGTCTGATAGGAGAGCTCCCCCGTCAGGGCGTTGGTGCCGGACTTGCTGATGGAGTTGATGCTGTAGCCCGCGGAGCGGTTGAACCCGACGGCATCGGCGCCGCCCTTGCTGATGGTGATCTGGTCGATGTCGTGGCCCGAAGGCTGGGAGGACATCGTTCCATACATCGGCAGGTTGACGTTCACACCGTCGAACTGGTGCACGTTGTCCTGGCCGCTGCCGCCGGCACTGGGGCCGCGGACCGCATCCTGGGTGTACATGACACCGGGGATGAGCTTGACCAGATCGCGATAGTCCTGGCCCACGGGGAGGGCGTTCATGGTCTCGGAACTGAAGGAGGTCTTGAGCTCAGCCGAGGTGGCATCCACCAGGCTGGCCTTGTCGGCCACGACTTCCACCTGGGCGCCGACGACCGTCGCGTCCAGCAGGGTCACGTTGGCGGTGGTGTTCTGGCCGAGGACGACCGTGATGCCGCGCTTCTGGGTGGCCTTGTCGGCCTGCGTGTAGGTGAGGACGTATTCGCCGGGAGGCAGGAACGGCAGCCGGTAGTCGCCCGCCTCGTTCGTGGTGACCCGCCGGGGCTGAGGCAGCACGTTGCCGGTCACATCGATGCGAACCCCGGCGAGGGCCTGCCCCTGCTTCCCCGTCAGCTTGCCGGAGATGGATCCTGACTGCTGGGCCATGGCCGGTAGAGCCACAAGTGTGAGCGCCAAGGCACTCCAGTACCGCTTCTGCATCACTTTCTCCTTAATAGGACCTGAGGGTGGTAAATTGTGGCCCCTCATGAGTTGGAAATAGGAATCTCTGACCTAACTGTATACGTCAGGTTAGGTCTTTTGGATCGAAAAAACTGAAGGGCCAAGTGAGACGAATTCTCATTTCTCGTCTTTCTCGTATCAGGGTGAAGGGGGTGGGTGGAGATGGTGAAAGAAATTGTCTAAACAGGAGCTCTCGGCTCCGGTGCGCCGAACCACTGTTCACGCAAGAGTCTGCAGATATTCCCAACGAGGATCGTCACCGCGCAGCCGATGAAGGTGTGCCAGGTGAAGTCGATGCGGGTGAAGGCCAGGACCGCCACCATGGCGAGCAGACCGGCGATGAAGCCGAGCGTGGCATCGGCCTGCTGCGTCCGCCGGAAGAAGAGGCCCAGGAAGAAAGTGCCCAGCAGCCCGCCATAGGTCACCGAGGCGATCTTCAGGCCCAGCTCCACCACTGGGTTCTTGGTGTTCGTGAAGAGCATGGCCCCGCCGATGAGCAGCAGGCCCCAGAGCAGGGTGAAGATGCGGGACCAGCGGACTTCCCCTCGCTCATCCAGCGCGCGGCCCCAGCGCGTGGCCTTGAAGAGGTCCAGGTAGGTCGCGGAAGCCAGGGAGCTGATTGAGGAGGACAGGGTGCCCATGGCGGAGGCGAGCACCCCGGCCACCACCAATCCGGCGACGCCAGTGGGTAGGTTCTCGACGATGAACTTCGGGAAGACCTCGTCCGAGGCGCTCAGCCCGAGCTGCTGGACCGTGACCCCGCCATAGAAGGCGTAGAGGCACAGGCCCAGCACGAGGAAGAACCCGAACTGGAGCAGGATGAAGGTCGCGTCGAGCATGAGGGCACGCTGGCTGTCCCAGCGGGTCCGGCAGCCCAGGAGCCGCTGCACCAGCAGCTGATCGGTGCCGTGGGAGGCCATGGTCAGGAACGTGCCGCCGAGCAGGCCCCCGAGCAGGGTGTAGGGGGTCATGAGGAAACCGGCCAGCGTGGTGCCTGTGTGGCCGTTGATGAAGGCGAACTTGTTCTGTCCGTTGGCGGTGGCGAAGGCGACCACGTCCGACCACCCGTGGGGCAGGTGCTGGAGGATCAGCACCATCGCCGCCACCGCACCGCCCAGGTAGATGAACAGCTGCACCACGTCCATGGCCACCACGGCCTTCAGGCCGCCCAGGTAGGTGTAGGCGAGGGTGAACCCGCCGATGAGCAGGATGCTCGTCGGGTAGTCCAGGCCGGTGATGAGGTGGACGGGGATTGCCGTCGCGAAGAGGCGGACGCCGGAGGCGAGAACCCGCGTCAGGATGAACACGGAGGAGGCCAGCCGGCGGAGGGAGAGGCCGAACCGCTTACCGAGGAAGTCGTAGGCGGTCTCCAGGTCCCCGCGGTAGTAGGCCGGGATGAAGACGACGCTGACGATGAGCCGGCCGATGAAGTAGCCGACCACCAGCTGCAGGAAGTAGAGATTCCCGGTGAAGGCCAGGCCCGGGATGCTGATGAAGGTCAGGGTGCTGGTCTCGCTGGCCACGATGGAGAAGCCCACCGACCACCAGGACATCTCCTTGCCGCCCAGGAAGTAGTCCCGGGAGGAGCGCTGCCGGCCGGAGATCAGGATGCCGGCGACCGTCACACCGATGAGGTAGACGGCAACGATGACGTAGTCGAGCAGCGCGAAACCCACGGGCAGGATCCTTGAGGCGGTTGGGTTCCAGGGTGGCACAGCAGGCCGCGTGCGGGATCAGCGCCTGCGGTCAGCCGGGGATTTCGGAGGGAAAAGCAAGGGAAACCACAGATCACGCGGATGCCGCCGATGAACGTGGTGGGCGTTCGGCTTGGGCGAGGCGAAAAAAAAGAATTAGCCACCGATGAACACCGATGAACGCCGATTAAAAGCTGATAAAGAAAGATTTGGAAAGAACCTTAGTCGGTGATTTCAGTGATGACGGTGATGGGTTGTGAGCCACCCCTGGATAGAGCCCATGCTCCGATTCGGCCTGGGCCAAAATCACCGAAATCACTACCCTCACCAGCTGAAATCTCTACCCATCTCAAGCCATGCACCGGCCCACCGGGGTGGAGTCTTATTGCTGATCCTTGAAGTTCCACATGGGCGGAGCAGGGCCGATCCGCAGGTCTCTTTATCATGCCTTTATCGGTGTTCATCGGTGGCTTAATTGCTTTTTTGCTTGAGATCCTCAGCCTGCGGCCTGCCGCACTCGGGCCACCCAGTCGTTCCAGGCAGGTGCATCGAAGGCAGCGGTACTCGGGGGCGTCAGGGTGCGCCGGTAGGCCCGGCCGGCCTCAACCGCTCCGCGCACCAGCTCCTCCGGGAGTGCCTGCAGCGCCGCCACGGTGCCTTCCAGTGCCGCCTGGGACTGGCAGACCAGCAGGCCCAGGTGGCCCGCTTCCAGGGCCAGGCGGATCCGCTCAGGCCAGGGCCAGGCGGCGACGCCGCCCATCTCCAGGTCATCCGTGACCCAGGCGGCCTGGACGCCCCAGGGGTTCCCGGCCACGTGGGCGCGGTGAAGGCTGGCGGGCAGGTCCCCGGTCCAGGGCGTGCGGACGTGGGCCACCATCACCAGGCGGTCCGGGCAGGCCAGCTTCTGGAAGGGCAGGACCGCTCGCGTGATGGCCTCGGCATCCGTCAGTTCCGGCAGGGAGTGGTGGCTGTCCACCCGCGTGCCGCCCAGGCCGGGAAAGTGCTTGAGGCAGCCCTTCACGCCCTGGCCTTCGAGGCCGCGGAGGAAGGCCTCCGCCGCTTCGGTGGCTTCCGCGGGATCGCCGGAGGCGCGCCGGTCCCCCAGGCCCGTACCCGGGATCCCGTCATGCAGGTCCACCAGGGGCGCGAAGTCGATGTTGAAGCCCAGCAGGCTGAGGCCCTCACCCCACAGGCGTCCCCAGGCCTCGGCGCCGGCCGCGCCGGAGCTGGTCCAGATGTGGCGGAAGGAGGGCGTCTCGCCCACCCAGGTCTTCAGGCGGGAGACAGGGCCCCCTTCCTGATCGATGGCCATGGCCAGCGGGACCTCCTGCCCCCAGCGGGCCTGGAGCTCCGCGATCAGGGCATGGCAGCGGCCGGGTCCCCGCACCGGGTCGGGATCGAAGTTGCGGGCGAACAGCACCACGCCGCCCGGCACCAGGCTGGTGGGGACATCCGCGGCATCCTGGGCTTGGACACCCATCCAGATCGTGCTTCCGAAGTCAGCGAACAAGCAACCTCCCGGGGCCCTCGGCCGAGGCAGGAGCGCACGGACCGCACCCCGAAGCCTACCGGGATCGACCCCGGCTCTCAACGCGGGCTGGTTCGCAGCACCCGCCTGCGACGATCCGAAATGCCGCTCGCCAAGGCCCCTGATCGCCTGTTAGGTTTTTTTTCATGCCCTTCCCCGCCGTGACCCGCCTGTCCGATCCCGCGAACACTGCTTTCGCCGGAAGTTGGGCCGCTTCTGGAAGGAGCTCGGCTTGAGCCGCATGCTCGCCGAGGCCCGGGAGGCGCCCTCAGCGGTGGCGCGGTTGCTCAACCCGAACGATGGCAGCTACGAGGCCTTCGGCGCATTCCTCCGGGAGCATCCTCCGACCGGGATTCTCACCCTGGCGCGGGGCAGCTCGGACCATGCCGCCCAGCACACGGCCTACCTCATCATGGCGCGCCTGGGCCGGCTGGTGACCTCGCTGCCCATGTCCCTGGTGACGCTCTACCACGCGAACCTGGCCAAGCCGGGTCTGCTGGTGCTGGCGTTCTCGCAGTCAGGCCAGAGCCCCGACCTGGTGGATCCCATGGCCTACTTCACCCGGAACGGCGCCACCACCGTGGCCCTGGTGAACGATGCCGAGTCGCCCCTGGCCCGCGAGGCCACCCGGGTCTTCCCGCTCCTGGCGGGCGAAGAGCGCAGTGTCGCCGCCACCAAGTCCTTCATCGGGCAGCTCGTGGCGGGAGCACGGATCGTCTCGGCCTGGGAGCAGGACCCTGCCTTCGCAGCGGGTCTGCAGGCCCTGCCGGCCGCCCTGGGAGCTGCCGCCCGCGTGGACTGGTCCGCAGGAGCGAAGGCCCTCGTCGGCGTGGACCGGCTGTTCATCCTGGGGCGGGGCACGGGCCTCGCCATCGCCAGCGAGGCGGCCCTCAAGCTGAAGGAGACCTGCGGCATCCAGGCCGAGGCCTTCTCCGGCGCCGAAGTCCGGCACGGTCCCATGGCCATCGTGGAGGAGGGCTTCCCGCTCCTGGTCTTCGCCCCGCGCGGCCCGGCGCAGGCGGGCCTGCTTGCCCTGACCCACGACCTCCGGATCCAGGGGGCGCGGGTGCTCCTGGCGGCACCCCCCGAGGTGCCCGGCGTCGACCTGCCGCTCATCCCGGCGCCCCATCCCGAGCTGGACACCATCTCAGCGATCCAGAGCTTCTATCCCATGGTCGAGGCCCTCTCCCGGGCCCGGGGCTTTGACCCGGACCATCCGCCCCACCTCTCCAAAGTCACGAAGACCCGGTGATGCCATGCTGATGTCCCGCACGGAACAGCCCTATCCCGGCCACGACCGGCTCGACGAGTACGGGAGCCGCGAGCTGGTCGAGGCTTTCGTTGCGGACCAGGCCGTCGCCGCCGTCGCCGTGCAGCACGCCGCCCCCCAGCTGGCCCAGGCCGTGGAGGGTGCGGTGCCGCGGCTCCAGGCCGGCGGTCGGCTCATCTACGTGGGGGCTGGGACCTCCGGGCGCCTGGGGCTGCTCGACAGCGTCGAGCTGAACCCGACCTTCTCCTGGCCCTCGGACCGGGCCCTGGCCCTGCTGGCCGGGGGGCCTTCCGCCCTCTACGCCGCCGTGGAGGGCGCCGAGGATGACCAGGACCGGGGCGCCCGGGATTTTGCGGAGCTGCAGCCGGGCCCCACCGATGTCGTGCTCCTGCTCGCGGCCTCTGGCGCCACGCCCTACACCCTGGGCGCCCTCGCGGCGGCCAAGTCCGCCGGGGCCTTCACCATCGGCATCGCCAACAACCCGGGTTCCCCCCTGGCTGCCGGAGCCGAGGTGGGGATCACCCTCGACACCGGCCCGGAGGTCATCTCCGGTAGCACCCGGCTCAAGGCTGGCACCTCCCAGAAGATCGCCCTGAACACCTTCTCCTCAGCGGTGATGGTCCGGCTCCACAAGGTCTTCGGCAACCTCATGGTCGATGTGCGGCCCACCAACGCCAAGCTGGTCCGCCGCGCGATCCGCCTCATCGGCCTCGCCACGGGCGCGGATGAGCCGCGGGCGCAGGCGGCCTTCGAAGCCTGCGGCGGCCAGGTGAAGACGGCGATCGTCGCCGTGCTCAAGGCCCTCGGCCCGGACCAGGCGCGGGAGCGGCTGGCGATGGTGCAGGGCAGCGTGCGCGCGGCGCTCCGGGACTGACGTGCCCGAGGAACCTGCCCCCCGCACCGCGAGGTGGACCGCCTCCCCCTGGGCCTGGGTGCCCTCGCTGTACTTCGGCCAGGGCCTGCCCTATGTCACCGTCATGGTGCTGTCGGTGGTCTTCTACAAGAACCTCGGCGTGCCCAACACCGCCATCGCCCTCTACACCAGCTGGCTCTACCTGCCCTGGGTGATCAAGCCCCTCTGGTCCCCGGTGGTGGACCTGCTGGGCACCAAGCGGTCCTGGGTCTACCTGCTCCAGGGTGTGGTGGGCGCCGCCTTTGCGATGCTGGCGCTGACGGTGCCCGGGTCGTCCTTCTTCCGTTACACGCTTGCCATGTTCTGGCTCATCGCCTTCGCGTCCGCCACCCACGACATCGCCGCGGACGGGTTCTACCTGCTGGCCCTGTCCGAGCAGCGGCAGGCGGCCTTCGTGGGTCTCCGCAGCGCCTTCTACCGGGCCGCCATGATTGCGGGGCAGGGCGGGCTGGTGCTCATGGCGGGCAAGCTAACCGAGCGCACGGGGGATCCGCGGCGGGCCTGGATGGCGGTGTTCGGGCTCCTGGCAGCGCTCTTCCTCAGCCTCTTCGCCTGGCACCGCTTCATCCTGCCGCGCCCCGCCGTGGACCGCCCCGCGGAGGAAGGCCTGGGCCTGTTCAAGGGCTTCGTGGAGACCTTCCGCACCTTCTTCGCCCGCCGGGACCTCGCCCTCACCCTGGGCTTCCTGCTCACCTTCCGGTTGGGCGAGGCCCAGGCCATCAAGATGGTGACGCCCTTCCTGCTGGATCCCGCCGCGAAGGGCGGCCTGGGCCTGAGCACCGCGCAAGTGGGGCTCGCCTATGGCACGGTCGGCATGCTCGCCCTCACCGCCGGTGGCCTCGCCGGGGGCTTCATGATCTCCCGTATGGGCCTGAAGCGGTGGCTGTGGCCCATGACCCTGGCCGTGCACCTTCCCAACCTGGCCTTCGTCCTGCTGGCCATCTTCCGGCCCACGGGCCTGGCGACCATCGCCAGCGCCATCGCCTTTGAGCAGTTCGGCTACGGGTTCGGCTTCACGGCCTACATCATGTTCATGGTCATGATCGCGGATGGCGCCCACAAGACCGCCCACTACGCCATCGCCACGGGCTTCATGGCCCTGGGCATGATGCTGCCGGGCATGGCGAGCGGCTGGATCCAGGAGCGGCTGGGCTACCTGAACTTCTTCATCTGGGTCTGCTGCGCGACGGTGCCGTCGATCATCCTCACGGCCTTCCTGCGCATCGACCCCGCCTTCGGCCGCCGGGGTCCCGCGTGACTGGCCAGCGCCTGGGCTCCCTGGACGCCTTCCGCGGCTTCGCCATCGCGGGCATGGTGCTGGTGAACAATCCGGGCAGCTGGAAGGCCATCCACGGTCCCCTGGCCCACGCCTCCTGGAACGGCTGCACCTTCACGGACCTGATCTTCCCCTTCTTCCTCTTCGCGGCAGGGCTGGCCATGACCCTCTCCCTGAGCCGCCGGGCCCAGGAGGAGGGCAACCGACTGGCCCTGCTCCGCACCCTGGCGCGCCGCGCGGCGGTGATCTTCCTGATCGGCCTCGCGCTCAACCTGATCCCAAGCTTCCAGCTGGCCACCCTGCGCATCCCGGGGGTGCTCCAGCGCATCGCCCTCACCATCGTCCTGGCGGCGCCCCTGGTGCTCTGGGGGCGCTGGCGGGCCGTCCTGGCTGGCATCTTCGGGTTCTGCGGGCTCTACCTCGTGCTGATGCTGCTGGTGCCGGTGCCGGGGACCGATGGCGTCGTGGCCGCGGGCCGGCTGGCGCCCGGGCTGGATTTCGGCGCCTGGCTGGATCGCCTGCTGCTGGGCGGGCACCTCTGGGCCAGCGCCAGGACCTGGGATCCGGAGGGCCTGGTCAGCACCCTGCCGGCCACGGCCAGTCTGCTCTTCGGTGTCCTGGCGGGCTATTACCTCCAGGCGCCCCGCCAGCGCCTGCCCAAGGCCGCAGGACTGCTGCTGGCGGGACTGGCCCTCCTGGCGCTGGGGTGGGGCCTGGGCGCCGTGTTGCTCCCCATCAACAAGAACCTGTGGACCCCTTCCTATGCCGTCTTCACCGCAGGCTGGGCGTGCCTCTTCCTCGCGGCCTTCCATGCGCTGCTGGACGAGGCGAGCCCCGCGGTCACCCGGGTCGCGCGGCGGCTCTGCCTGCCGCTCACGATCTACGGCATGAACGCGCTGGCCCTGTTCGTCCTGTCGGGGCTGGTCGGGCGGGTGCTGCAGGTCCTGCACGTGGCGGGCCCCGCGGGCTCCATCACGCTCAAGGAGAAGCTGTTTCTGGCCCTGGCCACCCTGCCGCTGTCTCCGGCCAACGCCTCACTGGTCTTCGCAGTCCTGTTCAACCTGGCCATCTTCGCGGTCGCAGTCTGGATGTGGAGGAAGCAGTGGTTCATCAAGGCCTGAAGCGCCGCCTCGGCGCGCCCCTGCTGGCCCTGCTCGCGCTGGTCTTGCTTGCGGGCTGTCTGCGGCCCAAGCTGCTGCCCGCGGTCTCCGACACGCCACCCCCGGCGCCGCGGGAGTTCCGTGCGGCCTGGGTGGCGACCGTAGCCAACATCGACTGGCCCAGCAGCCCGAAGCTGAGCACCGAGGCCCAGAAGGCCGAGGCCCGCGCCCTGGTGCAGCGGGCCCGCGAGCTGGGGCTCAACACCCTCATCCTGCAGGTCCGGCCCGCCGCGGACGCGCTGTACGCCTCGGCCCTGGAGCCCTGGTCCGAGTACCTCACGGGCACCCAGGGAAAGCCGCCAGAGCCCTTCTACGATCCGCTCGCCTTCTGGATCGAGGAGGCCCACCGAGCCGGTCTGGAGCTGCACGCCTGGTTCAACCCCTACCGGGCCCGGCACTCCACGGGCCGCTCGCCCCTGGCGCCCAGCCACGTGGCGAGCCAGCACCCGGAGCTGGTCCGGACCTACGGCGATCAGCTCTGGCTGGATCCCGCAGAGCCCGCCGCCGCCGCCCACGTGCTCGCGGTCATCCTCGATGTCGTGCGCCGCTACGAGGTGGACGGCGTGCACTTCGACGACTATTTCTACCCCTATCCCGTCAAGGACGCCGCGGGGCTGAAGGTCGACTTCCCGGATGAGGCCCCCTGGCTGGGCTACCTGGGCCGGGGCGGCACCCTCAGCCGCGCTGATTGGCGCAGGGACCAGGTGGACCGCTTCGTCGAACGCGTCTACCAAGAGGTCCACCGGGTGAAGCCCCAGGTCCGCGTGGGCGTGAGCCCCTTCGGCCTCGGCCGGCCCGACCGGCGGCCTCCGGGCGTCGCGGGGTTCAGCCAGTACGACGAACTCTACGCCCACGCCGAGCGCTGGCTCGAGCAGGGCTGGCTGGACTACTTCGTGCCGCAGCTCTACTGGCGCACCGAGGCTCCGGAGCAGCCCTTCGGTCCCCTGCTGGACAGCTGGCGCGCCCAGAACCCCATGGGCCGACCGGTCTGGCCAGGGCTCTTCACCAGCCGGCTGGGTGCCGTGGAACCCTGGCCCGTCAGCGAGATCACGGGCCAGATCCAGCTCACGCGCCTCCGGCCGGGCAGCCCAGGCCATGCCCACTTCAGCATGGTGGCGCTAAAGAAGGACTACGGCGGCATCGGGGGACCCCTCACGGCGCTCTACGACGGTCCCGCCCTGGTGCCCGTGGCGGCGTGGCTGCCGGGCGCGGTGCCCGCTGCGCCCACGGTGGGCCTCCGGCGGGCCTCCGCCACGGCCCCGATGCTGCGGGTGGAGCGGACCGAGGGCCAAGCCGACCTGCTGCTGGCGGTCTGGGCCCGCTATGGCCGGAGCTGGCGCTTCTTCACCCTGCCGGGCGGAACGGGCGACATCCCCGCCAGCTTCCAGGGCAGCCCGCTCGATCGGGCCTTGGCCTCCTCCGTGAGTCGGACCGGCCTGGAAAGTCCCCCCACACTGATTCCAGACGCGCGAAACTGACGTCTCAGGGCAGCCTATGCAGCAGGGAACACCAGAACCAACCGGACTCCTGGCACTCGGCATCGACGCCGGGGGCACGGCCACCCGGTGGGCGCTGGCGAGCCCGCTCGGGGGCATCGTCGCGGAGGGCCAGGTGCCGGCCATCAGCACGCTGGACCTGAACGGACCCGGGCAGGCCGGGGTCGCGGCGACCCTAGAGTCTCTGGCCCTGGCGGTGCTGGGCGTGGGGCGTCCGGGCCGAGTTCACGCGGGCCTGACCGGCCTTGGCGCCACGGGCCACACGCTGGTCCAACTCCTCGCGGGCCCACTAGGACTGCCCGAGGAGGCCATCACCCTGAGCAGCGACATCGAGACCACCTACCTGGACCTCTTCGCCCCGGGGCAGGGCTATCTGGTCTACGCGGGTACGGGCTCCGTCGCCGCTTACCTGGACAGTCAGGGCGTGCTCCACCGCGCGGGCGGGCGCGGCGTGCTCATCGATGACGGCGGCGGCGGCTACTGGATCGCCCGCGAGGGACTCCGCCACGTCTGGCGCGCTGAGGACGAGCACCCGGGCGCCTGGCACGGCTCGCCCCTGGCCGAGGAGCTGTTCGCCCTGGTGGGCGGCTCGGACTGGGCCCACACGCGGAAGCACGTCTACGGAGGCAACCGCGGCGACATCGGCCGCCTGGCCCTGGCCGTGGCGCGCGCCGCGGACCGGGACCCCGCGGCTCAGGACATCCTGCGCGCGGCGGGCACGGAGCTCGCGCGGCTGGCGCTGACGATGATCAGCCGCTACGGCCCCCGGCCTGTGGCCCTGAGCGGCCGGGCCGCCACCCTGCACCCGCTCATCGCCGAGACCATGCAGGCCGCGCTGCCCGGCGGCACGGCCTTCGCCCTGCGCGCCAGCCGGAGTGAGCACGCCGCCGCGCGGCTTGCCCTGGGCGCCCTGACGGGCACGCCCCGCCCCCTTCTCCAGGAGCTCGAGTCATGACCCGGATCTTTGCCTGTCTCTTACTGGTGCTGGCTTTCCTGGGCTGCGTGCGGCAGCCGGCCATCGACCACAGCTACCGGGCCAAGAGCCAGGACAGCCGGGCCCAGTTCCTCATCCTGCACTTCACGGGTGGCACCTGGGAGGCCTCGGTTAAGATCCTCACGGAGGGCCCGGTGAGCAGCCACTACCTGGTGCGCGACAGCCCCGTGCAGGTCTATCAGCTGGTGGACGAGAGCCAGCGGGCCTACCACGCCGGGCGCAGCTCCTGGCAGGGCCAGACCCAGCTCAATGCCGCTTCCATCGGCATCGAGATCCAGAACGCGGGGGATATCCAGGGCCCCGACGGGATCGTCTTTCATGACTACCCCAAGGCCCAGATCGATGCGGTGATCGCGCTGGTCAAGGACATCGTCGCCCGGCACCAGATCCGGCCCGATCGCATCCTTGGCCACAGCGACATCGCGCCCACTCGCAAGGTGGACCCGGGCCCGACCTTCCCCTGGAAGCGGCTGGCGGACGAGGGCCTCATCCCCTGGCCGGATGCCGCGGCGGTGGCCGAGCGGCGGGTGCGCTACGAGGCCAGCCTGCCTGACCTCACGTGGTTCCAGACCAAGCTGGGCGAGCATGGCTTCGCGCTGCCGGTCACCGGGAGCCTGGACCCCACAACGAAACAGGTCCTGGCCAACTTCCAGATGAAATACCGCCCCGCGCGTTATGACGGCCAGCCCGACGCCGAGACCGCGGCGCTCCTCGACGTGCTGACCACGCCGCCCGGGAAGGCCCGCTAGACTTCCGGTAACCTGGACCACCGGCCAGGGGTCAGGGCGTTTCGACTGAATTCCTTCACGGTTCCATTGGGGGGTGCTCATGCGATGGATGGACAAGGCTCTGGAGGCGGGTGCGCGGTTTCCGCTGAGGCTCCGCCGGCTGGTGTTTGCCACGGCCACCTCGGCCCTGGTCGCGCTGAGCGCCTTCGCCCAGGTCGTCGCCCCACCCGCTGCGTCCCCCCTCCGGGTGGCGACCTTCGACTCGGGCTTCGGCGGCTACCTGACCGCCAAGAGCATCGAGGTCACGGCGGCCTCCCTGCTGCAGCACTACGACACCACCATCACCATTCGCCACTACGGGGACACCAAGAACCTGCCCTACGGCGAGAAGACGCCGGGCCAGATCGCCACCCTCGGGAGCGCAGGGGTGCTGCGGGCCTTCGAGCAGGGCGCGGACATGGTCTTCATCGCCTGCAACACGGCCTCGACCCAGTACGACCGCATCCGGCAGGCCGTGGACGCGGCCTATCCCGGCCAGGTCAAGCCCGTGGTCTCGATCATCGATGCCTCGGCGACGGAGGCCAAGCGGCTCCTGGACCTGAGCCTGGCCCAGCGGTCCACCGCGACCTTCCTGATCATGGCCACGCCGGCCACAGTCAGGGCCATGGTCTATCCGCGGCAGCTGGCCCGCCTCTACGCCGCGCCCCTGGTGGAGGAGGCGCCCAAGGCCTTCACGCAGCCCCGCTGGTACACGGCCAACGGCCCCACCATCGACAGCCTCATCCAGAAGAGCGCCATCAACCTGCCGGGGGGGCGCCACATCGAGGTCATCCAGCTGGCCCCGGCGAACTGGGTCGAGCTCATCGAGCACGGCGCTGACGCGAAGCTCAAGCGGGAGGCGGTCCAGCGGGACCTGGGCCTGCTCGCCAAGCAGCTCCCGAAGGCGGCGGGCCCGGATGTGGTGGGCTACTTCTGCACCCACTACCCCATCTTCGATGACACGATCCGGGCTGAGGTGGCGCTGCAGCTGCCGAGCCCCCGCCCGCCGACCTACATCTCCCAGGGCCAGCTCATGGCCAGGATCTTCCAGGGCATGGCCGAGGCGCGCCTGCAGGGCCGGGAGCGCAAGGCGCCCCTCGCCGCCGGGCAGCTCCAGGCGCTCCTTGGCACCGCCCGGGCGAACATCACCATCAGCGGCCAGAACGGTCCGGTCACCCGGCAGCTGGCGAAGACCATGTTCCCGAACGATCCCCCGCCGCTCGTCACCGAAGAAGACCTCGGCAGCCTGACACCGACTGCCCCGGCACCTCGGTAGCCTCAGTTCCAATTACGTTGAACCGCAGATGACGCGGATGGCGCAGAGAGGGTCTGGGGTCCACAGAATGCCCTGAGCTAGGGGTTGTGCTGCGGGTCGTCGGGTTTCTCCTGAACGTGAAGCAGCCAGAGGCCAGGAGGCAGTTAACGCTTTCCTCCACTCCTCTGCCGTCCTCCGCTTGCATCCAGCTTTTTCTCGCCTCAGTGGCTGTGGCTCGCCTGGAGGCGGGCTCCGAACCAGGTCCAGATGGCTTTGTTGAAGGCCAGGCTCGGCGGGGTGCCCGCGAGGATCTCGTAGTAGCTGGTGGGGGTGTCCCCGGGCTTCTGCCGGGTGCGGAACTCCGGATCGAACAGCTGGTAGTGCTCCGGGTGGAACTGGACGCCGAGCACGTTGGGGAACTGCTTGTGCTCGATGGCCTCCACGACTTTGCCATCCCGGGAGGTGGCGATGGTGACCCAGCCGCGGCCCAGCTTGCCGAGCGCCTGGTGGTGCGAACTGAGCACCCGGGGGTGATCCGTGGCCTTGAACCCCAGAACCTTCGTGAGCTTGCTGGGACCCTTCAGCTGGAGCGAATGGAAGTTGTAGGACATGAGCTTGTCCAGAGGGTGCAGGCGCTTGTAGGGGTTGTTGTGCCACTGCTCGGCGCCCAGGGCCACCGTCTCCTCGAAGCTGGCCTTGTGGTAGATCTCCGTGCGGATGTCCTGGATGAGGGTGCCTCCGGTGCCGACGTTCAGGCTCTGGAAGCCGAGACAGATGCCCAGCACAGGGAAGCCGGGCCGGGCGGCCAGCAAGGGCTTGCTGGTGCGGTCCTGGCTGCCGCCCAGGAAGTGGAAGATGGCCGAGAGCTCCAGGTAGTTCCGGTAGGGGTCGTCCACCTCGGAGAGCAGGTTGGTCTTCTGGTGGAAGATGGACGCCGGGATGTCGGAGCCGCCGAAGAAGATGACCCCGTCGGCCTTCGCGAGGATGGCTTCGTACTCGGGGGTGCAGGCATTCCGCTTGAAGAGGACGGGCTCGCTGAGCTCGGCGGTGACCGCGTGGAACTTGAGCCAGCCATAGCCGTGTTCCGTGGTGTAGGTCTTGGCGGCCTCGAAGTTCTCGGTCTGCCGGTCGTGGAAGACTCCGATGATCGTGAGGCCCGGCACCTCGAGCAGGCCCTTCTCCCGCAGCGCCGCCAGACAGCGGATGTTGTGGACCGTGGGATTGAACACCACCAGGCGGGCGCCGTCCCCCTGGGGGCGCGGCGCATCCAGAAACCGCTCCAGGTTGCGGGCCGACAGGGACAGCCCCATGGCCAGTCCGAGGACCAGTCCCATCAGGCGATGCAGCAAGGTTCCAGTGCGCATTGGGCACTCCCTCTTGAGGTTCAGTTCTTTGCGTCCGGCATCAGGCGGAGGCCCAGGCCCGGAGCGTCCGTGAGGATGAGCTTGCCTTTCTGGACCGTGACGCCCTGGTAGGGGTCATTGCCGATCAGCAGGTGGCCGTCCAGGTCGGCGTAGTCCACCAGCGGCGAGAGATGAGCCGCGGCGGTGACCGTGCACGAGCTCGACACCATGCAGCCGAGCATGACCTTCATGCCTAGGGCTCGGGCCACGTGGATCTGGCGCAGGGCTTCGATGAGGCCGCCGGACTTGTCGAGCTTCACGACAATGCCGTCGAAGGCCTCGCGCAGCTTGGGGATGTCCTCGGCAGAGTGGCAGGCCTCGTCCGCGAAGATGGGGATATGCACGTGGTTGCGGATCCAGCGGGTCTCCTCGACCAGGTGCGCAGGCAGGGGCTGCTCGATGAGCTGCACGCCCTGGGACTCCAGCCAGTTGATCTTGCGGGCGGCCTCTTCCTTGCTGGTCCAGCCTTCGTTGGCATCCACGCGCAGGGGCTTCTTGGTGACGCTGCGTACGGCGTCGATGGTTGCCTCGTCCGTGGCCAGGCCCACCTTCACCTTGAGGACGGGAAAGTCCTCGGCTTCGCGCACCTTCTGGCGCGTGATCTCCGGCGTGTCGATGCCGATGGACATGTTGGTGACGGCCGTGTCCTTGGGATCCAGCCCGAAGAGGCGGTAGACCGGCACGCCCAGGCGCTTGCCCAGCCAGTCCATCAGGGCCAGGTCCACAGCGGCCAGGGCCGCGCGCTGGCCCGGCAGCTGCCGGTCCAGCTCCTTCAGCAGCTTCTCGTAGCAGAACGGGTCCGCGGCGCTGATCTGCGGCAGCAGTCCCTCCAGGGCCTTCTGACCGCCCAGGGCGCTCTGCTGGTAGCGGACGATGCCGGCCCCCTCGCCGTAGCCTGTGATCCCATCCCGGTCGAACTGCGTGTGCAGGGTGTCCCGATAGGAGCTGGAGGACATGGTGGTGGTCCAGGTGTGCCGCAGCTCCAGCCGCCGGATCCGGGTGGTGAAGGCCGGGGCCTTGCGCGGGGCGGGGCTGGCGGCCGCTCCGTCGAGGACCTCCCGGCCCATGAGGTTGACGCCGACGGCGGTCGCCGCCAGGGTCTGGAAGAGTTCCCGCCGCTTCATTTCAGCCTCCGCATGGCCACCAGGAGCCTGGACCAGGCGGGGTCGCCCAGCTCGGAGATCTGGATCCCGGGGTGGTCCTTGGGTGTGTCGTGGATGAACAGGCCCTGGCCCAGGACCATCCCGGTGTGGGTGATGTGGGCGGCGTCCTTGCCGAAGAACAGCAGGTCCCCGGGCTGGAGCAGCGCCCGGTCGCTCACGGCGGCCAGGCCGGACCACTCCGCCTGAATGTTGGCGTCCCGGGGCATGACGACGCCGCGCCTGCGAAAGATCGCCTGGGTGAAGCCGGAGCAGTCGAAGCCGAAGGTGGAACTACCGCCCCAGGTGTAGGTGATCCCGAGGAAGCGCTTGGCCAGGGCCAGGGAGGCCTCAAGGCTCAGGGGCCGGAGGTCCGTGCGCACGTCACCACTCTGGATCCAGGCCACGCGCCGGTCCGGCAGCCGCACCTCGAGCCAGCGCTGGGTGTCCCGGCCGCCGTTGAGGCGTTCGAGGCGTACGCCGAAGGGGGCGGTCAGGACCGGCGCGTGCTTGGTGACGTCCGCTTCCTGATAGAGGTTGGCGGACAGGGCGTCCACTTCCACAGCCTTGCCGGGTTCCAGCGAGGCCGGATAGCGCTCGGTGGCCGCCAGGGGCCGGAGGGCCGCCAGGGGGGCCCAGCCGGGATAGTCGTCATCGCCCTTGACGCGGACCCAGCCGTCCTTGCGCTCGAGCTCCACCAGCCGGGCGCCCAGAGTCGCCTGGGTGACCACGTCGCTGTCCTCCCGGGGGGCCGAGAAGAAGTTGATGACGGGCCTCAGGACCACATGGGCCGCGGGCTCGCCGGTCCAGCCCGTGACTGCGGCCAGCGCGGACAGCAGACAGGCCAGCAGGCTGTGGGACAGGGCAGTTCTCATCCGGAAACCTCACGCACCCAGCTCGAGTGAGTGGTCATCTTCGCAGATGGCTCAGGGGATCAGAAGGGGACGGAGCAGCCGCCCCTCGGGCGAGCTGGCGCCCGCGGCATCGAAGCAGGTGGCGGCGCGCAGGGCGATGCGGGCGAGGACAGCCTCGCCCTGCCGCTCATCCCGGAGGTGGGAGGTCATGATGGCGATGACGAAGCTCTGACCCCGCAGCGTGAGGATGCCCACATCGTTCCGGACCCCGGGCAGGCTCCCGGGCTTGTTGGCAACGCTGAGCGCTTCCGGCAGGAGGCGGGTCAGGTAGCCCTCTTTGGGGGTCCGCAGGAGGCCCAGCAGGTCGGTCCGCGAGGCGGGGTTCAGCAGCGGTCCCTGGTGGATCGCGGTGAGGAGCTCCGCCAGCTCCCGGGGCGTGGCGTGGTTCTCCCGCCCTTCCTTCACGGCCTGCAGGTCCATCATCTTTCGGCGCAGCCGGGTCTTCTCCAGGCCCAGTCCCGCCAGGGTGGCGTTCACCCGCGCCATACCCACGCGGTCCGCGAGGAGGTTGGAGGCACTGTTGTCGCTCACAACGATGGTGAACAGGGCCAGATCCCGGTTGGTGAGCCTTGTGCCTGCACTCAGGTTGCCGAGGAGGGCGCTGTCCGCGGCGAGATCCTTGGGTTGCAGCACGTAGGCGTCGCTGAGGCTTGCCAGGCCGGGTCCACCCTGGGCCTGCCGGTAGAGCTCCAGCAGGATGGCGAGCTTGATGGTGCTGGCGGCAGGAAACACCTCGTCGCCCCGCAGCGAGAAGGCGGCTCCGGTCTCGAGGTCCCGCACGTAGACGCCCACCCGGCCATCGATCTCATGGGCGAGCCGGGTGATGTCCTCGGTCATGCGGGTCCAGAGCAGCGGCTGCGTCTGCGCCAGGGAGGCTGGCAGGCGCGCTTCGGGCACCTGCGCGGATAGGCCGAGCGTGGCTGCGGCCAGGAGGCAGGCACTCAGAACTTTCCGCATCGGCACTCCCCGGAAGCCGCCCCAGACCGTTCGGAGGGGCACTGGCTATCATCGTCACCCCGTTCCCCCACCGGAAGCCCTCATTCCATCGCAGAGCCCTGGATTGGCCCTCCGATCGCGGGGGGATTCCGCTAGGCTCTTGTCATGTCCTTCGACAGCACCCCACGGGATTCTGCCTCCCCTCCACCTCCGTCCGGGCGCACGCTGACGGCGCATGTGGACCTGGGTCAGCTGGTGCGGAACCACACCAGCCTCCGGCGCGCTGCTCCGGGTCTGGGTCTCCTCGCGGTCGTGAAGGCGGACGCCTACGGCCACGGCGCGGGCCCCGTCGCCCGCGCCCTCGAGGCCTCAGGCATCGATGGCTTCTGCGTGGCCACCCTGGGTGAGGCCCTCGAGCTACGGACCGCGGGCATCCGCGGCCCCGTCCTCGTGTTCGAAGGGGAAGCCCCGGAGGTGCTGCCGGTGGCCGCCGCGCACGCCATCGACCTCACGGTGGTTTCGGCGGACCACCTGGCGGCCCTGGCCCCGGGCCTCGAAGAGCATGACGTCAGCATCCATCTCAAGCTGGACACGGGCATGGGCCGGTCGGGCATCCTCCTCAATGAGCTGGGTGGCTGCCTGGACCTGATCCGCGCCCTGCCGGGACGGGTCCGCGGGGTCATGAGCCAGTTCTCGGCCTCCGAGGAACCCGAGGGTCGGAGCATCCGGCTGCAGCGGCAGCGGTTCCAGGGGGCCCTGGCCCAGCTGCGCGACGCCGGCATCGTGGTGCCCATGATCCACCACGGCAACAGTGCCGCCTGCCTCCGGGGGCTCTCGGAGGGCGACACCCATGCGCGCTGTGGCATCGCCCTGTATGGGCTCTCCGACGTCGACGAGGCACGGCAGGCAGGGCTTCTGCCTATCCTGGAGCTCTCCGCGGAGGTCACCCGCTCGGTGCTCATTCCTGAAGGCACCCCGGTGGGCTACAGCAGCTCCTTCGTGGCGCCCAGGGCCCTGCGGCTGGTGACCCTCAACTGCGGCTACGCGGACGGCTTCTCCCGCGCCCTGGCCAACCGCGCCCAGGTGGGCTACCGGGGCGAGACCTTCCCCGTCGTGGGCAACCTCTCCATGGACATGCTGACCGTGGCGCTGCCCGAGGATGTGGTTGTCCGAGCCGGCGAGCGCATGACCCTGCTGAGCCGGAACCCGCTGGACCCGAACTCGGTCCAGAACACCGCCAAGCTGCTGGGCACGATCCCCTATGAAGTCACCTGTGCCCTGAACCGGCGGGTCCTCCGCCACCACTTCTGATTGGACCCCCTTCCATGCTGAAGCCTGTCTTCAAGAGCCTGCTCCTCGCGGTGGCGATGGCCCTGACCGCTCAGGCCCAGAGCCTGAAGCCCCAGGCGCCACCGATTCCGGCCCTGAGCGTGCTGATCGCCGAAGCGCGGAAGGCCGTGCCCCCTGTCCTGCCCCCCACGCGCCTGGCGCCGGACCTGGTGGACGTCACCAGCCTCGACCCGTCGATCCAGCTGGACATCCGCTACGCCACCTCGGACAACTTCCTGCATGCGCCGGTCTACGGCCAGGCGAAGGCCTTCCTCCAGCGCCCCGTGGCCCAGGCCCTGGTTCGCGTGAACGCGGCCCTCAAGCGCTCGGGCTACGTGGTGCGCATCCATGACGGCTACCGACCCTGGTGGGTCACCAAGGTCTTCTGGGACGCCACGCCGCCAGCCGATCATGACTTCGTGGCGGATCCCGCCAAGGGCTCCGTCCACAACCGGGGCTGCGCCGTCGACCTGGACCTGGTGGACCTCGCCTCCGGGGCCCCGGCCACCATGCCCAGCGGCTACGACGAGATGTCCGAGCGTTCCTACGCCGCCTACCCCGGCGGTGATGCCGCCGCCCGCGCCCACCGGGACCTGCTCCGGGCCGCCATGGAGGCCCAGGGCTTCAAGGTGCTCAAGGAGGAGTGGTGGCACTTCGACCATGCCTCCAGTGTCGATTATCCCGTCATGAACCTCGCCTTCGAGGCCATCCGAGACCGCTCCGCCGAGCTCGCCCAGAGCAGCCAGGTGCTGCTGGTGACCACCTCTGGCTGGGATGCCGCCAAGGGCAGCCTGCAGCGCTTCGAGCGCCAGCAGGGCACCTTCAAGGCCGTGGGCGCGCCGCTGACCGTGTGGGTCGGCAAGGGCGGCTTGGCCTGGCGCACCGACGATGGAGCGCCCCCGCCACCGGCCGCTGGTCCGATGAAGCGCGAGGGGGATGGCCGCGCTCCCGCAGGACTCCTCAGCTTCGGCGACATGTGGGGCTATGCGCCCGCGGCCCCCGAGGGCGTCCGCTTCCGCTACCGCATGGCCACCGAGTGCGAGCGCTGCGTGGACGACTCGGACCACGCGGACTATGCGCGCATCGTCAGTCTGCCGACCCCAAAGGCCCCCGTGACCTTCCGGTCTGCCGAGTATCTGCTCCTGCCCACGGAGCACTACCGCTACATGGTGATCATCCACTACAACGACCTGCGTCCCATCAAGAACGCGGGCAGCTGCATCTTCCTCCACGTGTCGCCGCCCCCCGGCGGGGGCACGGCCGGGTGCACGGCCCTGGCCGCGGACGACCTCCTCACACTGCTGCGGTGGATGGATCCGGCGAAGAACCCCGTGCTCCTCCAGGTCCCCGAGGCCCTGCTCGAGACCACCCGCGCCACCTGGAGCCTGCCCGCCGAGCTCAAGCCGGCCGGGCACTGATCCGACTCGTTCCCATGAAGCCCACCCCTTGTCTGGAGTTCGCCATGTCCCTGCGTCGCCTCAGCCTCGCCCTGCTGCTGCCCCTGGCCCTCCAGGCCCAGCAGGCGGCTCCCACCCTTCATGAGGCCCTGCTGGCCGCTCGCGCGGACCGCGCGGGCGAGCCCGGAGTGGCCGCGGCCTTCAAGCGGCTGGCGGACACCCACGGGACGCCCCTCTACATCTACGACCAGGCCCACATCAAGGGCCAGGTGGCCAGCCTCCGCGCGGCCTTCGGACCCCGCTTCCCCAAGCTGCGGATCTTCTACGCGCTGAAAGCCAACACTAACCCTGCGGTCATCGACCTGCTGCGGTCCGAGGGCCTCGGCGCCGAGGTGGTCTCCGGCGGCGAAATCGAGTCGGCGCTGCGCCAGGGCTACGCGGGCACGGACATCATGTTCACGTCCTCGTCCAAGAACCCCCGGGAGATCCGCCGCGCCATCGAGCTGGGCACGGTGCTGAACGTGGACTCGCTGGATGAGCTGAACCAGGTCCAGGCCGAGGCCCGCCGCCAGAAGAAGCTGGCCCGGATCTCCTTCCGCATCAACCCCGGCGTCGATCCCCACACCATCCACCAGATCAACACCGGCATCGCCGAGTCCAAGTTCGGCCTGCACCTCCAGGGCGGCATCGCCTTCAGGGCCTACGAGACCGCCAAGGGCATGCCTGAGGTCCGCATCGAAGGGGCCCACTGCCACATCGGCTCCCAGATCACGGAGACCGATGGCTACGTGCTGACCGCCCGGAAGATGCTGGGCTTCGTGAAGGAGCTCAAGGACAAGCTCGCCATCCGCCTCGCCTTCCTCGACCTGGGCGGTGGCCTGGGCATCCCCTACCAGGATGGCCAGCACCTGATGTCGCCTGAGGATCTGGCCAAGGACCTGGAGCCCGTCTGGAAGGAGGGCGTGGCCGCCGCAGGCTATGAGCCCACCCTCTGGCTGGAGCCCGGCCGCTTCTTCGTGGGCGGCTCCGGCTACCTGCTGGTGCGGGTGAACACCGTCAAGGAGACCCCCATCAAGACCTTCGTGAACGTGGATGCCGGGTTCAACACCCTCATGCGTCCCGCCATGTACCAGGCCTACCACCGTGTGCGGATCCTCGGCCGGACCCAGGACCCGATCAAGGTCGACATCGCGGGCGACGTCTGCGAGACCGGCGACATCCTGGCCGAGGGGCGTCTGCTGCCCCGGGCCAAGGCGGGTGACCTGGCCGTGATCCTCGACGCCGGTGCTTACGGCTTCTCCATGGCCAGCGAGTACAACGCCCGGCCACTGCCGGCCGAGGTGATGGTGGTGGGCAACGAGGCCAAGGTGGTCCGCCGCCGGGGCACCATGAACGACCTCTACCGCAGCGCCAAGCCGGCTGCCGCTCCCCGGAAGTAGCCATGCCGTCGATTTTCCGCAGGACCTCCCGCCGACTGGGCCAGGCCGCCCTGGCCCTCACCCTGTTGCTGGGGCTCTCTGCCTGCCACCCGCCGCGGAACGCCCTCGCCGAGTGGCTGCCCTCGCCCAACTACAACGCCCGTCGCCCGCAGCTGGTGGTCATCCACCACACGGCCGAGCCCTCCTTCGATGTCTCCCTGCGGGTACTCCAGACCCAGAACAGCGGCGGGCCCGTGAGCTGCCACTACCTCATCGGCCGCGCGGGCCGCATCGCGCAGCTGGTGGCCGACGACCACCGGGCCTACCACGCCGGGGGTGGCACCTGGGGCCCCTACCGGGACCTCAACTCGCTCTCCATCGGCATCGAGCTCGACAACACCGGCTTCGAGCCCTTCCCCCAGGCCCAGATCGACGCCCTGGTGGTGATCCTCGAGGACGTGACCCAGAAATACCGCATCCCCCGCACCCAGGTCACCGGACACGCCGACGTGGACCCGGTCCGGAAACAGGATCCCAGCGGCTACTTCCCCTGGAAGCAGCTGGCGGAACGCGGCTTCGGCCTGTGGCCCGACGACACCCTGGTGGACCCCCCGGCGGGCTTCGACCCCTGGCTGGCCATGAAGACCATCGGGTATTCGCTGAAGGATCCCGCCGCCTCGCTGCGCGCCTTCCGGCGCCACTACCGCGCCCTCGAAGCCGGAGAGCTGGACGACCAGGATCGCAAGATCCTGTTCAACCTCCAGACCAAGGTGCTGAAGGACGGCGTGCCGAAGTAGGCCCGCAGTGGGCGTTAGCTCGTGCCCGGTTTGCCTTCAAGGGAGAAGGCTCACCACCAAGACCCCAAGAAAAGCCTAAGAAAAGAACGAACCACGAAGACGGGAAGACCACGAAGAAGAACTCCCCCAATGGACTGTTGGAGGGCCTTTCCTCCGCCTACTTTCCTTCGTGGTCTTCCTGTCTTCGTGGTGAACCCTTTCTCTTTTTCTTTGTCATTAGCCCTTCCGAGTTGGGATTACGGGATTGAAGTCCCTTGGGTCAGGTCAGCCTGCAGGGGTCCCCGGGTCTTGCGGTAGAGCCACTCGGACTGGCCTGGCACCACGTAGTCCTTGAGCTCGCCGATGCAGGTGTAGCCCCGGCGCTCGTAGAGGCGGCGGGCAGCGTGGTTGAACCCGGACACGCAGAGAAAGACGTTCGGGTGGTCGCGGAAGATGCGGTCTTCGGTGAACGCGATGAGCCGGGAGCCGAGTCCCTGACCGCGGAAGGTGGGGGCGAGGCAGATCGCCTGGAGGTAGCCGACGAAGGCGCCCTGCAGGTTCAGGACCAGGACGCCCGCCAGCTGGTCGCCGAGGTGGGCCACGTAGGTCTCCCGGTTCGGATCCTCCAGCAGCCGCAGGCAGGTGGCCCGGTCCCGCCGCAGGGTCAGCCAAGGCTCAGAGGCGGCCATGAGCCCCGCGCAGGCTTCAAGCTCAGCCGTGCTGGCGGGGGGAGCGATGCGCAGGTCGCTCACGGGCCGAGCCGAAGTCCCTGGCCCGCCAGGGCAGAGTCCTTCCGCACGGTGAGGCCGATCGCCCGGGCCGTGAGGGTGCCGATCTCGGCATTCAAGGCGCGGGTGTCGCCCTTGCCGTCCGGGTGCAGGCGCGTGGTGAGCAGGATGAAGAAGGTGTCCGTGGCGGGATCCAGCCACATCGTCGTGCCGGTGAAGCCCGTGTGCCCGAAGGAGCCCAGCGCGAAGAGGCTGCCGCGGGGCCGGCTGTAGAGGGTGTCGATGTCCCAGCCGAGGCCCCGCCGCTCAGGGACGTTGGCTGGCGTCTGCACGCTGCGCATCAGCCGCAGGGTCTCGGGCTTCAGCAGTGGTCCGCCCCGCAGGATGAACCGGGCATACTTCGCCAGGTCGGCCGCAGTGGTGAACAGCCCGGCGTGACCGGCCACCCCGCCCATGCGCCGCGACGTGGGATCATGGACCACGCCCCGCAGCACCGCGCCGTGCTCGTCCCGCTCCGTGGGTGCGATGCGGGGGAGCAGGCTGGCTCCCGGTTTGAAGGTCGAGGCCAGCATCTTCAGGGGGGCGAACACCTCTTCTGCGGCGAACACCTCCAGGGGGCGCCCGCTCAGGCGGTGGACAATCTCACCCAGCAGGATGAAGTTCACATCGCTGTAGCGGAACTGGAGGCCCGGGCCGGGATCGGGCACACAGGCGCAGGCCTGGCGGATGCCTTCCGCGTAGCCCTGCCAATCCTTGCGGCCTTCCAGCTTGGGCAGGCCTGAGGGCAGACCCGAGGTATGGGTGAGCAGGTGCTTCACCGTGACGCGCGGGTGCCGAAACTCCGGCAGGTAGCGCTGCACGGGGGCGTCGAGCTCCAGCTTCCCGCGCTCCAGGAGGAGCATGACCGAGGGCAGGGTGGCCACGACCTTGGTGAGGGAGGCGGCATCGAACACGGTGTCTTCGGTCATGGCCTCGACCGAGGGAACCAGCGCCCGGTTGCCCTGGGCCCAGTGGACCTCCTGGCCTGCGTGGTCACACCAGTAGACAGCCCCGGGCGTGACCTTGGTCTCGATGGCCCGGCCGAGGGCCGCCCGAAGCTCGGCGAGGCCCCGGGCCTCGAAGGCCTGGGCCTGGAGCAGCAGGGCAGACATCAGCAGGACGAGAATGCGCATGCTTCAAGCTAAACAGATCTGGGGGGCATTCCAAGGCAGGGAGTCCTGCTTCGCCCGACCGGACCCCATTTCGGCTCCGAATTCTAGGTCGGGGGAGCCGGGAAAGGGACACTCGGAGGGAGAGGTTCTCTGGACACATCGACCCTGGGGTGCCGTTCGCACTACTACCGCTCAGCGACGGAGGGGGCCACCTACCAGTGGCTCGCCCTTGGTCCCACGGCTGAGGGCTTCCTGGTGGGCGTCCTGGACTACCTCAACGCGCCAAAGCGGCAGGCCGCCTCTTGAGGCCAGGCCAGGCCTGCGGCTTGGCGACCCCGATCAACCCAGATAGTCATCCGTATTGGTGAGACCATGGAGCAGCAAACCGCAAAGACGATCATCGGCCACGACCGGGCCCTCTTCCTGTTCACCGTGGGCTGGCTGGTGGTGGCCGTAGACCCGGCCAGGCGGCTCGTCTCCGCGGGTTACTTCATCGACGAGAAGGAACTCCTGGACCCCGCCAGTGAGCTCTGCAGGAGCGGCCTTCCCTTGGTGGAGGTGGCAGGCCTGCAGGGGCACTTCTTCCGCCCTTCCGCCGTGCTGGGCTTCCTGAAGTCCCAGGGCCCGCCCCGCGAGAGAACCCGGGCCAACTGACGGCAGGGCCAGCCAGGCGGATTGCCGGAGCAGCAGCCAGGGCTGTAAGTTACCCATTTCCAGGGCTGGTTTAACCAGACGGGTCTTGGGTGTCTTCTGCATTCGTACGTAATGAAGCGTATTCTTCTTTTTTTACATCGGTCCATCCTCAGGAAGGCACCCATGATCTTTGATCTCCCTTCAATAATTTAAATAAAATTAACAATTAGGGCTTACTCATGTGGTCCGCGAGGGCAGTTTCTGATCGATGCCTGAAAGCCCCTGGTTCCCAGATTAAGGGACGGTTTGAGAGGGGCGTGGCAGTCACCATGCGCCATTTCATCCTCCTCCTCGCGTTCAGTGCTGTCTCTCTGCTGGGGGGCTCCCCGCCGGTGACCGCCCACGGTGCGGGTTACTTCATCCCGATCACCCGGGGTGCCGACCTCTGCAATGACTGTCATACCCTCCCGGGCCGCCTGCCAAAGGGTGCCCCCGTCAGCAACCTGGTGGACCTCCATCGGACCCCCGAGGCCAAGGGCGAGAGTGCCGTCGGGGTTCGCTTCCTGTGTATCTCCTGCCATGTGTCTCAGACCGACGCCCTGGACCTTCACGCCCCCAAGGTCGCGGGGGCTTGGTCTGTGATCGAGGTGCGTCCGGCGGGGCCCGTGGAAGCTGAAGCCGTGACGGGGGCCAAGGAGGCTGCAGGCTCTACCGCTGCTTTGGGAGAGAAGGCACTTGGAGGGGTGACAGGTCTGACGGCATCGGTTGGTGCCACCGGCCCACAAGGAAGGACAGGGGCCTCGGGAGCCACCGGTGCCGCGGGCTCTTCTGCTGGCCAGGGATTCATTGGCCTGAGCGGTGGGGTCCTTGCCATCGGTGCCAAAGGTGATGTGGGTGCGATCGGTCCCAAGGGCGAGGTCGGCGCAGCCGGCATGAAGGGGCTCGACGGGAAGACGATCTTGAGTGGAATCACGGATCCCCTCGAGAGCGTCGGCATCGACGGTGACTTCTACCTGAACACGGTCGCCAGCAACCTCCACGGCCCCAAGGTTGCTGGGGTTTGGCCGCTCGCTGGGATGCGCCTCGTGGGGCCAGCGGGTACCGACGGCGTGGCAGGTGCCAGGGGTGAGGTCGGTACGACGGGTGCCAGCGGGATGGCGGGAGCGTTAGGCCTCCAGGGTGGAGTCGGCCTGCCGGGCTCGGTCGGTGCCACCGGCCTGCAGGGAACGACGGGGGCCACCGGAGCTGCGGGTAGCGCCGGAAGCCAGGGAGCGGTGGGCCTGACGGGCGGCGCCGGTGCCGCCGGGGCCAGAGGTGATGCCGGTGCGATCGGCGCCATGGGAACCGCGGGAGCGAGCGGACTTCAGGGCGCTGCCGGTCTGGCAGGCTCGATCGGTGCGACCGGCCTTAAGGGGACGACAGGAGCACCTGGATCCATGGGAGCCACAGGTGCTGCGGGTAGCGCTGGTAGCCAGGGAGCGGTTGGCCTGACGGGCGGCGCAGGGGTCTCTGGGGCCAAGGGCGATGCGGGTGCCGTCGGCGCCGCGGGAAGCGTGGGAGCGAGTGGACTCCAAGGCTTGATTGGCCTGACAGGTCCGACCGGTGCCACCGGCCTGCAGGGAACGACAGGGGCCTCCGGATCCACGGGAGCCACAGGTATTGCGGGCAGCACTGGAAGCCAGGGGGCGATCGGACTGACGGGCGGTGCCGGTGCACCCGGTGCCAAGGGTGACGCTGGTGCCGTGGGCGCCCCGGGAGTCCCGGGAGCCGCAGGAGCGAGTGGGCTCCAGGGCCTGATCGGGCAGACGGGCTCGACCGGTGCTGCGGGCGCAAGCGGTGCGGTCGGCGCCACGGGAACGGCGGGAGCCGCCGGGGCTGCTGGTAGCACCGGCAGCCAGGGCGTGATGGGACTGACGGGCAGTACTGGTGCAGCTGGCGTCAAGGGTGATGCCGGCGCCGTGGGCGCCCCGGGAGCCGCAGGAGCGAGTGGACTCCAAGGTGTGATCGGTCAGACGGGTTCGATCGGTGCTGCGGGTAGCACCGGCAGCCAGGGGGCGATCGGACTGACCGGTGGTGCCGGTGCAGCCGGTGCCAAGGGTGACGCCGGTGCCGTGGGCGCCCCGGGAGCCGCAGGAGCGAGTGGGCTCCAGGGTGTGATCGGGCAGACGGGTGGTGCCGGTGCAGCCGGTGCCAAGGGTGATGCCGGCGCGACAGGCGCCACGGGAACGGCGGGCGCATCGGGGCTCCAGGGTACGATCGGTCTCACGGGATCGACGGGTGCCACCGGTCTGCAGGGAACGACAGGGGCCTCCGGATCAACAGGAGCCACTGGCGCTGAGGGTAGCGCTGGTAGCCAGGGAGTGATCGGTCTGACGGGTGGCGCAGGTGCAGCCGGTGCCAAGGGCGATGCAGGTGCAATTGGTGCCACTGGTCTGCAGGGAACGGCAGGGGCCCCCGGAACCACGGGAGCCACCGGTGCTGCGGGCAGCGCGGGTAGCCAGGGAGCGATCGGCCTGACCGGCGGCGCCGGTGCAGCCGGCGCCAAAGGCGATGCGGGTGCAACAGGTGCCACGGGAACGGCGGGAGCGTTGGGGCTCCAGGGCTTAATGGGCCTGACGGGCTCGATCGGTGCCACCGGTCTGCAAGGAACGGCAGGGGCCTCTGGAACCACAGGGGCCACTGGTGCCGCGGGTAGCACCGGAAGCCAGGGAGTGATCGGACTGACAGGCGGAGTCGGTGCAACAGGTTCCAAGGGCGATGCGGGTTCGATTGGCGCCACGGGCATCGCGGGAGTGAGCGGACTCCCAGGCGATACTGGGCTACAGGGCACCATCGGCGCGACCGGGCAGCAGGGCCCGTCCGGCACCCTGGCATTTGGCTTCTTCTACGCGCTCATGCCCCCGGATAACGCTGCCACGGTCGCTGGCGCTACGGCGGTGAGCTTTTCGCAGGACGGAGCGGCAAGCGGGATCAGCCGGGCAAGCGCTGGCGAATTTTACCTGCCAGCGGTGGGCGTCTACGAAGTGTCCTGGCAGGTCACGGTGGATGAGCCAGGGCAGCTCGTCCTCTGGCTCAACGAGGTGGAGCAGGCCTTCACGGTGGTTGGACGGGCCACCGGCACCTCTCAGATTGCGAATCATGTGCTGATTGAGACGAGCTTGGCGAACTCCCGTGTCAGCGTCCGGAACCCGACGGGCAATTCGACGGCACTGACCATGACTCCCATTGCCGGGGGCACCAAGTCCGTCTCCGCCTCGCTGCTCATAAAGCAGATCAAGTAGCCAGCACGCAGCCCTCAGCTGCGCTGGTGCCTCCTTGCCTGTGGGGTGAGCGCCCTTCAGGAGACAAGAAAAATCCCCTGATCGCTCAGGGGATTTCTCTTGGTGGACCTGATCAGGATCGAACTGACGACCTCTGCATTGCGAACGCAGCGCTCTCCCAGCTGAGCTACAGGCCCTGGGCTTTCCAGTCTAGCGGGACCACGGGTGGCGTCAATGCTGGGTCCTTGGGTGGCCCACCGCCTACATCAAAGCCTTCATGATGTCCTCGAGGACGGCGGGGCTGGGCTTGAGGAGGGTCTCATCCAGGCTGGCCAGGGGCTCGTCGACCAGGTTGAGCAGGTCGGGGAGGGGGGGCTGGGTCGGGTTGATGTAGAGCAGCCCGGTCAGGAACTCGCCCTTCTCCATGGACTCGTGGATGGCCTTCATGGCGCCGTAGCGGTCCCTGGGGTCGTAGTCTTCATGGATGGCCTTGATGGCGACCTTGGAGCCGTCGGGGAAGGTGACCAGCTCCGTCTCGCCCGCGGCGATGTCCACGTCCTCGACCTCGGAGTACTGGATGAAGCCGAGGTCGTGGAGGGGGAAGTCATGGTCCTTGACGTGCTTGTAGGAGCGCGTGGAGGCATCGTGGTTGTTGAAGGTGACGCAGGGGCTGATGATGTCCAGCACCACGGTGCCCTGGTAGGCGAAGGCGGCCTTGAGGATGGCGCCCAGCTGCTTGGGGTTGCCGGAGAAGCAGCGGGCCACGAAGCCGCAACCCAGCTCGATGGCCAGGGTGCAGGGGTCGATGGGCGGCAGCTCGTTGACGGCGCCGCTCTTCAGGGACGAGCCCTTGTCGGCGGTGGCGGAGAACTGGCCCTTGGTGAGGCCGTAGACGCCGTTGTCCTCGATGATGTAGATCATGGCGACGTTGCGCCGCACCGCGTGGACGAACTGGCCCGTGCCAATGGACATGGAATCGCCGTCACCGGAGACGCCGATGTTGATGAGCTGGCGGTTGGCCAGGGAGGCGCCGGTGGCCATGGAGGGCATGCGGCCGTGGACGCTGTTGAAGCCCCAGCCCTGGTTGATGAAGTAGGCGGGGGTCTTGGAGGAACAGCCGATGCCCGAGAACTTCGCGACGCGGTAGCCCTCGATGTTGGACTCGTAGGCGGCGTTGATGATCTGGGCGGTGATGGCGTCATGGCCGCAGCCGGCGCAGAGGGTGGACTTGGAGCCCACATAGTCCTGCTTGGTGAAGCCGAGCTTGTTGGCGGGAGCGGAAGGCGTGGGGGTGGTCATGGTCGGCTCCTCTTACTTCTGCTCGAAGGCGGTGATCTGGTCCACGATGAACTTGGCGTCGATGGCGTGGCCGTCGTAGTGGAGGACGCTCTTGAACTTGGTGGCGAACTCCGGATAGGTCTCGCGGAAGAGGTTGGCCATCTGGCCGTCGCGGTTCTGCTCGACCAGGTAGACCACCTGCTTCTCCTGCACGAAGGTGTCGACCTCGGCGGTGAAGGGCAGGGCGCGCAGCCGCAGGTAGTCGGTCTTGAGGCCGCCCTCGGCCAGGAGGTCCTGGGCCTCGATGGCCGCGGGGTTGCTGGAGCCGAAGGCCAAGAGGCCCTTGTCGGAGCCCAGGTTGCGGAAGAGGGGCTTGGGCACGTAGGTCTTCGCGGTCTCGTATTTCCGCTTCAGGCGGTCCACCACTGCGAGGTAGTCCTCGGGCTTCTCGGAATACTGGGCATAGGCGTTGTGACCCGAGCCGCGGGTGAAGTAGGCGCCCTTGCCGCCGGGGGTGCCGGGCAGGCTGCGGTAGGGAATTCCGTCGCCGTCCACGTCCTTGTAGCGGCCCCAGTCCTCGGCCTCGGCGAGCTGCTGCTGGTTGAGCACCTTGCCGCGGTCATAGGGCTTGGCTGGGTAGTCGAAGGGCTTGGAGGACCAGTTCTGCATGCCCAGGTCCAGGTCCGTGACCACGAAGATAGGGGTCTGGAAGCGCTCGGCCAGGTCGAAGGCGTCGTAGGAGAACTGGAAGCACTCCTCCATGTTGCCGGGGTAGAGGTTGATGTGCTGCGTGTCACCGTGGCTGCACTTGGCGCAGAGCTCGATGTCCGACTGCTGGGTGCGGGTGGGCAGGCCGGTGCTGGGACCGGTGCGGGCGACGTTGTAGAACACGCCCGGCGCTTCGACGTAGTAGCCGAGGCCGATGAACTCGCTCATGAGCGAGACGCCGGGGCCCGAGGTGGAGGTCATGGAGCGGGCGCCGGCCCAGCCGGCGGCGAGCACCACACCCGCAGAAGCGAGCTCGTCCTCCATCTGCACGATGGCCACTGTGGACTTGCCGGTCTTGGGATCGATGCGGTATTCCTGCGCGTATTCGATGAAGGTCTCGACCAGCGTCGAGGCGGGGGTGATGGGATACCAGCCCACCACGGTGCAGCCGGCGAAGAGGGCGCCCAGGGCGCAGGCCTCGTTGCCGTCCACGATGATGAGGCCCTGGGTCTTGTTGTCGCGCACCACCCGGACCTGGTCCTGGTCGGGCAGGTTCTCCATGGCCCAGTCGTAGCCGGCCATGGCGGCGTTCTGGTTGAGCTCGATGGCCTTGTCCTTGCCCTTCAGCTGCTTGGCGATGGCCTTCTTGACCTCGGCCATGTCCACGCCCAGCACGCGGGAAGCGACGCCGACGTAGATCATGTTCTTCACCAGCTTGTGCAGCTTGGGTTCGGGACAGGAGGCCGTCACGAGCTTCTGGAAGGGCACGGGGATGCAGGCGAGGTCGCTGCGCAGCTTGTCCAGCTGCAGCGGCTCATCGTAGATCACCAGCGCGCCGGTGTCGGCCTTGGCGATGTCGTCCTTGGCCGTCTCGGGATTCATCAGGATCAGCATCTCGTTGCTGGCCTTGCGCGCCACATAGCCCTTGGCGCTCGCGCGGATGGTGAACCAGGTGGGCAGGCCGGCGATGTTCGAGGGGAAGAGGTTCTTGCCGCTGACGAAGACGCCCATCTGGAAGATGGCGCGCAGCAGCACCGTGTTCGCGGTCTGGGAGCCCGAGCCGTTGACCGTGGCGACCTGGATGGAAAAATCGTTGATCCTGGTTTTCGCTCCCTGGGCGGGGAGGGCGGCAGCTGGGCTGGCAGTCATGGAGACTCCTTTTTGGGGCGAGACAGCAGACTTGAAGGGCGCATGAAAGACGATAAAGGGGGCGTAAATACCTGATCTATCAAGCAGTCATTTAGTATGCCAGAGGCCGGAAGCTGGTTCCATTAGTGGTCTTGCGTAGGGGGGAGTGGGGGTCTGAAAATAAGCGAAAAAAAAGGGATTGACGACCTGCCACTCCACTCCTACATTAAAACCCATGAAAACCAGTGATCTCACCAAACGGCAGCAGGCCGTACTGAACTTCATCCGGACTTTCGTACTGGAGGAGGGGCGCAGTCCCACTCTCTCGGAAATTGCCAAGGGTGTGGGTTCCAGTGCGGTGTCCACCATCCACAAGCATGTTCAGCACCTCATGGACAAGGGCTTCCTGGTCCGCAGCCACGGGAAGGGCAACAACCTGGTGGTGTCCACCCAGGCCGAGGAGACGCTGGACCAGGGCCGCTCCGCCCGCGGGGAACAGCGGCCTGAGAGTGCGTCGCCCATGAAGATCTACCCGTTCTGCGGCGACGTGGCCGCCGGCGCACCCATCCTGCCCGAGAGCCGCGCCCTGCCCATCGAAGTGCCCAACAGCATCCACCGGCAGCGTGACGAGCTCTTCGTCCTGCGGGTGCGGGGCGACTCCATGGTGGATGACGCCATCCTCGACGGCGATCTCGTGGTGCTCCAGCGCAAGGGGGAATACCGCAATGGCGATCGCGTGGTGGCCCTCATCGAGCAGGAGGAAGTCACCCTGAAGGAGTTCCGGCGCGATGCCAAGGGCGTGTGGCTCATCCCCCACAACCCCGAGCTGCAGCCCCGCTGCTATCCCCCACAGAACATCGACATCCAGGGCGTCCTCGTCGGCGTCATGCGCAGCTGCTGAGAGCTGCCAGACGCCTCGACTTCCGATTGGCATTCAACAAAATAAAGATCACCACCAAGAGACCAAGGCACCAAGAACTGCAAGGGTGAAGCTCTGTTGTCGTTCTTGGTGTCTTGGTGGTGAATCCTTTTTGACTTTGTTCGCTTGCGAATTGAGATCACTCAGGTCGGCAACTGACTCCGCACGGCCTTTCCCATCTCGGAAGTGCCATGGGTTCCACCGAGGTCGCGGGTGCGGAAGCCTGCGTGCAGGGCCTCGCCCACGGCTGCTTCCAGCGCGGTCGCTTCGGGTTCCCAACCCAGGTGCCGGAAGAGCAGCGCGAGGCTCAGGAACATGCCTACGGGGTTGGCCAGACCCTGCCCGGCGATGTCCGGCGCAGAGCCGTGGACCGGCTCGGCCAGGGCCGCGCAGCGGAAGGGGCGATGGGGCGCCCAGCTGAGGGAGGGCGCCATGCCCATGCCACCCACATAGGCGGCGGTGAGGTCGCTGATGAGGTCCCCGAGGTAGTTGTCGGCGGCGATGATCCCGAAGGCCTTCGGATCCTGCACCAGGGCGCAGAGCAGGGCATCCGCGTGCATGGTGCGGGCGTCGACGGTCGGAAACTGGGCCTTCAGGTCTGCATAGACCCGCAGCCACAGGCCGTGCCCGTGCTTGAGTACATTCGCCTTGTGGGCCAGCAGCAGGGGACGGCCCAGGACGGCCGCGCGCTGGAAGGCGCAGGCCAGCAGCCGGTGGACCGCGGGCTCCGTGTGGATGGCATAGTCCACAGCGCGGCCGGGCTCCGTGGTGCCCTGCAGGCAGTAGGGGCCTTCGGTGTTCTCGCGGTAGATCTCCAGGTTGATCGCTGGGTCGAAGCCGGGCGCGAGGGGGCGGCAGGGGCGGAAGTTGACGGCCAGCTCCAGCTCCCGGCGCAGGCGCAGGAGGATCTGCTCGGCATGGCGCCCGTCGGGGATGCGCGGATCGCCCACTGCGCCGAAGAGCACCGCGTCGCAGCCGTCACGGAGGGTCGTGAAAGCGTGCTCGGGCAGGGTCTCTCCCGTGGCCAGGTAGTGCTCGGCGCCGTAGGGCAGGGGGACCGCCTCAAGGCACCGGCCCCGGGCCACCGCCCAGTCCAGGCAGGGCACTGCTTCCGCCATGACCTCGCCGCCGACGCCGTCGCCGGGGATGAGCGCGATGCGGACCGGTCTCGACACTGCGGTTCCCTCCCCCTGAGGAGCCGATGGTGCCACACTCCACCTGGAATCTGGAGGCCGGAGTGGCGCGGACAGGGAGGATCACCATGGGGATCATCGCGATGCTGGGGCTCGCTTCGGCGGCCGAGGTGACCGAAGGGGCCAAGGCCCCGGCTTTCGAGGCGCAGGATCAGAACGGCGCCACCGTGCGCCTGGCGGACTTCAAGGGCAAGTCGGCCGTGGTGCTCTACTTCTATCCCAAGGACGACACGCCCGGCTGCACGGCCGAGGCCTGCAGCCTGCGCGATGGGTTCGGCGAGATCCGCAAGGCCGGGGCGGTGATCCTCGGCGTGAGCGCCGACAACGGCCAGAGCCACAAGGCCTTCGCCGAGAAGTTCCACCTTCCGTTCAGCCTCCTGGCGGATCCCGACAAGAAGATCATCGAGGCCTACGGCGTGAAGGTGCCGCTCATCGGCATCGCCAAGCGGGTGACCTTCATCATCGACAAGAAGGGCATCGTCCGCCACGTCCTGAGCGATGTCCGCACCAAGGACCATGACCAGCAGGTGCTCGACTTCCTGAAGGCATTGACCAAGTAAACCTCTGGGCAGCGTTGAGCCTGCGCTGATTTCCCGGCTAAAATCACGCCAACCCCACGAGGCTCTGGAATGGTCTTCTTCAATCACGCCACCCGGCAGATGACGGTGAAGATCGTCTACTATGGCCCGGGCCTGTGCGGAAAGACCACCAACCTGAACACGATCTACGCCAGGACCACCCCGAGGGCCCGGGGTGAGATGGTGAGCCTCAATACGGAGACGGACCGCACCCTCTTCTTCGACCTGCTGCCCATGGAGGTGGGCATGGTGGGTGGCTTCAAGACCCGCCTTCAGCTCTACACGGTGCCGGGCCAAGTGTTCTACAACAGCACCCGCAAGCTCGTGCTGAAGGGCGTGGATGGCCTCGTCTTCGTGGTGGACAGCCAGGCCGCGATGCTGGACGCCTGTCATGCGAGCCTCCAGAACCTGCAGGAAAACCTCCGTGAGCAGGGGCTGAAGCCTGAGGAGATCCCCACGGTGTTCCAGTGGAACAAGCGGGATCTTCGAAGTGCGCTCTCACTGGAGGAGCTGGAGGCGACCTTCAATTCGGGCGGGATTCCCAGCTTTCAGGCGGTCGCCTCCGAAGGACAGGGCGTCTTCGAGACCCTGCGCGGCATCACACGGCTGGCCCTGTCACGCATCAAGACCCACCTGCTGGACGAGGGACCCGCTGCCGGGGGCCCGGTGGCTCAGCCCCTCACCCTGTCCGATCTGCCCTCTGACTTGGATCTCCTGGATCTGGAAGGGGCCTCGGCGGGTGGTTTCAGCGACTACCTGCTCCTGTCCGAGGAGGGCCTCGAGGAGGACCTGCTCATTGAGGCGCCCCAGCTGCCGGAGCCGCCGGAGGCGCTGGCCGAGGACCTGCTCAGCGCGGCGCTTCTGCTGCCGGAGTCGCCCGGGGCCGTGCCCGAGGACCTCGCCTTTCTTCTGGAGAGTGACCGCACCTGCCTGTCGGAACCCAGTCCCGAAACTTCGGCCCCGGCCGTCTCTGCCTGGGAACCGTCCCTTGGGATGGGGGCGGGAACCGCCGCCACCCTAGAGCTGACGGTGCCGGTGCGGTCACCGGCGCCCATGCCCCCCCGGGTGGTCGAGGACGCCGGGTCGCTGTCCTCCCTGCTGAATGGGCTGAAGCCGGCTGATCCCGCCGTCTCTCCGTCCCAGCTATCCCTGGTGCTGCCCGCTGACTTGGACACCCAGGACCTGGAGGTTGTGGTGCAGGTCCGGCAGCGGGACCGGGTCCTGCTGGAAGCCCAGCTCTGCCGCCCAGCGCCGTCTCCCGGGGCCACCGACCAGCTCACCATCGACCTGCAGCGGCCTTGATGCGGTCCCTGCTGATCGCCCTGCTGATCACGGCCCCGGTGCTGGCGGCCCTGCCCGGCTGGTGGAATGCCTTCGCGCGGACACCGGTGCTGGAGAGTCGCTTCCGCCAGGAGAGCGACAGCCTGGTGTTTGGCAAGCTGGCCCGGGAGGGGCACCTGGCCCTGGCCCGGGGGGGCCGCCTGAGGGTGGCCTATGCGGGGGGCCTGACGGTCACCTGCGACGGTCGGAACCTGGTCCAGTACGATCCGGATACGCGCACCGCCCAGCGACTGGCGCTGACCCAGGCGGTCCGGGAGTTCCCGCTCCTGGGTCTCCTGCTCGATCCGGCCCGGCTGGAGCGGCTCTACCGGGCCGAGTCCCTGGGCGGTGAAGCCCTGCGGCTGGTGCCGAAGGAGTCGGGTCTGCCGGAGCTGAAGGCCACGGGGCGCAAGGGGCTGCTGTGGAGCCTCGAGTGGACCGATCCCACCGGGGCCCGGCAGAAGCTCGAGCTGCTGGATCCGAAGACCTCGGCCACGCCGACGCCAGGACTGTTCCAGCCCCAGCTCCCCGCCGGCACCCGCTGGGCTACTCCGAACGGCTGAACGCGTCGAACACTTCCGCCTGGGGGAACCGGACGCGAAGCCAGCGGTCGAGGTCGGGCACGGTCTCGAAGATCTGCTCGGCGCCGGCGGCGGTGAGCTCTTCCCGGCTGCCGTAGCCCCAGCCCACGCCGATGGCCTCCAGGCCATGGTCCCGGGCGGCGGTCATGTCCACGCCCCGGTCACCGATGAAGACGCCCCCGGGGGCGATGGTCCCCTGGGCCGCGAGCCCCGCCAGCACCTTGGTCTTGGGCTGCCACTGGCCCCTCAGGGTGCTGCCGAAGATGTCGTCGAAGATCAGGTTCAGATCGAACTGGTAGGCGATGCGCCGGGCGAAGATGCCCGGCTTGGCGGAGACGATGTAGATGCGGTGGCCCTGGCGCTTCAGGCGGTGCAGCAGGTGGAAGACCCCGGGGTAGAGCTCGTGCTCGAAGACGCCGTCCTCCCGGTAGCGCTCCCAGTAAAAGTCCAGGACGGCCTCGAGGCGGTCCGGATCCTCCATGCCTGGCAGGGAGGCCAGGGCCTCCCGCATGCCGAAGCCGATCCAGCCCCGCACGGTCGGCTCGTCCGGCATCTCCAGGCCGAAGGCGGCGCAGGTCTTCCGCAGGCAGTTGCGCACCCCCAGCAGGGGATCCACGAGGGTCCCGTCCAGGTCGAAGCAGACGAGCCCGGGAGCCGCCTCAGGTGCCGTCACGAGGGGCCTACTTCTTCTGGTCTTTTTCGTAGGCCGCCGTGCAGGACCGCACGAAGGCCTGGGCCTCATCCTTGCCGCCCCAGCCATCGCTGGACACGGTCTTGCGCTCGAGGTCCTTGTAGGTCAGGAAGAAGTGCTCCACCTCGAGCAGGAAGTGCGGCGGCAGGTCGCTGCGCGAGCTGACGTGGGTGTAGGTGGGGTCGTCGCAGGCCACGGCCAGGATCTTCGCGTCCGGGCCGTTCTCGTCCGTCATGCGCAGGAGGCCGATGGGCCGGGCGCGGATGACCACGCCGGGGTAGGTCGAGCCGTTGATGAGCACCAGGATGTCGGCGGGATCGCCGTCCTCGGCCAGGGTGCCGGGGATGAAGCCGTACTCGGCGGGGTAGTGGAAGGGGGAGAACAGCACCCGGTCCACGTGCACCAGGCCCGTGTGGTGGTCGATCTCGTACTTGATGCGGGAGCCGGTGGGGATCTCGACGATCGCGTTGACGATCTCCGGGGACTGCCTTCCGGGATTGAGGTGGACCAGCGACATGGGCTCTCCCTTAAGAGTTCCATGGTCGCAGCTTAATCACGCGGAGGGAACCGCCGCGAGCCTCAGGTGGACCGTGGTGCCGCGCCCCAGCTGGCTCTCGATGAAGAGCAGCCCGCCGTGGGCCACGATGATGCGGTGGCAGACCGCCAGGCCCAGGCCCGTGCCACCGCCGAAAGTGCTGAAGAAGGGATCGAAGACCTTGGCCAGAGCCTCCTGGGGGATGCCGCAGCCGTTGTCGGAAAGGGTCAGGTGCCAGCAGGGCCGGCCTTCCAGTTCCTCTTCCATGGCCGCCAGCACCAGGCGCGGGGACTCCACATCCTCGAGCGCCCGGGTGGCGTTCTGGAGCAGGTTCTGCGCGACCTGCCGCAGCAGCTCCGGATCGCCTCGCCACGAGGCGTGGGGCGGGATCTGGTTGTCCCAGGGCACCGCCTCCGCCAGGGTGGCGCTGCGCAGAGCATCCTCCCAGAAGGAGCGGAGGGTCACGGTGCCTTCCTTGGGCTGGAGGTCCCGGCTGAAGGACAGGGTGTTGCCGACCAGCCGGTTCAGGCGGCCCACGCCCTCCTGCATCTTGCGGGCGAGCTCCAGGGGGCCTGCCTGCTCGGCCAGGTCCTCCACGAGCATGCCGGAGAAGAGCGCCAGGCTGCCCAGGGGGTTGCGGATCTCGTGGGCCAGCTCAGCCGCCATGCGGCCCATGGCGGCCAGGCGATCCTCCCGGGTGGCCTGCTGGGCCTTAAGCACCGCCTCGGTGACGTCTCGCAGGGTGACGATGGTGCCGCCGTGGGGAGCCGAGCGGCGCTCCTCCTCGAAGATGACCTCCCGCCCGCCGGCGGTCTGGAAACGCCGCTGGCCGCCGGGGCTGCCGGCCTCCCAGGGGGGAGCGTCCTGGAGGAACCGCCCCTCGAGGCCCTGGGGGCGGTTGGTGAAGCGCAGCGAGCCGTCCTCGGCCAGCACCCAGATGGCGAAGGGGACGGCCTCAATGACGGTCTGCAGCTCGCCCTGGAGCTGGCCCAGCTGGGCCTGCAGGGCCTCGTAGCGGGTCTGCAGGTGCTCCGAGGCGGCGGTGAAGGCCTCGAAGGCTTCCAGCAGCTGTCGAGGGTCCGGGTGGGACTGGACCCTTTCGGTCATGGCTCCACCTGCTGCTCCAGGAGCTGGCGCAGCTGGTCGCGCTCAGCGCCCCGGGGCTCTCCCTCGACCACGCGCTTGAGGGCCTCGCGGGCCTCCGGCGCCGGGAGGGCGGCCAGCCCCTTGGCGGAGGCCAGCCGAACGGCCGGCGGCTCGCCACTGGTGAAGAAGCCCTTTCGGCGCAGGCACTCCAGGAAGACCGGGATGGCCTTGGGACTGCCGATCTGGCCCAGGGTCTCCAGGGCCTGGATGCGGAGCCGCTCCACCACCCGCTTGTCCTTGGCCAGGTCGGTGACAGCGCCCAGGCAGGACTCGGAGCGCAGCTGCCCGAGGACGAAGAGGATCTCCTGCAGGGTCTCGGCGTCCGTGTCCTTCATCCGGGCAAGCAGCGCGTGCTCAGCCCCGGGACCAAGCAGCTTCCAAAGGGCCCGCACCGCCGTGCGCCGCACCCGGGGTTCGGGATGCCGCAGCAGGGGCGTGATCGCGGGGGCCACCTCGGCACTGGCCACTTCGGGCAGGAGGGTGAGGGCGTTGCGCACCAGGTACCAGGCTGGGGCCTGCAGGGCCTCCTGGAGGGCCGGAAGGGCCACTGGTCCCAGGCTGCGGACGGCTTCGACCAGCCGGCCCCGCCGGGTCCGGTCGTTCTCCGCGCCGAGCCGGTCCACCAGTTGTTGGGCCACGGGGGCGCCCAGGAACACCAGGTAGGGGTGCACCTCCTGAACCACCAGCTTGCGGTCGTGGGCGAAGGTCTGGTCAATGGCCGCGTCCAGGAGGTCGGGCCGGATCAACGCGGCACAGAGCTGGCCGAGGGCCTCCTTGCGCCAGGGCTGCTCAGCATTCATGAAGGCGCAGAGGCTGTTGAGCTCCTGCACCTCCGTGATGATCGCGTGGAGCTCGCCGCGGTGGACGAGGGCTGTGAGCAGCGACTCCAGGGCCTGGGTGGTCCCGCGCAAGACGGGAGACTCCGGCTCCCAGGCGAAGTGGGCCCGAAGGGCCTCCAGCAGGCCCGCCTCGGCGCCCGGGGGAAGGCCCGGATCCTCGACCCAGTGGGCCAAGCCGGCGAGGGTCTGGGTGGCCTTCAGACGCTGGCCCGGCTGCTCGCTCTGGAGCGTCTCGACCAGCACGTCCTGGATGCGTTGGAACTCATCGAAGCGCCGGAGGTCCAGCAGCTCGCGGAGGAGCGCCAGGCGCTCCTCCAGGGTGAGCTCGAAGAAGAAGCCCTCCTCGAGCACCTTGACGAGCTTGGCCTCCAGGCTCATCTCTTCCCACTCCATGAGGCGCAGGATGAGCTCGGCCTGGCCGGCGTCCTGCCCCGAAGTCCGGAGGCGTGCCGAGAGCGCCCGGACCAGGCTGGCCCGCTCCTGGAAGTGCCGCAGGACGTCCTTGATGGGACCCTGGAGCTGGGTCCAGGAGATGCCTCCAGACAGGGCCTGGCTGGTGGCGGAAGCGAGCACTTCGCCGGCCAGCGCTCGGATGCCCAGGGACAGCCCGGCCGGGTGATCGGGCAGGGTGGCCAGGCTGGCGAGCAGGCTCAGCTGGACCGCAGGCGGCAGGTCCAGGAGGATCTGGCGGAGGACGCCCATGCGCGGCGGACTCGGCATGCCCTCGCCGAGGCCCAGCTCCCGGCCGACGGGCCCGAGGCCGCTGAGATCGGCAGGGCCGAAGCCTGGCAGAGGGCTCGGGCCCTGATCGCCCTGGCCTCCCGCGCTGCCCTGGCCGCCGGAGCTGCCCTGGCCGCCTGAGTTGCCCTGGCCGCCCGCGCCGCTCTGGCTGCCTGAGCTGCTCTGACTGTCTGGGCCGCCGGTGCTTCCCTTGGCGGCGCTGTCAATGCCACCGCCCTCTTCAGCACCCTGGCCACCCCCCTTGCCGCGGCCGCGGTCAGCGCCCTGGCCTGCGTCCGAGCCCCGGCCCCCGCCGGTGCCGCTGCCGACGCCGGGCGTCTGCCCGGCCTCCGTCCCGGCGGCGCTGGTGCCCTGGGTGATGGAGAGCATGAGGGCCTCGCGGAGGAACTTCACGAGGTCGCCCGCGGACATCGCGCTTTGGGCTGGCGCGGCCGGATTCAGCGCCGGGGCCTGGTCCCCGCTGCCCCCCTGGTCGCCCTCGCTGATTTCCTGGTAGCGCGTCTGCGCCACCTTGATGTGCAGCACGCCCGCGTTGCGGAGCAGGGCTTCGAAGCCGCCCTGCTCCTCGAGGAGCTGGGGCCGGGTGCCGAGCCCGGCCAGGAAGACCAGGTATTCGGCGGGACTGACCCCGGGCTCGAAGGTGAAGCCGCTGATGCCGCGCTCGGCCACCAGCTTGGCCAGACCCGTCACGTGGGGGCTTCTTGTCTCCTGCAGCTCGCCGTCCACGAAGACCTTGGTCCCGGTCACCACGAACTGGAGCTTTGAGTGCTCGCTGAACCACAGGCCCAGGGTGGCGTGCGCGATGGCGGCGGCCTCTTCGGTCCGGGGGTGGGTCTCGGTGTACATCTGCAGCGCCTTGAGGGCGACGCTCATGGTCTGGGCCAGACGCGGAAAGTCCTTCATGCCGGAGTCCTTTGCGGAGGGTCGGACCACTCCCGCCGCAGCTGGGCGTAGTGCGCCTCGAGGAAGGCGAGGCGGCGCCGGCCTTCTTCCTGGGCGGGCTCGGTGGTGAAGCTGGCGGTGATCTTCCGCGCCAGCTCCAGCCAGGCCTCGCCGCGCCGGAGGATCTCCGCGGTGGTGATGGGCTGGAAGGCACCGCTGATGCAGCCGAAGTGGATGAGGCTGGCGGCGCCGATCTTGCTGAGCTTGTCGCAGTCCCAGAGGCAGGCGGTCTCCAGCGGCTTCAGGGGCGCGGCGAGGCTGAGGCCCACGTGGTGCTCGATGGCGTGCCGCACCGCGGGGATCTTCTCCGGCGGGAAGTCGGTACCCGCCAGCAGCTCCGGCACCAGGGCCGAGGCTTCCTGGGCGTGGGTGTCCTTGGTGTGGGGGGCCTTCAGGCGCTTGGCCACGTCGTGCAGCCAGGCGGCGCACTCCACCACCTCCAGGTCCGCGCCCACGGCGGGCGCCAGCCAGCGGGTCAGGAGCACGGCTGCGTAGGTGTGTTCGAACCGGTAGTTGAAGATGGGCTGGTAGCTGCCGTCCACTTCGTGCCCGATGCCCCAGAAGCGGATCGCGTCGGCGTCGGAGAAACGCCGCAGCGCCTGTTCACAGGCCGTTCGCCAGGGGGTGGGCAGGGTCATGGAACAGCGTCCAGGTGGGTCCGGAGGGCTTGGAGGGAAGCATTGATCTCCACAAACATGGCCCGATCATGCCAGGGGGCGCAAGCCTTCTCTAGGGTCCGGAGCAGGGGCTGCAGGCCCTCGCCGGGAGCCAGGCCGAGGATGCGGATGCCCTCCAGGGCCATGCGGGCCTCGATGGCCAGTACCTGCTCCAGGGCGTCCACGGCCTTCAGCAGCTTGCGGGCGGCGATGGGGCCCATGCTGACGTGGTCCTCCTTGCCTGCGCTGGTGGGGATGCTGTCCACGCAGGCGGGGTTCGCCAGGCCCTTCATCTCGCTGACCAGGGCCGCTGAGGTGACGTGGGCCATCATGAAGCCCGACTCGAGGCCGCCGTTCTGGGTGAGGAAGGCCGGCAGGTCGCTGTAGGCGGGGTTCACCAGGCGCTCCTGGCGGCGCTCGGAGATGCTGGCCAGGTCCGCTGCGGCGATGGCGAGCAGGTCACAGGCGAAGGCCGGATACTGCCCGTGGAAGTTCCCGCCGGACCGGGATTCCGCGGTGTCCGTGAAGATCATGGGGTTGTCCGTGGCGGCGTTCAGCTCCCGCTCCAGGATGGCGCCGGCGAAGCCCAGGGCATCCCGCGTGACGCCGTGCACCTGGGGGATGCAGCGCAGGCTGTAGGCGTCCTGGACCCGGTGGCAGTCCTGGTGGCTGTCGGAGATGGCGCTGCCAGGACCCAGCAGGGCGCGCATGTGGTCTGCCACGGCGATCTGGCCGGGGTGGGGCCGGGCCGCGTGTATGCGGGGATCGAACGCGGCGCGGGTACCCCGCAGGGCCTCCAGGCTGAGGCCGGCGATCTCGTCCGCCAGGCCCGCCAGGCGTGAGAACTTATCCGCAGCCAGGTTGCCCAAGGCGGTGATGAGCTGGGTGCCGTTGATGAGGGCCAGTCCCTCCTTGGCCTGCAGGACCACGGGGCGGAGGCCCGCCTGGGCCAGGGCCTCGCCGCCGGGCAGCTGACGGCCGGCCACCCAGGCCAGGCCTTCGCCGACCAGCAGCAGGGCCATGTGGGCCAGGGGGGCGAGATCACCGCTGGCACCCACGCTGCCCTGGCAGGGCACCACAGGCAGGATGCCGCGGTTGAGGCACTCGGCCAGGAGGCGGATGGGCTCGGGGCGGATGCCGCTGTGGGCCTTCAGCAGGCAGTTGATGCGGGCGGCCATGAGGGCGCGAGTCTGGTCCGGGGGCAGGGGCTCGCCCACCCCGGCCGCGTGGCTGCGCAGCAGGTTGAGCTGGAGCAGCCGGAGCTGATCGTGGGGGATGACCACCGTGGCGAACTGGCCGAAGCCGGTGTTGATGCCGTAGACCGTGCGGTCCTCCGCCACGATCTGGTCCACCACCGCGCGGTTCGCCGCCACCCGGGCCAGGGCCGGCTCATCTAGGACGACGCCCTCGCCGGCGGCAATGCGCGCCAGCAGAGGCGCCGTGAGGGAGCAGCCGTCCAGGAGGATCATCAGGCTTCCTTGGGTTTCAGGGTCAGTGCCAGCATCAGCGCCAGGCCCAGGGTGAGGCCCGCCACGGTATAGGTGGTCTGCCCGCCCCAGCGGGCGAAGGTGAAGGTGCCAACGGCGGGTCCGATGATGCGGCCGACCCCGCTCATGGCATTGAGCACGCCGAAGAGCCCGCCCTGGTCCTCAGGGGGCGTCAGCTGGCTGGCCAGGGCCGAGCCGGCGGTGTTGCCCATGCCGCTGCCCCAGGAGAGGGGGATGAACAGCAGGACGAAGGGCCACATCCAGGCGGCCTTGGGCAGCAGGGGCAGGGAGATGCCCATGAGCAGCAGGCCGGTGATCAGCGCGACGCGCTCCGGAATGCGCTTGGCGACCACCCGGACCAGGCCGCCTTGGTAGATCACCAGCAGGACCCCGATCCCCGCGAACAGGAAGCCCACCTCGCGCTGATGGAAGTCGAAGCGCTGGTGCACCAGGAGGGCGAAGGTGCCTTCCATCATGGCGAAGCCCGCCATGGCCAGCAGCGACACGCCCAGGATCTGGGGCATGCCCGGCCGCTTCATGGCTTTCACCAGGGCATGGCCGCGGCTCTCATGGGACCGGGCCCGGGCGCGGACCTTGTCCGTGAGGGTCTCGGGCAGCCAGAGCAGCACCATGAGCGAGGCCACCAGGGACAGGCCCGCGGCCACGAAGAAGGGCAGGTGCCAGCCCCGGGTCTGGAGCAGCATGTGGCCGAAGTCGCTGCCGCTCAGGATGCCCGCCAGGGCCGGGCCCAGCACGAAGCCCAGGCCGAAGGCGGCGCCGATCATGCCCATGACTTTGGAGCGCTCTTCGGGCAGGGAACTGTCGGCCATGGCCGCCTGGGCCACGGAGATGTTGCCGCCCGTGATGCCGTCGAGGATCCGGGCCGCCAGCATCCACTCGAAGCGGCTGGTGAGGGCGAGCATCAGGTAGCCCAGGGCCGAGCCGATGAGGCTGACCCAGAGGACGGGCTTGCGGCCCACCAGGTCCGAGACCCGACCCAGAATGGGGGAGGCGATGAACTGCATGAGGCTGAAGCTGAGGAAGCCCACGCCGGCCCAGAAGGCGCCGGGGGTCGTGCCCGCGCCGCCCAGGCCCAGGAACTGGTTGACGCTCGCCATCCAGTGGCTGGGGTGGTCCGCGATGGCCTGCGCGTAAAGGGGCAGGATGGGAATGACGATCCCGAAGCCCAGGAGGTCCACAAAAACCGTGAGAAATATGGCCGTCCTGGCGCGCTTTGAAGACTGCATGGGGCTCTCCCGTCCTCCAGTGTAGCCCGTCACCGGACCAGGACCCGCTGCAGGACGCGGTGCAGCTCCTCGAGCTGATAGGGCTTCTGGATGAAGGCGGCGGGCCCGCTGCCCGAGAGGGTCTTGAGGGAGTCCGTCTCGGTGAACCCACTGCTGAGCACGACGGGGACCGAGGCATCCAGGTTGTGCATGGCCAGGAAGGCTTCCCGGCCATCGAGGCGGGGCATGGTGAGGTCCATCAGGACCAGGTCGAAGCGGGGTCCCTCCTGGAAGCGGGCCAGGGCCTCCAGGCCATCGCCGGCGGTGGTCACCTCCAGGCCCAGGGCATTCAGGGCGGCGCTCATGGTCTCCAGGATGGACCGCTCGTCGTCGACCAGGAGAACCCGTCCCCGCAGGGGCTGGAAGACTGGGTGCTCGTTCCCCTCGCGGGGCTCGGCCGGGGATTCCTCGGAGGCGGGGAAGCAGATGCGGAAGCTGCTGCCGCGCCCGGGCTCGCTCTGGATGCGGAGCCCGGCACCATGGCCCTTGAGGATGCCCAGCATCGCTGAGAGGCCCAGCCCCCGGCCGGTCGTCTTGGTGGTGTAGAAGGGATCGAAGATCTTCGCCAGCACGTCGGTCGTCATGCCGCAGCCCGTGTCTGCGACCTCGAGGAGGACATAGTGGCCCGGGGCCGGGGCGCTGCCGCGGTAGGCCCTCGCCAGGTCGTGCTCATCGAGGAGCGCCGAGGAGGTGGTCAGGTGGATCGTGCCATCGTGGTCGCCGATGGCGTCGGAAGCGTTGGTCACCAGGTTCATCACCACCTGCTGGATCTGGGCGGCATCGGCATGGATGGCGGGCAGGCACGGCTCCAGCTCGAACCGGAGCCGGATCTTCTTCGAGATGGAGACCTCCAGCAGATGAGTCACTTCGCGGACCACCTCGTTCAGGTCCTGCGGCTGCACCAGGAAGTGTCCACGTCCGGAGTAGGCCAGCATCTGCTTCGTCAGCTCCGTGGCCCGGAGCACCGTGGCCTCCATCCGGTCCAGGTAGGGCTGGGCCGGTGAAGTTTCCGGAACCTGCATCTGGGCCAGGTTCAGGTTGCCCAGCACCACCGTGAGGAGGTTGTTGAAGTCGTGGGCGATGCCTCCGGCGAGAATGCCCAGGCTCTCCAGCTTCTGGGACTGCCGGAGCACGTCCTCCGCCTGGCGCCGGTCCGTGATGTCCAGCATGTAGCCCAGGTAGTAGGGCGTCTCCGTCTCCGGGTTGGAGACTGCGGTGAAGTCCTGGAACCAGCGGTACTCGCCAGCGGCGTTCCGGAGCCGATACTGCTGCTCGTAGTGGGTGTTGCCCTTGGTCCGAAGCTGCTCCGACTCGACGTGGATGCGGTTCCGGTCCTCGGGATGGACCAGCGAGTCGAACCGGATCTGGCCAGAGGTCAGGTCCTCGGGGCGGTAGCCCAGCAGGGCCTCCACATTCGGGCTGACGTAGTCCACCCGCCAGGGGGGGGTCGCCCGCCAGCGGATGACCATGACCGGGCCACCCACGAAGAGGCCCCGCTCGGCCCGGAGGTCCTCCTCGATCTGCTGGCGCTCGGTGACGTCCGTGGCGATGCCGATGACGCTCTCCAGGCGGCCCTGCTCATCGAAGACCGGGGTGAGGGAGTTGTCGAAGGTGCGGCCCACGGCGTGGGTGATCTGTCGGGAAGCCTCACCGCCCAGGGCTCGCTGGATCTGGTCGACGGTCTCGGGATCATCACGGTAGAGGTCCATGGCACTCAGGCCGAGCACTGCGCCGGGGACCAGTCCCAGGTTGGCAAGCCCCAGGCCCTCGGAGAGCAGGAATCGGCCGGCGGGGTCGAGCTGGAAGATGATGGCCTGGGAGTTGGCCAGCACCGTGCGCAGGCGCTGCTCCGCCGTGCGCAGCGCCGCTTCGGCGGCCTTGCGGTCCGAGATGTCGCGGGTGACGGTCAGCAGGCCGGGGATGCCGCCCACATCCATCACCTTGGCCGACATGAGGCCCACCAGGGTGGAGCCATCCTTTCGGCGGAAGGCGAGCTCCTCGCCGACGAATTCGCCATGGTTCTTGATGAGCTGGAGCATGCGAAGCCGGTCCCCGGGGTTCACCCAGATGTTCATGTCGAGAGAGGTGCGCCCGAGGGTCTCTGCCCGGGACCAGCCCGTGAGCTTCTCGAATCCCTCGCTGACCTCCAGGTAGGTGCCGTCGTCCAGCCGGGTGAGGTTGATGGCGTCGGGACTGGCGTGGAAGACCCGCGAGAAGCGGTCTTCGCTGTGCCGGAGGGCGGCCTCTGCGGCCTTGCGCTCGGTGATGTCCTGGGCCTGGGTGAAGACCACCTCCCGGCCTTCGAAGGCGATGTAGCCGCTGCTGGTCTCCACCGGGAAGGTGCTGCCGTCCCGGCGACGGTGGAGGGTCTCGGTGCGGCTGGTCCCGCTCACCCGGAGCTGGGTCCAGCGGTCCGGCCACTGATCCGGGCTGGTCCCTTGCTCGACGTCCCAGAGCGACAGCCCCAGCAGTTCCTGGCGGGTGTAGCCCAGGGCCGCCTCGGCGGCCTGGTTCACGAAGACCAGCCGGCCCGTAGTGTTCATGCCGTAGACAGGGTCGACGGCCTTGTCGATGGCCGCGTTCAGGATGCGCTGCTCGCGCTGGGCCTCGGTGCGCTCCAAGGCCAGGGCCACCTGGCCCGAGACGAAGGAGAGGAGGTCCCGCTCCAGATCGGTGTAGCGGTGACCGCCCTCGTAGCTCTGCACCACCAGGGCCCCGAAGATGCCGGAGCTCCGGCGCAGCGGCACGCCCAGCCAGTCCAGGGAGAGGGCACCGAAGGGCTCGACCTCGCCCGCGGCTTCGAGCTTCAGGAGGGCTGCTACGTCCAGCAGGACCGGCTGCCCGAGGCGGAGAAGGTATTCCGTGAGGCCGTGCCCCAGGGGCTTGGGGTCCGGTCGGGGATCCACCTCGTCCACCCAGTAGGGGAAGGAGACGGTGTCGTTCTCATGGTTCCACAGGGCCACGTAGAAGTTCTCGGCGGGCATGAGATCCCGCACGATGCTGTGGACCAGGGCAAAGAGCTCCTGGGCGCTCTTCGCCTCGACGGCGGCCTCGGCAACGCGGTAGGTGGCCCGCTGGGTCAGCTCCGCCTGCCGGCGCACTGAGATGTCCTGGGCGACGGCCACCACGACCTGCTCACCCCGGTGGAGCCCCGGATAGAACCGGAGATCTTTGGGGAAGACCTCGCCGTTCTTGCGCAGGCCCCAGAACTCGAGGGCCTGGGGCTCGCCGCCAAGCGCCTTCTGGAAGGCCTGGCCGAGCCGCTCAAAGTCATTCCGGCCCGGCGCGGAGAGGATCCCCGGCTGCTGACCGATGAAGAAGGCCTTCGGGTGGCCATACATGCGCGCGGCGCCTTCGTTCACCTCCAGGAAGCGCCCCTGGGCGTCCTGGATGTAGATGGCTTCCGAGATCGAGTCGATCATGCCCTGGGTCGACTCGAGGCGGGTGCGCAGCTCCTCCTCGCGGCGCCCCGAGGCCTCCAGGGCCGCTTGCAGGTCATTCATGGCAGGGCGCTCAGTCATGCTGGGGGCATCGCAGGGAAGTCCTCCCTTGCATAATACGGGGCAAAGCCATTGTCCGTATCGAGAAACGCTCTCAGGCCCAGCGGAAGCGTTTTACGGCCAGGAGGAAGGCCGCCAGGCCCCAGGCCGCGACGATGCCCAGGCCCAAGCCATGTCCCGCCAGGCCCGCACCATCGTTGAACACTGCGCGCAGGGCCTTGAGGAACGGGGCCAGGGGCATCCCGGCCACCACGTGCTGCAGCCAGACCGGGGCGGAGTCCAGCGTGAAGTAGACGCCGCTCAGCATCATCAGGGGGAAGAACACCAGGTTCGAGATGGCGGCATAGCCCTCTGAGGTCTCCGCGAAGCCGCTCAGCGCGAACCCGAAGGCCATGAAGCAGCCGGTCCCCAGGGCCATGATGAGGGCCAGGTTCAGGAAGGAGCCCTGGTTCGCGATGCCGAAGACGAGGTAGCCCACCAGCAGGAGGATGGCCGCCTGCACCACCGCGACCGTGAGCCGGTGCAGCACCTGGCCCAGCAGGAAGATCCACTTGGGCAGGGGCGTCACGGCCAGGCGCCGGAACTTGCCCTTCTCGCGGTAGGACACGTTCACCATGCCCACGCTGAAGAGGCCCATGCTCACGAGGTTGAGGCCCAGCAGCCCGGGCAGCAGGAAGGAGGCGTAGTTGGCAGAGCGCTTGCGGCCCGGGCTCTCCACTTGGACCGGGATGCGGCGGGGCTCCGGGGCGCCGCTGAGGCGCGCCTGGGCCACCAGCCAGGCCTGGTTCACCAGACCCGCCGTGGCGCCCGCCTGGGCCATGAGGTAGCTGTTCAGGCGCAGGCGGTAGCCCTCGCCGTCGGGCTCAAGCTGCGCGGCAGTCTCGCCCCGGGCCCAGCGGGCCTCGGCCTCGGCCCGCGTCAGGGCCACCACCTTGAGCTGCAGGTCCCCCAGGGCCTGGTCCAGGGCCGCATCCTGCGGGCCCGGCGCCAGGGAGGCCACCCGCACCACCGCGAGCTTGGGCCCGCCGCTGTCCCGGAAGATCGTGCCGAAGCCCAGGAGCAGGATCACGGGGAAGGCCATGGTCCAGAACATGGCCACCCGGTCGCGGGCGTAGAGCCGCCACTCCATTGCGAACTGCCGCCACAAGATCATCACTACTCCCTGAGGCTCCGGCCTGTCCTATGGAGGAAGACATCCTCCAGGGTGGCGCGGCGGATGTGGACCTGCTGGAAGGGCACGGCCCGGGTCTCGGCAGCCTCCAGCAGCCGGGGCAGCAGGGCCTTGGGATCCGGCGTGGGGATCTCCCAGAGGTCGGCCCGGCGCTCCACGGCAAGGCCAAGGTCCGTGGCGAAGGCGCCGGGTTCGGGGGCGGGGCCGTCGAAGGTGAGCTCCACCACGCTGGGAATGGCCAGGTCGGCGATGAGGGAGGCCGGGGTGCCGGTGGCGATGACCTTGCCGTGGTCCATGATCGCCAGCCGGTCACAGAGGGCCTCGGCCTCGTCCATGTAGTGGGTGGTGAGGACCACCGTCCGTCCCTCGGCCTTCATGCTGCGGACCACGTCCCAGAGGCCGCGGCGGGCCTGGGGATCAAGGCCCGTGGTGGGCTCGTCCAGGAAGACCAGCTCGGGATCGTTCACCAGGGCCATGGCCAGGGCCAGCCGCTGCTGCTGGCCGCCGCTGAGGGTGATGTGGTAGGCGTCCGCTTTCTCCTCCAGCTGCACCAGCTTCAGTAGCTCCTCCGTGCTGCGGCGCTTGGGGTAGTAGCTGCCGTAGAGATCCAGGGACTCCCGGGGGGTGATCTTGTTGAACAGGCTGGTGCTCTGCAGCTGGACGCCGATGCGTGAGCGGATCTCCTGGCCGTTGTTGGCCCAGGTGAGGCCCAGGATCTCGATCTCGCCAGCATCCGAGCTGGTCAGGCCCTCGATGATCTCCAGCGTGGTGGTCTTGCCGGCCCCGTTGGGACCCAGCAGCCCGAAGACCTCGCCCTGCGCCACATCCAGGTCTACGCCGTCCACGGCGACGACCTTGGGGAAGGTCTTGCGCAGGCCGCGAAGGCGGAGGGCAGGCAGGGACATGGACACTCCTTTCGGACCCTCAGGAATACCATGCGAAACGGGTGTCTGGACAGGGGTAAGAGCTGAAACGAAGATAGCGTGGGACCTGGATTATCTCGACCTGAAGGGCATAAATTCCGTTCTTCCGGGATTTCTGAGAATGCCAACTTCCCATGGATTCGTCCAACTCGTGGGGGAAGAGCAACCCCTCTCGCAGAGGATGCGGAGAGGGCTGAGGTTCGCAGAGAACAGCGGGTAACCCGCAGCCCTCAGCGCCCCTCCGCTCTCCTCGTCTTTTCTCCGCGAGAGTGGTTGCTTTCCCCTGAGAGTGCAGAGACTACCCACACGTGCGGAAATTGCGGTCAGACGGTCCAGAGGTGCCACTCGGGGTGGCTGCTGCGCAGGCTGGTGGCGGCGGCGTCGCGTTCTGCGGGGGTGGTGAACCGCCCGGCCCAGCAGCTGCCGGAGCCGCAGAGCAGGGGGTCGCCGCCGGTGGCAAGGATGGCTTCCCGCACGTCGGCCAGGAGGGGGCAGACCCAGATCGCCGCGCCGGTCAGGTCGTTGCGCCAGGGCGGGGGCGCCCCGGCGGGCTGGGAGGCCAGGGCCTCGGGGAAGGGATAGCCCACGGACTGCAGGGCCCGGTAGACGCTGGGCGTGCCGACATAGAGCCCGGGATGCACCAGCAGCAGGGGCTCCAGGGGGATCGGCCGCAGTGGGAAGACCCGCTCGCCCCGGCCCAGTCCCAGGGAGGTGCCGCCCAGCAGGAACAAGGGCACATCGCTGCCCAGGCGCCCGGCCAGACGCAGCAGGGTGTCGTCGCTCAGCCCCAGGTCGAAGAGCTGGTTCCCGAGCCGCAGGGCGCCCGCCGCATCGCTGCTGCCGCCGCCGAGGCCGGCGCCGTGGGGGATGCGCTTCTCCAGGTGGAGCGCCGCGGACAGGGGCCGGCCCGCCGCCTCCTCCAGCAGCTGCCAGGCCTTGAGCACCAGGTTGGAGGCATCTGCCACGAGGCCCTCGCTGGTTGGCCCCCCGAGCGTCAGGGTCAGCTCCGATGCGGGCTCCCCCGTCAGGGTGTCTGTGAGCCCCGGGAGGCCTTCGAGCACCGTGGTGACGAGCTCCAGCTCATGAAAGCCGTCCGCCCGACGCCCCAGCACCGCCAGGAAGCGGTTGAGCTTGGGGGGGCAGTGCACCGTCAGGGTCATGGGCCCAGGGTAGGGCGAAGGCGGCGCTCAGAGCAACCGGGGGCGATTCCGAATTCCCTGTACGCCGGAGAAACCCCGCCCGACTACCATGAGCCAGGAGATAACCGTGCTTCAACTGCTTCGCTCCAGGGCATTTTCGCTCGCACTCTCCTGCGGCATCCTCCTGTCGGCCACCCTCCTGGTCGAGGGCTGCCACCGGGTGGGCGGGCCCGAATGCGTGGTTCTCCCAGCGACCCGCCCCGAGGAAATGCGTGCCTACGTGACCACCCTCGCCGGCTTTGGCGAGAAGGCGGTCGGCAGCGAGGCGGGGAGCGCTGCGGCGGCCTGGATTCTGCGCGAGATGGTGGCGCTTGGCCTCGAGGACGCTCACTGCGAGGAATTCTCCTTCCCCTATAACGCCTACCGCACCTACCCGCTGACGATCACCCTGGGCGGACAGCCGCAGGAGCTCACCTACGATGTGCTCGAAGCCTCCGGGGGGACCGCCGCGAGCGGGCTCCGGGCGGAGCTGGCCTACGTCAACATCGGCGCTCCGGAAGACTTCCTCGGGCGGGACCTCGCCGGGAAGATCGTCGTCCTCAAGCGGGACGAGAACTACGATCGCTCGGTCCAGCTGCAGAACTCGATCGCGGCCGGTGCCGCGGCGATGCTCTACGTCTCCCAGGCGCCGGGGAACCTGCGCCAGGTGGGCACCGTCCGCCACACCTTCGAGCCATCCCACCCGATCCCGGCGCTCTCCATCGGCAAGCAGGACGGCCAGGCCCTGATCCAGGCGCTCCAGGCGGGGACGCCGGTGAGCGCCTCGGTGCGCCTCGACGTCACCCTGTCGCCCCTGGACGCCCCTGGTCACGGCCGCAATGTGATCGGCCGCATCCCGGGCGAGGACGCGAGCCGGGTGATCCTCGTCAGTGCGCACTACGACAGCTGGAAGGCGGGCGCCTCGGATAACGCGAGCGGCGTGGCGGGCATCCTCGGCGTGGCCCGGCGCGAGCTGGTGCGCTACCGCCAGCTGGGCCGCAGGCCCCGCTACACCCTGGTGTTCATCGCCTATGACGGCGAGGAGATCGACCTCTACGGCGGCTACGACTACCTGCGCAAGCACGTCTTTACGCCGCAGCCCCAGCTCGTGCTCGCATCGGTGAACCTGGAGATGCCCGTGGGCGCCGACCTGGCCTCCCAGGCGAGCTACCCGGACACCGCGCTGCCCACATGGAGCCTCATCCACTCCCGGATCGCGGTCCTCGAACAGACCCTCGCCGCGGTCGGGCGACGCCTGTCGACGCCGCTCTACCCGAAGCTCCAGGGGATCGACGACATCGCGAGGATCAGCGGCGGGATCATCGCCACCGACATCCAGCCGCACTTCCGGGCTGGTATTCCAACCCTCTGCACCTGGACGGGGACCCCCTGGTACCACACCTCGATGGATGACCCGGAACACCTCGACTACGCGTTCCTCGCGCGGTCGGTCGACTACTTCGGAGATGTCCTGGCGGAGCTGATGACGCACGCACCGGGCGAGTTCGCAGAGGTTGATCCGTCGCTGCTGAAGGCCAAGGTCACGCCCGGGCTCCGGTCCACCACCACGGAAGACCTCACGGTCGAGGTGGAGGTCACGGGGCTCACGGGTCAGCCAGCCGTCGGCGTGCCGTTGACGGTCGAGCTGCTCGTGCGGGATTTCTTCCCGGCCTGGTCCGACGCGACCGGCAGGATCGTCACGGACACCTCGGGCCGTGCGCGCTTTACCGTACCGGCCGCCGCGCTCAACCTCGCGCCCGACGGGCGATTCCTCGATGTGACGGGCGGGAAGGACTACCCGGTGGTCGAGGTCAGCGCACCCGTGCTCGGCCCCTGACGAGCTGACCCGAGGCCTCTCGGGATCACCCCACTGCGCCGCCAGTCCTCCAGAATTCGATCCGCCCGCCCAATACCCAAAGGCCTGTGCCAGTCCTGAACTGCCCGATTCGGAGCCTCCGTGGAATCCCAAAGCCCCCTCTTCTCCCGCGCCGCGCTGCTGGTGGTGCTGCTCCTGGTCCTGGCGGCCTGCGGCGGCGGTTCCAACGAATCCCGAGGGGCGGTCCCCGAGGACACCATCCCCTACCAGCACCCGGAGTACTGGCCGCTGTCCAAGGGCTCCAGCCGCTACCCCTTCCTGGTGCACTACCGGACCAACAGCGAGCTCTCGATGGTGGAGGAGATCATCACGAACCTAGACAACGCCTGGCGCGTGGAGATCGAGATCCAGGGCAACACCCCTCCGCCCTCGGACCAGGGGTTCTGTGGGCCGGACGGCCGTTTCGACGTCTTCGTCTGGCGTGGGTACAGCAGGTGCGAGGTGGACGTGGTGTCGACCGCGCCACGAACCGCCTGGGGTGGGCAGGCCAGCTTCATGAAGATCGACCCCTGGGGGCCCTACGGCGGCGAACTGCTGGGGGCCACCGTGGCCCACGAGTTCAACCATGCCGTGCACGCGGCCAACGACTGGGACGAGATCCCCATCGCCTTCGAGATGTGCGCCTCCTACGTGGAGCAGTTCTTCGGTCCAGTGGCGTCCTACTCTGTGATGGACTTCCAGGCCATGGCCGACTGGGGTTTACTCCGGACCGACAGCAAGTACGCGACCTGGTACATGTATGGCTCGGCCCTGTACATCCACTTCCTGCGGGACTGCTACCTCCACGGCGACGACGGCTGGCTGCCGGAGCTGTGGGTCTCCATGCGCAACCAGGGGCCGGACTTCACGGTCAACACGCCGCACTTCGTGAACGCGGTGGACGGGCTGCTGCGGCCCGTGGGGGGGACCTTCCTGGACTCCCTGCCGGCCTTCGCCCGCTGGCGCTACTACGCCGGCCTGCGAGACGACGGCCAGCACTTCCGCCGGCTGCCCACCCAGTGGACCCAGCACGCCTTTCTGCCGGAAGCGACCCTGGCGATCCCGCAGGTGACCCTGGCGAACCTAAGCCGGCCCCTGGCTCCGGCGCCCATGCTCACCGGGTGCAGCTACCTGGAGGTCAAGCGCAGCAGCGAGGCCCAGACCTCCTTCCAGGTGGCCCTGCAGGCGCCGGTCGTCCCGGGTGTCCGCTGGGTGGTCCAGGCGGTGCCGGGCCTCGTCTCAGGCAAGGACGGCGACCTGGTGGACCTCTCCGCCGGGCCTGCCCGCGTGGCCTTCGCACCCGGTGGCAAGCGCACCCTGGTGCTCATTCCCGTGCCGACCACCGCCTACGACCCCAATCACCAGAGCGACACGCGCTACCCCGCCTCCCTGGTGCTGGCGCCCTGAAGCGGAGCCGACTCGGAGCTACAACCCCTGGAAGCTGAAGGGCTTGGTCTCCACGAACTTGTCTGCGGTATTCCCCGAGTAGACCTCGCCGTTGGAGATGCTGAGCTTCTTGATCTTGCCGGTCTTGGAGAAGTCGATGTCCTTGAACTCGACCCAGAAGGTGTTGGGCGTGAGTGCCGACTCAAAGAAGTAGATCTTGTTCTTGTGGTCGGCCACGGTGCGCCACCGGGTGGACGAGATGTTGGGCTGGCCCGGGGTGCTGATGCCAAAGGGTACGGACACGTTGCGGATGACGCTGAAGACGCTGGCGATGGCCACGCGGGCGTCATCCGTCTGCGGGATGGCGTGGATGTAGAAAGAGGCCCGCACGAACCGGTCCGCGGCCCGGTTGGTGCCGGGCAGCATCACGGTGCCGCCGATGTTCTTCCAGTATTCATTCAGGGCCAGCTGCTTCTCGAAAATGGGCGAGTTGGTCATCACCTGGTAGGACCGGTTGTGGTGGATGACGAGCTTGCCGCCGATGTACTCGAAGATGGCGTTGTCACCGGTGGGGTCTGAGATGGCTAGGTGCAGGGTGGCGAGCGAGTTCCGGCCCGGGGTCTCGCCCGTGACGACCACAAACTCCTGCTTGCTCAAACCCAGGACGGCCTCGTCCACCGTGGCGTAGGAGTCCAGCACGTACTGCACCCAGGCGGCGATGGAGAGCCCGGCCTTCTTCTGGTTCCAGGCCTCGTATTCGGATTCGGCGAGCCAGAGCAGGTTGGCGACGAGTCCCTTTTCATTCATGCCGTCCGAGCTGGAACAGTCATAGGCCGTGGCGATGACGCTGCCGAATTTTGAGGTCCATTTGAAGGAGTTGGGTCCGGCTTCACCGCTACGCTCAAGGCCTGCGGGGAAGATCCAGAGGTTGGTCTTCATGTCCTCGTTCCAGTCCATGGACCGGGCCGTGATGATGGTGCCCTTGGGTCCCTGATAGACCACGCGGCTGCAGGCGTGGGCGGGGTTGAGGCTCAGGAGGGCCATGGCCGGAAGCAGCAAGAACCGAAAGAGGGATTTGGGCTTCAGGGTCGGTTTGAAGGTTTGCATGGCAGCCTCATCTCGATGGAAGGTTCAGATAACCACCAGCGCTGCAAAGCCTGATGGCATTGACGCACTCGATCCTTGATGAACAGCGTATTCCCTATTCTGAACGGATCTACTCTTCAGTTTGCGCCAGTCCCAGTATCAAGATGAGCTGGCATCCCCGCCAGGTCGGGGTGCCAGCTGAGCTGAGTCAAACGTCATAGGGGTATGTTGAGTGGGCCTTGACCCGGGTGAAGCCCAGGCTCATCGTGATGCTTATTGATAGTGTGAACGTCTAGTTATGTCATGTACGTAAAAACGACTAGGACATACCCAATGAGCAAAATATCAGAGTGGTCTGCCGCCAAAAGGAAGTTGAGCGCATCTCTGGTTTTGGCGCTTATCTATCCTTTAGCGGTCAGCGTGGGTTTGATTGGCTGTAGGAGCCTAAATTCCACACAGTCCTCAGCCCCCTCGGCGCTTGATGAAAACAACATCAACCTGATCTTTGTGTCCAGCCCCGATCTTGATTACCACGCACCCGGTGACATCCAACCGGACACGGCGAACCTCACCCCTCAGGGGCTTAATCGCTCACTCCTGATGGCCACGTACTTGAAGCAGCAGGTGCTGGGGGCGAAAAACGTGACCCAGATTATTGCGCTGGCACCGATGACGCATCTGCAGACAGCAAACGCTTATCCCGACATGACAGCGATTGGGTACATCCAGCCGTTTGCCCTCCTCAATCAGGAGACGCTGCTCATTGATAAATCGACCACTGGACCCACCTTTGCTGCGAACAGCCAGGCGCTCAAGGTTGCCTATCCTTCCAGCGCGTCCCTGCCTGGCGGAGTGGCTGCACCGCAATTTGGCTACAGCACCACCTGCAGCAGACTGGACTATTACAACAACGGCGGCTGCAATGATGCGTTGCTATCCCGAATTATTGATAAAAATAGGGCTGGCTACCACGTTTTTTCTGCACCCTGGAAAACCATCCGTGACTTGTTGGCAACTGCAAACACGAGATATCGATACAACCTGAACCTGCCGTCGGAGTATCTGGGACCGAATTACATCTATGCGATATCAATCGCCCCGTCCGGAAGCGTCAGCCTCGTGACCTATGACAGCCATCTGAGCCCGCTGACCACGTATCCCCTGCTCCCTGCGCCGGTGCCAAGGGCGGCATGCACCCACCTCTTGCAGGCCCAGTTCAGTGCCAAGCGAATCGGAGGGGTGGACGGCGTCACGGTCCCGGCGACCATCAACAAGAATCAGACGCTCTATATCGTCCGGCATGCCGAGGCCCATCCGGACACGACGTTCCAATTTGAAAACGGCAACTTTGTGGCGGCTGGGCTATGGCGCGCGTTGGACCTGACCAACGCCCTGGCCGGCAAAATAAAACCCCAAGTGGTTTATTCCATAGACCCTTCTCAGTGGTACACCGCGCCCCTCAGCGGGGATGACGTTTCCTACGTCCGGGCCTCCTTGACCGTCCTGCCCTACGCCATCGACCATAATCTGCCCTATCACCTGGTTTCGGGGTTCTCCCTGTTTGGCGATGGCGTAGGCCCCCTCACCAGCAACTATTTCTTTACCGGCGGCAAGTTCTCAGATCGGACCGTGCTCCTGGCGTGGGAGTCCCAGCGCGTCCTACCGCTGATCAAGGCGCTCCTGGATAGCTATGGCGGCAGCAACCTTCCCCCGCTGCCGGCCCGCTGGCTGGGGGACGACTACAACACCATCTGGACGGTGAGGCTGGATGCCCAGGGCAACCTGACGGTGGATAACGATCTGTGCGAGGGCATTGATTCAGCTAAGCTGCCGGCCATGGCACCTCCGTTCTGACCGCCCCGCGCGGCTTATCTGCGCGCCACTGGGGCAATCCTCGGCTGAGGGGTCAACCCCAATCACTCCCACCTAGGCTGGGTGCCGCTCACGCGGCCTCCCGGCCTAGAGCAGGTAGGTGTTGCCATACATCAGGTAGCGGTCCACGCTGCGGGCGGTGTTGCGGCCTTCGTGGATGGCCCAGACCACCAGGGACTGGCCGCGCACCATGTCGCCCGCAGCGAAGACGCCGGGGATGCTGGTCATGCGCTGGCCGTCAGCCACCACGTTGCCGCGGCCGTCGAGCTTGAGGCCCAACTCGCTGATGGGACCCTTGCGCTCGGGGCCGAGGAAACCCAGGGCCAGGAGGACGAGATCCGCCGGGAGCACGCGCTCGGTGCCGGCGACCTCCTCCGAGAACATGCGGCCCTCGCCGCTGCGGGCCCACTTGAGGCCCATGGTGTGGACTTCCTGCACGGCACCCGCCTCGCCGACAAAGCGCTTGGTGAGGGTGCTGTACAGCCGCGGGTCGGCGCCCTGCAGGGCCGCGGCCTCTTCCTGGCCGTAGTCCATGGAGCTGACCTTGGGCCACTGGGGCCAGGGGTTGTCTCCGGCCCGGTGGTCCGGAGACTGGGGCAGGATCTCCAGCTGGGTGACGGACTTGGCCCCGTGGCGCAGGGAGGTGCCGACACAGTCCGTGCCGGTGTCGCCACCGCCGATGACCACCACATTCTTGCCCTTGGCCGAGATGTAGGCGCCGTCCGCGTGGCCGCTGTCCAGGAGGCTCTTGGTGTTGAGCGTGAGGAAGTCCATGGCCATGTGGACACCGGAGAGTGGGCGGCCCTCCACGTCCAGGTCCCGGGGCTGGGTGGAGCCGCAGCACAGGACTGTGGCGTGGTAGTCCTTCAGCAGGCTCTCGGTGGTGATGTCCCTGCCGATCTCCACGCCGGTGACGAAGCGGATGCCGTTGCGGGCCATGAGACCCACGCGGCGGTCCACCAGGCGCTTCTCCAGCTTCATGTTGGGGATGCCATACATCAGCAGGCCGCCCACGCGGTCGGCGCGCTCGAAGACGGTGACTGTGTGGCCCGCGCGGTTCAGCTGGGCGGCGCAGGCCAGGCCCGCGGGGCCGGAGCCCACGATGGCCACGGTCTTGCCGGTGCGGACCGGAGGCACCTCGGGGCCGATCCAGCCCTCCTCGAAGGCCTTGTCGATGATGGAGACCTCGATGGCCTTGATGGTGACGGGGTCGCCGTTGAGGCCCGCCGTGCAGGAGCCCTCACAGGGGGCGGGGCAGACCCGGCCCGTGAACTCCGGGAAGTTGTTGGTGCGCGTCAGGCGCCGCAGGGCGCGCTGCCACTGGCCGCGGTAGACCAGGTCATTCCAGTCCGGGATGAGGTTGTTCAGCGGACAGCCCGAGGCCATGCCCCCCATGAGCTTGCCGGTGTGGCAGAAGGGCGTGCCGCAGTCCATGCAGCGGGCGCCCTGCCGCTGCAGCAGCTCGTCGGGAATCCGCGGGTGGGACTCGTTCCAGTCCTGCAGCCGCTCGAGGGGCGGCCGGTCGGGCGGGAGTTCGCGCTGGTATTCGATGAAGCCGGTGGTCTTCCCCATGGCAGGCTCCTAGTTCCCGTCGGCGCGGGCGAGGCTCCGCGCGTTCTCTTCGAAGGCCGCAAGCACGGCCTCGTCCTCGGGCAGACCCTTTTCCCGCATGCGGGCCTGGCTCTCGAGGACCCGCTTGTAGTCATGGGGCATCACGCGGACGAAGCGGGGGAGCCACTTCTTCCAGTCCTTCAGGATGGTCGCGGCCCGGGCGCTGCGGGTGGCGGCGGCATGGCGCTTGATCAGGTCCTTCAGGTGCTCGGCTTCGGCAGGATCCTCGATGGGACCCATGCCGACCAGGTCCAGGTTGGAACGGAAGGGGAAGTCCCCGCTCTCGTCCAGCACCCAGGCCACGCCGCCGGACATGCCGGCCGCGAAGTTGCGTCCGGCCCGGCCCAGGATGACCACTTCGCCGCCGGTCATGTACTCGCAGCCGTGGTCGCCGATGCCTTCCACCACGGCAGTGACGCCAGAGTTGCGGACGCAGAAACGCTCCCCGGCCAGGCCGTGGATGAAGGCCTCGCCGGAGGTGCCACCGTAGCAGGCGACGTTGCCGATGATGACGTTGTCCTCGGGCACGAAGGTGGCTGTGCGCGGCGGGAAGACCACAATGCGGCCACCGGAGAGGCCCTTACCCAGGTAGTCGTTGGCATCGCCCTCGAGCGACAGGGTCAGCCCCTTGGGGATGAAGGCGCCGAAGCTCTGCCCGGCCGACCCCTGGAACTGGAGGCGGATGGTGTCCTCAGGCAGGCCTTCCTCGCCCCAGCGCTTGGTGATCTCGCTGCCGAGCATGGTGCCCACGGTGCGGTTGCCGTTGCTGATGGGCAGCGTGGCAGAGACCGGGGTCCGGGACTCGATGGCGGGTTTGCAGAGGGGGATCAGCGTGGTGGCGTCCATAGCCGTTTCCAGCCCGTGTTCCTGGGCCATCCGGAAGGTACGCTTGACGTCCTTGGCCACGGAGGGTTTCCAGAGCATGCGGGAAAAGTCGAGGGTGCGGGCCTTCCAGTGGTCCACGCCCCGCCGCATCTCCAGGTGCTCGGTGCGGCCCACCATCTTGTAGAACTGGCGGTAGCCCAGCTGGGCCATGAGCTCGCGGACTTCCATGGCGATGAAGCGCATGAAGTTCACCACGTGCTCGGGGTCCCCGTGGAAATGCTTTCGCAGCTCCGGATCCTGGGTGGCCACGCCCACGGGGCAGGTGTTCTTGTGGCAGGCACGCATCATCACGCAGCCCAGGGCCAGCAGGGGCGCGGTGGCGAAGCCGAATTCCTCGGCGCCCAGGAGGGCGGCGACGATCACATCCCGGCCGGACTTCAGCTGGCCGTCGGTCTCGAGCACCACGCGGCTGCGCAGGTTGTTCATGACCAGCACCTGCTGGGCCTCGGCGAGGCCGAGCTCCCAGGGGGCACCCGCATGGCGGATGCTGGTGAGGGAGGCGGCACCGGTGCCGCCATCGAAGCCGCTGATGAGGATCACGTCCGCGTGGGCCTTGGCGACCCCCGCAGCGATGGTGCCGACCCCAGCTTCGGAGACGAGCTTGACGCTGATGCGGGCGCCCGGGTTGGCGTTCTTCAGGTCGTAGATGAGCTGCGCCAGGTCCTCGATGGAGTAGATGTCATGGTGCGGCGGGGGGGAGATGAGGCCCACACCAGGAGTCGCGTGGCGCACCTTGGCGATCCAGGGGTAGACCTTGGGGCCGGGCAGCTGGCCGCCTTCGCCGGGCTTGGCGCCCTGGGCCATCTTGATCTGGATCTCCCGTGCTTCGGTCAGGTACTTGATGGTGACGCCGAAGCGGCCTGAGGCCACCTGCTTGATGGCGCTGCTGCGGGAGTCGCCATTGGGCATGGGGATGAAGCGGGTCGGATCCTCACCGCCCTCGCCAGTGTTGCTCTTGCCGCCGATGCGGTTCATGGCGATGGCCAGGGCCTCGTGGGCCTCCTGGCTGATGGAGCCGTAGGACATGGCGCCGGTCTTGAAGCGCGCCAGGATGGCCTCGATAGGCTCGACCTCGTCCAGGGGCACCGGCCGGGCCTGGGAGCGGAACTCCAGCAGGCCACGCAGGGTGATGGGCTGCTTGCCCTGGTGGTCGATGAGCTCCGTGTAGCGCTTCCAGAGCTTGTAGTCGCCGGTGCGACAGGCAGACTGCAGCAGGTGGATGGCCTCGGGGCTGTTGAGGTGGATCTCGCCGTCCCGCCGGTACTTGTAGCGGCCGCCGGAGCTGAGGCTCGGCGCGTCCGCAGGGCGGTCGGGGTAGGCCTGGTCGTGGCGCAGACGCACTTCCCGGGCGATGACGTCGATGCCGACGCCGCCGATGCGGGTGGGGGTGCCCGAGAAATACTCGTCCACGAAGTCCTGGCTGAGGCCCAGGGCCTCGAAGATCTGGGCGCCGTGGTAGCTCTGCACCGCGGAGATACCCATCTTGGACATGACCTTCACGATGCCCTTGTTGACCGCCTTGACGTACTTCATCTCAGCCTTGGCCGAGTCGCCCTTGAGCATCCCCTGGCGCAGCTGGTCGTGGATGGTCTCGAAGGCCAGGTAGGGATTCACGGCGCTGGCACCGTAGCCAATGAGGGTGCAGTAGTGGTGTACTTCGCGGGGCTCGCCGGTCTCCAGCACGAGACAGACCTTCTCGCGGGTGCCGGCGCGCAGCAGGTGGTGCTGGACCGCCGCGATGCCGAGCAGGGCGGGGATGGGCGCGTCCGTGGCGTCGTGGCCCCGGTCCGAGAGGATCAGGATGTTGTGGCCCTCGGCGATGGCCTCGCTGCAGGAGCGGCGCAGGTCCTCGATGGCCTTGCGCAGGCCCTTGCCGCCGGCCTCAGCCTTGAACAGCATGGGCAGGGTGATGGAGTGGAAGCCGCGCGAGCCGGGACGGCCGTCCAAGCCGCGGATCTTCTCGAGCTCGCGGTTCAGGAGGACGGGCGTGGGCAGCTCGAAGTGCAGGGCCGACTCGGCCACGGGCTCCAGCAGGTTGCCTTCAGGGCCGATGGCGGTGTCCACGGCCAGCACGATGCTCTCGCGGTCTGCGTCCACCGGGGGATTGGTGACCTGCGCGAAGAGCTGCTTGAAGTAGTCGTAGAGCAGCTGGGGGTTCTCTGAGAGCACCGCCAGGGGGATGTCCGTGCCCATGCTGCCGATGGGCTCAGCGCCGTCCGCGGCCATGGGGTTCACGATCATGTTCACGTCTTCGAGCGTGTAGCCGAAGGTCTCCTGCCGGCGCAGCACGGTCTCGTGGTCCGGCTCGTTGACATGGGGAGGCTCGGGCAGGTCGTTGATGCGGACGAGGTTGTCCCGCACCCAGTCGGCGTAGGGCTCTGCCGAGGCCAGCTGGTCCTTGATCTCGTCGTCGGGGACGATGCGGCCCAGCTCCGTGTCCACCAGGAACATGCGCCCGGGCTGGAGGCGCCCCTTCTGGATGATCTTCTCTACGGGAATGTCCAGCACGCCGGTCTCGCTGGCCACCACGACCATGCCGTCCTTGGTGGCGATCCACCGGGCGGGGCGCAGGCCGTTGCGGTCCAGGATGGCGCCGATGCGGGTGCCGTCCGTGAAGGCGATGGAGGCGGGACCGTCCCAGGGCTCCATGAGGCAGGAGTGATACTCGTAGAAGGCCTTCCGCAGCGGGCTCATGGACTCGTGCCGGCTCCAGGGCTCGGGCACCATCATCATCAGCGCGTGGGGCAGCGAGCGGCCGGACATGTAGAGCAGCTCGAGGACATTGTCGAACATCGAGGAGTCCGAGCCCTCGAGGTCGATGACCGGCAGCACCTTCTGCAGGTCGGCGCCCAGGATGCGAGAGGCGAAGAGCCGCTGGCGGCCCTCCATCCAGTTGACGTTGCCGCGGAGGGTGTTGATTTCGCCGTTGTGGGAGATGTAGCGGTAGGGATGGGACCGGGACCAGCTGGGGAAAGTGTTCGTGGAGAACCGGGAGTGCACCATGGCCAGGCCGGCCACGAAGGTCTCCTCGGCCAGGTCCGGATAGAAGGTGCCGAGCTGCTCGGAGTTCAGCATGCCCTTGTAGACCACGGTCCGACTGGAAAGGCTGGCGATGTAGAAGTGGCCCCGTCCCGGCAGCACTGAGCGGGACACCCGCTTCTCGGCCAGGCGGCGGATCACGTAGAGCTTGCGCTCGAAGTCCATGCCCACGGCTGTGGCGGGCCCCCGGCCGATGAAGACCTGCCGGATGACCGGCTGGCTAGCCCGGGCGGAGAGTCCCAGCGAGGCGTTGTCCGTGGGGACGTCGCGCCAGCCCAGGATCTGCTGGCCCTCATCCGTGGCGGCCTCTTCGAGGATCTTCTCGCAGGCATGACGGTTGCGGTCGTCCGTGGGCAGGTAGAACATGCCGACGCCGTACTCGCCGGGAGCTGGCAGCTCGATGCCCATGGAGCGGCAGCGGGACGCGAGGAAGGCGTGGGGGATCTGGGTGAGGATGCCGGCGCCGTCGCCGGTGGACTTCTCGCTGCCTGAGGCGCCGCGGTGAACCAGGTTGCAGAGGACCTTCAGGGCCTTCTGGACGATGTCATGAGAAGGGCGACCCTTGGTATCGACCACGAAACCGAAGCCGCAGGCGTCATGCTCCTGGGTGGGATCGTATAGACCTTGGGTCTGGATGGGGCGATGCCTCTCCATCGGTGGCTCCCGGGCTCAAATCGAAGGTTCGGTGCGCGGTGTTCCCAGGGTGATGGCCCCGGCGAAGCTTTGTGCCGGGACGCCCAGGACCGTGCGCGGACGACGTCTCATGGCCGATGTTAGCACAGGCTCAGGAGGCTGTCAGGCCTTAACTTGCGGGCGCACCCCGGAATGGCCGGAAAATCAGAAACCGTCTTCCAGTTCGTATTCCGCATCGGGCACGGAGAGGATCTCTGGGCCATCCCGGGTGATCACGATGTCGTGCTCGAACTGGGCCGAGAGTCCACCGTCCCGGGTGCGCACGGTCCAGCCGTCCGCTTCCACCAGGCACTTGTGGCTGCCGATGTTCAGGATGGGCTCGATGGTGATGGTCATGCCGGGCTCCATGCGGAAGCCCGTGCCCGGCTTCTGGTCTGCGAACAGCACCTGGGGGTCTTCGTGCAGTTCCTTCCCGAGGCCGTGGCCGATGTATTCGCGCACCACGGAGTAGCCACGCTCCTCGGCGAATTTCTGCACGGCTGTGGCCATGTCGCCCATGCGCAGGCCGGGCCGGCAGTGCTCGATCCCCAGGAACATGGCCAGCTGCGCCGTCTGGATCAGCATCCGGGCTTCATCGGTGATCTTGCCGACGCCCACGGTGAGGCAGGTATCGCCATGGAAGCCATCCAGCTTGGCCCCGCAGTCGATGGCGATGATGTCCCCCTCCTGCAGGATGTATTTTGAGGGGATGCCGTGCACGACCCGGTCGTTCACGGAGGTGCAGAGGGTGGCCGGAAAGCCGTGGTAGCCCTTGAAGCTGGGGGTGGCCCCCTGCTGGCGGATGTAGGTCTCCGCAGTCCGGTCCAGGTCGAGCAGGCTGACGCCAGGCTTGGCCGTACGGGCAGCGATCCGGAGGGCGTTGGCAGCCACGCGGCATGCCTCGCGCAGCTTGTCGATTTCCTTGCGGCTCTTGTAGTGGATCTGTTCGCGGATCAGGACCGGGCCCCCCTCAAGCAACCAGTCTAACGACAAGAATGTGATTTAGGATTCCGCCACCCGTGCGAAACCGTAGCAAGGCCCCTAGACTGAAGGCATGGCGAGACCCCTGATGTTCCTCCTGACAGCCGCCGTGGTGGCCGGCCTGGCGGCCTGCGGGGGTGTGCCCAGCAGGCCGGCCTCGGTACCCGCAGACGCGGCCTGGGGCGGCGAGGGGAAGAAGGGCGTCTTCCTGCAGGTGGGCGAGCACCAGGGCACGCTCTGGCAGCTGGGTGTCTGGGATCGGCAGGGCAGGGTGCTGGGCACCGGCAAGTTCCGGCTGCGCGGCTTCGCCAAGGCCCGGATCATTCCCGAGGAGGTCCTGGCCTGGGAGAACGGCGCCCTGCAGCTTAAGGATGGGACCTGGCTGGTGCCGGAACCCGCGGCGGCGCCCTGATGTCCTACACGAGCGAGGAGAAGGACTGGCTGGAGCGCGAGTGGGCCTTCCGGGCCTGGGGCCGCGCCGGCCTGCTGAGCACCGACGACTACCGACAGGTGCTGACCTGGGAGGCCGAGGCGGTGCCCATGGAGGTGGTGGTGTCGGCCCTCAACGCTTTCTTCGACCGCCGCGAGAAGCGCGAGAAGCCCCGCACCTTCGTGGCGCTCAAGCACCTGGACCGCGACGTGGCCAAGGCCGTCAAGCTGCGCGAGGCCGTGCTGCGGGCGGGGCCGGCCTTGGATGCGGGGAAGGGCTGGGAGCAGGTGAAGGCCCCGCTGCGGGAGGATCCCGCCGCCAAGGCCGCCTTCGAGGGCTGGCAGCGGCTCCGAGCCGCGGCGCCCTCGCCTGAGTCCACGGGCTACCTGGCCCACCATGACCGGGAGCGCGAGGCCCGTACCGCCCTGCTGACCCTGGCCGAGGCCGCCCTGGGACCCGCCGCCGAGGCCCTCCGCATCGAGCTGCGCCAGCGCCTGGAGGCCGCGGACATGCAGGAAGGCAGCCTCGTCTGGAAGCGCGCCTGGAACCACCACTGGGCCCGCCAGCTCGCCACCGCCTGGAACCTGCCCCTGGAGGGGGCGTGATGGCTCTAGTGCAAAAACATTCACCACGAAGATACGAAGAAAAGCAGGGCAACCAACAAGGCCACTCGCACCGAGCCGTGCAGGCGGCATCCCCACTCCGGGAAACAAGCCATGCTTCAAAGGCCCCAACCAAACCAATCTTTCTTCGTGCCTTCGTGTTGAATCCTTTACTTGATCTTTTGCTGAGGTCCCATGTCCGCTGAGTCCCGCTGGCTGCAGGAACTGGAGACGCCATCACCGGCGTTCTTCGATGCGTTCGCCGCGCGGGTGGCGGAGCCTGAGGGCGTGCGGGATGCGGTGCGGGAGGCCGTGAAGACGCTGGTGCCACGCATCGACTGGGAGGCCTACCTGCCGCACGTACCCCACGGCATCCTGGGCCTGCGGGCCGTGCTGCGGCTGCGTCCGCTGCTCGGGGAATCGAGCTTCCGGCGGGCCCTGGCCATCCAGGTGCACATGGCCGCCCATGAAGGACGCCGGAGCCCCGCGGCCCTGGCCCAGGTCCTGGCCGCCAAGGGCAGTGGGTCCTGGCAGAATCTCGAGTCCTTCATCGCGTCCCGCCGACCCGCCCTGGCCTACGCCGAGGCCCAGGGCTGCGAGCTGCCGGTGGCCGCGGACTTCCAGCGCCTGGGGCGGCTCACGGAGCTCGACATGGCCAACGTGGGTCACAAGGCCGTGCTGGCCGATCACTTGGGCGAGCTCCAGGTGCGGCTTGAGCAGCCCAAGGCCACGGGGCGGCGCCTCCTGGGCCTCGCCGCCTGGGTGGCCGCCACCGTTGAGGACACCTTCTGGGCGCGCCGGGCCGCCAAGCGGCTGGCCGAGGTCGATCTCACCGTGGCCTGGGGGCACCTCACCCTCACCGAAGAAGCCCTGGCAGAGCAGGTCCGGGAGGTCTGTGACCTGGGTCTGGTGGCCCTGCTGGACAGTCTGGCCGCTCGGCTCAGGGCCGGGCAGGGGGCCGCGGACACCCTGGCGATGCTGGTGCTGGCGGCCTCGGAGAAGCAGCTGGACGCCCGCCGCGACCTCGAGGGCAAGACCGCCTGGACCTTCGCCTACCTGGCCACCCTCGCCCGCACCCGGCCCACGGACCCCAGGGTCTGGTGCCAGGCCGCGGCCCTGGTGAACCTCTTCCCCACGGACGAGGAGGAGGGGCGCCTGCGCCCCGCCGCCGTGGCCGAGCCGACGGCGGCGGGCCTCACGGACGCGGTGCTGGACGTGGAGCCAACCCTGGCCATGGGCCATGCGCAAGGTCTGGTCCGGGCGGGGCAGGGGGAAGCCGCCCTGGCGGCCCTGGCCGAGGCCGCCACCCGCAACGACCCCACCTTCAACCACGCCCACCAGCTCCTCGCCGTGGCCGCCGCCGCGGACCTGCTGCCGCACCTGCCGGCTGGCGCCGCCGAGGCCCTGCTCGTGGCCCTGGCCAAGAGCCTCGCCAACAGCCAGGGCAGCGGTGATCTGGGGCAGCTGGCAGACAAGGCGCTGGGGAATTGAACTGGCGGTCCATGGCACAATCTCGGTTCCAATTCGAGGTCGTGCATGGGCAAAAACAGGCTCGAGGCGTTCAGTGATGGCGTGCTGGCCATCATTCTCACCATCATGGTGCTGGAGCTGAAGGTGCCCCATGGCGACTCCTTCGCCGCGCTGGCCGAGCTCCTGCCGGTCTTTGTAAGCTACGCGCTGAGCTTCATCTACATTGCCATCTACTGGAACAACCACCACCACCTGCTGCATGCGGTGAAGAAGGTGAACGGACCGATCCTCTGGGCCAATACCCACCTGCTGTTCTGGCTGTCGCTGGTGCCCTTCGCCACGGCGTGGATGGGCGAGAATCACTTTGCGCCGAGGCCCGTGGCCCTTTACGGGGTGGTGCTGAGCATGGCGGCCAACGCCTACTTCCTGTTGAGCCGCTGCTTGATTCACCACCAGGGCAAGGACTCTCTCCTGGGCGCCGCCGTGGGTGATGACTTCAAGGGCAAGCTGTCCATCGCGCTCTACGCCTCCGCTGTCGCCTTGTCGTTCGCCAACCGCTGGCTTGCGTTCACGCTCTACTGGGTGGTGGCGCTGATCTGGCTCATCCCTGACCGCCGGATCGAGCGGGCCATCACTTAGCAGGGCCGCGTTCCTGGTCGCTGTGAGGGCCGCCGCGGTCCGGGCGCTGGGGCACGGACCGTGATCTGGACACCGCGCGCGAACTTCCCTGCCCGCCTGGCCGGGCCGCTATCCTGGCTGGAGTTCCTTGGGAGGTCCCATGCGCCTGATGCCCTACGCGGTGGTTGTCTGCAGCCTGGTCCTGGCCCAGGCCCAGGCCCCGGCCCCGGCCCCGGCGGTCCTCAGTCCCACGGCGGCCCTCCTCGAGCGGAACCTGCGGGACACCAAGTCCGGCTTCCTGGTGGTGGTGGACGGCTCCAAGGGGGAGTGGAAGTCCGCCGTCAATGCGCTGAACTCGGATCTCGACTGGATCGACCTGGATCTCCATGTCGCCTACTACAGCGCCAAGGCTGTGGAGCTGGAGTCGCTGCTGCAACAGAAATACCTCACGGGCCCCCGCCCCCAGTGGGTGCTCTTCGGGGAGGGCGGCCGGCTGGTGGCTTCCGGGGGGGCCGTCCCCACGGGGGCAAGCCTGGCCAAGGCCGCCCAGGACGCCGGGGTCCAATCCACGGTCCAGCTGCTCCGGGACTTTGTCCGGCGCAACCCGGACCACCTGCAGGCCCGCACGTACTTGTGCGGCGAGCTGAAGCAGAAGGCCGCGAGGAAGACCACCCTGCGCCTTGGCGGTAAGACTGATCCCCTCCGCCCTGCCGATGAGCGCTACGATTGGGCGAAGTACCAGAAGGAGCGGGACGCCAAGGAGGAGGCCAAGGAACTGGAGCAGCAGCAGAAGGAGGACAAGCCCCCGGTCCAGCTCAAGCCCGAGGAAGACCAGGCCATCTGGGGTGAGCTGGCCGACCTCATGAGCCGGTGCTTCCGCAGCGGGGACTGGATTGAGATGAACTCGTTGGGCGTGACGCCCGACGAGGAGGCGGTGCACAGCCCCCTCATCCAGGAGGTCTGCCGGGCGGCGGTCCCCGAGGTGGAGCGGGCCCTGGGCCGCGATCCGGAATCCTGGGATCACTGGCGGCTCTGGCTGGCCCTCACCCGGACCTATGGCGGCAAGCCGATCCGCCCCCTGCTGGACAGCCTGCTGCCGCTGCCTACCCGGTCAGCCCGGGACTGGCCTCCCTATGCGGTCAAGGGCGCCTACGTGAAGGATGCCCGCAAGCGGAAGGACTGGACGGGCATCCGGGACCTGCTGCTGCCCGAGATCGAGTCCAACCGCCTCTGGGAGAGCATCCTGGGTAAGACCACCTACCAGATGCAGATAAAGACTGATGGCAAGGTCCAGGAGGTCCCGGAAACCGGGGACGCCTGGCGCGCCACCCTGGAGCCCCTGGCGGAAGCCCTCATCTGGCTGGGCGAGGGCAGCAAGGCCGACGAGCTGGTGCGCAGCCACTACGCCGACCACCCCTGGAGCGGCCTGCCTCAGCGGGCCCAGGCTCTGGCCCTGCGCTGCGGCCAGCCCGGTTTAGCGGCCCAGTGGGGGGCACTGGGCGGGACTCAGGCCCCGGCGCGGTAGTTCGGCATCACGCGGCCTTTGGCCCACTCGAAGATGAGGCTGGTCTGGATGTGGGCCACCTCGGGGCGGGTGGTGAAGGCGTCCAGAGCCAGGTCGCGCAGGTGGTGGGCGTCGCGCACGGCCACGTGCACCTGGAAGTCGTGGGTGCCGGCCACGTGGAAGACCGCCAGCACCTCGGGCAGCCCCAGGGCGTGCTTCCAGAAGGCCTTCACCTTGGCCCGGCTGTGCTGGCTGAGCTGCACGGCGATGAGGGCCTGGAGGCCCACGCCGAGGGCCTCGGCATCCACTTCGGTGGTGGCGCCCCGGAGCACGCCCCCCGCCCGCAGGCGCTGCACCCGAGCCAGGCAGGACGAGGGCGCCAGGCCCACGCCCGCGGCGAGCTCCTTGTTGGATAGCCGAGCATCCTTCTGTAGAAGGTCAATAATGACGAAGTCAATACGGTCCATGTCCATGAAATCAATCTTTTCACGAAATGAATTCGGCAGAAAGCCGAATTCATCGAACCTACATTGAGGATGACTGGAGTTCTGCCATGGCCCACCACACCGCTTCGATGTCCCTGGAGACCCAGGCTGTGCACGCGGGTCGTGAGGTGCTGCACGAGCAGGGCATCCACGCGCTGCCCATCGACCTCAGCAGCACCTACCCCCTGCCGGACCTGGAGGCGGGCGGCCGCAGCCTGGAGGCCCTGGCCCTGGGCGGCCTGCCCGAGGGCAGCCCGGTCTATTCGCGGCTCTACAACCCCACGGTGGCCCGCTATGAGCAGGCCCTGGCGCAGCTGGAAGGCGCTGAGGAGGCCGTGGCCTTCGGCTCCGGCATGGCCGCAGTGACTGCCAGCCTCATGGCCGCCAAGCAGCGGGGCGGCCACATCGTCGCCGTGCGCCCCCTCTACGGCGGCACGGACCACCTGCTGGCCTCGGGGATGCTTGGCCTGGAGGTGACCTGGGCCGAGGCCGATGGCATCACGGCGGCCCTCCGCCCGGACACGGCCATGGTCCTGGTGGAGACCCCCGCCAACCCGACGATGGCGATGCTCGACCTCGAGGATGTGGTCCGTCAGGCGGGCCGGGTGCCCGTCCTCGTGGACAACACCTTCGCCACGCCCATCCTGCAGAACCCCATCAAGCACGGCGCGGCCCTGGTCCTCCACAGCGCCACGAAGTTCCTGGGCGGCCACGGCGATGTGCTGGCGGGTCTGGTGGCCACCAACCACGACTGGGCCACAGAGCTCCGTAAGGTGCGCGTCATCACCGGGAACGTGCTGCACCCCCTGGCCGCCTACCTGCTGCATCGGGGCCTGCCCACGCTGCCCCTGCGGGTGCGCGCCCAGCAGGCCGGGGCCCAGGTGCTGGCGGAGCTGCTGGCCCAGCACCCGGCCGTGACCGCGGTGCACTACCCGGGCCTGGCGGGCGGGGATCCCCTGGGCCTCCTGGGCCGCCAGCTGAAGGGGCCCGGTTCCCTCATGGCCTTCGAGCTAAGGGGTGGCTTCGAGGCCGCCGCCACGGTCATGGCCGAGGTGAAGCTCATGACACCCGCGGTGTCCCTCGGCAGTGTGGACACCCTGATCCAGCACCCCGCCGCCCTCACCCACCGCGTGGTGAATGCCGCGGCCCGGGAGCACAGCGGCGTGTCCCAGTCCCTCATGCGCCTGTCCGTGGGCCTCGAGAGCCCCGATGACCTCTGGGCCGACCTGGATCAGGCCCTCGTCAAGGCCATGGCCCGCTGCGCCGCCCACGCCTGAGGCCGTCAGGACAAAAGCAAACAGCTCTCGCAGAGAACTGACGAGAAGGCGGAGGGGCGCAGAGAAGAGCGGAGTTGGGGTTCCTCGGCGGACCTCTGTTCCCTCCTCTTTTCTCCGCGAGAGCAGTTCTCGGTAGGCCAAGTGTTCCGCTCCGGGCGGCGGGGCTCTAGGCTGAGGCATGTCTCTGGCTCCGCTCCCGCTGTCGTCGAAGGTCACGGTCCTCCAGGGCCTGGGCCCAAAGGGGGCCACGGCGCTGCAGGACGCGGGCATCGAGACCCTGCGCGACCTGCTGTGGAACCTGCCCTTCCGCTACGTGGACCGGGGCAGCCTGAAGTCCCTGAGCAGCCTGGACATGCGGGGCTTCGAACCCCAAGAACCGGGGATTGTGACGGTGCTGGGGACCATCCAGGACCTGCGCCAGAGCACGACCCGGGTGCAGCACATGACCCTCACGGAGGTGCTGCTGGGCGACGGCACCGGCACCCTGCGCCTCATCTGGTTCAACCAGCCCTACCTGGGCCGGAGCCTGAAGGTGGGCGACCGCCTGCTGGTCTTCGGGTCCCTGGCCGTGGGTCGGCACGGGCTGGAGATGCGGGGGCCGCAGTTCGAGCACATGGAGCGCACGGGCGACATCGGCTGGGTGCGCCGCTACCTGCCCCTCTACCGGCGCCTGGGTGAGCTGTCTGGCCGGGCTCGGCAGAAGCTGGTGGCCGGGGCGCTGTCCCGGGCCCACTCTGCGGAGGAGTGGCTGCCCCTGGAGCTGGCCCGGGACCTGCCGGACACCCTGACGGCCCTGCGCCTGCTGCACCAGCCGCCGGACGAGAGTGATCCCCGGGCCCTGGAGGAAGGCAGCACGCCCGCCCACACCCGCCTGGCCTCAGAGGAGCTCTTCGCCTTCGCCCTGGGCATCGCCCAGCGCCGGGACGGTCGCCTCATGCGGCCGGGCCTGAAGGTGCCCACCTCGCCGGAGCTGCGGGAGCGGCTGCGCGGCTTCCTGCCCTTCCACCTCACCGCCGCCCAGCGCCGGGCCTTCCGGGAGCTGGTGGCGGACCTCACCTCGGGCCGGGTCATGAACCGCCTGCTCCAGGGGGATGTGGGCAGTGGCAAGACCCTGGTGGCCCTGCTCGCCATGGCCATGGTGGCCGAGACCGGCGGGCAGGGAGCCTTGCTGGTGCCGACAGAGGTCCTGGCCCGCCAGCATGCGGACAGCTTCCGCCGCTACCTGGGCCCTCAGGCCGGGGCCCTGCAGCTGCTGCTGGGGGGCATGAAGGCGGCGGAGAAGCGGGCGGCCCTGGCCCGCATCGCCAGCGGCGAGGCCCGCTACGTGCTGGGCACCCACGCCCTCTTCCAGGAGGCCGTGACCTTCCACCGGCTCCAGCTGGTGGTGGTGGATGAGCAGCACCGCTTCGGCGTGAAGCAGCGCGAGGCCCTCAAGGAGAAGGGGGGCGACCCGCACTGGCTGGTCATGAGCGCCACACCCATCCCCCGCTCCCTGGCTCTGGCGGTGTTTGGCGACCTGGACCAGAGCGTGCTTGACGAGCTGCCCCCGGGCCGCCAGCCCATCACGACGAAGCTGCACAAGCCGGAGTTCGCGGAGCGGGCCTGGGAGCGGGTGCGGAAGGAGCTGGCCCAGGGCCGCCAGGCCTTTGTGGTGAGCCCGAGCATCGACCCCTCGGACGAGGCCAAGGTGCCTCTGCGCGACATCCAGGCCATGGAGGCGCTGCTGCACAGCATCTTCCCCGATGAGGTCATCGAGGTGGTCCACGGTCGCCTCAAGGCTGATGAGATGGGCGCCCGCATGGGACGCTTCGTGCGGGGCGAGGCCGGCATCCTCCTGGCCACCACCGTGATCGAGGTGGGTGTGGACGTGCCCAACGCCACGGTGATGGTGGTGGACCACGCGGAGCGCTTCGGTCTCAGCCAGCTCCATCAGCTGCGGGGCCGGGTGGGCCGCGGGGAGCACCCCAGCCACTTCCTCATGCTCAGCGGCTCGGAGACCGAGCGCCTCCAGACCCTGGTGGAGACCCAGGATGGCTTCCGCATCGCCCAGCGCGACCTGGAGCTGCGCGGTCCCGGTGAGTTCTTCGGCGTCCGGCAGGCGGGCCTGCCCCGGTTCCTGGTGGCCGACATCGTGCGCGACCGGTCCCTGCTCCTGCGCTGCCGCGAGGCCGCGGACCGCGCCCTGGCCCTGGGCCTCAGCGAAGCCCAGTCCGAGTGGCTGCGGCGGTCGCAGGCACGGCTGAAGCTGGCTGAGATCAGCTGAGGGAGCGGGCTCGCTGGTCCAGTGCTATTTTCCGAGCCGGTTCGCGATGCGCTCCCGAAGCACCTCGGGCACCAGCTCGGAGAGGTTCCCGCCCATGCCGCCGATCTCCCGCACCAGGCGGCTGCTCACGGCGCTGTACTTCTCTTTGGGCATCAGGAAGACCGTCTCCAGCTCCGGGGCCAGCTTGCGGTTCATGAGCGCCATCTGGAACTCGTATTCGAAGTCGCTGAAGGCCCGCACGCCCCGCACGATCACCTGGGCGTTCTGAGCCTTGGCGAAGTCCACCAGCAGGCCGTGGAAGGACGTGACCTCCACGTGAGGCAGGGTGGTGGTCAGCTCCTCGAGCATGGCCACCCGCTCCTCCACGGTGAAGGCGGGGGACTTGGAGGGGTTGTGCAGCACCGCCACCACCAGGCGATCCACCAGCTTCGCCGCCCGCTGGACGAGGTCCCAGTGGCCGAGGGTGACGGGATCGAAGGAGCCTGGGTAGATGGCCGTACGCACGGTTACTCCGGGGTGGGGTTTCAGCCTAACGCACTGGGCGCGGAATCCGTTGTCCAGTCTCGACGTGCGCCACGCCACCGCCTTGGGTTACAGTGACTGCATGGATCAGAAGCGGGGCGTCGGGCTGCTATTCGGCGGGGAATCCCCCGAGCACGAGGTCTCCATCGTCACGGCCCGGGCCATCGCAGAGCACCTGGATCCCGCCTGCTTCGTGGTGCGCCCCATGGGCATCGCGCGCAACGGCGTCTGGGTGGTCACCGGGGATCCCTTCGCCCGGCTGGCGGCGGGGGAGCTGCCGGAGCGCGGCGCCCACCCCTTCCTGCCCCTGGAGAAGGGCGCCGAGGCCACGCCGCTGCCCGATGTCTTCTTCAACGCCCTGCACGGCGCGGGCGGTGAGGACGGTCAGCTCCAGGGCTACCTGGAGCTCCTGCACCGACCCTACACCGGGGCGGGCCTGCTGGCCATGGCCGCGGGCATGGACAAGTGGATCACCAAGCGGCTCTGGGAGTCCGAGGGCCTGCCCGTGGTGCCCTACGTGGGCCTCACGGAGGAGCGCTGGAACCGGGAGCGCCCCGTCTGCTTGGCCGAGTGTGCCCGGCTGGGCCTGCCACTCTTCGTGAAGCCCGCCAACCTGGGCAGTAGCATCGGGGTGGAGAAGGTCAAAGTCGGCGTGGACCTGGCCGCGGCCCTGGACCGCGCCTTCACCTACGACCGCCGGGTGTTGGTGGAGCAGGGGCTGGATGTCCGCGAGATCGAGGTGGCGGTCCTGGGCGGCGATGACCCGCTGATCTCCAAGCCCGGCGAGGTGATCGTCGCGGACGAGTTCTACACCTTCGAGGACAAATACCTTCATGGCCGCAGCCGGACAGAGATCCCCGCCCAGCTCTCCGGGGAGCAGACCGATCTGGTCCGGAGCCTGGCGGCCCGGGCCTTCGCCACCTCCGACGGCTATGGCATGGCCCGGGTGGATATGTTCCTGGAACGCGCCACGGGCCAGGTCTTCCTCAATGAGTTGAACTTCATCCCGGGCTTCACCAGCATCTCCATGTATCCCAAGATGATGGCCGCCAGCGGCGTGCCCTATGCCGAGCTGCTGACCCGGCTCATCGACCTGGCCGTGGCCCGCCATGCGCAGATGGCAGCGAAGCAGAAGGGCTTCCAGTCCGGTAGCGATTGGTTCCGGGGACCTCAAGTCTGACCAGCCCGGTGCCGATAGCACCCCCATGGACGTTATCGGCATTGCCCTTTCCGGTCTCCGCGCCGCCAGCGCAGGACTGACCGTGCAGGCCGGCAACGTGGCCAACCAGCAGTCGGACGGTTTCAAGGCCAAGCGAGCCGACCTGGTGGCTGAAGCCTCGGGGGGGGTGCGGGTAGCGGGGATTGTTGAAGACCCGGCACCCGCCGGCCCCGTTGGCTCAAACGTGGATCTGGCCACCGAAGCGGTGCAGGGCATGAGCCTGGAAGTCCTGTACAAGGCCAACCTGAAGGTGCTGAGGACCCAGAGCGAGCTGGACAAGGTGACGCTGGATCTCAAGGGGTAGCTTTCGGCTCTCAGCTCTCAGCTCTCAGCTCTCAGCTGTCGGCTCAGGAAGGCGCCGCAGCCCGCTGGGGTGGGTCGGATCCCGTCCTTAGCCCATAGCTGAGAGCTGATGGCCGACAGCCGACCCAGATAGCTGATAGCCGATAGCTGACAGCTATCAGCCCGCTTTCCCACTACACTATTCCCATGCACGCACGCACCTGGCTCTCGGTCCTGTCGCTTCCTCTGGTGGCGGCCTTCACCCTGCCGGTGCTGCAGCAGGGCAACCCACCCAAGCCTGCGGCGACCACGGCGAAGGCCGTGCCCCAGGATCCCCTGGCCGGCCTGTCAGACATCCAGGACGTGCTCTCGCTCGTCCAGCAGAACTACGTGGATCCGCCGAACATGGAGAAGGTCCTCGCGGGAGGCATCCAGGCCGTGCTCGAGCGCTCGCATCCGCTGAACGCCTACCTCTCGGCGGAGGACCTGCGCCTGCCGGATCCAGGGCCCGCCTCAGTGGGACTGACCGTGCTGAAGCGCGGCATCTACGCCAGCGTCCTCGCCGTCACGTCCGGGGGACCCGCTGCCAAGGCCGGCATCCAGCCCGGGGACGTGATCCGCAAGATGGACGGAGACTCCGTGGGCCAGCTCAGCGCCTGGGCCCTGGAGCGCCGGCTGCGCGGGCCGGTGGGCTCCTCGCTGGATCTCTATCGCTACAACGCCACCGGGGACCTGACCAAGACCACGGTGGTGCGGGCGCTGCCCGGCCACGCGGACCTGACCCTGAAGCCGGGCACCGAGGCCCTGCTGGTGGCGCTGCCGGACCTGCTCCCAGGCCGGGCCGAGGAGCTGAAGAAGGCTCTGGCCACGGCTGATCGCGGGCAGACCCTGGTGCTGGACCTCCGCCTCTGCGAGCGGGGCGCCATGGACGAGGCCGCCCTCGTGGCGGGCCTGCTCGGTGCCAAGGGCTCTTTCGCGACCGTGCAGGAAGCAGGCAAGCCGGACGTCATCCTGCCCGTCGCCGGTGGCGGCGCGCCTTTCGCCCGGCTGGCCCTCCTGGTGGGCCGCTCCACCCTCGGCGCCCCGGAAGTCCTGGCTGCCTGCCTCAAGAAGGGGGGCGCCCGCACTTTCGGAGAGCGCACGCCGGGCCTTGGGGTCGAGCGGTCGCGCTTCCTGCTGAAGCAGGGCGGGGCCGTGGAACTGGTCTCCCGGCGCTGGCTCGGCCTCGGTGGCGAGAAGCTGGACCGTCAGGGGGTGACTCCCGAGCAGGTGCTCCGCCTCGCCGAGGCCGATGACGCCCTGGCCAAGGTGCTCACGGCCCTGGCCTCGCCGCCCCCGCCGCCCAAGGCAGCGGCCCCGGAGAAGGCTCCCGAAGGGTCTCCGCTGATGCCGCCTCACGTCATCGCCCCGAAGAAGCCGAATCCCTGATGGCGAAAGGCCGGGGGAAGCGCACCTCCACCTTGGCGTTGCTGGGCTGGGCGGTGCTGGTGCTGGGCCTGGGGCTGGGCACCGGGCTGGTGCTGGGGCAGCAGGGCTGTGGCCGGCGCCACTCGCCCGCGCCGCGCGAGGAATCGAAGCCCGAGCCGAAGAAGGGCGACCGGAAGGTTCCCGAACCGAAGGCCAAGCCCACTGAACCCACGCGCCCCGCCGAACCCGTGAAGCCCCAGCACCCGGAACCCGGCCAGGGCCTGCCCCGCCTGGCCCTGGTCATCGACGACCTGGGCTACATCCAGCCGGAGCTGGTGACCCGCCTGTGCAGCCTGCCCGTGCCCCTGAGCGTGGCGGTGCTCCCCTACCTGGAATACACGCGGGAGAGCGCCGAGATCGCCCACCGCCTGGGCAAAGAGGTGATGCTGCACCTGCCCATGGAACCCCTCGGCTACCCCGGTCCCGGCCACGACCCGGGACCCAACGCGATCCTCTACAACCTGGCCGAGCCCGAGGTCCGTCGGCGCGTGCGCCTGGCCCTGGACGACATCCCGCACCGCACCGGCGTCAACAACCACATGGGCAGCCGCATCACCCCCGATCGCGAGCGCATGAAGTGGGTGCTGCAGGAGCTCAAGGCCCGGAAGCTCTTCTTCGTGGACAGCCGCACCGAGAAGGACAGCGCCGCCTTCGACGTGGCCCAGGAGCTGGGCATCCCGGCGGTGCAGCGGCGGGTCTTCCTGGATGACGACAAGGCCTTCCCGGAGATGGAAAAGCAGTGGGAGCGCGCCCTCAAGCTGGCCGAGAAGGACGGCTTCGTGCTCATCATCGGGCACATCTACCCGGAGACCGTCGCGGCCCTGGAGAAGCTGGTGCCCCGGTCCAAGGGGCAGGTGCGCTTCGTGACCGCGGGGCAGCTGGCCCGGTGATAGGCTGGCCAGCAGTGATGAGGAGCAGCGGTCCATGGGCTTTCTTCCGGTTCTCGCGGTAGGTGTCGGGGCGGCCCTGGGCGCCTGGCTGCGCTGGGGCCTGGGCCTCCTCATGAATCCGCTGCTGGCGGAAGTCCCCATGGGTACCCTGGCTGCGAACCTGCTGGGCGGCTACCTGGTGGGCCTGGCCGTGGCTGTGTTCACCCAGCACCCCGGTCTGGCCCCCGAGGCCCGGCTGTTCATCATCACGGGGTTCCTGGGCGGGCTGACCACGTTCTCCACCTTCTCCGCCGAGGCCGTGCACCTGATCACCCGGGGAGAATACGGCTGGGCGGCGGCTCACATGGGATTGCATCTGGCGGGCTCGCTGGCAATGACCATGCTTGGGTTGTGGACGTTCAAGAGCTTCATCAAGGCCTGAGTGTCCGGGGGGTGGCGTCATGAAGGGCACCTACCTGATCTTCTTCATGCAGGAGGATCGGACCCATCACGGGATCCTGGTCTATGAGTGGCTCCTGAAGCAGGCGCGCCACCTGGGCCTGGGGGGCGGCTCGGCCTTCAAGGCCATCGCAGGCTTCGGCCGCCATGGCCTCATCCACGCGGACCACTTCATCGAGCTGGCCGGGGACCTGCCCATCGAGGTCGCCTTCATGGTCACTGACGAGCAAGCCGACCGCCTCATGGCCGCGGTGGCGGCCGAGGGCCTGGAGATGGTCTATGTGCGGCTGCCCGGGGAGTGCGGCATCATCGGCGCCCATAAGGCTGGGGACTAGGGGCGCTTTTCCTGTTTATTAGCTCACAGGAGTTTCTAGGAATGCCAACTCTCCAGGGGCTCATCCAGCTCGTGGGGAAGGGCAAGACCCCTCGCAGAGGCTGCGGAGAGGGCTGAGGTTCACAGAGGACAGCAGCCAAGGCGGAATCCTCAGCGCCCCTCCGCTCCCCTCGTCTTTTCTCTGCGAGGGTGGTTGCCTTCGCCTGAGCGTGCGGAGAAAGCAACGGGGTGGTGCGGTTGGCGAAAAAGCCCCTGTTGAAGACAACCCGGCGTCAGTGCCCGCAGCCGCAGCCGCCGGTGAAGGCCGCGCTGCGGGCGGCGCGGACCATGCCCTGGCCCTCCCGGCCGATGAGCGCCGCCAGGGCCAGGGCTGATACCGCGTCCACCCACCACAACGTCGGCGAGAGCAGGAACAGCAGGCTACCGGCCAGCAGGACGCCTGAGAGCTGGATGCAGGCCAGGCTGCAGGCGGCGTCTGCGGCCAGGGTGGCGCTGTCCAGGGCCTGGGCCGCACGCAGCTTCGCCCGCCACAGGAAGACCATGAAGGACAGGGACAGCAGGGCGATGACCAGGCCAGGCACCGTGGTGGGCGGGTGCGTCCGGGCGGTCAGCTGCAGCACCGCGCCCCCGGCGATCCCTGCGGCCAGGGCCAGGAACAGCCAGCCGATGCGGCTCGTGGCCTTCCGCTCCCGGGTCAGGTCCGCGTGGTCCAGGAGCTTCCACAGCACCAGCAGTGCCGAGGCCACCTCGATGAAGCTGTCCGCGCCGAACCCGAAGAGGGCCACGGAGTCATCGGCCCAGCCGAAGGCCATGGCGACGAGGCCCTCCAGCACGTTGTAGGCGATGGTCAGGCCGCACAGCCAGAGGGCACGCCGCCGCCAGTCCCCAGGGGTCATGCCTGGGCTTCGCGCACCTTGCGGGCCTTGACCAGCACCAGGGTGGAGCCCGAGGGGGAGCGCTCCATGAAGACCTCGTCCATGACCTGGCGCATGAAGAACACGCCCCGGCCGCCGGGCTTCAGCAGGTTCTCGGGAAGGTTGGGATTGGGGAGCAGGTCCAGGTCCACACCGGGGCCCTTGTCCTCGATGCGGATCTCGAAGCGGTCGGCCCGGGGCGTGAAGGTCACCTTGAGTGGCTTGTCCTTGTCCAGCTTGTTGCCGTGGCGCATGGCGTTGGCGATGCCTTCCTGGATCGCCAGCCAGAGGCGCTCGCCGTCTTCCTGAGTGAAGCTCAGGTGCTTGAGAAACTCCGCGCCCACCACCTGGATCAGGTCGATGAACCGCAGATCCGTATTGCAGGTGAGGACAACGGGCAGCAGCGCGGGATGGGCCATGGACGACAATTCCCTTTCACAGACCGGAAGAACCAAGCTCAAGGTACTTGGAATCCGGCCATGGGAGCCAGTGGTTTTGCCGGGAGGGCCTTTGGGGGGGTAGGGCGGGTGCCCTGGATCACAATTAAGAATTGTTGGTCCTAAATATAGAGATTGATGAAATACTGCTCTCTGGCGATCGTTGCGCCGGTTCGGAGGACGTCATGAAAGCAAGGTGGTGGCTGGTTCTGCTGGTGCTGCTGGCAGGTTTCGGGGTGCTGGGACTGGGGGGGCGGCAGATCGCCCAGAATGCCCCGCCGATCCCGCAGCGGGTTGTGGCCGAGGACGGCACCCTGCTGGTGGGACCCGGTCAGATCCTCGCGGGCCAGGTGAGCTACCTGGGCCACGGCGGCCAGCACATCGGATCGATCCTGGGCCACGGCTCCTACCTGGCGCCGGACTGGACTGCCAAGGCGCTGCATCAGTGGGCGGCGGGCACCCTGGCCGGGGTGCGGGCAAGGGGGGTCTCCCCTGCGGAAGCCGAAGCTCAGACCGTGGCTTTATTTCAGAATAATAAGTATGAAATAGCCACCGACACCCTGAAGCTGGATGCCGCCCAGGCCCAGGCCTACCTTCAGACCCGCGCCGAGCTGGCCCGCATCGCGGTGGAAGGCGACAAGGAAGCCGCCATTCCCGCCCGCTGGATTCCCACCCAGGCCGAGGGTGAGCGGGTGGCCGATTTCTGGCTGTGGACGGCCTGGACCGCCGCCGCGCGCCGGCCGGGCTCCGAGGCCAGCTACACCCAGAACTGGCCCCACGAGCCGCTGGTGGGCAACACCATCACGCCCATCAGCCACCTCTGGAGCATCCTCTCGATCATCCTGCTGATCCTGGGCGTGGGCCTCATGGTCTGGCACCACGCCAGCCAGCCCGCCGAGGAGTTCCCGGCACCCCAGGCCATTCCTGCGGCGCCCGCCACCCCCAGCCAGCGCTGGTCGGCCCTCTACTTCGCCGTGGCCATGGCCCTGTTCCTGGTGCAGATCGGCATGGGCGTGCTGACGGCCCACGACGCGGTGGAGGGCAACGCCCTCTATGGCGTGGACCTGTCCCGCATCCTGCCCTACGCCGCCTCGCGCACCTGGCACCTGCAGCTGGCCGTCTTCTGGATCGCCACCTGCTGGCTGGCCACGGGCCTCTACCTGGGCCCCAAGCTCAGCGCCAGGGAGCCCAAGGGCCAGTGGCTCGGGGTGGCCGGTCTGCTGGTGGCCCTGGTGGTGGTCGTTGTTGGGGCTCTCACGGGCGCCCACCAGGCCATCCTGGGCAAGCTGTCAGGATCGTTCATGCTGGGCCATCAGGGCTATGAATACGTGGAGCTGGGCCGCCTCTGGCAGATCCTGCTCACCGTGGGCATGGTCGGCTGGCTGGTCATGGTGGTGCGGGCCCTGCTGCCCGCCCTGCGCGGCGAAAAGGGCCGCCTGGGCCTGCTCAAGCTCTTCGTGCTGTCCGCCGTCGCCATCCCGCTGTTCTACTCCGCGGGCTTCATGTACACCCGCGAGACGCACATCGCCATGGCCGAATACTGGCGCTGGTGGGTGGTCCACCTCTGGGTGGAGGGCTTCTTCGAGGTCTTCGCCACGGTGGCCATTGCGCTGCTCACCACCCGCATGGGCCTGCTGCGCGAGAGCACCGCGCTGCGCGCCGTGGGTCTCTCCGTGGGCCTCTTCCTCGGCAGCGGCATCATCGGCACCTTCCACCACCTCTACTACACGGGCTCCCCGGCCTCCATCGCAGCCCTGGGCTCTGTGTTCAGCGCCCTGGAGATCGTGCCCCTCACCATCGTGGGCTTCGAGATCGCGCAGAGCCTCAAGGCCGGCCGCGCCCTGGGCAGCGGCTACGAGTGGCCCTTCAAGTTCTTCGCCGCCGTCTGCTTCTGGAACCTGCTGGGCGCCGGGGTCTTCGGCATGCTCATCAACCCGCCCTCGATCCTCTACTTCAGCCAGGGGCTCAACACCACGCCCATCCACAGCCACGCCGCGCTCTTCGGGGTCTACGGCTTCCTGGCCATCTCGCTCATGCTGTTCGCCCTGCGCGGCATGACCCCGGACAAGGCCTGGGACGAGAAGTGGCTGCGCTACGGCTTCTGGGGTCTGAACTTGGGCCTGGGCCTGATGCTGGTGTTCTCGCTGATTCCCAGCGGCCTCTACCAGTTCGTGCAGAGCCTCGAGCACGGCACCTGGTATGCCCGCAGCGCGGCCGTGGTGCAGAGCCCCCTCATGCGCACCTTCACCTGGCTGCGCATGCCCGGCGACATCCTCTTCGGCCTCGGCGCCCTCTCGGTGATCCTCTTCACCTTCAAGGCCGTCCTCGGCGCCTGGAGTTGGAAGACCACCGAGCAGGAAGTCCCTGCCAAATCCAACCTCGTGTCCGCCCCGGCCCTGGCTGTGGCTGAGGACTGAGCCCAGCCCCCAGGCACCCCAAAGAAATTCACCAGCCACAAAGAACACGAAGGGCACAAGTGGGACTCCTGCTGGGATCCGCTTTGTGTTCTTTGTGTTCTTTGTGTTCTTTGTGTTCTTTGTGTTCTTTGTGGCCAAAACCTTTTCCGGGGGCCCCTGGGGTTTCCCATCCAAGTCCACGCGGTCTCCTGCGGGTTAAGCTCGAAGCTGGAGTGGGCATGACTGTGGATTCAGAGAGCAGGCAGCCTGAGGTCAAAGCCGAAGCCCTGCCGAGGGACCCCGGCATCGACCTGTTGCGGGGCCTCTCCATCCTGCTGGTAGTCATGCACCACGTGGGCCTCCGCATCCCGCTCAAGGCCGGCGTGCTGGCGGCCTTCCTGCCGCGCTGGTGCCTCGATGCGCTGATCTACAACGGCTCCGAGGCTGTCTTCATCTTCTTCGTGATCTCGGGCTTCCTCATCGCCTCCCACAGCCTGGCGCGCTGGGGCAGCCTGGCGGCCCTGGATGTCCGGGCCTTCTACACCCGCCGCGCCGCCCGCATCCTGCCCCCGCTGCTGATCCTGGTGGGGCTGCTGAGCCTGTTGCACCTGCTGGGAGCGAAGGACTACGTCATCAGTCGGCCCACCCAGTCCCTGCCCCGGGCCATCCTCGCGGCCCTGGGCCTGCACCTGAACTGGTACGAGGGACTCACGGGCTACCTGCCGGGCAACTGGGATGTGCTCTGGTCCCTCTCCATCGAGGAGCTTTTCTACCTGGGCTTCCCGCTGCTCTGCCTGGGCCTGCGGCGGCGGCGCTTCCTGGTGCCGGTGCTCCTGCTGCTGGCGCTGTCGCTGCCCCTCACCCGGGCGGCCCTGGCGGGCAATCCCATCTGGCAGGAGAAGGCCACCTTGCCGGGCATGGCCGCCATCGCCACGGGGGTGCTGGGGGCGCTCCTGGCAGCAGCCTGGCGGCCTCGGCAGGCCTGGGCGCCCGGCCTGCTGCGCGGCCTGGGCTGGGCGGGCCTGGTGGCCGTGCTCTGCTTCGAGAGCTGGCTCTGGCCCCGTCTGGGCAACGGCAGCCTGCTGCTCCTGACCGGTGGCACGCTGCTGCTCCTGCTGGGTTTTCACTGGCGCCCGCCGGTCCAGCGCGCCGGGGCGGCCCTCGGCTGGGTGCGCTCTTTTGGGCGGCTCAGCTATGAGGTCTACCTCACGCACATGTTCGTGGTGTGGCCCGTGGTGGGGGGCTACAAAGCCTTCGGTGGCGGCCCCCGCTGGGGCATCCTCTGGTACCTGCCGGCCCTGGCGGCGTCCTGGGCCCTGGGCTGGCTGGTCTCCCGCTACCTCTCTACACCGTGCGAGCGCTGGCTGAGGCAGAGACTGCAGCGGGTCTAGGCCAGCTCAGCCGCTGTTGCGCAGGCCGGCGGCGAGGCCGTTGATGGAGAGCAGGATGCCGCGCTCGGTGCGGCCGTCCAGGTCGCCGGCGCGGTAGCGGCTGAGCAGCTCCACCTGGAGGTGGTTCAGGGGATCCAGGTAGGGGAAGCGGTGCTGGATGGAGCGCCGCAGGGTGGGGTTGTCCTCCAGCAGTCCCGCCTGCCCCGTGATGTCCCGCAGGGCCTCAAGGGTGGCCTCGCACTCCTGCTCGATGCGCGCGAAGATGCGGGTCCGCAGGGCCGCGTCGCCCACCAGGTCCGCGTAGCGGCTGGCGATGGCCAGGTCCACCTTGGCCAGCACCATGTCCAGGTTGGAGAGCAGGCTGCGGAAGGGGGGCCAGTGGGCATGCATCTCCCGCAGCAACGCCAGCCCCGCCTCGCCGTGGTCCGCGCGGAAGGTCCGCACCGCCGAGCCGAAGCCGTACCAGCCCGGCAGCATGAGGCGGCACTGGCCCCAGCTGAAGACCCAGGGGATGGCCCGCAGGTCCGTGATGGCCCGGCCGCCCTTGCGGCTGGCGGGCCGCGAGCCGATGTTCAGCCGCGAGATCTCGGAGATGGGGGTGGACTCCCAGAAGTAGCGCTCGAAGCCCTCGGTCTCGTAGACCAGGTTGCGGTAGGCCGCGCAGGCCTCCTGGGACAGGACATCCATGGCTTCGGAGAAGCGTGGGTCCTCGCCGTCGCCGGGGCCCTTGGGCAGGCTGGCCTCCAGGGTGGCGGCCACCAGCACCTCCAGGTTGCGGCGTCCCACGGCGGGGTGGCCGTACTTGGCGGCGATGACCTCGCCCTGCTCCGTGAGGCGGATCTGGCCGTTCACGGCCCCCGCGGGCTGGGCCAGGATGGCTTCGTAGGCGGGGCCGCCGCCGCGGCCCACGGAGCCGCCGCGGCCGTGGAAGAGGCGCAGCCGCACGCCGTGGCGTTGGGCCACGGCCACGAGATCCTGCTCGGCCTTGTAGAGCTCCCAGCGGGAGGTGACGAAGCCGCCGTCCTTGTTGCTGTCCGAGTAGCCCAGCATCACCTCCTGCTCGCCGCCCCGGCTGTCCAGCAGGCGGCGGTAGAGGGGCAGGGCCAGCAGGCGGTCCATGATGGCGCCGCAGCTGCGCAGGTCCTCGATGGTCTCGAAGAGCGGGATGAGGTTGATGTCCAGGCGGGCTTCCAGGGGCCGGAGCAGGCCGGCCTCCCGTAGCAGCACCGCGACCTCCAGCAGGTCCGAGACGCCTTCGGTGTGGCTGATGATGCAGTTGGGCAGGGCCGCCAGGCCCAGGCGCTGCTGGGCCCGGGCCACGGTGCGGAAGAGGCCGAGCTCCGCCTGGGTCTCCTCGCTGTAAGCCAGGAAGGGCGAGGCCAGGGGGCGCGGACTGGCCAGCTCCGCCGCCAGCAGGGCGATGCGCTGCTCTTCGTCCAGGGCCAGGTAGCCGGTCCCCGGCTGGAGGGTCTCCAGCAGCTCGGCCACCACCCGGCCGTGGACCTCCGAGGTCTGGCGCAGGTCCAGGGGCACCAGGTGGAAGCCGAAGACGGCCACGGCGCGGCGCAGGTCCCGCAGGCGGCCCCGGGCCAGGCGGCGGCCCCCGTGGGCCCGCAGGGAGCGGTCCAGGACGTCCAGATCCGCCTTCAGCTCCGCCGCCGAGCCGTAGGGCGCCACGACCTCCGCGGGCTCGGACGGGCCCGCTGGCAGCAGCTTCCGCCGGGTGGCCTCCAGGCGCGCGGAGATGAGGGACTGGGCCAGCCGGTAGGCTTCGTCGGCCCGCTGGGGCGAGCTGCTCGGGGACTTCGCCGCCAGGTTCAGCACCTCCTGGGAGGCCTTCGATACCTGCAGGCTGAGCGAGAGCTCCGAGCCGAGGCTCTCCAGCTCCCGCAGCAGGAAGTCGAGGATGGTCTGCGACTGCATCCGCAGCGCGCGCTCCAGCACCTCGGCGGTGACGAAGGGGTTGCCGTCCCGGTCCCCCCCGATCCAGCTGCCCAGCTGCAGGAAGGGCGGCAGTTCCGTGTCGCCCCAGGCGGGATCCAGGGCCAGGCGATCCTCCAGGTCCGCGTAGAGGGCCGGGACGCCGCGCAGGAAGGTGCGCTCGAAGTAGGAGAGGGCGCTGGCCACCTCGTCTGTGACCGCGGGCCGGTGGGCGCGCAGCATCCGGGTCTGCCAGAGCAGCAGCACCTGCCGCTGCAGGTGCTCGTCGCGCAGGGCGGTCTCCCGGGGCGTGGAGCTGGTGCGGTCCCGCTCCTCCAGCAGGTGGGCGATCTCCATCTGCGCGTTCAGGATGCTCTTCCGCTGCACCTCGGTGGGATGGGCCGTGAGCACCGGGCGCACCTGCGCGCCCTCGAAGAAGGCCTTCAGCCCCGCCGCGTCCAGGCCCGCCCCGGCGCCCTGCGCCAGCGCGTGGTCCAGGGAGCTGGGCCGGGCCGCGCCATCCTCGGAGCGGTGGGCCCGGGAGCGGCGGATGTGGTGCTGATCCTCGGCCAGGTTGGCCAGCTGCGAGAAGTAGCTGAAGGCCCGGATGACCAGGATGGCCCGGCCTGGCGTGAGCGCCTGGAGGATGCCCTTCAGCTCCTTGACGGCGGTGGGGTCGCCGCCCCGGCGGAAGCGCACCGCGCAGCGCCGGATCTGCTCGATGAGCTCGAAGGTCGCCTCGCCCTCCTGCTCCCGCACCGTGTCGCCCAGCAGCCGACCCAGCAGGCGGATGTCGTCCATCAGCGGCAGGTCCTTGTCAGGCAGCGGGGCGTTCATGGGGCGATCCTTCCAGGCAGGGCGGGGGGTCCAGCCAGCCTAGCGGAAGCTGGGGGAGATGCCACCCTGGGGTTGCAGCCAGGGCCGGATCCGGAGCAACTCGGAAAGCCCTTCACGCATGGTTCCGGATTGCGTCAGGGCTTCATCGACAAAGTTGGGCTGACAGACCCCTCCTTTCCCGGCGAGCTACGCCCTGGCTTTGGCCGTCTTCTGACCTGCTTTGAAGGTGGACACCAGATCATGGGTAACCTCACGCAGTAGTTCGGACAAACTCCGCCCCTGAGCCTCAGCGAGGGCCTCCAGGGCTTCCTTCTCCTGTTTGTCCGTCCGGAAGGTCACCAGCTCGGTTTCCACCCTCGGCGTGGTCTTGCTGGGGCGTCCCATCCGCACGATGGGGCGTCCTGCGGGGGCCCCCTTCATCTCCTTCGCCCACGCCTCAGCCTCAGCCGCACGCTCTGCAAACGGCTTCCTGGCATGCCCCTTCGGAAGCTCACCAGCCTCCTGGATCACTTCCTCCCAATGGAGTCCCTTCTTGGTCACCTTGCTCATGGCTTCCTGCCTTTCTTCAGATCCCCGGTGCTGTAGCGATACCCAGTCACCGGCTCGAATGTCCATTCCTTGCGATCCACCAGTTCCACGGTCAGCCGGTAGCACTTCCCGTTGAGGGTCCCCTGAACCATCACGCGTCCCAGGCGGCTACTCACCATCGAGAGATCCTCGGCGTCCATCAAGGCATCCAGGGCCTCTCGTGGGACGCGATGCTTGAGGAGGATGTATTCCTCCGCAACCGGGGTCCATCTCAGCTTAGGTTTCTTGGGGTCCATCAATCCCCCCCAGGAACTTAGTGTAATACACTTTAGTGGCCACGCAAGGGCTGAACTTTCGATCTTCTCATCTCAGGATAGTTCCACAGCGCCGTGGACACCGAATGGAGCGCAGGGAAGTCTGAACAGCCTTCAGACAGGGTTCCCTACGCCGCGCTCTCTGCGGCGGAGGGCTGGGCTGATGGCTGCGGGGCGGAGTCGAGCCGGAACGCACGCAGGCTCGGACCCCGGACCGGGACGCGGGGATGGGTCGGAACTCTATGCCCTGAAAGGTGGGACCAGACGAAAAAGCCCCGGAGGTCCGGGGCTCTTCGTGCTTGTTCTGGTGCGCCACTTGCCGTGGCGAACCACCGGTGAGTCTCAAATCATAAGGAAGGGCTTGGTTTGGGTTCACCCTCAATGGCTGCTGCCCAAGCATCCTTTACACCATCTAAAAAACAGAGGACTTGAATAACGCCCCAGAACGATAGCTTCAAGGAAAGTGGAATGCCTGTTTTGTAGCTCATGTTGATATACACACCCAACGCGAAAGCCGCAAACAAGCCAAGCACGAGCGACCAAGTAATCCAGACACCGAGCCCGTGCGCATACGATGGTCGCAATGATTGAATCGTCTTCCATGGGAATAGCCCCATGTTAGTCAGGTAGCTACCAGATATGACCACTACAGCTAAGTAATCCAGGCTGAGGTCCATTCTCATCAGAGACAGCAGCCCAATTCCCACAACTATCGCAACGATCTTTAGAGTCTTGAAACCGGAGTTCAGCCGAGCAATCAGTCGTCGCATCCGATATCCCCTAGAACATCTCCTAATCCACCAGCGGCAGAGCTAACTGCGACACCAGCCTCGAAAGCCAAGAATCCCGCTGTTCCGACGAATGCAGCTTGTCCCAAGGACGCTAACCCCGCGAATCCCGTGGCAGAGAGAGAAGCGCCTCTTCCGGCTGCCGCCATCCCATTTACACCATTGGCGTATTGCAACAATGTCGGGACTCCTGTCGCGCCACTTGAACCAGTAATGCCAAATAGGGAAGCGGCAACATTAGTTCCGAAGGTGATTAGAGGCTTGGCCGTTACGCTGTTGGTAGCGTTGAAACGCTGCTTTGTTGCCTGCCACCACTTCGAGGCACAGCTTGGCTTTTTCTCCGTCTTCGGAGTTTGCGGCTAGTACCTGACGTAATTAAACCAAATGTACGATCCGATGAGAATAATTATTATTAGACCAATCACCCTCCTAGATGATTCTTTAACTTTATGTAATTTTGGATTCCAAAGCCAATGATATGAATTGAACACCTGTGGTGCCACAAGTAGCAGCACACCAATTGCCAAAAGAACAGCACACACCGAATAGTTCAACCAAAGGTAATGCATAGGAATGGTCCTCCCCCGTATTTCTTGTGTTACTTACATTCAGGAAGTGAGTGATATAGATCATAGGCATCCATACCAGCACTGCCCACAGTCCAAGCTAGTCCAATCCATGGAAGAGCCTTGCCTGCTGCGCCAAAAAATTTAGATGTACCGGGTCTTACTCCTCGAGCAATATCATTAATTGCATGCGAAAACTGGGATCCACCGTTGATGATTTTGTCCCCAACATCAGCCCCGTATCCCAACGTCGAAATACCAAGCCCTCCTGGGTCATTTCTGAGATTATTTGAAAAATCATAACCAAGCGAAGCAGTCGCAAGCACCAATCCAACACCAGGGGCGAAGGCTCCAACAGCCTGAATAGCTAGGTCACGCCCATACTTAGCGCCTAACCGGCTAAGGATTGCCCCCGCACAATCTAGCTTTGAATTCTTTGGTGGTTTCGGAGTTTGCGGCGAGCCCCCACCTGCGTAAAATTCAACCCTAAGAATATTTAAATTTATATTCCGAGAGCTTGCCATTAATATTTGAAGTAGCATGGTGCTCGGACTAATCTCGGGGTCTGGCAACCAGTCCCAACCATTATAAGTAATGGGGCCGCCCCCGGTAGACCCGCCCGTGCAACGTTGGCCATTGGGTATCCCGTCGATAGTGACCAGACCATCAACACAGTCAACTTGGTTCTCCGCCATCCCACTCGGATCCGTCCCCATGAACGGACTCCCTCCGACATAGGCCCTCTGGTTCCACTGGCCGGAATCGGCGCCTTGGTCGCTGTTCACGAAGGCGTGCCAGGCGGGGCTGTAGTAGCGTCCCCGCATGTAGATCAGGCCAGAGGCATCGGTCTGGAGGTGGCCGGTGTAGCCGGTGGTGGGAAGGTGGCTCCCCGTCTGGGAGAGCAATTCACCATAGGGGCCATAGGCCTGGGTGGCTTCGGCGGTGCCGATGAGGCTGCTGGCCCAGGTGCCCGCCCCCTTGGTGATGAGGCGCGGGCTGCCCAGGTGGTCGCTGTGTAGCTCGTGAACCCCATTCGCGTCGATCTCGGCGACGGCCTGGGAGCCCAGGTAGACCACATCCCTCCGCCAAGCCAGGCCACTCTGGCCCGCGATTTCCTGGGCCACGCCATCCACACCCATGGCCCAGGCCCCCGGATCCACGGAACTTGACGCAGATTGAGGCCAGGCCCCTTCGAACCCGTCGCTGAGCACCACACCATGGCCAGATCCAGTCACCACGAGATCATCATAGACCGTCCCCGCATGAGCCGGGACCAGTGCGGAATTCGCAACACTCCACTGGTCCGAGTAGAGATGCACCCACATCTGGTCGGCATGGGTCATGGTGTGGGAGAGGGTCAACTGCTGCCACCCCCCGTTGCCTGTGCCTGAGGTATACCCGCATTGATCGTAGGGGTCGGCCCCCCCGGCATCACCCAGGAACAGTTCGCCATGCACGCCGCTCGGCGCCTTGAACCACACCGTGGCCGTCACCACTTCCCCGGCGTTGAAGGTGCCCAGGTACTTGGCACAGCCGCTGAACTGGTCGGGGCGGTGGGGGATGCGCAGCGCCTTCTGGCCCCCATGGACGTTCGGCGCGGACCCGGTGTATTCGGACAGGAGGAGCCCGCCCGCGGTATAGGCATAGTTCCGGTTGTTCGCGAACGAGACCGTGTCCGTCAGGTTGACCCGCAGGCCCGAGGGCGCGTAGAGGTAGCTCTGATTCCCCGCGTTCCAGACCACGGACTTCACGAGCCCCAGCCCATCCCAGGTGAGACCGAGGGCGGCTCCTGAAATCGTGGCGGCTCCCACCTGAGTGGCTTCCCCGCGCAGGTTCGTGTGCCATCCCGTGAGGGCCCCGTTCTTCGCCGAACCGGGAATCTGGTTGTTGGTCATGGGATTCAGATCGAAATTATGAAATGTAGGCGGCACCGCGCTGCCATTGGTCGCAGCCGTCTCAGCCCGATGGTAGGTCGCATTGCCGAAGGCATCGTAGTCATGGGCGGTCTTGATGCCAAAACCATCGGCTTCCTTGAGCCGGCCAGTCTTGGGGTCGGGTGTAAGGGCCCACTCGCCGGCGGCCGTCAGGATGTTCGTGGCGTCGTCGTAAGTGTAGCTGCGGCCGTCAGGACCGCCGCCCACGTAGCCGATGCTCCAGTTCTTCAGGCGGGTGCCTGTGAGATCGGCATCCCACTGATCCTGGGCCCCCGAGGCAAAATTCGTCTGCCATCGGTTGCCCCAGTCGTCGAAGGTGATCCTGTCCACCAGGGATTCCGTACCGTTGGTAATGCTGTTGACGCGACTAAGGGTGTCGTAGCCGTAGCCGATGGCCCGTCCACTGGGATAGTTCAGGGTCTTGAGTCTGCCCAGGGCGTCATAGAGGTAGCCGATGGTGCTGGAGAAGTTGGGCTGGGTGGTGGTCTCGGCGCTAAGCCGACCCCCGGGCCCGCTGTAGGTGAAGGCCTGGGAAACCGCGCCCAGACTGGTGGTGCGGGTGGCATTCGTGAGGTTTGGGCCCGTGTAGGTGTAGGCGAGGCTGTCGGCACCGTTGGTGATGCGCAGAAGGCGGCCAAACGCGTCGTAGGCCAGGATCCGGGTCCGGGCGTCATCGGCGGAGCCGCTGGCCTCGATCAGGGTGGTGGGCTCATTCAGGGCATTAAAGTCCTGAAAGGCCTGGGTGTTGGTCTCGGGTTCAGTCTTGGTGGTGAGGCGGCCAAGGGCATCGTAGAGCCAGCTGCGGGACTGGGGCGTGCCTGTGGCGGGGGTGATGGTGAGGCTGGTCTGGTGCCCCGCGCCATCGTAGGTGCTGTGGGTGACAGTGCCATCGGGACTATCCACCTGGATGGTCTGGCCAAGGGGGTCGAGCCAGGTGGTGGAGGAGACGTCATTGGCCAGAGTCGTCACCACCTTGCGGTTGATGCCAACCACACCATAGGTCATGATGACGGCGCTGCCTGCGGCAGGAGTTTGGCTGGTGACGCGGTCCAGGTGATCGTAACCCCATCCTTGGCTGCGACTCGTCCCGGCGGGGTTCACTTCCCGAGTGGCCACGAGGCGGCCGTACTGATCGTAAGTATGGGTCACCTTGGTGTTGACCACGGCACCGCTGGAAGGACTGACACCACTGGGCCGAAGCACCTGGATCAGACGGCCGAATCCATCATAAGTGCTGGTTGCCGTCTGACCGTTGGAGGTGATGCTGATTTGGTTCTCGTCCGGGTAGGCATAGGTCACCGACGGGGATCCGGGCCGGGAGGTGGACAGTGTGCGCCCACGATCATCGTAGGTGTAGTTGGTCGTCACGCCGGAGGCATCCTGCACGGCCGTCGCACGCCCGGCCGAATCAAAGGCACTGACGATGGTGCCGATGGTGCAAGGCGGATTCGTCGAGGTGTCCGTGGTGCCCTGGTAGTTCGGAAACCCGGTGGCAGTGTCGTAGGACACGGATTGGTAGGAGGAGACACTCAGTGCCTGGGCTTTCTCCAGGTGGTAGACCTTCTGGAGGTGGGGCCGCCCTTCGGTGTCGTATTCGTAGGTGGCCCCATGCTGGCCCACGGTGCCGCCGTCCAGGTAACTTTTCTGAAGCTGGAGCAGAGGTTTCCCGGAGTCCACCGGGTCGAACACGTTCTGGCGGGTAATCGAGGGAAAGGGGGTGACCCCATCTGGCATGTACCGGGTCGTCACCACCTGGGTCACCTGGCCCTTTTCCAGCATGTCCCACCGGGGGGTGTAGGTGGTAGCCGTCGTGGAGACCTTTGTTGTGTCCGAGGCAAGGATGTTCACGCTCGCGACTTGGAGGTTCATGCTGTCGACATAACTGAACGACGTGGTCATGGCCGGAGCCCCATCCTGTACAACCCGGACGGTCTGCACAGCGGAGAGGCTCCCATCTACACCTGCGCCAGTGGCGTAGTAGGCATTTGTCGTTGTGCTCCATGTCTTCCCGGCAGTATCCATCAGCGTGTCGGACTGATACACCCCGTTGTCATAATTCAAGGTGTCAGCTGGAAAACCAATCTGGTGATATCGATCCGGCGATGCCATCTGGTCTGGGTCCCACCAGCCCTCCACCTTGATAGACATCGGGGTCGTTCCAACTGGGAAGGTCCGCGTCCAGCGCATGCTCTGCTTCCCGGAAGCCGAGTCCACAGCCTGAACCAGGGAGATGCCCCTGGGCTGGAGTTGTCCTATCGTGCTTTGCTGGACCGCGTAGGTGGTATAGGTGAATTGGGTTTTCAGCCCGTTCGGCTCGGCGTAGGAAACGAGTTCAGCGTTCACGCTATCGTAGGTAAAAGACCAGGTCTGAGTGGCCGATGGTGAGGTGCCATCTGAGGAAGGGGCGCCCGGCGCGCTTGGCCCGTACCCATTCCAGGCCGGCTGATCGATGCTGTCATAGGCACCAACCTGGATCGAGGTGGGTCGGCAGGCCGCGCCCAGGTTGGAGGGCACCACCGTCCAACTGTTCGTCGCCGCAGGCAGTGCGCTCTGGAAACCCGTGGGCGGGATCATGGCATAGCCTGGGTAACCCTTCACCAGGACGGAAGGACCATACATCCCTACGAAATCCAGCCTGAGAATGGCCACCGGCGTGGCGTTGGTTGTGTAATCAGCCCACCGTACCACCACGCCCTTCGAACTCCTATTCGTGGCCGTCACCGACGTGATCGCCGCGACCCCATCGGGTAGCCCGGTGGTTGCCCGTGTCCACTTGAAGGTCACGTAGTGGCCGAAACGATCCGCCCAGATTAGCGGTAGCCAAGCGTGCAGGCTGGTCGCGTATCCGTAGATTCGCGCCTTGTTCTTATCGAGCACAACCTTGTAATTGGAATTTACAAGGCCAAAATCAGAGAGCGGCAGACCCTGGGCCAACGCCTGGTAGGTCGCTCCCAGTCCGATGGCCGAGGTCGTGTAGGTGAGGTAGGTGGCCGTGGGATCCACCATGGCCTCACTGGCCGCCACGGCAGTGAAATCGTAGGCCTGTGGGAGGTTAAGAGTGGTACCAAACTTGGCATGGCTTGAGAATGCCGTCCATTCACTGTCCATAATCTGAAGACCACTCTCAAGAACGGTGAGGCCATCCACAGAGTCCTCTCCGTAAAGCCCCGCCTCCGAGATATACCCGAAATGCAGTCCACCGACCATGGGCCGGTCTATTTCGTCCTGTTCGGTAAGGCGTTGGTTCGAATCGGGGTCGAAATAGTTTACTTTTTTTGAGGTGGCCGTATAGGTGGCGTTTAGTCCGAAGGCCACGGGGATAGGCACCTCGCCAGGAACGTTTGCCAAGGGAAAACCAAGTGTTAGGTTCCCGTTCTGCAGCGTGACGTTCCACCCCCGCCGGGTCATATCGACCTGGGGAGGCATCAGTAGGTTTTTGCGATTCTGGGCCATGGCGCCGGTTCCACCCAGGACCATGCAAAATACCAGGAATAGCTTTTGGATGTGGTTCATCTGAGTCCCCTGAGCCTTGGCCTATGACGCCGTTGAATCTTTGTCACCCTCGACCAGGGCGAACGCACGCAGCCTGATGGTGCCTTTTACACCCGGTTCAGACTTCAGACGGAGTGGGCCGACAAGATTCCCAGGCTTCAAATGAATGCGTCGATTCGTAATAACCGAATTGGCGGTCTGGGTTCCCTCCAGATAGAACCCAAAGTGGAGGGTCGACTTTCCGAAGTTCTTGAGGTAGACCTGATAGCCGCTTGCATCCAGAAGAATCACGCCCCTCAGGTCGGCATGGACCGCTAAGCCGGTATCCACGGCGACCCATGGCGCTCCCCCATGCATCGTAAGGCCACCCATGGCAGCAGTGAGAACAGCAGTGCGGCCAAGGAACCGAGACATCTTCCACATCGACATAAGAATCCTATTGGTTGTAATAAATGGCTAGGCGAGGACGACTACAAACAGGGCGGCTTCTGGCCAGTCAGCCTTCCGCTCACAGTCACACTGGCGCTGGCTAGCTTTGAGGTGTCTTGAGCGCTGGTGGCAGTCACGGTATAGGTCCCGGCGACCAGGGGAGCTGTGTAGATCCCATTCGTCGTGAGCGTTCCACCCGTACAGGACCATTTAACAGCCGTGTTGGTGGTCCCGCTGACCGTCGCGGTGAAAACCTGCTGCTGGCCTGGCAGGAGAGAACTGGAGGCTGGCGAGATCAAGATCGCGACGGAAACCGGTGCAGGGGCCGCCGTCACTTTCGAAGGTTGAATCCTCCAGTCGGTGTTTGCTTCTTGGTAAATCATCCCCTGAGACCTGATGGCCTCCCCGTTCATCAGCATCTGGTAGACGTGGCCGGATCTGCTGTTCCACCAGAGGATGTCTGCCTTGCCATCGCCATCAAAATCCGCTACAGAGACTATCTGCCAGGTTTGGTTGGGCTCGGTGTAGAAAACGGTCCCAGGGAGGACCGTGGCCCCGTTCATGGGCATCATGTAGACGGCCCCGGTGGATGCATTCCGCCAAAGGATGTCGGCTTTCCCATCGCCGTTGAAATCTCCGGTGCCTATGATCCTCCAATTGGTATCCGCTTCCTGGTAGATCATGCCTTGGCTCTTGATGGTCGCTCCGTTCATGAGCATCTGGTAGACGAGGCCCGAACTGCTGTTCCACCAGAGGATGTCCGCCTTGCCATCGCCATCGAAATCCGCGATGAACACGATCTGCCAAGCTGGGTTGGGCTCGGTGTAGAAGGCGGTCCCGGGAAGGACTGTGGCTCCGTTCATTGGCATCATGTAGACAGCGCCGGTGGACGTATTTCGCCAAAGGATGTCGGCCTTTCCATCTCCGTTGAAGTCTCCAGTGCCTACGATCCTCCAATTGGTATCCGCTTCCTGGTAGATCATTCCCTGGCTCTTGATGGTCGCGCCGTTCATCAGCATCTGGTAAACGAGGCCCGAGCTGCTGTTCCACCAGAGGATGTCGGCCTTCCCATCACCATCGAAGTCACCGGTGGCCACGATCTGCCAGGCCTGGTTGGGCTCGGTGTAGAAGACCGTGCCCGGGAGGACCGTGGCCCCATTCATGGGCATCATGTAGACGGCCCCGGTGGACGCGTTCCGCCACAGGATGTCGGCCTTCCCATCGCCGTTGAAATCGCCTCTGGTGCCGGATGCGAAAGCAGTGGGGGTGGGGAGGATGAGCAGGAATAGCAAAGCCAAGCCTCGGAAGAAGGCTCTTCTGAACATAAGGACTCCTAGCGAGGAGGACCCCTCGACGGGTCGTTTACTCGGCAATTTGCGCTAGCAGAGGCAATGGGAAACTATGGAATAGCGTTCCAAAAAATCGAAGCCTAAAAATAAATGTCTAATATTTTGGATAATGATAATAATTGGAATATTTGTGTATAAATTTCTAGAATTGTCTAATTGATGATCTAAACAACTCCGGGCCTGATCCCCGCCTCTCATCTCATTCGGGTGGCGTCGGGAGCCGAAAACCTAGCCGGCTCAGGGTCGACCCCCTGCCAGCCGCGGTTCAGACTGTCCTGGGGGTCCCTGGGCCTGATGCGTCCCCGCCCCGGAGCCGCTATGATGGATTACCTGACCAATCCGGTCGGGATTTCGGGGCCACCATGAAAGTGATCGTCGCCAAGACCGCGGGCTTCTGCTGGGGCGTGAAGCGCGCCATGGACGCGGTGCTGGAGGCCTCGGTGCGCAACGATGGGCGCGCGGTGCAGACGCTGGGGCCGCTCATCCACAACCCCCAGGCCCTGGACCTCATCGGCAAGCGGGGGGTGGCCGTGGCCGAGTCCCCGGAGACGGTGCGGGACGGCACGGTGGTGATCCGGGCTCACGGCATCCCCATCCAGGACCTGCGCGGCCTCAAGGAGCGCCAGGCCCGGGGCGAGCTGAAGATCGTCAACGCCACCTGCCCGGAGGTGGCCAAGGTCCACCACAAGATCAAGAAGTGGAGCCCCAAGGGCTACTTCACGGTGATCCTGGGTACCCACGGCCATGCGGAGAGCGTGGCCCACCGCAGCTTTGCGGAGAGCGGCAGCGCCATCGTCGCGAACATGGCCGAGGCCGAGACCCTCACGGACGAGCAGGTAAAGAAGGTGCTGGTGGTGGCCCAGACCACCTTCACGGTGAAGGACTACCACGAGATCACGGACTACCTCCGGACCCGCGCCGGGGACGCGGTCTTCGAGAACACCATCTGCGAGGACACCTGGACCCGCCAGGAGGAGGCCGAGCGTCTGGCCCGCACGGTGGATGCCGTCATCGTCGTCGGTGGCAAGGCCTCCAGCAACACCAAGCACCTGGCGGAGCTGGCGAGGAAGCACGGCAAGCCCGTGCAGTACCTCGAGACCGCCGCGGAGCTTGACCTCACGGCCTTCACAGGCACTGAGACGGTCGGGGTGCTGGCGGGCGCCTCCACGCCCACCTGGCTGGTGGACGAGGTGGTGGACGTGCTGGAGCAGCTCGGGGATGGTCCCAGCCGCTGGCGCAACTTCCTCCAGGCGGCCTTCGGGTCTTCGTCCCTCATGGCCATCGGCGCGGGCCTCATGACCCTCGGGGCCCACAAGTGGCTGGGCCTGCCCCTGGGCTGGCGCTATCCGGCCCTCACGGCCAGCTATGTGATCGCCATGTACCTGCTCAGCCCCTTCCTGGATCCCCTCGGCCTGGGCGCCAAGGGCCCGGCCCGGGCCCGGTTCCTGGAGCGCAACCAGCGGATCCTCCAGGTGTCCGCCCTCGCGGCCCTGGGCCTCACGCTGGTGCTGGCGGCCACCCTCGGGAGCAAGGTGCTGCTGGTGGTCATCGCGGCCTGCCTGGTGGGCGCTCTCTACAAGCACCGGTTCCCGGTGGGCGGCCGGGTCTTCAGCCTGCGGAGCATCCCGGGCTCCAAGGACCTGGTGGTGTCCCTGGCCCTGGCCAGTGTGGCGATCCTCCTGCCCGTGTGGCAGGAGGGCCGGGCCTGGGACCTGCGGACCTTCGCGGCGGCCTTCCTGGTGGGGGTCCTGGCCTTCGTCCGCACGGTGATCTACGAGATCCGCGACATGCAGAACGACCAGATCATCGGCAAGGAGACCCTTCCGATCTTCCTGGGCAAGGCCGCCACCAAGGTCATCCTGGTGGTGCTGCTGGGCGCGCTGCTGGCGGGCACCCTCTGGCTCACCTTCCAGAACCGCAACCAGGGCCACCCCTTGGCCGTGGCGCTGGTGCTGGTGCTCTGCTCGGCCTACCCGGTGCTCTACTTGTGGCTTTTCCACGAGCGCTTCACCACCGGCCGCACCCGCTTCGAGCTCAGCGTGGACTTCAGCTTTTATCTCGTGGGCCTCCTGGCCATTGTCTGCTGAGTCTTTTCCCGCCGCAGGCGACCCATGAGAATCAGGGCGCCAGCGGCGCCCTGATTCTCATTCTGTGAAAAGATGAAAAGCCTATGCGCCACTGGGTCTTGATCACGGGTTGTTCTACGGGCATCGGCCGGGCCCTGGTGCCGCTCTGCCGTCTGGCGGGCTGGGGCGTGGTCGCCTCGGCCCGGCGGACCGAGACCCTTGCGGACCTGCCACCGGGGGAGGACCTGCGGGTGCTGGCTCTGGACGTGACCGACGCCGCCAGCATCACGGCGGCGGTGGAGGCCTGCGCGGACCTGCGGCTGAAGGCCCTGGTGAACAACGCCGGCTACGGCCAGGTTGGTCCCCTGGAGCTGCTGCGGGCCGAGGAGCTGCGGGCCCAGTTCGAAACGAATGTGATCGGGCTGCAGATGGTCACCAATGCCTTCCTGCCGCTGCTGCGGCGGGAGCCTGGCGCCCGCATCCTGCAGGTCGCTTCCATGCTGGGGCGCCTGTCCATTCCCCTGGCTGGGGCCTACAACGCCTCCAAGCACGCGGTGGTGGCCCTGGCCGAGAGCCTGCGCCTGGAGGTGGGCCGCGAGGTGGCGGTGGTGCTCGTGGAACCCGGCGCCATCCGCACGGCCTTCCGGGAGACCATGGGCCAGCTGTGGGGAGACCTGCCGGAGCGGGCCCGGGGCACCCGCTGGGAGCCGATCCTGGCCCGCCACATGGCCGTGCGGCAGGAGCGGGCCGATCGCTACGCCATGGATGCCGAGCCCTGCGCCCGGCGTATCGTCAACGCGCTGAACGCTGCCGTCCCGCCCCGGCGCGTGGTCATCGGCCACGACGCCCGCTGGGCCGGGAAGCTCAAGGCCCTGCTGCCCGCCGCCTGGTGGGAGCGGCTCCTGCGCCGGGCCTATCGGTTGGGCTGAGCTACTTGTAGATCCCGCAGCCCACGACGAGGCCGTTGTCGGCCAGGCAGAAGGAGGTCTTCTGCTCGATCTTGCGGGTGTCGGGGTTCATGCGCTTGTAGTCGGACCAGCCGCCGCCCTTCTTCTGGCCTACGGCGAGGTTCTCCTTGATGTACTGCTTGCCATCCGGATCCTTGACGTTGAGGCGGTTCACGCCCAGCAGGTTGGCCTCGGCGCCATGGGCCACCACCACCCCGTTCAGGTCGTAGACGAAGAGGTAGAGCGGGTTGCCGGGCTTGGCGTGGAAGCGGCCCGAGCCCTTCTGCACTTCCGCGATGAAGGCCTCCTTGCCGTTGGCCTTCATGAAGGCGATGCCCTCCTTCACCAGGGCCTCGGCCTTGGCCCGCTCGGCAGGCTGGGCCCCCAGAGGCAGCGCCAGGAGCAGGGAAATGGCAGGGATGAACAGGCGGTTGCGCACGGGATTCTCCAGGGATTCTTTCCTATCGACGGCAGGCCCGGGAACCTGAATCCCGGCGGCCCTGCCAGACTGGGGGGATGCCTGAAGACCGCCTCTACCTCATCGACACTTTCGCCTTCATCCTCTCGGTATCCACTGCGCGGATACGCGAGACCTCGCCGTTGGGCATGGAGGTGACCCGTGGCTGAGGATCGCCTTTATCTCATCGACACGTTTGCGTTCATCCTCTCGGTATCCGCTGCGCGGATACGCGAGACCTCGCCGTTGGGCATGGAGGTGACCCGTGGCTGAGGATCGCCTTTATCTCATCGACACGTTTGCGTTCATATTTCGGGCCTACTTCGCCAATCCCCGGCTGAAGAACGGGGCGGCCTACACCTTCACGCGGCTGGTGCTGCAGCTGCTGGAGAAGCACAAACCGACCCACATCGCCTGCGTGTTCGACACGCCGGAGCCCACCTTCCGGCACATCATCTATCCGGACTACAAGGCCAACCGGGCGGAGATGCCCGAGGACCTGCGGCCCCAGATCCCCATGATCCGGCAGCTGGTGGAGGCCCTCTCGATCCCCATCGTCGAGCTGCACGGCTACGAGGCCGATGACGTGCTGGCGACCCTGGCCCGGGAGTCCGCGGCCCAGGGCCTGCCCTCGGTCATCGTGAGTCCCGACAAGGACCTCCTGCAGCTGGTGGACGACGAGCTCCACATCCAGGTGCTCAACACCAAGGAAGGCGAGATCTGGCATGACCGCGCCAGCGTCAAGGAGCGCATGGGCGTCTGGCCCGAGCAGGTGGTGGACTTCCTGAGCCTGGTGGGGGACGCCTCGGACAACGTCAAGGGCGTGCCGGGCATCGGCGAGAAGGGCGCGGCCCTGCTGCTGGAGCAGCACGGCAGCCTGGAGGCGGTCATCGCCGCCAAGGCCGACCTCAAGCCCAAGCAGCGCGAGGGCCTCGACCGGGCCGCGGAGTGGCTCGACCTGACGAAGCGACTGGTCACCGTGGTGACGGACCTGCAGCTGCCCCTGCATCCTGCGGATCTCGCCTATCCCGGCGTGGACGAGGCCAAGGCCCGGGAGACCTTCAAGGCCCTGGGCTTCCAGGGCCTTACCAAGGAGTTCACCCAGACCGCCCAGGAATCGGGCAACGCCCGCACCTACCGGGCCGCGGCCAGCCTCGCGGACCTGGAAGCGGCCGTCGCCGCCTGCCGGGCCGCCGGCCGCTTCGGCCTGGACACCGAGACCACCAGCATCGATCCCACCCGGGGCCACATCGTGGGTCTGAGCCTGGCCTGGGCGCCCAACGCGGGCCTCTACGTGCCCCTGGCGCACCTGAAGCCCGCCACCGCGGACACCGAGGGTTCCCTGCCGGGCCTGCTGCCGGACAGCGGCCTGCCGGACGGCCTGCTGGACCTCCGGGGCGAGGCCGGCGCCTTCTTCACGGAGCTGGCGCCTCACCTGGATTCCCGGAACCTGCCCTTCGAGGCCGTGCGGCGCGTGCTGCGGCCGCTGCTGGCCGATCCCGCCTTGGGCAAGTGCGGCCAGAACCTCAAGTATGACCTGCAGGTGCTGGCCCGCCACGGCCTGCCGGTGTCGGGGCTGGCGGACGACAGCATGGTGCTCAGCTTCCTGCTCGAGAGCGGCGTGCGCCACAACCTGGATGACTTGTCCACGCGGCACCTGGATGTGAAGCCCATCTCTTTCGAGGAGATTGTCGGCAAGGGGAAGGGCCAGAAGCGCTTCGACGAGGCCGAGTTCGAGCCGGCGGTGCAGTACGCCGCCGAGGACGCGGACCTGGCCCTGCAGCTCTGCGACAAGCTGCAAGCGATGCTCACAGATGACCGGCTGCGGCGCCTCTACGAGGAGGTGGACCTGCCGCTGGTGGAGGTGCTGGCGGCGCTGGAGGGCCACGGCATCCGGCTGGACCGCGAAGTGCTGGCGCAGCTGGCCGTGCGGATGCATGAAGCGCGGAAGCGGGCCGAGGCCCGGGTGCTGGAGCTGGCGGGCGAGCCCTTCAACCTCAACAGCCCCGCGCAGCTCGGCGGCATCCTGTTCGGGAAGCTGGGCTACAAACCGGTGAAGTTCACCGGGAAGACCAAGGCCCCCAGCACCGACGAGGACGTGCTCCAGGAGCTGGCCGAGAACCAGGGCGCCGAGATCGCCCGGGAGCTGCTGCGCCACCGGCAGATGGTGAAGCTGCTGGGCACCTACGTGGAGGCTCTCCCGCAGATGGTGAATCCCGTCACAGGCCGCGTGCACACCCGCCTGCACCAGGCCGCCGTGGCCTCGGGGAGGCTGGCTTCCAGCGATCCCAACCTGCAGAACATCCCCATCCGCACGGAGGAGGGCCGGGCCATCCGCGGTGCCTTTGTGCCCGAGCCCGGTTGGGTGCTGCTGGACGCGGACTACAGCCAGATCGAGCTCCGGGTGGCCGCGGCCCTGGCCCAGGATCCGGTGCTGCTGGCCGCCTTCGAGGCGGGCGAGGACATCCACCGCCGCACGGCCTCCGAGGTCATGGGTCTGCCCATGGACCAGGTGACCGCGGATGACCGCAGCAAGGCCAAGGCCGTGAACTTCGGCCTGCTGTACGGCCAGGGGGCCTTTGCCCTGGCGGCCAACCTGGGCATCTCGCAGAAGGAAGCGAAGGGCTTCATCGAGCGCTACTTCGAGCGCATGCCCAAGGTGGCCTCCTGGATCGCCGGCGCCAAGGAACAGGCGATCGCCGAGGGTCTCGTGCGCACCCACTGGGGCCGCATCCGCCGCATCCCGGAGCTGCAGAGCCCCAACAAGCAGTTCCAGGCCCAAGGGCTCCGCGAGGCCGTGAACACCATCGTGCAGGGCACCGCGGCGGACCTCATGCGCCGGGCCATGGTGCGCCTCCACCGCAGCCTGCAGGCCTCGGGCCTCCGGGCGCGCCTGCTGCTACAGGTCCACGATGAGCTGCTCATGGAGGCCCCGCCCGAGGAAGTGGAGCAGGCCGCGGCCCTGCTCAAGGACGCCATGGAGGGCGCCGACGACCTGGGTCCCCTGGGCGTCAAGCTCGCCGCCGAAGTCCGCACCGGCGCCAGCTGGCTCGCCTGCAAGTAGCCGCCTGATTTTTACGAAATGTCGGAAGAACCGCTGGCGGGGCGGGTTTTCCGGAGGTTTTGTGATGGCTTCCCGGGCTGAAAGCTGACGATGGGGGCATGATTGGCGGGCCTGGCGTCGGCGCCGGGAGACTGTGGACCTGTCCGGAGGAACGATCATGAGCCAGTACAACATCGCGTGGCTGCCCGGTGACGGCGTCGGCATCGAGGTCATGGAAGCCGCGAAGATCTGCCTCGACGCGCTGAAGTTCGACGCCACCTACACCCACGGCGACATCGGCTGGGAGTTCTGGTGCACTGAAGGCGAGTCCTTCCCCCAGCGCACCATCGACCTGCTGCACGCGAGCCACGCCGCCATGTTCGGCGCCATCACCTCGAAGCCCGTGAAGGACGCCGAGGCCGAGCTGGTGCCGGAGCTGAAAGGCAAGGGCCTCATCTACCGCAGCCCCATCGTCCGCATGCGGCAGATGTTCGACCTCTACACCTGCCTGCGGCCCTGCAAGGGTTATCCGGGCAACCCCCTGAACTACAAGGAAGGCATCGACCTGGTGATCTTCCGCGAGAACACCGAGGACCTCTACTCCGGCGTGGAGTTCAGCCCCGTGCCCGACGAGCTGAAGGCCTGCCTCAAGAAGCTGAGCAAGCCCTTCGGCCACTTTGCCGACATCCCGGGCGACCAGTTCGCCATCACCTGCAAGATCAACACCCAGAAGGGCTGCGACCGCATCATCCGGGCGGCCTTCGAGTATGCCAAGAAGTTCGGCTATCCCAAGGTCACGGTCATCCACAAGGCCAATGTGGTGCGGGCCACCGAGGGCATGTTCCTGGAGACCGGCAAGCGCATCGCCAAGGAGTATCCGGGCATCGCCATGGATGACGCCAACGTGGATGCCATCACCATGTGGATGCTGAAGAACCCCAAGAGCTACGGCGTCATGGTGGCCACCAACCTGTTCGGCGACATCGTCAGCGACCTGGCGGCGCAGATGGTGGGCGGCCTGGGCTTTGGCTGCTCTGGCAACATCGGCGAGAAGCTGGCGGTGTTTGAGCCCAGCCACGGCAGCGCGCCGAAGTATGCGGGCCAGTACAAGGTGAACCCCATCGCCACCATCCTGGCCGCCAAGATGATGCTGGACTGGCTGGGCGAGACCGAGAAGGGCACCCGCCTCGAGGCCGCCACTGCCGCCGTCATCGCCGAGGGCCAGGTCCGCACCTACGACATGGGCGGCAGTGCCACCACCCTCGACATGGGCGAAGCCATCGCCCGCAAGCTTTGAAATTTGTTCCACTCGAAGACAATGAAAGGCATTCACCACGAGGAATCAGTTTGTCTCGCGTATTACCGAAGGCAATACCGAGAAGACGGGAAGACCATGAAGAAAAACGCGGTCTTCCTTCGTGGTCTTAGTGGTCTTCGTGGTTAACAAGAGGTCTTGAAATGAACCCCATTCTGATTCACGAGGTTGGACCCCGGGACGGTCTCCAGGCGGAGGCGGCGGTGGTGCCGACGGCGGTCAAGCTGGACTGGATTCGGCGGGTGGCGGACTGCGGCGTGGACATCGTGCAGGTGGGCTCTTTCGTGCGCGGGGACAAGGTGCCCCAGATGGCGGACACGGATGAGCTGTTCCGGATCCTGGTGCCGGAGGGCCACCGGGCCCTGCTCTCGGGTCTGGTGCTGAACGAGAAGGGGCTCGAGCGGGCCCTGGAAGTCGGCGTTTCCCTGATCTGTCTGGGCGTGTCCGCCTCGGACACCCACAGCCGCAAGAACACGGGCATGGGCACCGAGGAGGCCCAGCGGCGCATCATCGCCACAGCCCTGGCGGCGAAGCAGGCGGGGCGCCGGGTGCAGGTCAGCGTGCAGAGCGCCTTCGGCTGCGGCTTCGAAGGCGCCATCCCCGAAGCGCGCGTCTTGGGCATCGTGGCGGCCTACCTGGAGGCGGGCCTTACCAGCATCAGCCTGGCGGACACCGCAGGCCACGCCTACCCGGAGCAGGTCCGTCGCTATGTGGAGAAGACCCGGGAACTGGATGTGGCCGCTGAGGTCACCGCCCACATCCACGACACCTATGGCCTGGGCATGGCCAACGCCTATGCGGCCATGGAGGCCGGGGCCGCCGCCATCGAGACCAGCTTCGGTGCCCTGGGCGGCTGCCCCTTCACCAAGGTGGCCGCGGGCAACGTCGCCACCGAAGACCTGGTCCACGGCCTCCAGCGCGCCGGCCGACGCGCCGACATCGACCTGGCGACCCTCATCGCCGTGGCCCGCGACGTCGCCACCCACCTCGGCCGCGACCTCCCAGGCCGCGTCCACCGCGCCGGGCCGATTCAGCCATGAGGACAGATCTCTTGATCTTTTTCGCAGAATCAAATTCATCGCAGTGCAAAGCGCCTGAGGCGCTTCGCACTGCGATGAATTTGATAGGGCTGAAAGGACGGTATGTCTAAGAAAATCCTGGAAGGCATCAAGGTGCTGGACCTGACAAATGTGCTGTCGGGCCCGTTCACGACGCTGCACTTGGCGCTGCTGGGGGCGGAGGTCCTCAAGGTCGAGAATCCCAAGGACGGCGACCTGGCCCGCAAGCTGGGCATCGTGCCTTCGCTCAACAAGCAGCTCATGGGCACCAGCTTCCTGGCCCAGAACTGCAACAAGCAGTCGATCACCCTGAACACCAAGTCCCCCGAGGGCAAGGAGCTGTTCAAGCGGCTGGTGCAGGACGCGGACATCGTGGTGGAGAACTTCCGGCCCGGCGTCATGGATCGGCTGGGGATCGGCTACAAGGTCCTGGCAGAGCTGAACCCGCGTCTGATCTATTGTGCGATCTCGGGCTTCGGGCAGACCGGACCGGATGCGCTGAAGCCCGCCTACGACCAGATCATCCAGGGGCTCTCGGGCGAGATGGCCGTGAACGGTGATGAGCGCCTGAGCCCGCTGCGCACGGGCTTCCCGGTGTGCGACACCGTGGGCGGCCTCAACGCGGCCTTCGCGGTTATGGCAGCCCTCTTCCACCGGGAGCGCACGGGGCAGGGGCAGTGCATCGACGTGGCCCTGCTCGACAGCATCATGCCCCTCATGGGCTGGGTGGCCGCGAACCTGCTCATCGGCGGGGAGCAGCCCACGCTCATGGGCAACGACAACTTCACGGCGGCGCCCAGCGGGACCTTCCGCACCCAGGACGGCCACATCAACATCGCCGCCAACAAGCAGGAGCAGTGGGAGGCGGTCTGCGATGTGCTGGCGGTGCCGGAGCTGAAGACCGATCCGCGCTTCCAGGAGCGGGACACCCGCAAGCAGAACCGTCGGGAGTTGACGCCGCTGCTGGAGGCTCGGCTCACCCAGAAACCTACCGGTTTCTGGGTGAGGGAACTGAATGCGAAGGATGTTCCGAGTGGGGAGATCCTGAGTCTGGAGGCGGCGCTGCGGCAGCCTCAGGCGGAGCACCGACAGGTGCTCCAGAAGGTGCCCGTGGCGGGCTTCGGCGACATCGAGGTCTTCGGCCTCACGGCCCGCTTCGAGAAGACGCCGGGTGCGGTGGAGACTCCGCCGCCGACTCTGGGCGAGCACAATCAGCAGGTCTACGGAGCCCTCGGGCTCTCGGAGGCCGAGCAGTCCGACCTGAAATCCCGAGGCGTCATCTGAGGAGGCATCCATGGGCATGACCGTTGTTGAGAAGATCCTGGCCCGCGCGGCGGACCGGCCCTCCGTGACCGTGGGCGACGTGGTGGAGCCCCGCGTGGACCTGGCCATGTCCCACGAGAACGCAGCCCTGGTGATCAACCAATATCTGGAGGTGTTCCAGGGCACCGGGATCGCGCCGAAGGTCTGGGATCCCTCGCGGATCGCCATCATCTTCGACCACCGCGTGCCGGCTGAGTCCCCCAAGACCGCCACCAACCACAAGAAGATCCGGGGCTTCGTGGCCGCCAACGGCATCACCAAGTTCCACGACGTGCGCGGCGATGTGGGCGGCATCTGCCACCAGATCCTGCCCGAGTACGGCTACGTGCGGCCGGGCTTCGTGGTGGTGGGCACCGACTCCCACACCACCAGCCACGGGGCCCTGGGCGCCTTCAGCTTCGGTGTGGGCGCCACGGAGATGGCCTCGGCCTGGGCCCTGGGCATTGCGGTGAACATCGAAGTGCCAGCCACCATCAAAGTCGTGGTCAAGGGTGAGTTCCCGCCGATGGTCGGTCCCAAGGACCTGATCCTGCACCTGATCGGCCTGCTCACGGCCCAGGGCGCCAACTTCAAGGTGCTGGAGTTCCACGGCGAGACCATCCGCCAGATGAGCACCAGCGGCCGGATCGCCATCTGCAACATGAGCGTGGAGGCGGGCGCCACCTCGGGCATCGTCCCCGGGGACGCTGAGACGGTCCGCTACCTGCGCGAGGAGGCCGGTGTCACGGACGCCATCGACTGCGTCACGCCGGATGCTGACGCGAGCTACGTGCGGACCGTGGAGATCGATGTCTCTGCCCTGGCGCCGCAGATCGCCTGCCCGCACATGGTGGACAACGTGAAGCCCATCGAGCAGGTGCTTGGCATCCCGGTGCAGCAGATCGTCATCGGCAGCTGCACCAACGGCCGCCTGGACGACCTGGCCGCCGCCGCCGCCATCCTGCGGGGGAAGAAGGTGGCCGAAGGCACCCGGATGCTGGTGTTCCCGGCCTCGAGCAAGATCTTCGCCCAGGCCCTGGACAAGGGCTACATCCACGACTTCATGCGCGCCGGGGCCGTGGTCATGAACTCGGGCTGCGGGCCCTGCCTGGGTGTCCACGAGGGCGCCCTGGGGGATAACGAGGTGGCGCTCAGCACCACCAACCGCAACTTCAAGGGCCGCATGGGCAACCCCACGGGCGAGGTCTACCTCTGCAGCCCCGTGGTGGCTGCGGCCTCCGCCATCACCGGCGTCATCACCGATCCGCGGAAGGGAGCCTGACATGCCCAAGGTCATCATCGCCCTCGACAACGACATCAGCACCGACGACATCTACCCGGGCCGCTTCATGGCCACGGTGCTGCCCACGGAGACGCCTCAGTACGCCTTCTTCGACCGCACGGACTTCAACGCCGCGCTGAAGGCCAAGACCTTCCCGCCGGGCTCAGTCATCGTGGGCGGCGAAAACTTCGGCTGCGGCTCCAGCCGGGAGCAGGCCTGCTCCACGCTGAAGGGCTACGACCTGGCTGTGGTCGCCCGCAGCATCTCCCGGATCTTCCTGCAGAACAGCATCAACCTCGGCCTGCAGGTGGTCATCTGTCCGGGCATCGAGGCGAGCGTTGGCCATGAGCTGGAGATCACGGCAGACCATGTCCTGAACCGCACCACGGGCCAGTCCTTTGATCAGGTGAAGCTGCCCGCCGCCCGCAAAGGGATCATGGATGCAGGCGGACTCATCCCCTACACCCGCGCCCGGCTCATGGCCCGGGGCTGAGGCCCCCGGCTTGGAGCAGGCCCGTCAGGCTGAGTCTCCGCCCGAGACCTTCGGGATGCCGCAGGCACTTTCCTCGTCGGCCGCGTCCACCCAGGCATTCATGAAGGGGATCACTTCCCCGGGGCAGAAAAACAGGCCAGGCACCCCATCCACTCGGGCCGCTGGCAGGCCGCTCTGCCGGGGCCAGCTGTTCGGGTCCAGGAGCTCGTGCTCCTGGATGTAGAAGCCAGCCTCATCCAGCTGATGGACCATCTCCCGGGCCACCACCAGCTTGCCCTGGGTGAAGAGGAAGAGTCCCTCCTCAGGATTGAACTCGGATGCCGACTTGGAAGGGTTCATGTGCTGCCCCGTTTTTGCCCATTTAGGAACCTTTCCTTCATGGGATGCTGTTAACGTCATCGTCACGAAGGAATCCGAACTGAATTATGCTGAATATGGCCTGAAAATAACCAGGCGCAACGAGCAAAATCAGCCCATTTATTGACCATTAACGGCTATCAGATCCCAGATCTAGGATCAGGCTGGGCTCACCGGACGGGCTACTCCGTCGATTCCTGGGCATCCTCGGGGCAGGGGTGGTGGTGGTTCCGGATGGCGTGGAGCGCCAGGTCGTAGTCCGGCTCCCGGGTGAGTTCCGTCACCAGCTCCGTGTGCAGAACCGTGCCGTTCTCGTCCAGGGCCACCACGGCCCTGGCCAGGAGCCCGCGCAGGGGGCCGTCCGTGAGGGTGACGCCAAAGGCCTGGCCGAACTCCGGGTGGCGGAAGGCCGAGGCCGTCACCACCCGCTCCAGACCTTCCGCGCCACAGAACTTGGACTGCGCGAACGGCAGGTCCAGCGAGACACACAGCAGCACGGTGTCGGCCAGGTCTGCGGCAGAGCGGTTGAACTTCCGGACGCTTGCGGCGCAGGTGGCGGTGTCCAGGCTGGGGAAGATGCTCAGCAGCACCCGCTGGCCCTCCAGGTCCACGCTGGTGACCTCGGTCAGGTCCTTGCGGGTGAGGGTGAAGGGCGGGGTGGCATGGCCCGGCAGGGGCAGCTCGCCGCAGGTGTGGGTGGGAGTGCCATTCAGCGTGAGGGTGGCCATGGAAAACCTCCGGGCGGGGTCATGCTAACCCGATTCCCCGGTGTCGGGGGGCATTCTTGACCCGAGGGTCCGGCAGAGCTCGGCCTCCCTTCAGCTGAGCGCTCTCCCCGGGCCTGGGGGATAATGGAACTGGAGGTCCCCATGAAGATCCTGCTCCTCGGCTCTGGCGGCCGGGAACATGCCCTGGCCCTGAAGCTCAAGGCCGGGGGGGCGGACCTGACCTCGGCCCCGGGCAGCGATGCCCTGGCGACCCTGGGTGCCCGGGTGGACCTGGACCTGGAGAACCCCGCCGCCGTGGCTGCCTGGTGCGCCGCGAACCACCCGGACCTGGTGGTCCCCGGGCCCGAAGTGCCCCTGGTGGCCGGTGTGGCGGATGCCGTGCGGGCCCTGGGCATCCCCGTCTTCGGCCACGGCGCCGCCACGGCGCAGCTGGAGGGCAGCAAGGCCTTCGCCAAGGCCTTCATGGAGCGGCACGACCTGCCCTGCGCCGCCAGCCACACCGTGACGGACCTGGCCGCGGGCGAGGCGCTGATCCGCACCTGGTCCCACGGCTATCCCATCGTGCTCAAGGCGGACGGTCTGGCGGCGGGGAAGGGCGTGGTGCTGGCCGCCACCGAGGCCGAGGCCCTGGACACCTTCCGGGCCTTCCTGGCGGGGCAGTTCGGCGAAGCCAGTAAGACCGTCGTTCTGGAAGCCCCCCTGGCGGGCATGGAGCTGTCCCTGCACGTGCTGGCGGACGTGGACGCGGACCACGCGGCCTACGCCCTGCTGCCCGCCTGCCAGGACCACAAGCGCATCTTCGACGGGGACCAGGGCCCCAACACCGGCGGCATGGGCGCCTTTGGCCCGCTGCCCTTCCTGCGGCCCGAAGACATCGAGCTGATGCGCACCCGGCTGGTGGAGCCCACCCTGCGGGGCCTCCAGGCCGATGGGCTGGTGGCCCGGGGCGTGCTGTTCCTGGGCGTCATGTGGACGGCCAGGGGCCCGGAGCTGCTGGAGTACAACGTGCGCTTCGGCGACCCCGAGACCCAGGTGATGATGCAGCTTCTGGACGAGGACCTGGCCTCCCTGCTGCTGGAGGTGGCCGAGGGCCGCCTGGTGACCCGCGAGCTCAAGCTGAAGCCCCACACCGCCATCGCCGTGGTGCTGGCCGCCGAGGACTACCCGGCGGGCGCCAGGAAGGGCGTGCCCATCAGCATCGGCGAGACCGCTGTCACCGTCATCCACGCGGGCACCCGCCAGCAGGACGGCCAGTGGCTCACCAACGGCGGCCGCGTGCTGAACCTGGCCACCTCCGCCCCGGACCTCGCCGCCGCCCGCGCCGCCATCGAAGCCGCCCTCCCCGCCGTCACCTGGCCCGGCCGCCAGGTGCGCCACGACATCGGCCTCAAGGCCCTCAATCATGCCGAGGCGGGGAAGACCGTTCAGGACTCGTGGTGAACCGCTCAACCAGACCCCCCCGCCATCCGATGGAAAGTCGGTGCTGAGGCCTTGGTGCGTCCCTACTCTGGCGTGATGAGGAGGGGGCGTGGGCATGAGCAAGGAAGCGCCAAGCAAGTCCATCGTCGTGCCAGGACTGCTACTGGCTGGAATGCTGGCCACGAACATCGGTGCGCTCCATAACCACGACAGCACCTGGGGCTGTGTGGGCGGGGCCCTGGCTATCCTGATCCTTGTGCTTGTGGGGATCCTATGGGCGGGTGGCGTCCGGGGGGCTGGTCGGGGCTGGCGCCGCCTAGTCTTCCTCCTGGCTTTCGCTGCACCTATAGCGCATCTCGGGCTCACCCTGCCCGAGATGCCCAGCAGCTTCAAGGCTGGGTGGGAAGCCGGCAGGGTTGAAGAATCGGGCGGGGTGATCAGGAAGCAGACAGCCAGCCAGCAGCCGGCTTCTCCCCCTGATTTCAGCGAGACCTGGGCCTTCTGGGTTTCCTGGGCAGTCTTGACGATGATCCTGATGGCCCTGCTGGACCGCCTGGAGCGCCGGGGCGCCGAAGCGGAGCGCCAGCAGGAGCTGGCCCGGGAAGCCCGGTCCGAGGCCCTGCGCAACAAGCTGGCCCCCCACTTCATCTTCAACGCCCTGAACACCCTCCACGCCCAGATCGACCAGGACCCGCGCGCGGCCCAGGCCACCACGGAGCACCTGGCCCAGCTCTTCCGGCAGGTGATCGCGGCCTCGGACCGGCCCACGATCCCGCTCAAGGAGGAGCTGGCCTTCGTGGAGGCCTACCTGGGCATCGAGCGGGCGCGGCTGGGAGATCGGCTGCGGGTATCCGTGGAGGTGCCCGAGGCCCTGGAGGCGGCCCAGGTGCCGCCCCTGTCCCTGCAGGTGCTGGTGGAGAACGCCGTCAAGCACGGCGTGGCCCCCCTGGAGCAGGGCGGCGAGGTGCGCATCGGTGCCGAGCAGAAGGACGGAGCCCTGCACCTCTGGGTGGAGGATCCGGGCCCCGGCGTCAGTGCCCTCCAAGGCACCGGCACGGCCTTGGCCACCCTGCGCCAGCGGCTAGAGAAGCCCGAGGATCTACTGATGGGCATGTTGGATGGTCGGCACCGCGTAGGGTTCAAGTGGAGGCAGGCGTGATCCGCATCGTGGTCATCGAGGACGAGCCGCTGGCGCGGGAGCACCTGGTTGATCTGCTGAACGAGCTGCCGGGGCTCTGCGTGGTGGCCTCGGCGGAGAACGGGCGCCTGGGGCTGGCGGCCATCGCGGCGCACCGGCCCGACGCGGTGTTCCTGGACATCGAGATGCCGGGCATCAAGGGCATGGAGCTGATGCACATGCTGCCCGAGCCACGGCCGGCGCTGGTCTTCGTGACGGCTTATCCCCAGCACGCCATCGAGGCCTTCGCGGGCGGGGCGGTGCACTACCTGCTCAAGCCCATCTCCCGGGTGGGCGTGGCCCAGGCCATCGCCCGCATCCACCCCAAGGAGGATCCGCTGCAGAAGGAGTGGCTGCGCCTGCCGGTGCGGAAGAAGGGCGCCACGCGCCTGCTGCGGCCCCAGGAGGTGGAGGCCCTGGTGGCGGACCTGGGGGACTGTGTGGCCTGGACGCTGGAGGGCCACCTGCCCGTGGACGGCACCCTGACCCACTGGGAGGAGCGCCTGTCCGACCACGGCTTCCTGCGGGTGCATCGCAACGCCCTGGTGCGCCTGGACGCGGTGCGGGAGGTGACCGGCGAGGACGAGCTGGTGCTGGCCACCGGCCGCCTCGCCATCAGCCGCCGCCGCATGGAAGAGGTCCGGCGCGTGTTGGGGCTGTGAGGCCTTCAAGCAAGCGCTTTTGACCACAGAAGACTGCCGAGGAGCTGAGGAAAGCGGAGAAAGACAGTCCGGCAGTTCTCCGCTTTCCTCTGCTCCTCCATCTTTTCTCCGCTTACAGAGATCCTTTCATTTGCGGATCAGAGGGCTCAGGCCCGGTCGCGCAGCAGCCAGAAGACCAGGGCCAGGGTGAAGCTCACGAGGGTGAGGGTGCCCAGGGCGCGGTGGAAGCGGGGGACCTGGGGATTGCGGCTGCGGTCTTCCCGCCAGGCCAGGGCGCCGCGGCCCAGGATCATGGCGCCACCCGCGAGGCCCAACACCGCCAGCCCTGTCTCCAGGTGGCCAGGGGGGAAGGCCCGGGGCCGCAGCACCATCCGCAGGGCCACCGTGGTGAAGGCCGCGGTCATGAGGTAGCCGTGCAGCCGGTGGGACCCGCGTCGAACCGCCTGCAGCGCGAAGGCCACCAGCAGCACCGCGGGGATCAGCAGGACATCCAGCATCCGGACAGCCTACAACACCCGCGCCGGGTCAGGGCCGGCGGATGCCCTCTTTCCGCATGCGGCCGCGGAGGGTGCTGGGGTTCATGCCGAGCAGGTTGGCCGCCCCGTTGGCGCCTTCGATCCGCCAGTGGGTCTTCTGAAGCACCTGGCCGATGTAGTCGCGTTCGAGATCCACCAGCAGCTTCCCTTCCTCCTGATGAACCACGGGAGCGGGGGCGCTGAAGTGATCCAGCATCTGCAGTGTCGTGCCCTGAGAGATGATCACAGCTCGCTCGATGACGCTCTCCAGCTCGCGCACGTTGCCGGGCCAGACGTGGGCCATGAGGTCGCTCATCGTCTCCTGGGTGACGCTCCGGACGTTCTTGTTGAGCTTGCGGTTGAGCTTGGCCAGGAAGTACTCCACGAGCAGGGGGATGTCGTCCTTGCGGTCCCGCAGCGGAGGCACGGTGATGGGGAAGATGTTGAGGCGGTAGAACAGGTCCTCGCGGAACCGACCCAGCCGGATCTCTTCGTAGAGGTCCCGGTTGGTGGCCGCGATGATGCGGACATCGACCTTGATCGTTCGGGCGCTGCCCAGGCGGCTGAACTCGCCCTCCTGGATGACGTGCAGCAGCTTGGCCTGCAGCTCGAAGGGCAGGTCACCGATCTCGTCCAGCAGGATGGTGGCCTTGTCGGCCAGCTCGAACCGCCCCAGCTGCTGGGAGCTCGCCCCCGTGAAGGCGCCCTTCTCGCGGCCGAAGAGCTCGCTCTCGATCAGGTTGCCGGGCAGGGCGGTGCAGTTGACGATGACCAGCGGACGATGGCTGCGCAGGCTGCGGCTGTGGATGGCGCGGGCCACCAAGCCCTTGCCCGTGCCCGTCTCTCCCAACAGGAGCACCGTCGAATCCAGCGGGGCCACGGCCTCGACCCGGGAGAACACGCCCTCCAGGCAGCGGCTCTGGCCGATCACCTCCCCGAAGTTGTAGGTGTGGTTGATCTCCTGGAACAGGTGCTCGTTCTCCACGTGGAGGTGCTTCTTCAGGTCCTGGATCTCGGCGTGGGCGCTCTGGAGGTCCTTTTCGGCCTGCTCCCTGAGGTGCGTCTCGCGGGCGAGCAGGTCCGAGGATCGGCCGGCCTGCGCGAGCTCCTCCAGAGCATGGCGGCCGGCAAGGGAGGGGCCCGCCACAGAGATGTCCGAGTGGATGGCCACGGCGCCGATGATGCGGCCCCGGATGCGGATGGGTGCGGCCGTGACCCGGAGGGTGATCTCCTCGCCCGATCCGCCGTGGGTGGCCAGGAGCACCTCGGTCACCTTCTCGCCCTGGAGGGCCCGCGTGAGAGGGCGCTCCTCCTCGCGAAGGGAGAGCCGGCTGGTGGGCCAGCGCAGGCCGAATGCCTCGCCCTTCCTGCCGAAGCAATGCCGCAGCTCCTCGAGGGTGGTGACGCCGAACATCCGGAAGGCGGCGGGATTGCAGCGGGTGACGCCGTCACAGGAGACGATGCAGACCCCGTTGGGGGTGGTGTCGAGGATCGCATTCATCTCCAGCCGCTTCAGGAGCACCTCGAAGACATGTGCGGTGATCGCCCTTTTCCGCTTCCCGTGAATCGGATTGAAGGGGAATTTGGCCCCAGAGGCCTTGGTAATGTGGGCTGCGTAAGATTCGGAAAATATTGACAATGGAGCTCCACGTCAACCGTTGAATACGCAATGGTCATCTATCAGTGTAGGCCGTTCTACCGTAATAACCAGCGAATGGAAAAAATAATCTTCAAGAGTCTTTACAAAGTGTCTGGCTTTATCCCGTGTTGCCCACCGTCGCATTTGACGGTTCCGCCGCATGAGGCGGTGGGCGGGACGGGTCTCAGGGCTGGTTGGGATTGGTTCAAATTTGTAACATCAAATAAATATAGAATTAGATATCTTTTGTGACCGTCACCCGCCGTGGCACGGGAATTGATAATCAACTACGTGGTCAATTATCAACAGACCTCGTGAGCAACCGAACAATGCCAAGAAATTCCACAACCAGTGGGGTGGGAATTTGACTGCCAAAAAAGCCATGCTGATCGACCTGACCCTCTGTGTGGGCTGCAACGTCTGTCAGGGCGCCTGCAAGGAAGAGAACCAGCTGCCCCCGAGCGAGGAGAAATACCTCTCGCTCACCGCCTACACCGCCCTGAGCAAATACAACGACCTCTACATCCGCCGCATGTGCCAGCACTGTGATGTCCCCACCTGCGTGTCGGTCTGCCCCGTCGCGGCGCTGAGCAAGTCAGAAGCGGGCCCGGTGGCCTATGATGGGGAAAAGTGCATCGGCTGCCGCTACTGCCTGCAGGCCTGTCCCTACCACGTGCCTAAATACGAGTGGAGCAGCACCAAGCCCCGCATCCAGAAGTGCAAGTTCTGTGCGCCCAGGCTGGCCAAGGGCCTGCCGCCGGCCTGCGCGGAAGCCTGCCCGACCGGGGCGACGATCTTCGGCGAGCGTGACGAGCTGCTGCTCGAGGCGGCCCGCAGGATCAGCGCCGAGCCGACCAAGTATGTGCCCCGGATCTACGGCAAGGACGATGTCGGCGGCACTTCAATGCTGTACCTCAGCCCGGTGCCCTTCGAGCAGCTGGGTTTCGACGCCAGGCTCGGGAAGATCCCCATGCCCATGCTGACCATGAGCGCCCTCTCCAAGGTTCCCAATGTGCTGTCCGTGGGTGGCGTGATGCTCGGCGGCATCTGGTGGATCACCAACCGGCGCAGCGAAGTCGCGGCCTTTGAAGCTTCCGAGAAAAAGGGCGAGACCCCCGAGCATGAGGACAAACCGTGAAAATCCGTCTGCTTCCCCGCATCACCCGCTGGCATCCGATCGCCACCACCTTGATCCTGGCCGGCACCCTCGCCGCCATCGCCCGATTCACCTATGGACTCGGCGCCACCACGAACCTCAGTGATGAATTCCCCTGGGGACTCTGGATCGGGTTCGACTTCCTCGGAATCGGTCTCGCCGCCTCCGGGTTCACGATCGTGGCCGCCGTCCACCTGTTCCACGCCAAGGAGTACGAGCCGATCGTGCGCCCGGCGATCCTGACCGCCTTCATCGGCTACATGCTGGTGGTCCTGGTGCTCATCCTCGATCTGGGCCGCCCCGATCACTTCTGGCATCCGCTGGTCATGTGGAACCCGCACTCCGTCATGTGCGAGATCAGCTGGTGTCTCATGCTCTACACCTCGGTGCTCTCCCTGGAGTTTGCCCCGATTGTGCTCGAGCGATTCAACATCCTCTGGCCGATCAAGTGGATCCATGCCATCTCGCTGCCGCTCATGATCTTTGGCGTGCTGCTGTCGACGCTGCACCAGTCCTCGTTCGGTTCGCTCTACCTCATCGTGCCGAACCGGCTGCATGCCCTCTGGTACACGCCGCTGCTGCCTGTCCTGTTCTTCATCTCCTGCCTCGCCTCCGGGATCTCGATGATCCTCCTCGAGTCCCTGATCTTTTCGCGGGGCGGTCGCGACCTGCTGCCGACCCGGCTCCGGGCCAACCTGGCCAAGGTCATCGCCGTCATCCTGGCGCTCTACTTCGTCGTGCGGGTTGAGAACCTGCTGGCGCGGGGGGCCTGGCACGAGCTGACGACCGTGACCTACTTCAGCCTCGCGTTCTATGCGGAGCTGCTGATCGGCTTTGTCATTCCCTTCGGCCTGCTGGTCGTGGAACGAGTCCGGAACTCGCGCCGGGGGCTGTATGCCGCCACCCTCCTGGTGGTGGTGGGCTTTGCCCTCAACCGCATGAACACCGCCATCACCGGCCTGGAGAGCTACCCGGCGCAGACCTACTTCCCGTCCCTGATCGAGATCTTCATCATGCTCGGGATCACCGCGCTCGGCTTCAGCGCCTTCTCCTTCATCGTCAAGCACCTTCCGATCTTCGAGCCTGTGGCCGTCACGCCGCGCGTTCGACAAGAGGCCGTGACCGCGCGGCCTGAACCCGTATTCCTCACCCGGCACGGTGGAGACCTCGAGTCTTCGTGAGTGGCAGTTCCCCGCACCAACAGCACCACAGGAGGTTGATATGTTCGATCTGGCCAATTGGAAGAACGCAGAAACGCTCTGGCTGAACATCACGAATGGCTCACTGGGCCTGCTCACCATCGGTCTGCTCGCCTGGATCATCGGCGGGTCGATCCGGGAGTTCGTCCACCACTACCGGGAAGCCCACATCAAGCACTAGTCGGGGAGATGCACCATGACCGTTCTGCTCGTTCTCTTCCTGATCGCTGTCTTCGTCATCACGGACCAGCTCGTCCAGGCCGCCTCCCGACGGGCCGCGGCCCGGCGCGAGGAGCTCCTGAAAGGGCCCGTGCCGCTGAGTCTGCCGGCGGTTCCAGCCACCCTCCGCGGCATCGATGCCCATGGGCTGCTGCCCCACTAGCCGACGGGTCTCGGCGTCTGCTCGGTATCGGCTGCGCCGATACCGAGATAGACAGATCCCGGGCGAACCGGAACGGACCTATAGCGGCAAGGCCTCCATGCGCTTCTCGCCTTCCCAGCGGTAGAACCCGCTGCCCGTCTTGCGGCCCAGGCGGCCGGAAGCGACGAGCTGGCGCAGGAGGGAGGGGGCCTTGAAGCGGGGCTCGCCGAAGGCGTCGAAGAGGACCTCTGCCACGCTCTGCATGGTGTCCAGGCCGATGAAGTCGCTGAGGTGCAGCGGCCCCATGGGATGGCCGCAGCCCAGCTTCATGGCGGCGTCGAGATCCTCGGTGGTGGCGAGCCGCTGCTCGGCGCAGCGGATGGCATCCAGCAGGTAGGGCACCAGCAGGCGGTTCACCACAAAGCCCGGCGTGTCCGGGGCCATCACAGCGGTCTTGCCGAGGCCCTGGACGAAGCTCCGCAGGGCGACCAGGGTGGCTTCGCTGGTGGCGAGGGTGCGGATGATCTCCACCAGGGGCATGACCGGGACGGGATTGAAGAAGTGCAGGCCCGCGAAGCGGCCGAGGCGGGTGGGGTCCAGCACCGGACCGATCTGGGCCACGGAGAGGCTGGAGGTGTTGGTGCAGAGGATGGCCGCGGGGCCCAGGATCCGGTCGAGCTCCGCGAAGGTCTGCAACTTCAGATCCAGGCGCTCGGGGATGGCCTCCACCACCAGGTCGCAGTCGGCCAGGGTGGCGAAGGACAGGGTGCCCTGAAGGTTCTTCTGCCAGGTGCTGCGCTGCTCCTCGGTGACCTTGCCCTTGGCCGCGGCCCGGTCCCAGGCGCCGTGGATGCGGGCCAGCCCCTTGGCGAGGAAGGTCTCCTCCGCTTCCTTCACCCAGACCTGGCAGCCGGCTTCCGCCGCGCACTGGGCGATGCCCGAGCCCATGAGTCCACAACCGACGATGCCGACGCGCTGGATGTCCACAGGTGCCTCCCTTGGATGGTCTCCGCCCATTGTGGGAGCTTTCGGCGGGACCGGGGAGGGTGACCTTGGGTAGGGGGGCTATTGGCTGTCAGCTGTCAGCTCTCGGTGAATGACGGCGCCGCAGGCTCGGCCGGGGTGGGTCGGGCCCCGCTTTGGCTGACAGCCGATAGCTGACAGCTGAGAGCCCAGGCTTAAACTGTCCCCCACCCCCGGAGTCCCCATGGCTGTCTCAGTGCAGGACCTGCTCAAGCACCAGGAATGGGCGGACGCTGTCTTCTTCCGGGCCTGGGAGACCTCCGGGGCCCAGGTGGATACCGACCTGCGGGCCCGCATGGACCATGCCGTCGTCACGATGGAGGCCTTCCTGGCAGTGCTCCGGGGCGACCCGGCGGCCTTCCCCGAACGACCCCTGCCGGACTTCGAGGCGCTCCAGGCCCGCTGCCTGGCCGGACACCGGGCCCTGGGCCTCCTGGTGGCGGGCCTGGACGAGTCCGCCCTGGCCCGTCTGGTCCACATTCCCTGGTTTCCAGAGCCCCCCTGCATCGTGCCGGTGGCCGATGCCCTGCTGCAGGTGTGCCTGCACGGGCAGCACCACCGTGGCCAGTGCCTGGCGCGACTCCGGGCCCTGGGCGCCGCCCCCAAGAACGTGGACTATCTCATCTGGCTCTGGAGGCAGAAACCCGAGCCCCGCTGGGCTGTTTCCTAGGGGCTCCAGGGCAGGTTCTCGGCTTCGCCCTGCAGGAAGTGCCCCCAGTTGGTATCCTGATCTACAACTCCACCAGACCCTGGCGATTCAAACCCATCACCGAACTTCGGAGGCTGTCGTGAACCGAGCAACCAAGCATCTCCTCTTTGCCGCAGCCAGCCTGCTGGCCGTCAGCGCCGTGGCGGGCGACCTGAAGATCGGTATCGCGGAGGCCCTGACGGGCGGCGCCGCCCAGTATGGCGTGCCCATCCGCAACGGGTTCCAGCTGGCCGCGGACGAGATCAACGCCAAGGGCGGCATCAACGGGAACAAGCTCGTCCTGGTGGTGGAGGACGAGCAGGGCAAGAAGGAAGAGGCGATCAACGTCTTCAAGAAGCTCATCTTCCAGGACAAGGTCTTGATGATCTTCGGGCCCACGCTGTCCAACTCCATGTTCGCTGCGGGCCCCGTGGCCAACGCCGCCAAGGTGGTGGCCTTCGGCACGTCCAACACCGCCAACGGCATCTCCGAGATGGGCCCCTACATCTTCCGCAACTCCGTCATGGAGAGCGATGTGCTGCCCGTGACCGTCAGCACCGCCGTGAAGCACTACAAGATCAAGAAGGTGGCCGTGATCTACGGCAACGACGACGCCTTCACCAAGAGCGGCTACGACGTCTTCAAGAAGGTCCTGGAGGACCAGAAGATCCCTGTGACCACCACTGAGACCTACGTGAAGGGTGATGTGGACTTCAAGGCCCAGCTCACCAAGATCAAGGCCACCAACCCCGATGCCGTGATCTGCTCCGGCCTCGCCGAGGAGGCGGCCACCCTCATGGTCCAGGCCCGCGGCCTCGGCCTGAAGGCGCCCTTCATCGGCGGCAACGGCTTCAACTCCCCCAAGCTGTTCGAGGTCTCCAAGACCGCCGGCGAGGGCACCTTCGTGGGCAGCCCCTGGGCCAACACCAACCCCACCCCGGCGAACCAGCACTTCGTGGCGGCCTACAAGCAGAAGTACGGGGCCGAGCCCAACCAGTTCGCCGCCCAGGCCTACGACGCCATGACCATTGCCGCTGCGGCCCTGAAGTCCATCAAGGTCACCGGCAATGTGGCCAACGACCGCGAGGCCCTGCATGGTGCCCTGCCCAAGGTGAGCCTCAGCGGCGCCACCGGCCCCTTCAAGTTCCGCCAGTCCGTTGGCAAGGACGGCAAGCCCGCGGGCTACGACGCCGACCAGAAGCCGTTCATCTACGTCATCCGGGACGGAAAGTTCGTGCTCTTCACCGGCAAGTAGGCGATTCCCCCAGGCCCCATGCTCGAACAACAGCTCGTCAACGCCCTCACCCTGGGCAGCGTCTATGCCCTCTTCTCTCTGGGCTTCACGCTGGTGTTCGGCGTGCTGGAGGTCATCAACCTCTCCCACGGCGCCATGTTCATGGCCGGCAGTTTCGCGGCCCTGACCGTGGTGACCCGCCTCAAGGCGCCGCTGGCCGTGGGCATCCTGGCTGCCATGCTGGTGTCCGGCCTCCTGGGGCTGGCCATCGACGCCCTGATCCTCAAGCGGTTGCGGGCGCGTCACGCCCCGCACCTGATTCCCATGATCGCCACCATCGGCGCCACCACGGTGCTGACCAGCGCCGCCCAGGGGCTCTTCGGCGTCGAGGTCCAGCGCTTCCCCGACGAGCTGCTCCCCACCCGGGAGTTCATCTTCGGCAGCGTGCACGTCCGGGCCCTGGAGCTGGCGATCGTGGGCATCGCCTTCCTGCTCATGACAACCCTGTTCCTGGTGCTGCGGCACACCCGCCAGGGGCGCGCCCTGAGGGCCATCGCCGAGTCCCCGAAAGCCGCCGCGCTCCTGGGCATCAACGTCGAGGGCCTGTTCCTGGCCACCTCCTTCACGGCTGCGGCCCTGGGCGGCGTCGCCGGGCTGCTCATCGGCCTGAACTTCAACTCGGTCACGCCCCTGATGGGCCAGCCCATCCTCCACAAGGGCATTGCGGTGGTCATCCTGGGCGGCATGGGGGACATCCGCGGCGCCCTCTTCGGGGGGCTGTTCCTGGGCTTCGCCGAGGTGCTCAGCAAGGCCTACCTCTCGTCCCAGATGGGCGATGCCGTGGCCTTTGGCTTGCTGTTCCTGATTCTCCTGGTGCGGCCCGCGGGCCTGTTTGGCCGGGTGCTGGAACGCAAGGCCTGACATGGAAGCCTTCGCCGACTTCTGGGCCACCTACAGCACGCTCATCTTCACGGTGGGCATCCACGCGCTGCTGGCGCTGTCCCTCTGGCTGACCCTCTCCTGTGGCCTGCTGTCCCTGGCCAACGCGGCCTTCATGGGCATCGGCGCCTACACGGCCGCGCTGCTGACGCTGCACCTGCACTGGCCCTTTCCCATGGTCCTGGTGGCCGGCGCCCTGGCTCCGGCGGCGGTGGCTCTGGTCATCGGAGCGCCGACGCTGCGCCTGTCGGGGGTCTATCTGGCCATGGCGACCCTGGCCTTTGGCGAAGTGACCCGCATCCTGGTGCTCAACCTGGAGATCACCGGCGGCCCCGAGGGGCTGAACGGCATCCCGCTCCTCACCACCTGGTGGCACATCCTCCTGATCCTCGCGGCGGCCGGCTTTGCCCTGGCGCGGCTGCGAAGGTCCCGCATGGGACGGGCCTTCGAGGCCATTCGGGAGGACGAGGTCGCGGCGCGCATGATGGGTATCGACGTCGAGGGGCACAAGCTTGCGGCCTTCACGCTGGGAGCGATCCTGGCCGGGCTCGCGGGGGCCCTGAACGCGCACTCGACTTTCTTCATCAGCCCCCGGGAGTACGGCTTCGAGAACGCCGTGGACATCCTGACCATGACCATCCTGGGCGGCATCTCCAGCCTCATCGGCCCGGTGCTGGGGGCCACCATCCTGACCCTGCTGCCGGAGCTCCTGCGCTTCCTCCACGCCTACCGGCTGGCCGTGAACGGCCTGATCCTCATCGGGGTGGTGCTGTTCCTGCCCACGGGCCTCTGGGACTCCCGCCGCCTCCGCCAGCTCGTCGGCGCCTGGCGCACCCGCCGGGAGGGCAAGCCATGAGCATGCTGTCCATCCGCGGGGTCGGGAAGCACTTCGGCGGGCTGCAGGTCCTGCAGGACGTGAACATCGAGGTGCCGGGCGGCGCCATCTTCGCCCTGATAGGTCCCAACGGCGCCGGCAAGACCACGGTGTTCAACCTGGTGACGGGTCTGCTGCGGCCCTCCTCCGGCAGCATCTCCTTCCAGGGCCAGGACCTCGCCGGCATCGCGCCCCACCGCATCACGCGGCTGGGCATCGCCCGCACCTTCCAGAACATCCGGCTCTTCCCCGACATGACCCTGCTGCAGAACGTTATGGTGGGTCGGCACCACCTGACGAGCTACAACGGCGTGGCGGCCCTCTTCGCGCTGCCCTCCTTCCGGGAGGCCGAGCGGCGCTCCCGCGAGCGGGCGCTGGAGCTGCTCTCCTGGGTCAAGCTGGACCACAAGGCCGAGGCCACCGCGGACAACCTCTCCTACGGCGAGCAGCGCAAGCTGGAGTTCGCCCGGGCCCTGGCCACCGAACCGAAGCTGCTGCTGCTGGACGAGCCTGTGGCCGGCATGAACTCGTCCGAGAAGGCCGTGCTCATGGAGGAGATCCGGAACATCCGTGACCGCGGCTACGGCGTCTTCCTCATCGAGCACGACATGCGCTTCGTCATGAACCTCTGTGACCGGGTCGCCGTGCTCAACTTCGGCCGGATCATCGCCGAGGGCGCGCCGGAGGAGATCCGAAACAGCCCCGAGGTCATCGAGGCCTACCTGGGCCGCGGCGACGAGGCGGAGGTGCTGCCATGAGCGTCCTGCTGGAGGTCCAGGATCTCGCGGTGGCCTACGGGCACATCGACGCCGTGAAGGGCGTCTCCTTCCAGCTTGAGGAGGGCAAGATCACGGCCCTGGTGGGGGCCAACGGCGCCGGCAAGAGCACCACCCTGTTGGCGCTCTCCGGCCTGCTGCGCCCCAAGGCGGGCGCCGTGCGCTTCGCCGGGGAGGACATCACGGGCCTCGCCCCGCACCAGATCGTGCGTCGGGGCATCGTCCAGGTGGCCGAGGGGCGGGCCATCCTCACCACGCTCACGGTGCGGGAGAACCTGGACCTGGGGGCCTACACCCGCCAGGACCGGGCTGGCGTGGCTGACAGCCTGGCGCGGGTCTTCCACCTCTTCCCGCTGCTGGAGGAGCGGACCGCGCAGTACGCGGGCAACCTCTCCGGGGGCGAGCAGCAGATGCTGGCCATCGGCCGCGCCCTGATGGCGAAACCCCGACTGCTGCTGCTCGACGAGCCCTCCATGGGGCTCGCCCCGCTCATGGTGCAGGAGATCTTCCGCACCCTTGTGGAGATCAATCGCGACGGGCTGACTGTCCTGCTGGTGGAGCAGAACGTCCGCCAGGCCCTGAAGATCTCCGCCCAGGGCTATGTCCTGGAGACCGGCCTGGTCGTGCTGGCAGACACGGGGGCCAGTCTGCTGGCGAACCCCAAGATCGTGGAGCACTACCTGGGCGGCTGATCAGACCCGCCCCGGCGGCCCCGTCAGGATGCCCCGCAGGCGCTGGGTGAGCTGGCTCACGGTGAAGGGCTTGCGCAGCAGGGGCGCGTCAGGCCGTGCCAGTCCGTGCGGGCCCAGCTCATTGGCCGTGTAGCCGGACATGTAGAGCACCCGGAGCGACGGGTGGAGGGCCACCAGCTCCGCCGCCAGGACCGGCCCGCTGTCGCCGGGCATGATCACGTCCGTGAGCAGGAGGGAGATGCTGGCCGAGTGGGCCTTGAAGACCCGCCGAGCCTCCTCGGCGTCGCCGGCCACCAGCACCTGGTAGCCGTGGGACAGGAGGCTGCGCTGGGTGGACTCCAACACCGCGGGCTCGTCCTCCACCAGCAGGATGATCTCACTGCCGCGCAGGGCCTGGGGATCAGCGGTAGCCTCCAGCGCCTCGACCCTGCCCGTGGCGCGCCGAAAGGCGAGCCGGATGGTGGTGCCCTGTCCAGGCGTGGACCAGACATCGAGGCCGCCCTGGGAGGCCTTCATCAACCCGTAGACTGAGGCGAGGCCGAGGCCCGTCCCCTTGCCGCGGCCTTTGGTGGTGAAGAAGGGCTCGAACAGGTGCTGGAGGGTCTTGTCCTCCATGCCGGTGCCGGTATCCACGACCTCCAGGATCACGGTCTCGCCCGGGGCGATGGGCAGGTACGGGGTGATCAGCGTTTCGGCCACGACTTCGTTGCGAAGCCTCAGGGTGAGCACGCCGCCGTCGGCCATGGCATCGCGGGAGTTGGCCGCCATGTTCAGGAGGGCCTGTTCCAGTTCGCTGGGGTCCATGGTGATGGGCCACACGTCCGGGGGCAGGTCCAGCGTGAGGGGGATGCGCTCGCCCAGGAGGCCCTCGAGGAGGGGCGCTACGCCCTGGATCAGGTGGCCGGGGTCGATGGTCTTGGACTGGGGCGAATCCTTCCGGCAGAAGGAGAGAAGGCGTCCCGTCAGGACGGCGCCGCGGGTGGCGGCCCCGTAGATCCGCCGCAGGTCCTGCTCCGCAGGGTGACCGTCCGGGAGGTGAGTCTCCGCCAGCTCCGCGTTGCCCAGGATGGCGCTCAGCAGGTTGTTGAAGTCGTGGGCGATGCCCCCGGCCAGCCGGCCCACAGCCTCCATCTTCTGCGCCTCCCGCAGCTGATCTTCCAGCCGGTGGCGCTCGGAGATGTCCCGGGCATTCAGGACCAGCCCCTGGACGGTGGGATCCGCGAGGTGGTCGCTGCCGGAGATCTCCAGGGTGCGCCAGCTCCCATCCGTGTGTCGCAGCCGGCACTGGTGCACGAGGGTGCGATTGTCCCGGAGCAGGTCCTGCAGGAAGCCCTGGGTGGCTGCCAGGTCCTCGGAATGGACGAATGCCTCGAGCTGCCTGCCGACGAGCGACTCTGCCTCGAGGCCGAGCACGTTCTTCGCCGCAGGACTGGCGAAGTCCACCTTGCCCTGGGGATCGAGGAGCAGCACCAGATCCGAGGAATGCCGGACCAGAGCCACAAACCGGGACTGCAGGTGCGCCGTGGCGGCCTCCGCCGCGAGCCGGGCCGTCTCCCGCAGGGCCAGGAACTCCCGGAGCAGGAGCACGAAGATGAGCAGCAGGACGCCGAACAGCATCTTCTCCGCCATGGGGCCAGCCATGGAACCCTGCAGGAGCATCCGCGCCAGACCCACGGACACGAACACGATGGCGATCATGGGGACAGGGCTGACAGTGGCGGGCCGGAGCGGCTGGACGGGCGGGGGATCCGAGCCGATCCGCCAGCTCCCCACCATGGCCAGCACCAGGGAGAAGGCATTGGCAATGTTCACCCAGTAGCGGATGCCGGAGAACGTCATCTGGGTGATCTCCAGGGCGAACATCAGGTCCGCCAACCAGGAGGCGCCGAGGCCCGCCAGGAGGAGGTTCATGCCCAGGCGGGAAGGGAAGGGTGCGGACTGCAGCAGCACCTTGTTCAGGATCATCACCCCAGCGAAGGCCAGGACCGGGTAGGTGACACTCAGGATGGCCGCGAGGCTCAGGGAACCGTGGAGGGTCGGATGGACCGCGAAGACCCAGATCGGGGCCCCGACACCGCCGATGAAGGCGGCGCTGTCCAGGACCACCCGCCAGACTCCTGGCAGGGGTGGGCTGGCCTTGGGAAGGCAGAAGAGGCCAAGGAAAGTGAGCGGGTAGGCGAGGAGGTAGAAGATGTCCACCAGCCCCAGGTCGACGATCTGCCCCTGCAGGGTGGTGGTGAAGGGGAACAGCAGTCCGGCTACGAAGGACATGAACCAGGCCCCGGCCAGCCAGCGGGTGGCCGCGCGGTAGCCTGGGGGCAGGTCCGGTCGGGCAGAGGCCTTCCAGAGCAGGCTGGCCGTGGCGCCCTGCAGCACCGTGAGGTAGCCGATCTCCAGGATCCGCTGCCAGTTGCCGGGTGGGGGATAGGTGGCGAGCCAGACCACGTACACCGGGGCGCAGAAGAGGAGGCCCCGCAGCCAGACGGGTGCTCGGCGGAGCCAGGCTAGGGTGCTTCCTGAAGGCATGGCGACTCGGGTGGGACAGAGAAAAAAGAAGTCATGAGCGCCAGGGGCGCTCCGCGTTCCTTTGGCATCCATGCCTGGGGCATGAATCAGAGACTGGATTGCACTTTCAAGGGTTGGAGGGCCCGGCGAGACCCGCTCAGATCTCCAGGTAGGTGTGCAGCTTCCGCTCTTCGGTGAGGAGGGCCCGGAGGGCCTCGGCGGCATCGTTCTTGGCGCTGGCCTTGCGTTTGGTCTGGGGCCCCTGGATCAGCACGTCGGGATCGTAGTGGACGCTGCGGAGCACGTGGTCCACAGTGTCGCCCTTGACGATGTGCTGGATCTTGAAGGTGTCGTCCTCGTGGACCATGATGTGCGCCTCGTTGGGCGCACCGAAGAGGTTGTGCCGCATGCCCAGGATGTCCTGGTAGGCGCCGGTGAGGAAGAAGGCCACATAGTAGGCCTCGCCGCCCCGGGGCTCATGGAGCGGGATCTCATCGCGGACATCCTTGAGGTCGATGAACTTCTCCATCTTGCCGTCGCTGTCGCAGGTGATGTCACAGAGCGTCGCGGACAGGCCCGGCTTCTCCTTCAGGCGGTGGATGGGCATGACCGGGAAGAGCTGCTCGATGGCCCAGTGGTCGGGCATGGACTGGAAGATGCTGAAGTTGGCGATGAGCTTGTCCGCCAGGCTCTTGTTGAGGTCCTGGAACTCCTCAGGCACGTACTTGAGGCTCTTGCTGCTGAGGATGCGGGACAGCTTGCGGCAGACCTCCCAGAACAGGGTCTCGCCCTTGCTGCGGTCCTCCAGACCCAGGTAGCCCAGGTTGAAGAGCGTGAGCATCTCGTCCTTCTGGGTGATGGCGTCGTGGTACATCTCGGCGAAGTTCTTGATGGAGATGTTGTCCCGGGTGTAAGCCAGCTCCTTGAGGATCTGCGGCTCGTTGCCCGTGAGGGTCACGGTGTACTTGGTGTGGGTCGTGTCGATGAGGCCGATGATGTCCACCACCACCACCTGGTGGTAGGCCACGATGGCGCGGCCGGACTCGCTGAGCAGGTCCGGCATGGGCACCTGCTCCTGGGTGCAGATGTCCTTGGTGGTGTAGACCACGTC
>CAIZZF010000014.1 GCA_903937385.1 uncultured Holophagaceae bacterium | reverse complement strand
GGTGGCGACTTTCTTTCGTGACGAGGGCACTTCCTGTGCCCTCGTCCTGCGGGCGGCAATCGCCCGGCGGCGATTCCGTCCTATTCGCCAACCCTGGCAAATGGTGCGAACGGTCGGACTCGAACCGACACGGTGTGAACCGCTGGAACCTAAATCCAGTGCGTCTACCAGTTCCGCCACGCTCGCCAAAGAACCCAATTGTCAACCGGTGGTGCGCCCAGAGCGACTCGAACGCCCGACCCTCAGGTTCGAAGCCTGATGCTCTATCCAGCTGAGCTATGGGCGCACACCGAATCTTCTAGTCTACCTGGAAGCGGCGATCACTTCGACCCCCGGGTTGGCTGGATAGAGCGCCGGATGCTGAAAGCTCTATCCAGCTTCGCCCGTGGCCTATCGGACGCGCCATGCAGGCGCGCCCTCCCGCTCGCAAGGCTCGCGGAGGCCGGAGCCGGGCGCACACCGAATCTTCGGGTCTACCTGGAAGCGGCGATCACTTCGACCCCCGGGTTGGCTGGATAGAGCGCCGGGGGCTGTGGGGTGGTCTATCTCGGTTCTATACCCAGACACCAGGCGTCCTCGGCTCCGTGTCGGCGCAGGGTGGCCAGGGCGTCGTCGTCCAGGCCCATGGCCCGGGCGGCGGCGGTCTCGGTGGTCAGGTCGCAGGGGATGACCCCAGGGTCGTCCGTGCCTAGGGCGCAGCGCACGCCGGCGGCCAGCATCCGGGGGAGGGGGTGCGGGCTGACATCCGAGGCCAGGGCGCCGTTGGAGCTGGGGCACACGTCGACGGGAATGCCGCGCTCTGCCAGCAGTTCAAAGGTGGCCTCGTCGGCCCGGAGGCCATGGACGATGCGCTCGACCCCGCCTTCCAGGATGGCCTCATGGACATTGGACCCGGGGCCATTTTCTCCGGCGTGGGCCGCAATGCGGAGGCCTGCGGCGCGGGCCCGGTCGAAGACGGGGGCCCAGTCCCGGAAGGGCGAGCCCTCCAGGCCTCCGGTGGAAAAGCCCCTCACGAAGGGCGGGAGCTCCGGCAGCACCAGGTTGAGTACCGAGTGCCCGTGCTTGGGGCCAAAGTGGTTGACTGCATCCAGGATCACGCAGCTGGCCAGACCCCAGGAGCTGGCTTCCGCGAGGCCTTCCTCAACACCGAGCCAGAACTCCTCGAGCGTGATCTGAGCGCGGTGGACGACCAGGAAATGGGGCGATACCCAGAGGTCGAAGCCGGCACCCCCAGCCCGGAGGGTGCGGCGGGCGGCGGCCAGGGCGGCCTCCCGCACCGCGGAACGACTGTCCAGCAGGGCCGCGCCGAACAGGAAGGCCTCGATGAAACCCTCGAAGGGGGTCGCGTTGCCCCCCCACAGGCCGATCAGGCTGGGGGGCACCGTCCAGCCGCGGCGCTCAGCCTCGGCCCGGACCCAGACGGGATCCAGGGCACCCTCCAAGTGCGTGTGGCGGTCGATGAGGGGTGGGATCGCGAGATGGCTCACCGAATCAGTATGCTCATCGCAGGCCGGGACGCGCCTACTCGTCGTAGTCGTCCATGCGCAGGTCGCCGGGATCGAAGCCTTCGCCGCGGCCCCCGCGCTCGATGGCCACCCCACTCTCCGTGAAGGTCTCTTCGAGGTTCTCGGCTTCCGGCTCGGGCGTGAAGTCGTCCTCAATCACGTGGACGCTCTTTTCCTTCTTGACTGCCTTGGGTTTGGAAGGCGCCGCCTTCTGATTGGCCCCGCACTTGGGACAGAGGGCCTCCGGCTTGTCGAAGTCATAGAACTTCGCCGCGCACTGAAAGCAGGTGTACTTCTTGCCAAGATTTGCCATGCCCATGTCCTTGTTCAAACCCAAAAGAACATGGTTATACCAGGGACCACCAGGGTTGTCACCCAGTGGCGTCGGCCTGGCTCAGGCCCAGGGCGCGGGTCCAAGCCTGCTGGCATCGTCATTACAGAGCTGGTGGATAAGGGTGGTGGTAAAAATGCGGTAATTGTTTTCAACATCTTCACCAAAACGCTCCACAAAGGTGGCCCGGCTGCGGTCCAGCTCGCTCCGCAGCAGCTGGTAGAGGTTCCCCTGGCTGCGAGCCTGGGTTACCTGGGCCGGGAAGTAGAGCTCGAGATCCTCTGCGAGGACCCTGGCCAGGCGCTCGGCCGCAGCCCGGGTCTGCGGGTCCAGGTCGGTGGCGAGCGCGGCTGTCGGCGCGGCGGGTGCGCCCTGGACGGGTGCCGGCACCGGTGGCGTGACGGTCTTGGGCTCCTCTTCCTTGCCAGCCGCCAGGGAGGCCAGCAGGGCCGAGGTGGCCAGGACCAGGGCCCGGACCAGCTCGGAATGGGGCAGGCGCGGGAGGAGATCGCTGTCCACCAGGAGGAGGGCCACGGTCTTCCTTCGGTGCCGGAGGGGGAAGATGGCGATGTCGGCCGCTTCGAACTCGCTGAGGGAGCTGACCAGGGCGGTGTAGCCGGGGCCCCGGTGGCGGAGCGAGGGGCTCTGTCCCTGGATCAGGTCCTCAAGCTCTGGCGTCGGGGCCACCCCGCCCACCTTGGCGGCGGCCTGGTCCCCGAAGCCCCTCTGGGAATAAAGGAAGGGCTGCCCCTGCCTGAGGATGAAGAGGGCGCAGCGAGGGGCGAGCGGGGCCAGGGCTTCCAGCAGTCGTCGCAGTAGATCTCCCTGGCTGGTGGCGCATTCCACCAGGTCCAAGGAGGCCGCCAGCCGGTGCTCTACCAGGAGGGGATTCAGGGCCGGGGCGGGCGGGGCGGTTTCTCGGGCCAGCTCCGTGAGCAGGGCCTCGTCAGGCTGGAGCCGGGACAGCGCGCCCTGCCAGGCAGCCGTCGCCTCCTCCAGGATGGCCTGACGCTGCCGCTCCAGCCAGGCGTCCAGCCTGCTGCGGAGGGCATCGCTCTGTTGCTGGTCCGCAGGGCGGGCATCGCTCATGGGGGCCTCGGCATGGGTTGGCCTCAAGGGTAGCCGAAGCACTCCGCAGAAGCTGCCAGAGGCACCTGGACAGCCGACAGGATCCACCGGAAAGGCTTTTGAATGCTTGGACAGGTGCGGGAGGAACCGCTAGGATGGCCGAAGTTCCTTGGAGTTTTCGAATGGCGGATCTTTCCATTGCGGTAAGGCACATCGGCGACGTGGCGGTGATCCTTCCCGCGGGATTCATCAACGCCCACACTGTCCGGGAATTCGAGGAGGCCCTCGAGGGCCAGGTCCAGCAGGGGCGCTACAAGATCCTCTTGAACTGCAAGGACCTCAACTACATCAGCTCGGCCGGGCTGGGGGCCATCATGGGTCTCATCGAGACGGTGCGGGAGAACGACGGCGACATCCTGCTCTCCAACCTCCAGGAGAATGTCTTCGCCATCTTCGACACCCTCGGCTTCACCCAGCTCTACCGGGTGTTCCACGAGGAAGACCAGGCCCTGGCCGCGGTCGCCCCGGAGCGGAAGGCCTGATCGTGGCTGCGAAAGTGGACCATGCCCAGTTCCGGCTCGTGATCCCGAGCCAGACTCGCTACCTCAACCTGGTGACCGGTCTGGCCAAGCGTGCCTCGCTGGTGGCGGGCCTGGACGACGCCACCGCGGCCAAGGTGAGCATCGCCGTGGATGAGGCCGTGACCAATGTGATCCTCCATGCCTACCGGGGCGAGGGCGAGCACAGCGTGGAGCTGGAGCTCCGCTTCACCGAGCAGGCCCTGGAGATTCACATCTGGCACACCGGCCAGGGCATCCGCAGCGACCAGCTGGTGCTGCCGGATCCAAAGGAATACATCAAACATCCCCGGAAGGGGGGTCTCGGCCTGCTGCTCATGAGCCGGTTCATGGACGAGGTCCAGTTCAAGGCGGATGCCGTGTCCGGTCGCAACGAGTGCTGCCTGATCAAGAAGATCAGCTGAACCGCCCGGTCTGACTGCGATGCGGAGCCAACCCTTCGACCGCCTCCGCCAACTGGCGCTGAAGATCCCCGAGGGGGCGCAGGAGCTGCTGCCCCTCATCGACTTCCTGGAGACCTTTCCCGATCAGGGCAGCGAGGAGGACCTGGTCCACCTGGTGGGCACCACGGCCATGGGCATCGCCAAGGCCCGGCATGGCGGGCTGTGGGATGGCGGGAAGTGGCTCTTCCTCCGGGGAACGGCACCGGCCTTCCCAACCCACCCGGGGGAAGGCTGGGAAGTGCGGCCCTGGCAGTACGGCGACGAGCGCTACGGCCACCTCGTGCTGCGCACGGAGACCCTGCCTGACGCGGTGCCGCTGCTGCTGACCATCAGTGCGCCCCTGCTGGCCTGGCGGCGGGCCGAGGCCGTGCGGAGCTCCCAGAACCAGACGCTGGCGCTGCAGCTCTCCCGGCTGAACACCGTCTTCGAGCTCACCCGGAACCTGGGTGAGGTGGAGACGGGTCGTGACCTCATCCGGCTCATGGCGAACACCCTGATGGGTGAGTTCCGCATCATGCGCCTGCTGGTGGTGGATGCCCAGGGTCAGGTGGTCCTGGCCAAGGGCCTGGGTGTGCTCCCTCAGTATCTGGATGGAGAGCTGCTGAACGAGCTCCTGCAGGCCCGCTCGCTGGTGCACGCCATCGAGCTGCTGGACCAGAACCACAGCCATGGTTTCGCCTATGTGGCGGAGCCCGCCGTGGGCCAGCTGTCGGAAGACGACCTCATGTTCCTCCACACGCTGCTCAACCTGACCTCCTCCCAGCTGTCCAGCCTGGAGCTGCGCGAGCAGCGCATCCAGTCGGAGCGCATGGAGAAGGATCTGGAGCTGGCGCGCAACATCCAGCGCAGCATCCTGCCGAAGGCCCTGCCGGAGCCCGAGGGCTGGCAGTGCGCGGCGGCGAACCTGCCCTACCAGGCTGTGGGTGGGGACCTCTACGACCTCTGGATGGCCCAGGATGAGGCCCACGGTGCCCGCCTGCACCTGGCGGTCGGCGACATCTCGGGCAAGGGCCTGCCCGCCTCGCTGATGATGACGCAGCTATCCGCCTTCCTGCGGGCCATGGCGGATCAGCGGGTGAGGAACTGGGGCCACCTGGCCGAGCGGGTCAACCGCCGCATGAACGACGTGCGGGATCGGAACCGCTACACCACCTTGTTTGCAGGCAGCCTGAATCCCCTGAATGGCGACCTCCGCTACGTGAATGGCGGGCACAACCCCCCGCTGCTGGTGCGGGCCGACGGCGAAGTGGCGCGCCTCTCCCCCACGGGTCCCATGATCGGCCTGCTGCCCGGCGTGTCCTTCACCGAGGGCCATGCCCACATGGAGCCCGGGGACGTGCTCGTGATCTTCACGGACGGCATTGTGGAGGCCGAAGACCCTGCGGGCGAGGACCTGGGGGACGGACCCCTGGCCGAAGTGGTGCGGAGCCGGCCCCAGGCGGGGGCGGACGAGCTGTTCGAGGCCCTGCTGGTCTGTGCTTTCCAGCACCTGGGCGAGGGCCGGTTCCGGGACGACGTGACGCTGGTGGTCATCAAACGGATGGGCGCTTGAGCCCCTTTGTATCCTGGAACCAGGAGGTCGCTTCATGAATCAGGCGAAGACCTTGCTTCTCATCGTGGCCATGACCGGCCTGCTGGTCCTGATCGGGGATCAGCTGGGGGGTCAGTCCGGTATGGTCCTCGCGCTGGCCCTCGGGCTGATCCTGAACGGCGTGAGCTACTTCTTCTCGGACAAGATCGTGCTCGCCAGCTACGGCGCCCAGCCCGTGAGCCAGGCCGAGGCGCCGGAGCTGCACGCCATCGTGGCCAACCTCTCCCAGCGGGCCGGGCTGCCCATGCCCCGCATCGCCATCATCCCCGAGGACACGCCCAATGCCTTCGCCACCGGGCGCAACCCGGAGCATGCGGTGGTCGCCGTCACCGAGGGGATCATGCGCGTGCTCAGCCGCCCGGAGCTGGAGGCGGTCATCGGCCACGAGCTGGGGCACGTCAAGCACCGGGACATCCTCATCGGCAGCCTGGCGGCGGTCCTGGCCCAGGCCATCATGTTCCTGTCCCGCATGGCCTTCTGGTTCAGTCCCCGGGACGAGGAGGGCCGCTCCAACCCCCTGGCGGGCATCGCCATCATGATCCTCGGACCCATTGCGGCCATCCTGCTGCAGATGGCCGTGAGCCGGTCCCGGGAATACCTGGCCGACGACTACAGCGCCCACCTGACGGGCCGCCCGGACATGCTGGCCTCAGCCCTGGAGCGCCTGCAGGCCTACAACCAACAGCTGCCCATGCAGTCTGCCGAACCTGCCACGGCCCACATGATGATCGTCAACCCGCTCAGCGCGGGAGGCCTCATGAGCCTGTTCTCCACCCACCCGCCCATGGCCGAGCGGGTGGAGCGGCTGCGGCACATGCCCATCGAGGCTCGTTAGCCAGTCGCCTGCCTGGATTGGCGGTCTGGATTGAATTGTCCAGATTTCCTGCCGATACGCTCCCCATGCGGGACCGTCTCGGAAAATTCGAAGTCATCCGACTCCTTGGCAAGGGCGCCATGGGGGAGGTCTACCTGGGCCGGGACCCCAGGTTGGGCAGGGAAGTGGCCTTGAAGGTGATCTCCGAGGGCTCCGAGTTCGGGGACGAAGCCGAGGCCCGCTTCGAGCGCGAGGCCCGGGCCGCAGCGCTGCTGAACCATCCCCACATCGTGACTGTCTATGAGTTTGGCGAGGAGGAGGCGGTCCACTACCTGGCGATGGAATACATCCAGGGTGAGGATCTCGAGGCCCTCATCCTGGGGGGGCAGACTCCGAAGGTGGAGCTCCTGGGCCTCCTGGCGCAGATCTGTGAGGGGCTCGGCTACGCCCACGAGCAGGGCGTGGTCCACCGGGACATCAAGCCCGCCAACATCCTGGTCGCGCGGCACGGGAAGCGTCTCGATGCCAAGCTCATGGACTTTGGTGTGGCCCAGATGGGTCCGTCGGGCCTGACCCAGGCCGGGACCTGGATGGGCACGGTGGGCTACATGGCGCCCGAGTATCTCGATACGAGCCGGGCTTCCTGCAGCTCGGACCTCTTCGCCCTGGGAGTGATCCTCTACGAGGTTCTCACCGGGGGGCGGAAGCCCTTCCCGGGGGATACCACCACCAGTGTGCTGAACCGGATTCTGCTGCACACCCCCGAGCCGATCCTCCCCAGTGAACTGGAGAGCCTGCCGCAGGGTCTCTTGGCGGTGGTGGAGCGGGCTCTGGCGAAGCGCCCGGAGGACCGCTACCCCGACGCGGAGACCCTGGGAACCGCGATCCGTGAGGCCCTGGGCCGACCTGTGGAAGGGGCTTCCGAAGCCTCCAAGGCCAAGGCCCAGGGAGGCCGGTCATCCCGGCACATCACCGGCCAGCAGATCCGGGTGGGCAAGGGGGGCCAGGGGCAGTGCCTCAGCCTGAAGGTGGCTCTGCGTCAGGCCCTCCCCGGCACGGAGATCATCCTGCTGCCGGGGGTCTACCGGGAGTCCGTCATGGTGGACAAGGCGGTGGCGATCCTGGCCCTGGGGGAGCCGGGTGAGGTGGTCCTGGAGGGCCAGGCCGGTCCTGTCCTGCGGCTGCGATCGGCCGGGGTCAGCCTGCACGGCCTTACGGTCCGGGCCGTCGCAGGGGAGGTGGCCATCAAAGTCGAGGGCGGCGCTGCCCAGATTGAAGCCTGCGAGATCCTGGGTGGATCGGTCTGGGTGGACTCGGGTGCGCAAGCCTCCCTCCGGGGATGCCGCGTGAGCCCCAACGGCGGCGTCGGCCTGAAGGTGCGGCCCCGGGGACAGGCTCTGGCCGACGGCTGCGCATTCGCGGGCGAGGGTGGGGCCGTGGAGTTGGAGGGAAGCGCCAGGGCGCAGCTCACCGGCTGCACGCTCATGGGCAGTGCTTACGCGGGACTCCTGGCCCTTGAGCAGAGCCATGCGGTGCTGGAGGACTGCGACATTGGGGGGCATGCCTGCGCCGGCGTGCATGTGCTGGCGGGTGCCGATGTGGCCCTGCGCCAGTGTCGTCTGGTGGGCAATGCCGGCTTCGGGTTGTCGGTCATGGACCGCGGACTGGCCACGCTGGAAGGCTGCACCGTGCAGGCCAATGGCGGCTCCGGCCTGCTCATCCACCACGGGGCCACGGTCCAGGCCCGGAACAGCGCGTTTTCCGAGGGGAAGTCCCTGGGCGTGGATTGCGCCGAGGGCGGTCAGGGGGTTCTGGATACCTGCGAGATCTCTGGCAATGCGGGCGTCGGGGTTCAGGTGGAACCCGGGGGCAGCCTGCTGCTGGTGCGCTGCACCCTGAAGGAGGGCCGGGACACAGGCCTCCTGCTGCTGGAGGACTCCCAAGTGACCCTGGAAGAGTGTGTGGTCCATCGCAACGCCCGGGGCGGCATCCTCCTGGCCAAGGATGCGGCAGACCCCATTCTCCGGGGCGGCAACCGGATCGAGGATGGCCTGCAGCGGGTGGACGGCGGCGGCAACCTCGTGCGGGTGGCTCCGCTCCAGGGGGGCTAACGAACGGCGGACTCCGCTCGATGCGAGTGCGGGGGGGCCGGGTTGGGACTAGAGCAGCCCTGCCAACTCGTCCAGGAGGAGGGGCCAGCTGGGATCCTCTGTCGTGGGCCAGGGCAGCGTGGGGAGGACCGGGTCCGGCGCATCGGGGGCCGCTTCGCCCTGGGTGAGCAGCACCACTTGCAGTTCCTTCCGCTCACCCAGTTCCTGCCGGAGGAGCTGGATCGCCTCCAGGGAGGTGTGAGGGGCCGGGCCGGGCTCGAGTAGCACCAAGGGCAGCGTGGCGCTCTGATCGGAGCGCAGGTCTGCCAGGGCCTGCTCGAAGGGGTCCGCGGTCTCCAGGCGCAGGAAACCTTGGGTGCCCAGGGCACTGCAGAGCTGCTCGCGCTCGGACCCAGGGGCCATCACGAGCAGGAGCCGGGTGCTGCGTCGGCCCAGCTGGCGCAGGGCGTCCGGGGTCTGGCTGCCGGCTGGCGGGACCCGCGCGGCGGGGCCCTTCGGTTCGGCCGGATTGCGGGGGCTCGCCTCCCGGGGGGCGTCCCCGGGCAGCCCGGGGGTGGATCGCTGCACGAGATCGCGAAGATCGAGGACAGCCTGCAGCTCTCGTAGCTCGCCCTCCCCCAGCTCTCCGAACTGGATGCCCACGATGGTCTCCCCGCCGCGCTCATAGGCGTTGGCGAGGATGCCGCGGGCCTCGAAGACCGGAAGCTTTTGCAGGTCGCGGATCTTGAGCATGGGAAAGGCTTTGCCCCGCTCGAAAAAGCCGGGTCCTGGCGTCACGCGGAGGTGGTCATCGAGGCGCATCACGCGGTCCACCCGGAAGGCCAGCCCGCCCAGGGAAAGGTTCACCAGGGGGCCCGAGAGGCCGTGGCCGGGCACGGTCCCGTCCTGGACCACCACATAGGCCTTCTCCCGGGGGCGGAAGGGGTAGCGCTTGTGGCGGCGGCGGTCCGAAGGAACCATCTGAGCAGGAAGACTGAACTGGTAGAGCAGGTAGGCTTCCCGGCCGTTGAAGACCGTGGGCGCCTCGAAGCGCTGCTCGCCCACGGAGAAGACCATCTCGAAGAGGGCCCCCGCCGTCATCTCGTGGGGTAGGGGCCGGATGAGCTTGAGGTGGAGCATCCCCTTCTTGGTGTCCAGGTGGGTGATCCGGGCGGTGTAGGGCAGGGTGTGAGTGCCCTCGACCTTGATGGGGAACTCCACCTCCAGCTGGATCAAGTCCAGCATGATCTGCTTGATTTGCGCAGGATCCTCCAAGGGCGTTCCACGCCCCGACCCCGACCCCGCTTTCCCCTGGTTCATCTCTCCGCCTCACCCTTGGCATCGGGCCGGGAGCGGCGGGTATTGAGTCCTAGACGTTAAATAGGAAGTTCATAAGGTCGCCGTCCTTCACGATGTAGTCCTTGCCTTCGGTCCGCATCTTCCCGGCATCCTTTGCGCCCTGCTCTCCTCCGCACTGGATGAAGTCGTCGTAGGCGATGACCTGGGCCCGGATGAAGCCCTTCTCGAAGTCTGTGTGGATGACCCCGGCAGCCTGGGGGGCCGTGTCGCCCTTGTGGATGGTCCAGGCCCTGACTTCCTTGACGCCTGCCGTGAAGTAGGTCTGGAGGCCCAGGAGGTCATAGCTCGCGTGGATCAGCACATTAAGACCCGGCTCGGCCAGTCCGGCCTCCTCCAGGAACAGCGGGCGGTCCTCCTCGGGCAGGTCCTGGATCTCGGCTTCGAGCTTGGAGCAGATGGGGATGCAGGGCGCCTGGCGGGCGGCGGCCAGAGCCTGGAGGCTCCGGTAGTGCGGATTGGCTTCGGGATTCCGGATGTCCTCTTCCCCGATGTTCCCGACAAACAGCGTCGGCTTCAGGGTGAGCAGCCCGTAGGACTTGACCAGGGCTTTCTCGTCGGCGCTCAGGCCGGCGGTCCGGGCCCACTGGCCTGCATCCAGGGCGGCGAAGACCCGCTCCAGCACGGCCACTATGGCCACAGACTCCTTGTTGCCGGTCTTGGCCACCTTCCGGTGGCGCTCCAGGCCCTTCTCCACGGCGTCCAGGTCCTTGATGACCAGTTCCGTCTCGATGATGCTCAGATCCCGCTCCGGATGAACCCCGCCTTCCACATGGGTGACGTTGCTGTCTTCGAAGCAGCGCACCACCTGGACGATGGCGTCCGTCTCCCGGATGTGGCCGAGGAAGGCATTGCCGAGCCCTTCGCCCTTGCTGGCCCCCCGGACCAGTCCGGCGATGTCCACAAATTCCTGCGCCGCCGGGAGGACCCGCTGGGGTTTGACGATCCCCGCGAGCACCGCCAGCCTGGGGTCGGGGACATCCACCACGCCCGTATTTGGCTCGATGGTGCAGAAGGGATAGTTCGCCGAGGCCGCGCCAGCGCGGGTAAGGGCGTTGAAAAGGGTGGACTTTCCTACATTGGGCAGACCCACGATGCCACAGGCGACAGCCATTCAATCCTCCAAGCCTTTCAGTATCTCAGAGACCAGATGTGACGAAAAGAAAGGCTTCTTCCCCTTGCGCAGTCGCCGACTGCGCCATACTCTCCCCGCCAAGGTCGCAGAACGGTGAAGGGGGACAGGATGATCGTGCGGGCAGAATGGCCGGGCTACGTGGTGGATGTGCTTGTCCGCCCTGGCCAGGAAGTAGAAGAGGACGAGCCCTTGGTGATTCTCGAGGGCACGGATGCTTCCCGCACCTCGTTCTACATCAACGCCCCGGAAGGGGGGAAGGTGCGAGAGGTCCTCATCGAGGAAGGCGACTTCGCCGACGAGGATGATGATCTCGTGGTGATCGGCGACTCCGACCGGGACGAGTAGTGGTGCCCGCGCGAAATTAGTCGGACCATCCGAGACGCCCCTGGGCACCACTTGGCGGGGGTCTGGGGGCATGGCAGTGCCCCCAGGGGGGTGACAGCCCCGGCGCGTCTGCGCGCTGGGGCGCCAGAGGGGCTTTGCCCCGATGGAAGTGCGCCTCGCCAGCACCAGCTTGATTCAGGTATTTCTGGCGAGGTGCACTAGCTGGCTACACTGGGGCCAGACGTCCTTTGCAAGGGGTGCTGATGGCCGTGCTGCGAGCTGAGATGGCGGGGAAGGTGCTGGAGGCTCGTGGGGCCGAAGGCGACGTGGCGGGGCAGCCAGAGCCCCTCGTCAGCCTGGGGCTGACCTGATGGAGATCCGGGTCGAAGCGCTTGCCGGTGAAGACGAGGGCATCATCCTTCTGGGTCTGGACCGTCCCGCGGCGAAGAACGCCCTCGGGCGGCAGCTCATGACAGAGTTCCGGCAGGCCGTGGCCGCCCTTCGCGCTGATCCCTCGGTTCGGGTGGTGGTGCTCCATAGCCTGGTGGACGGGGTCTTCTGTCCCGGTGCGGACCTGAAGGAACGGGCGGGGCTCTCCGAGGCCGAGACCGTCAAGGTCGTCACGGGGCTGCAGACTGCGTTCACGGCCCTGGAGGCGCTCCCCGTACCGGTCATCGCGGTCCTGGAGGGTGCGGCCCTCGGTGGCGGTCTGGAGCTTGCGCTCGCGGCGGACCTCCGGGTGGCGGGCGCCGAGGCGAAGCTGGGCCTGGTGGAGACCGCCCTTGCCATCATTCCCGGCGCGGGCGGAACCCAGCGGCTGCCCCGGGTAGTGGGCGTATCTCGGGCCAAGGAGCTGATCTTCACCGCCCGGCGCTTCGACGCCGCTGAGGCCCTGCGCCTGGGTGTGGTGGATCGGGTGACGCCCGCGGGCGGGGCCATGGACGCCGCGCTGGGCCTGGCCCGGGAGATCCTGCCGAACGGTCCCGTGGCCGTGCGCATGGCGAAGCTGGCGATCAACGGTGGCCTGCAGCTGGACCTGAAGGCGGCCCTGGCTTTTGAGCGGGCCTGCTATGCCCAAGTGGTCGGAACCCGGGACCGGCTGGAGGGACTGGCCGCCTTCCGCGAGAAGCGCAAGCCCCGCTACCAGGGCGACTGATGAGCCACTCGCATGGCCCCACCACCACCGGGAGGCTCGGTCTCAGCTCGCTCATCTTCGGCCTGAACTTCCTGGTCCAGGGGTTGGGGGGCGTCTGGACGGGCTCGCTGGGGCTCGTGTCCGACAGCCTGGAGAACCTGAACGATGCGGTTGTGAACCTGCTCGCCCTGGGCAGCATCCGGGTGGCGAACCGCCGTGAACCCTGTGACCGCTGGACCTACGGCTGGCACCGGATCGAGATCTTCAACACGCTGCTGGGGGGCCTGCTCTTGGTGGTGCTGGCGATCGCAGTCCTGGTGGAAGCCTGGAACCGTGTGCGGCATCCGCATCCCATCCTGCTGGGCTGGGCCATCGGTTTCTCGGCGCTGGGCCTCCTGCTGAACCTGGCGGCCACCCGGGTGCTGGTGCCCGCGGAGGGCTCTCGCCAGGAGCGGGATCTCAACCTGCGCAGCGCCTACCTCCACGCCCTCGGGGACAGTCTGGCGAACCTGGCCGTGATGGTCGGCATGGTGGTGATCCGGTTCACGGGTTGGCGCTGGGTGGATCCCCTCCTGGCGGCGGCCATCGCCGCGCTCATCCTGCGTGGGGCCTATCTCCTGCTGCGGGACGCCTTCGGGATTCTCATGCACCGCGCCGCCTTCGACCACGAGGAGGCCAAGGCGGAGCTGCTGCAACTGCCCGGCGTCCTCGGCGTGGAGGACCTCCGCTCCTGGCGCGTCTGCAGCCACCTGACGGTCTGCACGGCCCACGTCATCGTGGAGGCCGAGCAGCTCGTGGACACCGAGGCCCACCAGCACCGAATCGAGCACCTCTTGGCGGAGCGCTTCGACGTCCGGCACCTGACCCTTCACTTCGAGACCCCGGCCATGGCGGAGCGGCACCACCACCGTTTCCTGCACCAGCACGATCAGGAAGCGTCCGAGCACCACGACTGCCCTGGACATGACTGAGGCGGCTTGCGCCGCCTCAGTCATGATAAGAAATCAATGAAGGAATCAGCTGCCCATGCCGTGCTTCTTCATGATCACTGTCCGGGAGGCATCGAACTCCGCCTGCGTGATCAGCTGGCCGTCGAAGAGCTCCTTCAGGTCTGTCAGCTCCTCCTTCAGGGACTTGGCCGGGGCCGCCGGAGCGGCGGCATTGCCGGCGGGGAAGGGCTGCTGGCCCATCTGCTGGGCGGCGCCGCCCATCTGCTGACCCATGACGTTGCCCATGCCGAAACCGAGACCCACGCCCATGCCCATGCCCGCGATGCCGCTGGGATTCTGGGCGGCGAGGGGGATGGCGTCGGCGACCTGCATCTGCGTGTAGGCGCCCATAACCGGAGCCATCATGCCAACGCCGGTGCGCTTGTCCATCATGGCTTCCACTTCTTCGGGGAGGCTGATGTTCTCCACGAAGAACTTGGATAGCTCCAGGCCCATGGTCTTGAACTCTTCCTGCAGCTTCTGCTTCACGAACTCAGACAGCTCGTCATACTTCGCGGCCAGGTCCAGGGCGGGAATCTTGGCTTCGCCCAGGGCGTCCGTGAAGCGGCTCATGATGGTCTTGCGCAGCTGCTCGGAGATGTCGGGCACGGTGTAGACGCCGTTGGTGCCCACCAGCTGCTTGAGGAAGGTGCCGGCGTCCACCACCTTGATGGAGTAGATGCCAAAGGCCCGGATGCGCAGCATGCCGAAGTCGGCGTCCCGCATCATGATCGGGTTGGAGGTGCCCCACTTCAGGTCGTTGTAGAGCTTGGTGGAGATGAAGTAGACATCGCTCTTGAAGGGGCTCTCGAACCCGTACTTCCAGCCCTTCAGGGTGGCCAGGATGGGCAGGTTCTGGGTGGTCAGGTTATGCGTGCCGGGCTTGAACACGTCGGCCAGCTGGCCTTCGTTGATGAAGACAGCCTCCTGGCTTTCCCGGACGACCAGCTTGCCGCCGTTCTGGATCTCCTGGCCCCGCATGGGGAAACGCCACGCCAGGGTGTCGTTGGAATCATCCAGCCACTCGAGGATGTCGAGGAATTGGGCTTTGCCCCAGTCCATCAGACCCATGTGTCAGTCTCCTAGTGGCATCGGCCACGGGTATGATTCTAGGCCGGACTGTCAACCAAAGCAGGGTTTGCGATGGTAAAAACCGGTGAACAGCCGGTGGGGACCGGGCAGCGTCCTTCAGCCGGTGCCCTTGACCACGCGGATCGGGCCTTCGGACGGGCCCTTGGCACCGGGTTGCTCGATGCGGGTCTTGCTGTGGATCAGGTGGGTGTCCGCATCAATGATGCAGCGCCAGCCCTTGGCCTCGCGGGGCATGCGGACCTCCACCTCCCAGCCTCCCGAGGCGCCATTGAGGGGGATGCGCCGGGCCGAAGTGGCCTTGCCGCCGGTCTCCTGCTCGGCGATGGCCTTGGCCTCTTTGGCCGATTTGACGGGGCCCGAGCTGCGCTTCGGGGATTTCGAGGTGCCCGCACTGAGTATCAGTGCCGGCAGGAACAGGGCCAGAGCTAGGTGGCGGCTTCGCATGGGATCTCCGGGGGACGAGGCATTCTAGGTCGGCCGTCCGCCCTGGCAAGGCCTCAGGTGCGATAAATGGCCGCGCCCCAGTGAAGTCCAGATCCGAGGGCCGTGAAGGCCAGATTCATTCCTGGGCGAATGAGGCCCAGGGTGCGGCACTCATGGAACAGGATGGGCAGCGTGGCCGCGGTGGTGTTGCCCCAACGCTCGATGTTGTGCGGCACCTTCTCCGGCGGCAGGCCCAGGACCTTCTGCACCCCTTCGATGATGCGCATGTTGGCCTGGTGGACCAGGAGCAGGTCCAGGTCCTCGACGGCGATGCCCGAGGCTTCGCAGACTTCCCGAACCGCCTGGGGCATGAGGGTCACGGCCGACCGGAACACCTCTTTGCCCGACATGAACGGGAGGGTCTCCCCTGTCTGGATCTGGTCCACGCTCACGAAGGGTCGGCGCTTGAAGCTGGCGCCATGCATGGTGAGCACGCCGGCCCCCGTGCCGTCGGTGTGGAGCCGGATCACGCCCAGACCTTTGTCGCCCTCCTGGGCCTCGATAACCACGGCTCCGGCCCCATCGCCGAAGAGCACGGTCCGGTCGCGGGTCAGGGTGTTCTCGGCGCGCTCGGCTTCGGTGATCTCCCGGGTGGACTGGCCGATAAGGGTGTCCCAGCCCAGGTGCCAGGGCATGAAACCGGTGTGGACCTCGGCGCCCACCAGCAGGACTCGCCGGTAGCGGCCGCTCTGGAGGAACAGGTCCGCCAGCTCCAGGCCGTAGAGGAACCCGCTGCACTGCTGGCGGATGTCGAAGGTGGGGACATCGCGCAGGCCCAGGGCAGTCTGGAGCAGGGGGCCGTTCCCCGGCAGCAGGTGGTCGGGCGTCATGGTGGCGAAGAGCACTGCATCGATGTCCGTCGGGGCGAGGCCCGCATCAGCGATGGCGTTGCGGGCCGCCATGACGCCCAGGTCCGTGGAACCCTGGCCGGGGTCCGCGTAGCGCCGCTCCTGGATGCCGCTGCGCACCCGGATCCACTCGTCCGAGGTGTCCATGAGTCGCGAGAGGGCCTCGTTGGTGACGACATTCGGAGGCACGCCGATGCCGGTTCCGATGATGACACTTCGCATGGGGACTCCTGGGGTGCGCGGATAAGCATAGCGGGAAGTGGACTTGAGGGTCTGATTACCTTTACGGGAGTGCCGGCGCTTCCGCCAGGCCAAGCCGGTGGAGCAGCTCCGCCTGCTCGGTGGGCCGTTCTACCCGCAGCCCCTGGGCCTTCAGGGTGTGGATCCTCAGGGCGCCGTCAGCGAAGCCGAGGAGCAGCCCTTCCCGGGTCAAACGGAAACAGCCCGCCAGGCAGGACTCGGCCGTGGGCAGGGCCCAGGCGACCTTCACCGTGCCCAGCGGGGTCTCCAGGAAGGCGTTCGGCCAAGGGTCGGCTACAGCCCGGATCTGGTTGAACGCCTCCTGGACCGTCATGGCGGCGTCCAGGCGGGAATCCGCAGGCTTCCGGCCGCCGAAGTAGGTGGAGGGGCCGAGGGTCCGCTGGTCGATGCGTGGGCTGCTGCCATCTACGAGTCCCGGGATGGCCCCGGCCACAAGCTCGCTGCCAGCCGCCGCTGCCTTGGCCGTGAGGCTCAGGGCTGTCTCATCCCAGGCGATGGGCAGGCGGGCCTGGGCCACGATGAAGCCGTCATCGGGCTTGGGGGTCATGGCGTGCAGCGTGATGCCTGTCTCAGCCTCGCCCTTCACCAGCACCCAGTTGATGGGTGCCCGGCCCCGGTACTTCGGCAGGAGGCTGCCATGCAGGTTGTAGGCGCCCAGGCGGGGGATGGCGAGGACTCGGGCCTGGATCATCTCGCGGAAGTAGAAGCTGAACAGGAAGTCCGGCTGGTGCGTCAGGATGGCTGCATAGACGGCGTCCTCGTTAAAATTCGTGGCCTTATGGACCGGGATGCCATGGGCCAGGGCCACCGCCTCCGGGGGCGTGAACCATAGCTCATCCGCGCCCTGGGGATAGGTGTAGAGGGCGCGAACCTCGACACCCGCCTTCAGCAAGCCCTCGAGAGCAGCCGTGCCCACACTGGAATAGGCGCACACGACGGCGCTGGGGCTCGGCATATTCCCTCCAATCCTCCGAGCATCTCATAATCCATTGATCTCCCTGCCCGTAGACCTATGCTGGATCGGAGTTTTCCATGCGTCTGCGAGTTCTGCCGTTCCTCCTGAGTGCGATGCTCCTGTCTTCGGGCGAGGATCCCTTCGAGGCTCCCAAGGAGCTGCAGGCTTTCGCCCGGCAGCACACCCTGAACCAGATCTCGGTGACGGCCAAGGTCGGAGCCCTGCTGAGGGCCTTCTTCTCCGCCCCGGAGGACGGTGGGCTCGGCATCACCTACGACAACAGCTATACCCGCACGCCCATCGAGACCTGGCGGGATCGCAAGGCCAACTGTCTCTCGCTCACGGCCCTGTGCGTGGCTGCCTGCCGGTCCGTGGGCCTGGAGGCCCGCTACGGGGAGTCCCTGCGGATCAGCCGCTGGCGGAGGGTGGGTACCACCATCCGCTATGAGCGGCACATCGTGGCCGTGGTGCCCACGGGAGCCATCGGGCAGGAGGTCGTCGCCGACTTCCTGCCCGAGGTGCGCCGGAATCCCCAGCTCGTGGTGCCGCTCGAGCCCCGGCGGGTGCTGGCCCTGTTCTACAGCAACCGGGCCGTGGAGCTGCTTGAAGATGGGAGCCAGGACGAGGCCCAGCAGGCCGCCCTCCGGTCCATCCAGGTGGATCCGAAGCTGGGAGTGGGCTGGAACATTCAGGGGGTGGTCCAGCGCGCCCAGGGCCAGGATGCCGAGGCGGAGAAGTCCTTCCTCCGGGCCATCGAGGCGGACCCGCGGGACGGCGCACCCTGCGGCAACCTGGAGAACCTGCTCAAGGCTCAGGGGCGGGATGCGGAGGCCCAGGTCTATCGGGACCGGGGGATGGAGGTGCGGAAGAAGGACCCCTTCTTCAACGCCTTCCTCGCCGAGGAAGCCCTCGCGGACAGCCACTTCGAGGAAGCCGAGAAGCGCATCAAGCAGGCCATCCGGTTGCTCTCCCAGGAACCGGATTTCCACCTGATCCATGCCCGGGTGTGCCTGGCCCGGGGCAAGCCGAAGGATGCCATCAAGGCGCTGGAGCAGGCCCGGAAATGGGCCATGCCGGAGATGCAGGCCCGGCTTGATTCCAAGCTGGCCCTGCTCAAAGGCGACAAGTCTTAGATCTGCTGGCAACCGGCTGACAGCCGACAGCTGATAGCCGAGAGCCGAGAGCTGAGAGCCGCTAGTTCGCCTCCAGCTCCGCCAGGCGGGTCTGGGCCTCTGGGCTGTCGGGGTGGTGCAGCAGGCACTCGCGGAGGTAGCGGCGGGCGCCTTCCAGATCCTCCAACTCCCGCCGGGCCTCAGCGAGGTGGATCAGGGTCTCCTCCTCCTGCGGCTCCAGCTCCAGGGCCTTGCGCCAGTGGCTCTCGGCGCGGTCCCAGTCACCCAGCTCCGCACAGGCGTGGCCGGCATCCAGGAGGTAGCGCAGGGTCTGGGGATCCATGCGCACGGCGCGTTCCAGGTCCAGCCGGGCCGGCAGGCCTTCGCCCCGGTTGGCATGAGCCAGGCCCCGGAGGTGCCAGAAGGAGGGCCGCTCCCGGCACGGCTCACCAAGCCCCTCGAGGAAGGGCAGCAGGGCTTCCCAGGCGTCCAGGCCGAGCAGGCACTCGGCCTGGAGCAGCAGCAGGTCCGGATCTTCCGGACTCGTCTGCAGGAGTCTGACCACCTCGGCATAGGCCGCCTCGAACTGGCCCTCGGCCACCTGGAGCTGGAGGCGGAGCGGGGGATGGTGGTCCCCCTGCGCGTCCGGCGGGACGGAGGCCAGTAGCTCCCGGGCGAAGGCGGGATCGTCTTCCCACCAGAAGGCGAACTCCGCGCGCCGGAGGTGCCACTCTTCCCGGAGCGCTGTCCCCTCTGAGCCGCTCGGAATGGTGGGCCAGGCCAGGTCCAGGCTGCGGCGCGCCTCCTGGTCCTGGTGCAGCTCCAGGGTGATCTGATACCGCTCCAGCCAGAGCCGGAAAGACTCGGGCTGCTCTGCCAGGGCGGCTTCAATGACCCGCCAGGCGCCTTCCCGGTCGCCCAGGTGGCGGCGGGAGACGGTCTCCACCAGCCAGAGCGCAGGATGATCCCGGCGGTCGGGAGGCAGGCTCTGGACGAGGGCGAGGGCCGCCGCCGGGCGACCCTTCCGCAGCAGGTACATGCCCGCGGCGCCCCGGTCCCAGGGAATCCGGGCGTCTCCGTGACGGGCGCAGAGCACGGCCAGGGCCTGCTCCACCATGTCCTCCCGGCCATGCTGGAGTCCCGCCAGCATCAGGTCTTCGAGGATCAGGGGATCCCCCCAGGAGAGCGGCAGCGCCGCCTCGAAGTGCTCCCAGGCCAGGTGCAGGGCCTCGGGTTCTGAACCTCGCAGCAGGAGGATGCCCTGCAGGTGTCGGAGCCTGCCCATGCGCGGAGCCAGGCGGATCAGCCATGCCCCCCAGGCCAGACGGCGGGCCGTGGGAATGCTCGAGCTCTGGCGGAAGGCCCGGGACAGGAACCAATACTTCCACCAGGACTGCCGCACCAGCTGTGCCTCAAGCAGGTCGAGCCAGGCGCGTTCCTTGTAGCCGAGGGAGGCGTGGGCCAGCCCGAGCAGCAGATGGATTCGATAGCCCAGCTCCCCCCGGGCCAGAGGGGCGCGGTCCAGGAACTCCGCGACCTCGGAGGCCGGGCCGGACGCGGCCCAGCGGGTCTCCGCCCGGGCCAGCAGGCCAGGGTAGATCCAGACCTGCCGGAGGACCCAGCCAAGCCAGCCTCCAAGCACCAGGGCACCCGCCAGGACCCACGCGGATTCCACACCCATCGCCCAGCCTGCACAGGCCAGCAGGGCTGCCAGCAGCAGGAGGAGGGCGCCCAGGACCGGGCGTGAGAGCGGGACGAGCTTTCGCATGGCCTCAAGTATGAAGCCTCTGGACGGCGCTGGTTGCCCTGCTGGATCTGGGTTGTGATTGCGACCCACGCCCGGGCTTGAACCAACCAAGCGGGTGCCCCACTCGTGACCCGCTATTGAGGGTTCGTTCCCTTTTGATCAGTTTCCCTGCTGGATTTCCTTTGCGATGACCAAGCGCTGGATCTGGTTGGTTCCTTCATAGATCTGCAGGAGCTTGGCGTCGCGCATGCACTTCTCGACGAGGTAGTCGCGGCTGTAGCCGTTGCCGCCGAGGATCTGTACGGCGTCCGTGGTGACTTCCATGGCGGTGTCCGTGGCGAAAGTCTTGGCCATGGCGCTCTGCTTGGAGTTCTTGATGTTGTTGTCGGTCATCCAGGCGGCCTGCCAGGTGAGCAGACGGCTGGCTTCGATCTTCTTGGCCATGTCCGCCAGCATGAAGCTGATGGCCTGGTTGGCGAAGATCGGCGCGCCGAACTGGATGCGGGTCTTGGCGTAGTCCAGGGCGATCTCGAAGGCGGCGCGGGCCACGCCCACACCCCCGGCGGCCACGGCGGCCCGGGTCTGGTCGAGGGTCTTCATGGCGATGATGAAGCCCATGCCCTCCTTGGCCAGCAGGTTCTCCACGGGGACTTCGGCATCGTTGAAGTAGAGCTCCACCTGGTTGCTGGCGCGCTGGCCCATCTTGTCCAGGGCCTTGCCCACCACCAGCCCTGGCGTGTCCCGGGGGACGACGATGCAGCTGGCGCCCCGGGCGCCCTTGCTGGGATCGGTGCTGCAGAACAGGGTGTACCAGTCGGCGTAGCCGCCGTTGGTGCAGTAGCACTTGGTGCCGTTGATGATGTATTTATCACCCTTCTTCTCAGCGCGGCAGGTCATGCCACCGGCGTCGGACCCGGCGTTGGGCTCGGACAGGCTGAAGGCGGCGAACTTGGGCTCTTCCGCGATCATGCCCAGCCACTTCTTCTTCTGCTCGGGGCTCCCGGCGATGAGCACCGGCGTCATGGCCAGGCCGTTGGCCATGATCGAGGTATAGAGACCGGCGCAGCCCCAGGCCAGCTCCTCGCAGACCACGACCTCTTCCATCTGCGAGGCGCCGGGCCCGCCGCAGTCCTCGGGCACCATGGCCTGCAGGTAGCCGAAATCGAAGGCGGTCTTGTAGACGTCTGTGGCCCACTCCCCAGTCTCGTCATACTTGCGGGCCACCGGGCGCATGATCTTCTCGGCGAAGGTATGGGCGCGCTCTTTCTCTGCCTGCAGCTCGGGAGGGAGGGTGAAACCGAACATGGATACCTCGTCGAAAGGGGAGGAAGGTGGAAAGCCGGGATGAATCCGTTTGGGCCAGTCTATCGCCAGCTCCGGTCCGGGGCAGGATGACCCGGATCACACCCCCCCGACGCGCTAAACTGGACCACCGGAGTGCCTATGACCATTCACCTGTCTGACATCAGCAAAGCCGTCGTCGCCACCGAATACGCCGTCCGCGGGGCCATCGTGGCCCGGGCCGGGGAACTGGAGAAGCAGGGGCGGAAGATCATCTACTGCAACATCGGCAACCCCCAATCCCTGGGGCAGGCCCCGCTCACGTGGATCCGCCAGCTGCTGGCCCTCTGCGAATACCCGGCCCTCATGGAAACCGCGCCTGGGGCCTTCCCCGCGGATGCCATCGAGACCGCGCGGGCCATTCTCGAAGGCACGCAGCACGGCCTTGGCGCCTACAGCGAGAGCCGGGGTGTGCGCTCCATCCGGGAGGCTGTGGCGGAGTTCATCCTGGAGCGCGACCACATCGGCGTGGATCCCGACGCCATCTTCCTGACGGACGGGGCGAGCAAGGGCGTGCAGACCGCCCTCCGCATCCTCATCTCCGGCCCCGGGGACGGCATCATGATTCCCATCCCCCAGTACCCGCTCTACTCGGCCAGCATCACGCTCTACCGGGGTCGCATGGTGCCCTACTTCCTGGACGAGGCCGATGGCTGGAAGGTGAGCCGTCCCATGCTGGAGGAGTCTCTGGCCAAGGCCAAGGCCGAGGGGACCCATGTCAAAGCGATCTGTGTGATCAACCCCGGCAACCCCACGGGCGCGGTGCTCGACGAGGCCACCATCGCCATGATCATCGACTTCGCGCAGGCCCACGGGCTCTCCATCCTGGCCGACGAGGTCTACCAGGAGAACATCTACCGGGCCGGTGATGCATTCGTCTCCTTCGCCCGGGTGCTCCATGAAAAGGAGGTGAAGGACGTCTCGCTCTTCAGCTTCCACTCCTGCTCCAAGGGCCTCCTGGGGGAATGCGGCCACCGGGGCGGCTATTTCGAGTTCCGCAATGTACCAGACGACGTGGCGGCCCAGATCCTCAAGCTCCAGAGCATCGCGCTCTGCGCCAACCTGGCGGGCCAGGTCGCGGTCCATGCCATGGTGTGTGCCCCGAAACCAGGCATGCCCTCCTACGCCCTCTACACGGCGGAGAAGCGGGCGATCCTGGACACGCTGAAGCAGCGCGCCACCCTCCTGGTGGATGGCCTCAACCGCATTCCGGGCATCACCTGCAATACCATCACCGGGGCCATGTACGCCTTCCCGAAGATCACCCTCCCGCCCGGCCGCACCGACTCGGACTATGCCATGGCCCTGCTGGAGAAGACGGGCATCTGCGTGGTCCCCGGCTCCGGCTTTGGCCAGATGGAGGGCACGGCCCACTTCCGGACCACCATCCTCCCGCCCACGGACCAGATCCAGAAGGTCGTGGAGGCCATGGGCGAGTTCCACCGGACCTTCCGGTAGGGCGAGCCACGCTCTGCGCGTCAGGCTCATGAATGCCCCTTAGCTCAGTCCTCGGAGGAAGACCCATGCGTCCCGAACATCCCATCGTCCTCATCACCGGCGCTTCCAGCGGCTTCGGCGCCGCCATGGCCCGCCTGCTGGCCGCCCAGGGCTGCCACCTGGCGCTGGGCGCCCGGCGGCTCGACCGCGTGCAGGGCCTGGCGGATGAGCTGGCGAAGGCCCACGGCGTGCAGACCTTCGCGGGTCAGGTAGATACCCGGGATACGGCCAGTGTGAACGCGTTCGTGGAGGCTGCGGCCGCGTCCCTGGGCGGCCTGCACGTGCTGGTGGCCAATGCCGGCCTCGCCAGCGGCACCTTCAAGCTGTGGGAGACGCCGGACGAGGACCTGGAAGCCATGATGCGCACCAACATCGAGGGGGTGGTGAAGACCATCCGCGCCGGTCTGCCCCATGTGCGCAAGGCCGGCTGGGGGCACGTGTTCTTCATCGGCTCCGTGGCGGGCCACCAGCCCTACGAGGGCGGCAGCGTCTACTGCGCCAGCAAGATGGGCCTGCGGGCCATGGCCCACAGCCTCCGCCTGGAGCTGAACGGCGAGCAGATCCGCGTGACCGAGGTGGACCCGGGCATGGCCGAGACGGAGTTCTCCAACGTGCGGCTCAAGGATGACGACAAGGCGGCGGCCGTCTACAAAGGGGTGAAGCCCCTGACTGCCCACGACGTTGCCGAGTGCGTCCGCTGGTGTCTGGCGCTGCCGGACCACGTCAACATCGACGAGATGCTGGTCAAGTGCGTGGACCAGGCGGCCCCGCACAAGCTGCACCGCCGGGTCTGATCAGTCCCGGCTCATCCGCAACGTCAGCGGCAGCACCGCGAGCAGGGCGAGGGCGCCCAGGGCCCAGCCCAGGCGGTAGCCGTAGTGACCGATGGTCCAGCCCAGGCTGAAGCTGCCGAGGCCGATGCCGGCGTCGAAGGCGAAGAGCAGGGCGCCGAAGGCCGAGCCGCGCCGCAGGGGGTCCACGGATTCCAGCAGCTTCGCGTTGAGCAGGGTGTGCAGCATGCTGTAGCCCGCACCGTAGAGCAGGGCCGAGACCACATGGCGCAGGGTGCCGCCGGGCAGGAAGGCCAGCAGGGCCAAGCCCGCGAAGGCGCCCAGCAGCATGCCGGGCAGCTTCCGGATGGGGCGGCGGCCGAAGCCCCGCCGCAGCATCACGACGCGCATGAGGACCATGCCGATGGCCATGCAGGACAGGAAGGCCGAGGGCAGGGGCAGGCCCAGGGCGATGGCCTCCTGCGCCGTGTAGGTGCCCAGGGCGCCGTAGCCCAGGGCCACGCCAAACAGGACCACACAGGGCCCGATCACCGTGGCGTTGGGCCACTGGAAGCTCTGGGCCCGGCGCTGGGGGTGGTCCTCGGGCAGGGTGGTCGCCAGGGCCCCGAGGAGGAGGAACAGGCCTGCGAGGTACCAGCCGATGGGTGCGAAGCCCCAGCGTTGCTGGATCCAGAGCCCCAGCAAGGGACCGACGATGACCCCGCCGGGGCTGGCCAGGCCATAGAGGCTGAGCCCATCGGCCCGCCGCTCATCGGGCAGAACATGGGCCAGGGAGGCCATGGTTGCGGTCAGGAGACCTGACCAGACGATGCCGTGGGGGAAGGCCAGCAGGTAGAACCCCCAGCGGGTCGGCAGGAAGGCGTAGGCGGCCAGAAACCCGGCGTAGCCCACGGCGGAGGCGACCACCAGGCGCCGGTGCCCCACGCGGTCACCCAGGTGTCCGGTGAAGAGCGCACCCAGGGCGCTGCCCAGGGTGAAGAGCGTCATGAACCGGCCGCTCTCTGCCAAGCTGGCCCCGAGCTCGCGCAGGCGCAGGGGGACGGTGGGAAACAGCTGGAAGGCCGCGAAGAAGGTGATGAAGGTCAGAGCCCAGACAAGGGCGAACTGGCGGGTCATGAGCCGCGGACGAGGGTTGGAAAGAGCCTTCATGGCTCCAGGATGGCAGAGGGGGCGGTCCCGGTTGTCACGGTCCGGCTCTCCCGCGCGATGCGCCGGGCCGCAGGCATGGCCAGCGCCAGCAGGAAGACACCCGCCGCCCAGCCCCAGCGGAAGCTGGTGAGCTCCATGCCCCAGCCCAGGCCCAGGGCGCCGAGGGCGGTGCCCACGTCAAAGGCGAAGAAGAGGGCCCCCACGCCGGCCCCTCGCCGTTCCGCCGGGCAGGTGTCGATGATGTGCATGAAGAGAAGCGTGTGGACCATGCCGTAGCCGCCCCCGTAGACGAGGCCTGCCGCAAGGTGTCGGCCAGCACCGCCTGGTAGAAAGGCCAGCAGCGCCGAACCCACGGTCGCGATGGCGAGCATGAGGGGCAACAGGGCCACCGGGCGCCGCCCCATCCCCGTCAGGCTGAGCAGGGCCCGGATGCCGACCATGCCGAGGGCGAAGCAGGTGAGGAACGCTGAGGGCCAGGCCATGCCCAGGGCCTTCGCCTCCTGGGCGCTGTAGGGGGGCATGGGGCCGAAGCCGAGACCCAGCAGGAAGAGCAGGGTTACCGGGGCCCAGACGGTGCGGTCCGGCAGCGTGAAGGAGGTCCGTGTCGCCCCATCCCGCTCGGACTCGCGGGGCAGGGTCCCAATGAGGAGATGCAGGACCGCGAAGACCGAGGCGAGGATGGCCAGCATCCAGGCGAAGCCCAGGTGAGGGAGCAGCAAGAGGCCTGCGAGCGGTCCCAGAGCCACGCCCCCGGGTCCGGAGAGGCCGAAGAGCGACATGCCCTGGGCCCGGTGCTCCGGCCTGAGGATGCCCCCCACCTTGGCGACGGAGGCTGTTCGCAGCGCGGACCAGAGCACGCCGTGGATGGGGGCCAGGAGGTAGAAGCCCCAGCGCACCCGCAGCAGCGCATAGGCTGCGAGGATTACGACCAGGAGCAGGGAGGACAGGCGCAGGACCCTTCGCGGGCCGAGCCGGTCGCCCAGGGGACCGGTGAACAGCGAACCAAAGCCGGAGCCGAGCATGAAGGCGGTCTGGAAGCGGCCGCTCTCCGCGAGGCTGGCGCCCAGGTCCCGCAGATGCAGGGGCACCACCGGGAACAGCTGGTAGCCAGCCGCGAAGACCAGGAAGTAGAAGGCCCACAAGATGAGGAACGGACGGGTGAAGATCCCCTTCTGCTCTGCTTGTGCGTCCTCTGCCATCCCTCCAGGATCGCCTACTTGTCCCGGAATTTGGCGTGGCAATCCGCGCAGGTGGCCTTGAACTCGCCCAGCCGAGCCTTGATCACGGCTTCATCTCCGCCCGCGGCAGCGTCGGCCACGGCCTTCGCCAGGTCGGACACCTTCTGGTTGAACACCTTGCGCTCGCCTTCGACGCCCCCTGCGACCTTGGTCGCCTGCTTCGAGAGTTCTTCGGCATCCTTGGCCACCTCCGGGAGGTTCTTCGATGCAAGGTTCTGGCTCATGGCCTTCACCCACCCCGCCCGGGCCTGCATGAGCTTCTGAAGGGGCCGGGCCTCGGACTGGGCTGAGGCCAGGGTGGCCAAGCCTGCCAGGATCAGCGTGATCGGGAAAAGGTAAGTTTTCATGGGTGCGTTCTCCGTCAGAGGCGACCTCTGTGGACTTCACGTTAGACGTGGGTGCGTGCCGGTGAACCCTCCGGTTCAGAGATGGGTGCCAGTCCGGTCGGGTCTCCGCCCGTCGTTTCCCCCGACCCGAACCCACTCTGCGCTATGCTTCCGGACACCTTTCCGGAGGCAGACATGTTCCGACGCGTGGAGGATTTCAAGTCCATCTGGCAGCAGGAGGTGGAAAAGACCCTGGCCGTGTTCGCGGCCATCCCCGATGCCGCCGCCCATCAGGCCGTGGACGCCCAGCACCGCGACCTGCGGCGCCTGGCCTGGCATCTGGTGGAGACCACCCTGGAGCTGCCCCAGAACCTTGGGCTCAAGGTGAAGGGGCCCGTGGCCCTCGGGTCGGACGGCTTCATCGGCGCCCCGCCCCCGACCATGGTGGAGATCGGCACCGCCTACCGCGCCGTGAGCGAGTCGCTCCTGGATCACTTGGGCAGCTGGAGCAATACGGAGCTGGGCCGCAACTTCACCTTGTATGGTGAGACCTGGACGGGTGCTTTCGCGCTCTATGTCCTGGTGTCCCACCAGACGCATCATCGCGGCCAGATGACGGTTCTCATGCGGCAGGCAGGGCTGCCCGTGCCCAGCGTCTATGGTCCGACCCGGGAAGGCTGGGCTGACTTTGGGCTGGAACCGCCCAAGGTGTGAAGGCCCCCTCAGGGGATGAATCAAAAAATTAGGACAAAGCGCCGCTGCTACCGGTCATCTGGTTCGGGCGGAGGGGCGGCCCTTGGTCGCGATAAAAATTCTGGACGAATCCATCCCTGGCCTCAGGCCTGCTGCTCGCTGGGCCTGGCAAGGCTCTGTAAAAACGTGAAGACCTGCCGGAAGATAAGTCGAAAATTTCTTATCGAAATTATGGAGTGATTGAATGGTTGATGAATTAATTGATTATTAAAAAATTTTCTATTTTTCAATAAACCCATTGATCAAAAGACAAGGACGTCTCTTCTTGGACTTCTTGACAGGTCTAAGTGGGGCTTACAATGAAAGCCAAGTAAGTAATTTTACGTATGTTCCATTTAACCAGCGGGACTCCGTCTCAGTTTCGTTCCTACCGCCGCCTTGTCGGGGCTCTGGAGCTGCTGAGCCATCGGGTGCCTAGGCCCTAGACCTCCCCTTGAAGGCCAACCCATGAACCCAACGCTCATCAGCCTGCTGGACCTGCTGCGCATGGCCATCATCCGGTGTGGCGGCATCCTGCAGAATCCCCAGCAGGATAGCTTTGGGTCCTTCCTGATTCGGGTCACCCCAGGACCCACACCGCTCCTCGTCCAGGACCCGTGCGTGGTCCGTTTCCTCCTTGCCATGCAACAGGAAGGGATAGACCTGGGCTTTCACCTAAGGTCCCAGGAAGGCCAGAGCCAACGGCTCGTCATGAGGCTTCGTAAGCAGGATGCTCAGATCTCAGTCTCCGTGGCCCACAAGGAACCCGCTGCCACTGGGATTGGGGAGCCGTTCCCCGCCGTAGAACTGAACCTTCGGGGCATTCTCACGGGGCTCTCTGAATCCCTCTCCAACCTGAGACGTCCTGCGACGGTCTGCCCACAGCCGCTTCCAGGAGGACAGGCTCAGGGCTTGGGATTGCGTCAGGTCTCGGGAATCTGACGAGGCTTTCACGAACCGAGGTGAATGGACCGATGCTTTTCCCGGAAATGCCACCCGCCTACCCGCAGGGAGTGTTCGCGCAGGCCTTGGGCTGCGGGAACACGCTGCCTGAGATGAAGGCCCTACTCCCCCTCACCCTGGAGAAGGATCTGCTCGTCAGCGTCTCCCCAGGATGTGAGGCCCAGGTGCATGCCTATCTGGGGGAGTTCGGCGTTGGGAAGTATGCCTGCGGGATCCTTGGGATCAGCTACCAGCCAGGCTTCCGAAGGTATCTGTCCGACGGCGGATGCTGGCTACCGACGGAGGCGGAGGCTTGGTCCTGCGCGGAGGGGGTGCTCAAACACTTCGCGTCGGGGTTGCGGAAACGGGCTCTGCTCAGGCTGGTAGAAGGACTCCCAGCCCACCTGCTGGTGGCGGTAGTGATTCCGCTGGAGGGACCCTGGGGCCATGCAACCGCCTGCAAGGTCCTGGGCGAGGCCTTCCCCCCCAGCCGCATCCACTGCAGCCCCGGGTGATATCCCTTTTTTTAACCAGGGGCCCTTCTCTGGAGATGGCGTGAGCAGCTATGCTCGGGCCCGGATTCCCCTCTGCTCGCCGCTCAACCCCTCCCCGTTTCCTTCGTAGCCGACCCAACCCCTTTTTCCTGAGGAGTCCGACCCATGAACCATCCCCTTCTCCTGACTCGGCTCCTGGGGTCAGGCCTTGCCTTGGCCCTGGCCCTGCCGCTGGCCGCAGAGGGAGTCAAGGCTCCCGCCCCCGCCACCGGCCGGAAGGCCCAGCTGCCCCCCCTCGTCGACCGGGACAAGTTCTTCGGTAACCCCGAGATTGCCGGCGCCCAGCTGTCTCCTGACGGGCAGTGGATCGCCTTCCTCAAGCCTTGGAAGGAGACCCGGAACGTCTGGGTCAAGAAGGTGGGCGACCCCTATACCAAGGGGCGGCTCCTCACCGCTGATCCCAAGCGGCCCATCCCGGGCTTCTTCTGGAGCCGGGACAGCAAGCAGATCCTCTTCGTCCAGGACAAGGATGGCGACGAGAACTACAACGTCTATGCCGTGGACCCCGCGGCCCCGGCTGCCGCGGGCAAGGAGGCTCCGGAAGCCCGCAACCTGACCGCCGCCAAGGGGGCCAGGGCGATGATCTATTCCGTGCCCAAGGCCGATCCCGACACGATCTACGTGGGCCTGAATGACCGCGATGCCGCCTGGCACGACGTCTACAAGGTCAAGATCTCCACCGGCGAGCGGAACCTGCTCCGCAAGAACAACGAGCGCATCGCGGGCTGGGTCTTCGACAAGCAGGCCAACCTCCGCCTCGCCCTGCGCACGACCGAGAAGGGGGACACGGAGATCCTCCGGGTGGATCCCGAGGGCTTCACCAAGGTCTATGAGTGCGGCGTGTTCGAGTCTGCCGATCCCGTGGCCTTCCACAAGGATGGGAAGCGGGTCTACCTGGAGACCAACAAGGGAAACCGGGACCTCTTGGAACTGGTCCTCTTTGATCCCGCCACGGGCAAGGAGGAGAAGCTTGAGTCTGATCCCAAGGGCCGGGTGGACTTCGGCTCGGCCATCTTCTCGGACCTCAGCGACGAGCTGATCGCCACCACCTACCAGGACGACCGCACCCGGATCTACTGGAAGGACAAGGCCTGGGAGGCTGACTACAAGCTGCTCCAGAAGCAGCTGCCGGGGCGGGAGATCAACATGGGCTCCTCCAGCGCCGACGAGCAGCTGCTGCTGGTGGCCGCCTCCAGCGACCGGGATCCGGGCACCCGCTACCTGTTTGATCGCCGCACCAAGAAGCTCAGCCTGGAGTATGTCTCCCGCGAGGACCTGCCCCGGGATCCCCTGGTTCCCATGCAATCCATCCGCTACAAGTCCAGCGACGGTCTGGAGATTCCCGCCTACCTGAGTCTGCCCAAGGGGGTGCCGGCGAAGGGCCTGCCCCTGGTGGTGTTCCCGCATGGGGGGCCCTGGGCCCGGGATGGGTGGGGCTTCAACCCCTACGCCCAGTTCCTGGCCAACCGCGGCTACGCGGTGCTGGCCCCCAACTTCCGGGGCTCCACCGGCTACGGGAAGAAGTTCCTGAATGCCGGCAACAAGCAGTGGGGCGACCGCATGCAGGACGACCTCACCTGGGGCGTGAAGCATCTGGTCAAGCTCGGCACCGTGGATCCCAAGCGCGTGGCGATCATGGGCGGCTCCTACGGCGGCTACGCCACCCTCGCGGGCGTGGCCTTCACCCCTGACCTCTATGCCGCCGCAGTCTCCATCGTCGGTCCCTCCAACCTGCTGACGCTGCTGGAGACCATCCCTCCCTACTGGGAGGCGGGCCGCATCATCTTCCACGAGCGCATGGGCAACCCCAACACGCCCGAGGGCAAAAAGCAGCTGGAGCGGCAGTCCCCCCTGAACTCCGTCGCCAAGATCAAGACCCCGCTGCTGGTGGTGCAGGGCGCCAACGACCCCCGCGTGAAGAAGGCTGAGAGCGAGCAGATCGTCATCGCCCTCCGGGACCGCGGCTTCCCTGTGGAGTACATCTGCGCCCCGGACGAAGGCCATGGTTTCGCCCGGCCCGTGAACAGCCAGGCCATGATGGCCGCGGCGGAGAAGTTCCTCGCCAAGCACCTCCAGGCCCGGTTCCAGGAGGGTGGGAAGCCTGACGTCATGCAGCGCCTGCCCGAGATCACCGTGGATCCCAGGACCGTGGTGCTGGTGAAGAAAACAGATGCCGGTTCCGTGGGGGTACCCACACCCAGCGCGAAGCTGACGGCCGGCAGCTACACCTATGTCGGCAGCATCGCCATGGGGCCGCAGAGCATGCCCATCTCCATGGTGCGCACCGTGAAGGAGGAAGGTGGCGCCTGGCTGGTCACCGAGGCCACCAAGCTGCCTGGCGGCGAAGCCGTGGATGCCGCCATCCTGGCCAAGGACTCCCTGGTGCCCGTGAAGCGCACGGTGAAGCAGGGGCCCGTCACCATCGAGCTGGTCTTCGACGGCGCCAAGGTCACCGGCTCCATGGCCATGGGTGGGGCTCCCAAGCCCATCAGCCTCGACCTTGGCGGCGGCGCCTTCGCCGACGGCCCGGGAGCCCAGGAGGTGCTGGCCTGCCTGCCCCTGGCCTCGGGCTACAGCGTCACGTTCCGCAATGTGGACCTGCAGCGCCAGAAGGTCGAGCTCAAGAAGGCGACAGTCACGGGCCAGGAGGACCTCCAGGTTCCCGCCGGCAGCTTCAAGGCCTGGAAGCTGGAGCTCACCTCCGCCGAGGGAGATCCCGGCCGCACCACCATCTGGATTGACACGGTCACCCGCAAGGTGCTGAAGACCTCTGCCACCCTGCCGCAGATGGGTGGTGCGGTGCTCACCCTCGAGCTGCAGAAGTAGGCTCCTGCGCACGCAAGCAAAGGCCGGGCACCTGCCCGGCCTTTGCTTGCAGGGCCTCAGCGCTCGAGGATGAAGGTCACGGGGCCGTCGTTGACGAGCTCGACCTCCATGTGCTCCTGGAAGAAGCCGGACTTCACCTGCGGATGCTGGACCTTCAGCAGTTCCAGGAAGCGCCGGAAGAGCACCCGGGCCTCGTCCTGCTTCATGGCCCGGTCGAAGGAAGGGCGGCGGCCCTTGGCGATGCTGCCGGCCAGGGTGAACTGGCTCACGGCGAGGATCTCGCCACCAATGTCCTGGAGGCTGAGGTTCATCTTGCCCTCGGCGTCGTAGAAGATCCGCAGGGAGGCGATCTTGGCGGCGGCCCAGGCACAGGCCTCCTCCGTGTCCCCGGCTTCCAGACCCACCAGCACCAGGAGCCCTGGGCCGATGGCGGCCTCGAGCTCGCCACTGCGCACCGTGGCCCGCTGCACACGCTGGATCACGGCCTTCATGGCTTGCTCCGTCCCAGCTTCGAGCTCACCTTCCCGACCAGCTCCAGGGCTTCGGGGTGGCCGAAGGCTGAGGCCAGCAGGCCGTAGGCGGCGGCGCAGAGGGCGACCAGAGGCAGCAGGCGCACGCCCAGGGCCCCGCGGGTGAAGGCGTGGGGGGCGTCCAACCCTAGCAGGTGGGCTCCCAGCCAGGCCAGGAGGCCCATGAGTGCTGCGGCGGCCAGGGCCCGGGCGGTGCCTTTCAGCAGGGGACCCAGGTCCAGGCCGGGCAGGCGCGGCCGCAGGCGCAGCAGGACCCCCAGCACGCCTGCCAGGCTGGCCAGGCCATTGGCCAGGGCCAGGCCGCCGGTGCCCAGGGGCTTGAGCAGCGCGAGGCTCAGCGCGACGTTCAGCACGAGCGTGATTCCCGCCATGGTGGCGGGGCCCCGGTAGTCCTTCAGGGCGTAGAGGGCCTGGTTGCCCAGGCGCTGGGCCGCGACGAACACCAGGCCCACGGTACCGAAGACCACCGTGAGAGCCGTCCAGTCCGAAGCCGCCGGGGTGTAGGCGCCGGTGCGGAAGAGTAGGGCGCAGATGGGCCGCGCCAGCACCGCGAGGCCCACGGATGCAGGCAACACCAGGAGGGCCGAGGCCGAGATGGACTGGATCAGGCTGCGGTTCAGGGCGGTCCAGTCCCGAGCCTCGGCCTGTCGGCTCAGGGTGGGCAGGCCCGCCGTGGCCAGGCTCATGGCGAACAGCCCCAGCACCATCTCGCCCATCATGCCGCTGTTGAAGAGCACCGTCTGGGCACCATCGGCCAGCTTCGAGGCCAGCGTGGTGCTGATGAGGGCATTGATGGGGTAGATGCCTGCCACCAGCAGGCCGGGGCCCATGCGCCCCAGGGCCTTGCGCACCCAGGGATCGCGGAGGTGGAAGCCGAGGGACAGCCCGAAACCTTCCTGGCGCACAGCGGGCAGGATCACCAGCAGCTGCATGACACCGCCCGCCAGGACGGCGAAGGCGCACACGACGCCGACGGTCTCGTAGGGCGCAGGGCCACCCCGCTCCAGCACCTGCAGGGTGGTCCAGCCGAAGGCGATGAAGGCCAGGTTCCAGAACACGGAGACCGAGGCTGCGAGGGCAAAACGGTGGCGCAGGTTGAGCAGCCCCGTGAAGCCTGCCGTGAGGCTCACCAGGGCAAGGTAAGGGAACATGATGCGGCCCAGCTTCGCTGTGAGGGCGCCCTGGACACCGGGGCGGCCCACCATCAGCAGACTGGCCAAGGGCCCCATGAAGAGCAGCACGAGTGCCACCCCCACCAGGAGCAACGCCAGCAGGGTGCCCAGGAACCGGGCTGCCACGGCCTTCATGGCAGCCTCGCCCTCGGCGGTCTCGGCCTCGGCCAGGGTGGGCAGGAAGGCGGCGGTCATGGTGCCTTCGGCGGTAAAGCGGCGCAGCAGGTTGGGCAGGCGCATGGCCACGTAGAAGGCGTCCGCGGCGGCACCCGCTCCCAGCACGTGGCTTAGGAAGAAGGTCTGGAGCAGGCCCGTGACCTTGCTCAGCAGCGTCATGAAGGACACCACGGCCGCGGAGCGCAGCAGGCTGGGCCTGCGGGAGGCGTCGCTCATGCCTTGAGCATCAAGTAGAGGCCCACCACCACGTTGCCCACCCCGGAGAGGGCGTAGAGCAGGCGACGGAAGCGGGCCTGAGTGCCCATGCGGATCGCCAGCCAGCCGGAGGCCGCGCTGAGCAGGGTGAACATGGCCGTGATGCCCAGGCCGAAGAGCAGGAGTGCCTCAAGGAACTGGAGCTGGCCGGAGATGCCGGCGTTCTTCATCAGCGAGGTGAAGCCTCGGACCCCGCCCAGGCCGAAGAAGGCGCCCAGCCAGGCGGCGGCGTGGTGATAGCCATGGGCCGAGGCACCGCTGGCGTGGTGCTTGGGCGCCCGGCGGGCCAGGGGCTGGAGGGCCGAGGTGATCTTGCGGCGCGTGGCGGGCTGGCTTGGCTGGCGGCCTGGCTTCAGCTGGAGTCGGAGCCCGGCGGCACCCCGGGTGTGGAGGTGGGGGTGGGCATGGGCCAGGGGTCCATGCTGGTGAGCATGGCTGTGGGTGGCGATCCGGCGCAGCCCCAGGGCCGCGGTCAGGTTCCAGAGGCCCAGGGCGAGCACCAGGGCCCAGGCTGCCCGATCCATCCACAGGAAGAAGCGGTCACCCAGGAAGGTCTGACCCAGGAAAGTCGCGGCCACGGCGATGAGGGCCACGGCCAGCATGTGCGAGGCGCCGAAGGCCAATCCCACTTTCCAGGCGCCCCGGCGTTCGCCCGACAGCGACACTCCCGTCACCACGGCCACATGGTCGGGTTCCACGGCGTGCAGGATGCCCAGGTAGAGCGGCAGGAACATGGTCCGAGGATAGCGCGGAAGCCCATGGGCCTCAGGCGGAAACCGGCGCCAGGATGGGCGCCTCAGGCCGGCGTCTCGCTGCCCACCAGGGGCAGGCTCACCCGGAACACCGAGCCGCTGCCCACTTCACTCTCCACTTCGATGCGCCCGCCATGGGCCTCCACGATGGTCCGACAGATGTAGAGGCCCAGACCCCAGCCCTTCTTGGCGTCCTGATGCTGGCCCTGTTCGAAGGGATGAAAGAGCCGCTCACACTCGGCGCGGGGAATCCCCCGGCCCGTATCCCAGACCTCCAGGTGCCAGTGGTTCCCCTGGAGTCGGGTCCGGACCCCCACGGCGCCCGGGGGCTCCGTGAACTTGAGGGCGTTCTCCACCAGGTTGAACAACACCTGCCGCATGGCCACCGAGTCCAGCAGGACCCAGGTCTCGGCCAGATCCGCATCGAGGTCGAGTCGTGGCCGGAGCCCCCGGGCCTCGGCCTTGAGCTGGAGGGTGGTCTCGAGGTTTTCGAGCAGATCCTGGGGATGGGTCAGCTTCAGGGACAGCCGGTCGGTCATGGACTCCGCGCGGTTCTTGTCGAGAAGGCTCTTGAGGATGCCGTCCAGCCGATGGGCCTCGTGCTTCATGATGCCCAGCACTCTCGCCAGGCCGGGCTCTACCTCGGCTCCGCCCCCGTTGATGCGCTCCACGCTGAGCAGGATGCTGGTGAGAGGAGAGCGGAGGTCATGGCTGACGGTGTTGATCATCTGCATCCGGGACTCGAGGGTGTCCTTTAGCTGTCGCTGGGTCCACTCCATGCCCTGGTTCCGAAGCGCCAGCTCCCGCGTCCAGGCCTGCAACTCCTTGGTCCGGGAGCGGACCTTCGCCTCCAGGGCTTCATTGTTCCGCTCCAGGGTGCGAAAGCGTGCCCGGATGACCAGGACGCAGGCTGAGGCCAGGACCGCCATCAGGATCAAGCGGGCCCAGAGCGTCTGATACCAGGTGGGCTTGATGGTCAGGCGCACCGGTGCGGCCTCGTTCCAGACCGTGCCGTCGAGGCTGGTCCGGAACCGCAGCAGGTGGGTTCCGGGGCTCAGGCCCCCGAACTGGATGCTCCCGTTGCCGGATTCCAGGGCCTGCCAGCTGCCACCGAGCTCGTCGAGCTGGGCCTCGAAGCGGACCGGGACGGGCGTGTTGGGTGAGCCGGAGTCCACATGGACCACCAGGGAGGCGAAGCCGGGCGGCAGGGTGACCTCCTTGGGCATCCAGAAGGTTCCCCGCTCCCAGGTGATGTCCAGGACCACGGGGGTCGGCAGGGGGTATTCCGGGACGCTGGCCCCGGCTTCCATGAAGCAGGCGCCGCCCACCATCCCGATCCAGAGGCGGCCCAGGCCATCTTCGAGGGCGCCCCCCTGGTTGGTCTCGTCCGAGATCAGTCCCAGCCGATGCGTGATCAGCACGGGCTTGCCTTCCCGGGGCAGCATGGTGACGCCCTTGGCATGACCGATAGCGGTTCCCCCGGAAGCGAGACCGCGGATCCAGGTGATGCCGTACAGTGGCTGCCCACCGGCCTCCAGGTCCAGGCTGCTCCAGGAACCCTCGGTGGAATCGTTCACCAGGAGGTTCTGGGAGGTCCCCACCCACAGGCGCTGCCGGTTGTCGGCATGGAGGGCCAGGACCTGGATGTGGTCCAAGGGACCGCCGGTGAGATAGCGGTGGAAGCTTCCCCGCTCGAAGCTGAAGAGACCGACGCTGGTGCCCACCAGCAGCTCCTCGCCGCGCACCAGCAGGCAGTGAACCGAGGTGTAGCCGGTCTCCTGGACAGGGTGGTGGCGTCCCAGAAACCGCCCCTGGAGATCCAGCTCCACCAGTCCCATGTCGGTCCCGACCCACAGCCGGTTGCCCCTCCGGACCATGCACTGGATATGGCTCTTCTCCAGTTCCGGAGGGCCCGGATGGATGCGCTGGTCGGAGCCGAGGCGGATCAGGCCCTTCAGGGTGCCGACCCAGGCCCCGCCCCCACCGTCCTCGTGCAGCAGCCACACATCCTCGGAAGGCAGACCATCCCTGCGCGACCAGCGTTTCAGCACGCCCTTGCCCTGCTGCCAGAGGATGACTCCGTTGTTGCTCCCGAACAGCATCCGGTTGCCTGGAAGCGCCAGAAAGGCGGTCACCGAGCCGAGGCCCAGGCTCAGGTCTGTCTCGGTGTCGCGGGTCAGGCTCCAGAGGCCCGGGAGGGCTTGGGCCCAGAGGTAGTCGCCGTCGGTGCCGATCCAGAGGCCGCCGTTCCGGTCCCGCAGGGCGCAGTTGATGGAATCCCGGCAGAGCAGGTTCTGGCGGTTCAGGAGCCGGTGGCTGCCATCGGGCTGCCGCAGGTAGAGTCCATCCGAACCAAGCGAGAGGAGGAGTTCGCCTGCCGGTGTGAAAGAGAGGCCGGTGAAGACGGCCGAGGCGGGCAGCCCCGGCAGGGACTCCACCTGCCAGCGACCGTCCCGGCTTCGCCTCAGGATTCGCTCCGCCTCGAGAATCCAGACCTGGCCAGAGGGGTCCGTCCGGATGGTGACCAGGGGGGAGGTTCCCGTGGCTGAGGGCAACACGGCCACCTCGAAGGCGCCCTCCCTCCACCGGGCAACGGTCCCCTTGCGGGCACCGAGCCACACCCAGCCTTCGGTGTCTTCGGCCAGGGCCTGGATGGGAGTCAATTCCCAGGGCTCCGGCAGGGGAATGCGCTCGAAGCGTTCTCCCTGGCGCCGCACAAGACCCTGTCCGGTGCCGACCAGCAGGTCCCCACGCCGGGTCTCCAGAAGGGCCCGCGTGGTCTCGTCCGGAAGGCCCTCTTTGAGCCCAAAGGTCGTGATCTCCCGGCCGCGGATCCGCGCAACCCCGCGCTCGGCGCTGGCGGCCCAGATTGCCCCGGCGCGGTCTTCCAACAGGCAGACGATGTCCTTTGCGCGAAGGCCGGTAGTGGCGTCAAACAGCTGATACCCGTTCGGCCCCAGCCGGGTCACCCCCTCATTGGTGCTGGCCCAGATGAAGCCGTTGCGGTCCTCGAGCAGGGCCGTCACCTGGCTCTGGGGCAGGCCATCCCGCCGGTCGAAGTGGCGCATGGCCAGGGCCTGGGCCGCAAGCGGGAGCGCAATGAACAGGCCGAGCACCAGCAGCCAGACCCGACGGGGAAGGCCAACCACAAGCACCCGGGTCATCCAGGCAGACCCCCTCTGGCCCGCCTCCAGCGCCTGGAGGCAAGCGGAAACGCCACGATCTAGATGGAAACGCCCTCCCCGGAAGGTCATGCCTGATTTTTCGGTCAGGCTCGGGGCCAGAGTTAATCCAGGCCACCGTTCTCCGGACCTCAGGATCTCAGCAGGCCAGGGTGAAGGAGACCGCGTTACCCACTTCGTTGAACTGGAAGTCCGCGGTGAGTGCCTTCATCAGGAGGATGCCCCGGCCGTGCGGCGCCAATTCTCCTGGACCCTTGGACTGCGCATGGGCGGCCCAGTCGAAGCCGGGCCCATCGTCCGAGATGTCGACTGTCAGGTGGTGCAGGACGGGGACTGCGCCGGGCGTGTAGTGGAGCGCCAGTCGGCACCGGGCAAGGCCGGTCCCGTGGGCGTCAAGGGCTTCCTTCCGGCGGGCCTCATAGTTTTCAAAGCCATTGGCCTTCAGGGTCGAGAGGAGCCCGAGCAGGCCATGATCCACGGCATTGTCGAGCCCTTCCGTGAGGACGATGCCCAGCTTCTGGAGCGTCGAGGAGGGCACCCCCTTGTAGCCCAGCAGGCCGAGGATGTTCGGCACCAGGTCCCGGACCCCATGAATCCTTGGGTCCAGGTCGAACTGGAGCACCAGCCCCGCCACGGTTTCGGTGGGGGGGAGGAGCGGATCCTGCCCCAGGTCCAGAGGCATGGGCGGGGGGACTTCCCACAGGGCCCAGGTGAGGTCGTCATGCTGCTCTGCGTTCTTCAGGCTCACCCGGAGGGTGTTTCTCAGCCAGGCTTGGTCCTCCGCGGCGGAGTATCTCGTGCCGCGGCGCAGGAAGCGCTTGCGGAGGATCGGCTCGGCGAACAGGTCGAGCAGGCCGTCGCTGCACGCGAAGAGGCGATCCCCGGAGACCACGGCGGCATCCTCGACTTCGATCTCACCCTGGTCCTCCAGGATGCCGGCCGGGAAGTTCCTGGAGGTGAAGACCCGGAGCTCCTGGCTGTCACTCCTGAACAGGAACACATCGGGCATCCCTGCGTTGAGCACCGTCAAGATGCCCATCTCGGGGTCCAGCCTGAACATGATGAGGCAGGTAAAGCGGTCGGAGGGGAGCAGCCGGCACAGCTTGGTGTTGATCTCCCGGTAGATCGATTCGAGCGGGATGTCGCGGGAGGCCATGGTCTGGAAGGTCTCCAGGACCGGCAGTGTGCTCACGCCAGCCACGAGGCCATGCCCGGTCGCATCGCAGAGCAGACCGAAGTGGTTGCCCCCGATGCCTCTCAAGTAGGAGCAGGCATCGCCATTGATCCGGCGGGTCTGGAGGGTCTCCATGGCGAAGCCTGGTGGCATGAGCTTCAGGCCCGGTGAGGTCAGCCGCTCAAGCAGGTGCTTGACGATGGCGATCTCACCCAGGGTCTCCTCCTGGTTGTTGGCCAGGGTGAAGTGCATGGCCGACATGGCGGCAATGGCCCTCACCCGGGCAACGAGCTCGTCCGGGCGGATGGGCTTGTTGAGAAACTCCAGGGCTCCCGCCTCCAGGCTGTTGTGGAGCAGATCCGCGTCCTGTCCGCCCGTAAGCATGATGAGGGGCACGAAGCGCTCGCCACGGGCGACCGTCAGCTCGCGGCAGAGCTGCAGGCCGTCCATGCGCGGCATCTGGAAATCGGTGATGACGATGTCCGGCACAGCCTGGGCAAAGCGGTCCAGGGCCTCCAGGCCGTCGCAGGCGAGTGTGACCTCGTAGCCCTCCTTCTCCAGCACGCGCCGGATCAGGAGGCGGGTGGCAGCGTCATCTTCGGCGACAAGGATGCGCATGAGCCGGGCTCAGGTGTTCGAGGTTTCGAAGAGCTTGTCGAACTTGATCATCTTGAGGGTGGGAAGCAGGGTTGGGTTCGGGTTCCGCAACGTGACCTTCTTGCCTTTGGCCGTGGCCTTTTCTCTCAGCAGGAGGAGGCTGCCGAGGGAGGACGAGTCCATGTAGGAGACCGTTGCCAGGTCGATGCAGATGGTGGTGACCGAGGGGTTCTCGACCAACGGATAGGAGGCTTCCTTGAAGGCGGTGTGGGACTCGGAGGTGAACCTGCCGGAAGGGCTCAGGACCGCGACAGCGCCTTGGATCTTGACGATGGGACTGCTCATGATGGTTCCTTCAGGAATGGGCAGCAGTCATTGCTGCTGTCTGGATGGGTGCTCAAACAGTGAAGCGACTGACGGTTTCCGCCAGGCCATCCGCGACTCGGGACAGCTCGTGGGCGGTGGCGGCGACCTGCTCTGCGCTGGCGCTCAGCTCAATGGCCGCAGAGGCGTTCCGCTCGGCCTGGCTCTCTCCTTCCAGCACCTGGGCCCGGATCTGCTCAATGGCGTTCCCTTCCTCCTCTGTGGAGATCCGGATGGAGAGCACGGTTCCGGTGAGCTCGAGGATGCCCGAGAGGATGACCTGCAACTTCTCCAGGGTGAGCCGGGACGTTTCCTGACCCCGTCCCACGGCCTGGTGGGTCTCCTCGATCATCGCGGAGATCTCCCGCGCCGCCCCGCCTGAGCGCTCGGCCAGCTTCCGGACCTCTTCCGCGACCACCGCGAAGCCCTTGCCCTGGGCCCCCGCCTTGGCTGCCTCGATGGCCGCGTTCAGCGACAGCAGGTTGGTCTGCCGGGCGATCTCCTGGATGAGCTGCACAGCCTTCACGATCCGGTCTGAGACCGTCTTGATCTCCTCCATGGCCTGGAAGCTCTCTTCGGCAGCCGCCCGGCCGGATTCCGTGGCCTCGACGGCGCCCTCCACTTGCAGGGCGGCCTGGCCGATCTGGCCCCCGGTCTGATCCAGGGACTCGCGCACCTGCTCGATGCTGCCGACATTGCGCTCCAGGGCCGCCTTGAGGACCTGGGCGCCATTCGCGACCTCCTCCGCGGCCCGCAGCTGCTCATGGCTGGTGGCGCTGAGCTGGGTGGCTCCCGAGGCCGTCGATTCTGAAGCGTGCAGGATCCCCTTGAAGTCGCCCTGGAGCCGTTCGACCAGTCCATTGAGGTTGCCCGCCATCTCCGCGAGCTCGTCCTGCCCCAGCACCTTGAAGCGATGGGTGAGCCGGCCGGCCACGATGGTTTCGATGCCGTCCCGGACCTCCCTGACCGAGGTGTTGATCCTGCCCGTCATGACCCGGAAGACCGGAAACGCCAGCGCCATCACGGCTACCATCCCCAGGCCGAGGGTGAGGGCCATCTTCCACCCTTCAGTTGCGACCTCATCCAGGTAGACCCCGCTGCCTACCACCCAGCCCCAGGGTGAGTAGAGCTTCACGTAGGAGATCTTGGGCACCACCTTGCCGGTCTGCGGCTTCAGGAAGTCGTAGGCCACGAAGCCTCCTCCGGACTGCCTGGCGACCTTCGCGATCTCCACCATGTAGGCCTTCCCGGAAGCATCCTTGAGGTCCGCCACGGGTTTCCCTTCGAGCTCAGGCTTGGTGGGGTGCATGAGCATCCGCGGCTCGAGGTCGTTGATCCAGAAATAGTTGCCGCCCTCGAAGCGGAGGCCCCGAAGCGCGCCCTGCGCCAGGGCCTGAGCCTCTGATCGGGAGGCCTTCCCCGAGGACTCCATGGCTGCGAAGTGCTCGACCACACCGAAGGCGACCTCTACCACGGCCTTGTTCTCGCTCTGCCTGCGCTCGAGGAGCTTGGAATTGAAAGTGGGCAAGACGTAGAAGGCTTCCTGGAGGGCGAAGAGCCCACAGACCAGGAACACGAGTGCCCGGATTTTGAATCCCATGGTCCAGTTCACGCCGACTCCGCTCTGTTCAATGGACCATCGGGTGAAATGCTCGTGAAGGTTAGAACTTGCCCATTTGGATTCAGCGTTACGAAAGCGGCCACCGGGGGGTGGCCGCAGATGCATTACAAATTGGAGCCGCCTACCCGAATCGAACGGGTGACCACCAGATTACAAAGCTGGAGCTCTACCAACTGAGCTAAGGCGGCGCAGGGTCCATTCTAGCGGAATCAGGGGGTCTCCTGGACGTCCCTAGCGGGGGTCCCCGGCGGGGTTCCGCTTCAGCTCTTCCAGGAAGGTGTCCATCCATTTGGTGGAGAAGGTGCCGGCGATGAACTCGGGGTTGTCCATGATGCGGCGGTGCAAGGGGGCCGTGGTCTTGATGCCCTCGATCACCAGCGTGTCCAGGGCGCGGCGCATGCGGGCGATGGCCTCGGTGCGGTTGGCGCCGTAGGCGATGAGCTTGGCCACCATGGAGTCGTAGTGGGGCGGGATGATCGCGTCCTGATGCATGGCGGTGTCCACGCGGATGCCGGGACCCCCAGGGAAGTGCAGGGCGGTGATGCGGCCGGGGCTGGGGGTGAACTTGAAGGGATCCTCGGCATTGATGCGGCACTCGATGGCGTGGCCCTTCTGGATCACATCCTCTTGGGTGAAGCTGAGCTTCTGGCCAGCGGCGATGCGGAGCTGTTCCTTCACGATGTCGATGCCCGTGACCAGCTCGGTGACCGGGTGCTCCACCTGGACGCGGGTGTTCATCTCCATGAAGAAGAAGTCGCCGCGCTTGTCCAGGAGGAACTCGATGGTGCCCGCGTTGTAGTAGCCCACGGCCTTGGCGGCCCGCACCGCGGTGTCGCAGATCTTCTGGCGCAGGGCCGGGGCGAGGACCGCGCTGGGGCTCTCCTCGATGAGCTTCTGGTGCCGCCGCTGGATGGAACACTCGCGCTCACCCAGGTGCACCACGTTGCCGAACATGTCGCCCATGATCTGGACTTCGATGTGCCGGGGCTCCAGGAGGTACTTCTCCATGTACACGCTGTCGTCGCCGAAGGCACCCTTGGCCTCGCTGCGAGCGTTGTTGTAGAGGTCCGGCAGCTCCTCCGGATTGTTGCAGATGCGCATGCCGCGCCCGCCACCGCCCGCGCTGGCCTTGACGATCACGGGATAACCGATCTGCTCGGCCACCACCAGGGCTTCTTCCACGGTTTCGACGAGGCCGTCGCTGCCGGGCATGAGCGGCACGCCGGCTTCCTGCATGGTGGCCTTGGCCTGGGCTTTGTTGCCCATCTTGCGGATGATCTCGGGGCTGGGCCCGATGAAGGTGATGCCGCAGGCCTGGCAGACTTCCACGAAGTGGGCGTTCTCACTGAGGAAGCCGTAGCCCGGGTGGATGGCCTCGGCACCGGTGACCTCGGCCGCCGCGATGACCTGGGGGATGTTCAGGTAGGACTTCGAGGATGGCGGGGGGCCGATGCAGACTTCCTCATCCGCGAACCGCACGTGGAGGGCGTTCCGGTCAGCCTCGGAGTAGACCGCCACGGTCTGGATGCCCATCTCCTTGCAGGCCAGGATGACGCGCAGAGCGATCTCGCCGCGGTTGGCGATGAGCACCTTCTTGAAGGGGGGCGCATCGATGGGGGTCGCGATGGCGGCTGATGGCTTGCGCTTGATGGCCGAGCCCATGGCTAGCCGATTCTCACGGCGAAGAGCCGTTCGCCGTACTCGACGGGTGTGCCGTTCTCCACCAGCACCTTGATGACCTCGCCCGCCACGTCGCTCTCGATCTCGTTCATGAGCTTCATGGCTTCGATGATGCAGAGGGTCTGGCCAGGTTTGACGTAGTCACCCGGGGAGGTATAGGGCGTGGCGGTCGGGTTGGAGGCCCGGTAGAAGGTCCCCACGATGGGGCTCGTGACGAAGTGGATGTTGGGATCTTCGACCGGCTGAGCGACGGGAGCGGCCATCGGCGCGGTCAGGGCCTGCATCATGGGGGCCGCAGGGGCCGCCATCATCATCGGGGCTGCCACCGGGGCCTGCATCACGGGGGCGGGACCGTCCTTGCGGATGCGGAAGCGCATATCACCCGCCTCGAACTCGAACTCCTGGAAGGGTTCGCGGCCCACCAGGGCGATCAGGGCCTTGATCTCCTCGAGGCCCAGGGGGCTCGAGGCTGTTTTGGCGGGGAGCGCAGCCGGTCGAGCAGGGGTCGGAGACTGTTTTACAGCAGGGGACTTCTTGCGGGGGGTGCTCATCGAGGCTCCAACGATCAGGTCAGTCGGGGGAAGGGATCGAGCATAGCAAACCGAGGCAGGCCGGTCAGGTCAGGAATCTTCGGCAGATTCTGCCGCAGGTGCCTTCTTTTTGATTCGCGGGCCGGTTTCTTCTGGGCGGAACTCTTTTCTTGCCGCATCAAGAATGCCGTTCAGGAATTGGGTACCCTCTTGGTCGCTGAACTCTTTCACGATCTCCAGGGCCTCGTTGATGACGATGGGGAAGGGGACCTCCCGCACAAACATCAGCTCGTAGAGGCCAAGCCGGAGGAGGTTCCGGTCCACGGCGGCCATGCGATGGATCTTCCAGTGCTCTGCGTACTTGGCCAGGGCTCCGTCGATCTCCTCCAGGTGGCCGTGCACACCATCCACCAGCCGGCGGGCGTAGTAGAAGGCGTCCCGGTTCAGGTCCTGGATGGTGTAGAAGCCCGCAAAGACCTGATCCGGCTGGTAGCCGGTCAGGTCCATGGCGTAGAGCATCTGCAGGGCGTACTCCCGCCCCCGGCGGCGAACACCCATCTAGTCGCGCCCTTTCTTGGCACCGAGGGTGCGGGTCAGATCCACCATCTCCAGGACGCTCATGGCGGCCTCCCAGCCTTTGTTGCCCATCTTGGCGCCGGCGCGGTCGATGGCCTGCTCCACGCTGTCCGTCGTCAGGACGCCGAAGCTCATGGGCAGCCCAGTGTCCAGGGCCACCTGGGCGACGCCCTTGGTGACCTCGGCCGCGATCATGTCGAAGTGGGGCGTCCCGCCCCGGATCACCGTGCCGAGCACGATGACACCCGCATAGCGGCCGCTCTGGGCCGCCAGCTTGGCCACCTGGGGCAGCTCGAAGCTTCCGGGAACCCGGATGAGGTCCAGCTGGTCCTCCTTGCCGCCGTGGCGGAGGATGCAGTCCTGCGCGCCCTGGATCAGCCGCTCAACGATGAAGTCGTTCCAGCGCGACGCCACCAAGGCGAAACGATCGCCTTCATGAACGCGGATGTGGCCCTCAAAGATCCCCATGGGAACCCCCCGAAAGGTGGTTGAAGAGGAAAAAGTCTAGCATGAACGCAAGTTATGCAAATCGAAAAGCCGTAACCGGGGGGTGGGGTTCCTGGGCCTCGCAGGGATGGCCTGGGCGGGGCTGGAAGCAGGCTCCAGTGCTGGGTTTTGGGTGCCTTGGCGATGTCGAGAATTTTTCCAAAGGTTTGTCCAGCCAGTCCGGAGATCAGCCTGAGCCAGGACTGGCCTCGCTATGCGGCAGAAAGGGCTGGTTCAGGGGTCGGCGGGTGGTCCCCTAGTGCGCTTGACAGGGACTGAGCCCGCGCGAAGTTAAAAGTTCATGAGTTGAAATAATCACGGTGAGTTCCAAGGAAGGTTTCATGGCGCAAGTCATCCCCACGCTTCGCGATGGTTATTCGGTCGATTTCTGGCGGACCCGGAACGAGGTTTCCCAGGTCTGTGCTGTCTGCTATGCCGAATCCCGGACCGGGAAATCCCGGAACCCGAGAGACCCGGTTTCCGGCGAGGTCGACCGGGGGCTCCTTCCAGGTGGGGAGGAACTCCCCGAGGCCAAGCACTGCATCACCCTGGAGTCTGCCTGCGAAGCGGCCCGTCGCTGTGATCGGGAGGCGCGGGAGGCCAGCCAGACCCTGAAGATCTTCACGAACTCAATGGGGGATTTCTGGGCCGATGACAGGGCTCTGGATCAGGCCCGGCGGGTGGCACTGGAGACCATGCAGCAGACCCCCAACTTGACGTGGATGCTGCTCACTCGCCAGCCCAAGGTCATCCCCGCCTTACTGCAGGCCGCGCTCGAGCTTGCCCGGTCCGAACCGAACGCCAGCGAGGAGGGGCTGTTTGTCGCCTGGCTGGAGCGCTGGCTGGCGGGCGAGCCACCCCGGAACGTCTGGCTGGGCACGACCATCGAGGACCGGGCAGGGGCCCAGCAGCGGATCTTGTCGCTGCTCAAGGTCCCCGCCGCCGTGCGATTCCTCGCCTGTGACCTCAGCTGCCCCAGGGCCCTGTTCGGAGTTCCCGTCAGCGGCGCCAGCTCCAGCCAGGGCCAGACCTTCTACCCCTGGCTGGCGAACGGACCTACGGCCGAGGCCTTCCTGAAGGACATCCTGAACTACCTGAGCGTGAACCGGATGGGGGCGACGGGTTCCTAGACCGTCACCGTGTCAGCGACCTCGCGGAAGTCCGGGATCTGGTCGAAGTTCATGTAGCGGTAGATGTCAGCGGACTTCTGGGCGATGACCCCGACGAGCTCCGTGTATTCGGCCACCGTCGGGATCTTCCCCAGCAGAGCGCAGATGGAGGCCAGCTCCGCGGAGCCCAGGTAGACCCGGGTGTCCAGACCCAGCCGGTTGGGGAAGTTGCGGGTGGAGGTGGAGATGGCTGTGGAACCCTTGCGCACCTGGGCCTGGTTGCCCATGCACAGGGAGCAGCCGGGCATCTCCATGCGGGCGCCGGTGCGGCCCAGGATGCCGTAGTAGCCCTCCTGGGTGAGCACGTAGGCATCCATCTTGGTGGGCGGGGCGATCCAGAGGCGCGTGGCGAGGTCGGACTTGCCGTCCAGCAGCTTCCCGGCGGCGCGGAAGTGGCCGATGTTGGTCATGCAGGAGCCGATGAAGACCTCATCGATCTTCTCGCCAGCCACCACGGAGAGCAGCTTGACGTCATCCGGATCGTTGGGGCAGGCCAGGATGGGTTCCTTCACGTCGGCCAGGTCGATCTCGATGACCGCCGCGTAGTCGGCGTCGGCATCCGGGGCCAGCAGCTCGGGGTTGGCAATCCAGGCGCGCATGGCCTTGATGCGGTTCTCCAGGGTCTCCCGGTGCTCGTAGCCGTTCGCGATCATCCACTTCATGAGGGTGATGTTGGACGTCATGTATTCGATGATCGGTTCCTTGTCCAGGTGCACGGTGCAGCCTGCGGCAGACCGCTCGGCCGAGGCGTCGGACAGCTCGAAGGCCTGTTCCACCTTGAGCTTGGGCAGCCCTTCGATCTCCAGGATCTTGCCGCTGAAGAGGTTCTTCTTGCCCTTCTTCTCGACGGTGAGCAGGCCCTGCTTGATCGCGTAGTAGGGGATGGCGTTCACGAGATCCCGCAGGGTGATGCCGGGCTGCAGCTCGCCCTTGAAGCGCACCAGCACGGACTCTGGCATGTCCAGGGGCATGACGCCCGTGGCGGCGGCGAAGGCCACCAGGCCCGAACCTGCTGGGAAGGAGATCCCGATGGGGAACCGGGTGTGCGAGTCGCCGCCGGTGCCAACGGTGTCGGGGAGCAGCAGGCGGTTCAGCCAGCTGTGGATGACGCCGTCTCCGGGCTTGAGAGAGACGCCGCCGCGGTTGGTGATGAAGGGAGGCAGCTCCCGGTGGGTCTTCACATCCACGGGCTTGGGATAGGGCGCGGTGTGGCAGAAGGACTGCATCACCATGTCGGCGGAGAACTGCAGGCAGGCCAGATCCTTCAGCTCGTCGCGGGTCATGGGACCCGTGGTGTCCTGGGAACCCACGGTGGTCATGCGGGGCTCGCAGTAGGTGCCGGGACGGATGCCCTTCACACCGCAGGCCTTGCCCACCATCTTCTGGGCCAGGGAGAAGCCCTTCCCGGTGTCCGTGGGGATCGCGGGGAAGCGGAAGATCGTGGACTCGGGCAGACCCAGCGCCACGCGGGCCTTGGCGGTGAGACCCCGGCCGACGATCAGGGGGATGCGGCCGCCGGCGCGGACTTCGTCGAAGATGACCTCTGACTTGACCTTGAACTCGGCGATGACCTGGCCGTTCTTCAGGGCCTTGCCCTCGTAGGGGCGCAGCTCGATGACGTCCCCCATGTCCATGCTGTTCACATCCAGCTCGATGGGCAGGGCGCCGGCGTCCTCCATGGTGTTGTAGAAGATGGGCGCGATCTTGGAACCCAGGCAGACGCCACCGAAGCGCTTGTTGGGCACGAAGGGGATGTCCTCACCCGTGAACCACAGCACCGAGTTGGTGGCGGATTTGCGGGAGGAGCCAGTGCCAACCACGTCGCCCACGTAGGCAATCAAGTTGCCCTTGGCCCTCAGAGCCTCGAGCTGCTTGAGGGGGCCCACCTTGCCAGCCTCGTCAGGTTCGATGCCGGGCCGGGCGTTCTTCAGCATGGCCAGGGCGTGGAGCGGGATGTCGGGGCGGCTCCAGGCGTCCGGGGCCGGGGACAAGTCATCGGTGTTGGTCTCGCCCGTGACCTTGAACACGGTCAGGGTGAGGCTCTGGGGCACTTCGGGGCGGCTGGTGAACCACTCGGCCTCGGCCCAGGACAGGAGGACGGACTTGGCGTTGGTGTTACCGGCATCGGCCTTGGCCTTCACCTCGGCGAAGGCGTCGAAGACCAGCAGGGTCTTCTTCAGGCCTTCGGCGGCGAGGGCGCCCACCTTGGCATCGTCCAGAAGGTCGATGAGGGGCTTCACGTTGAAGCCGCCGAGCATGGTGCCGAGCAGCTCCGTGGCCTTCTCGGGAGAGACCAGGGCCACCTTCTCCTGGCCCTTGGCGACGCTGGCCAGGAAGGCCGCCTTCACCCGGGCGGCATCATCCACGCCGGCGGGTACGCGGTGGATCAGCAGGTCCAGCAGGACCTTCTCCTCGCCCGCAGGGGGAGTGGCGAGCAGGGCTGCCAGCCCGGAGGTCTGGGCTTCCGTGAGTGGCAAGGGCGGAATGCCCATGGCGGCGCGTTCAGCGACATGGAGGCGGTAGGCTTCGAGCACGGTCAACTCCCCTGAGAGCGCCGCTGGGCGCGGTCCGAACCCCCATTCTACATCCAGCCCCGCCCCTGGGCGCCAGATGCTCTGCCAGGGCCTGATTACCCCGGCTGGGCTGGGTTGCGCCACGACCTGGTCGCTCCAGGCCAGGTCAGCTTTCAACCTCGGATCCTTCTAGGCCGATCCAAGGATCAGGCGGTGGATAAGGGCCATGACGATCAAGCGGGTGCGGGTCGAGGATCTCAGGACGGGGATGTACATCCACGACCTGAACTGCGGCTGGCTCCAGCACGGCTTCCTGCGGCAACGCTTCCTGCTGCGTCATCCGGACCAGATCCAGAAGATGCGGGATCAGGGCATGGTTGAGCTCTACATCGACACCGAACGAGGGGACGATGTCGCCGGGGCCCCGACCAAGGCCGAGATCGACCGGGTGCTCGACCAGCAGCTGAAGCAGTCAGCCGCCGCCGGGGCCGCGTTGCCGACGGCCCGGGTCTCCCAGAAGGAGGAGTCCGTCCAGGCCAGACGGATTCTGGGGGAGGCCTCGGTCATGGTCGACGGCCTGCTTCAGGACGTGCGACTGGGCAAGCAGGTGGACCCCGCCAAGGCCGGACCGCTGGTGAAGGAGATCAACGCCTCGGTGCTTCGGAACCCCGGCGCCCTGCTCAGCCTCTGCCGTATCAAAGCAGCTGATACCTACACCTTCCAGCACAGCGTCAGCATCTGTGCGCTGCTGGTGTCTTTCACAAATGCCCTAGGCATGCCTGCCGACCTGGTGCATGAGGCGGGTCTCGGCGGGCTGCTCCATGACATCGGGAAGATGAAGATCCCCAACGAGATCTTGAACAAGCCCGGGAAGCTCACGGAAGAGGAATTCACCATCATGAAGTCCCATGCCGTCATCAGCCGGGACCTCCTCACGGGAGTCCCCGGGATCTCCGAGATGGTCATCCGGATCGCCGGCGAGCACCACGAGCGCATGGGCGGCGGGGGCTATCCCGTGGGCATTCCCGGGGAGGGCATCTCCCAGATCGGGCGCATGGCCGCCATCGTGGATGTCTACGACGCCCTCACTTCCAACCGGGTCTACCACAAAGGGATGGAGCCCTCCGAGGTGCTGAAGAAGCTCCTGGAGTGGAGCGGCGCCCACCTGGATGGCGACCTGGTCCAGCAGTTCATCCGCACCCTGGGGATCTATCCGGTGGGTGCGCTGGTCCGCCTCACCAGTGGGCGTCTGGCGGTGGTCGTCGAACAGAGCGAGGACCTCCTGCGCCCCATGGTGCGCCTGGTGTTCGATACCAAGCTGAGCCTGCGGCTACCCGTCAAGGACCTGCACCTGCTCCACGCTCCAGAGGAGATCGAGGACTATGAGGAGCCTGGGGACTGGGACCTGGATCCGATCTCCTTCCTCTAGCCGCTAGTAGCCAGCCGCCTGGCCATCCTTGCGTGATTCCGAGGCCCCGAAGAACACCTTCTGCTTGGGATCCCAGCGGATGGCCTGGTAGCCGCCGTAGCCGCCCAGCATCCAGCCCACGCCATGGCCGCGGTTCATGAGCTCCCGCACGGTCTCGTAGGGGAAGCCGCTCTCCAGCTGGATGGTGCCGGGCAGCTTGCCCTTCTCGCCCGTGGGCTCCGGTGAGCCGTCGTGGCTCATGCGCGGGGCGTCCCCGGCCTCCTGGGCGTTCATGGCAAAATCGACCATGTTCATGACGATCTGGGTGTGTCCGATGGGCTGGAACTCGCCGCCCATGACGCCGTAACTCAGGAAGGGCTCGCCGCCCTTGGTGATGAAGCCCGGGATGATGGTGTGGAAGGGGCGCTTGCCCGGGGCATAGGTGTTGGCGTTGCCCTCCTCCAGGTTGAACAGCTCGCCCCGGTCCTGGAGGCAGAAGCCCAGGTCGCCAGGGGTCATGCCGCTGCCCATGCCCCGGTAGTTGGACTGGATCAGGCTCACCATGTTGCCGTCGCCATCTGCTGTTGTGAGGTAGACGGTGTCGCCCTCCTTCAGGGGCGGGTGGCCCGCCTCGAGACGGCGGGCGGCGCGGCCCTCGTCGATGAGGGCGCGGCGCTGGGCGGCATAGTCCTTGGAGAGCAGCCAGCCCAGGGGCACCTTCATGAAGGCGGCGTCCGCGTAGAACCTGGCCCGGTCCTCGAAGGCCAGCTTCTTGGCCTCGGTGAACAGGTGCACGTGGCGGGGGCTGCCAAAGGGGATCTTGGAGAAGTCGTAGCCCTCGAGGATATTCAGCATCTGCAGGGCCGCGATGCCCTGGCCGTTGGGGGGCAGCTCCCAGACGTCGTAGCCCCGGTAGCTCACGGAGACCGGCTCCACCCAGTCCGAGTGGTGGGCGGCAAAGTCCTCATAGCTCAGGAAGCCGCCCTGGGTCTTCATGTAGCTGTCGATCTTCCGGGCGATCTCGCCCTTGTAGAAGGCGTCGCGCCCTTCCTTGGCGAGCAGCTCCAGGGTGCGGGCCAGGCGGGGGTTGCGGAAGACCTCCCCGCTGCGGGGAGCCCGCTTGCCGTCCACGGTGAAGGTCTCCAGGAAGCCCGGGAATCGGCCCAGGGCGGGCACGCTGCGGTCCCAGTAGTAGGCGACCAGCTCGGAGACAGGGAAGCCCTCCCGGGCGTAGCGGATGGCGGGTGCCAACACCTGCGCCATGGGGAGCTTTCCGAACTTGCGGTGGAGCTCGAACCAGGCGTCCACACAGCCGGGTACGCTGACGGGCAGGGGGCCCTGCGGCGGGATGTGCTTGAGGCCGAGCTTCTGGAAGTGCTCGAGGCTGAGGCTCTTCGGCGAGCGGCCGCTGCCGTTCAGGCCGTGGAGCTTCTTGCCTTTGGCATCCCAGACCATGGCGTAGAGGTCGCCGCCCATGCCGCTCCCCGTGGGCTCCATGAGGCCCAGGGCCGCGTCTGCGGCGATGGCCGCATCCACGGCAGAGCCACCCTGCTTGAGGATGTCCAGGGCGATCTGGGTGACCAGGGCCTGGCTGGTGCAGGCCATGCCGTGCTGGGCCGCCACCTCGGAGCGGGTGGCGAAGGCCCGGCCGGTGACGCGGTCCCCCGCCCCGAGGGGCAGGGTGGCCGCGAGCCCGAGGGCCAGCGCGAGAAGGATCCGGGCAGTGGGCATGGGGCCTCCCTGGGGGCTTGCCGATCAGGCTGGCGTGACGTCAGTTCTCGAGACTGGCCGCACTGGGCCAGCAGGTCTCTTCCACCCGGCGGGACGGGGTGGCCGTGGCGGCCGAGGGCGGGGCGGCCTGGAACTTGGGATCCAGCACCCGGGCGATCTGGTCCTTCAGGTCCTCCAGGTGGGCCCGGGTGGCCTTGGGTGCGCCGGGCTTGGCCACGAGGGCCTGCAGTGCCTTGAGCTCGGCGCGGACGGCGCCCCGGCAGTCGTCGCTGGTGTTCACCATGAGGACAGTCATGCCCAGGCCTCCGGCGGCCATGGTCGGCATCGCCGGCTGGTTGAGCAGGTTCCCGAGCAGCTCGACATAGGCCCGCTGGAGGTTGCGGCGGTAGGGATCGACCTTGGGCGCCGCTCCAGTGAGCTCGGTGAAGATGCCGGACCGCAGATCTGCCAGGAGCTGGCCGATGGCGTAGGACTTCTCGCCCAGCTGGGCCTCCTGTTCCTCCAGGCGGCTGAGGCGTGCCCGGTCCAGCAGGGCGCCGAGGACCCCGCGCTGCGCGGAGAGCAACCGCATCTGGCCGCTGCCGGGTTCGAGCTTGGCGAGCAGGGCCGAATCGAGGATCCAAGTGGGCGTCTTGAGCACGGCGCCACTGAGGAACTTCACCGCCTCGGCCTGGCGGGCCACGGCCACCGGCGTGAAGCGCCCGCCAGTCTGGCCACCGTGCTTGTTCTCGGTGTCGTAGCCACCCACCAGGACGGTCACGTGACCGAGCTCGCGCCGCCACTGGCCCCAGACGGCGTCATAGAGGTGACTGAGCTCCTTGAGGTCCTCCCCTTCCTTCAGGGCCGCCTTCGGCAGCAGGCCCAGGACCCGCTGGAGGTTCTTGGTGCCAAGGGTGGTGGCCTTCACGGGGTCCGCATCGCCCACAGCCTCGGTCTGGTCGCCGGGGTCGATGCCCGAGGTGCCGGGCGTGGAGAAACGGAGCCAGGGCTCCTTCTCCTGGGGCTTCAGCCAGGCATTGAGGGTGGCCTTCTCGTCATCGGAGGTCTTGGCCCCGGGAATGGGCGTGTAGCCCCACTTCACCGCGAAGATGTCATAGGGGCCGAGCTTGGGCACCAGGTCCGCCGGCTCGAAGCCGTCCTCGGGCTGGGCCACGTAGTTGAAGCGGCAGTAGTCCATGAGGGTGGACACATGGCCCATCTTCTTCACCCAGGCCTTGTCCCGGATCTTCTCGAAGGGATACTGCGAGCTGGCCTTGAAGTTGTGGGGGAAGCCCAGGGAGTGGCCCACCTCGTGGGTCACCACGTAGGCCAGGAGGTCGCCGATGAGGTCATCGGGAAGCCGGAGGCCTTGGGCCCGCTTGTCCAGCGGGGCGACCTGGGTGAAGTACCAGTCCCGCTGGAGCTGCAGGATGTTGTGGTAGAGCACGATGTCCGCCTCCAGGATCTCTCCGGTGCGGGGGTCGCTGATGTGGGGGCCGTAGGCGTTGGCCACGGGCGAGGGCACCCAGCGGATGACGGAGTAGCGCGCGTCGCCGGCGTCGAAGTCCGGATCCTCCTCGGGGGTGGGGGCGAGCTTCGCCACGATGGCCTGCTTGAAGCCGGCAGCCTCGAAGGCGACCTGCCAGGCTTCCACGCCCTTCTTCACGAAGGGCACCCAGGTCTCCGGCGTGGCGCGGTCGATGTAGAAGGTGATGGGCTTTACGGGCTCACTGAGGGCCGCGGCGGGGTCCTTCTTCTCCAGGCGCCAGCGGGTGATGTAGGAGCGGCGGCTGGCCTCGTGGTCCGGCCGACCGTAGTCGGTATTCCGCACGCTGAAGAAGCCCAGACGCTCGTCCGAGACCCGGGGCAACATCGGCTTCTCCGGCAGCTGCACGAAGGAGAAGAACATCGTCACCGAGCCGCTGGTACCGGGCCGCAGGCCAGGGGCGCCGAAGGGGCTGGAGCTACCGGGCATGGGACCCATGCTGAAGGGCACGCTGTAGGTCTGCACCGCCTCGACGTTCAGGTTCGCGGGGAAGGCCTTGACCTTGTCCAGGTAGCTCCGCGCGGGATCGAAGGACTGGGCGCCCAGGAGCTGGCGGGCGCTGAGTTCTGGCACTTCCGTGGTGAACAGGCGCGTCGCCTCGATGACCGGGGCGCCGTCCTTGGCGAAGGCCTCCACAGGAAAGCTCATCAGGATGGTGTCCCGGGTGGCGGCGGCCACGGCCTTGGCCACGGGCAGGGAAGGGTCTGCCACCAGGGCGTGGGAGACCTCCTGCAACAGCACGCGGTTCTCCTTCACCACCCACCGCACCACGGTGGAGTCCACCACCCGTCCGGCGTGGTCGATGTTCGCGGGGGTCTGGTTGGCGGAGACCACCAGCAGCAACTCCTGGCCCAGGCGGCTCTTGGGGATCTCGAAGTAGGTCTTGCCCTTGAGCTGGTGGACCTTGATGAAGCCGTCCTGGGACTTGGCTTCGGCGGTGACGACCTTGTCATAGGGCTTGGGCTCGCTGGCGTCCGGCACCGGCGTGGACGCCCCATTGGCACGGGGTGCGGCACTCGGCGCCCCGGCCGGGGGTGCCTGCTGAGGGGTGCGCTGCGCAGCCAGGAGGCTGGCGGCCAGGGCCAAGGTGAGGCTGGTGAGGCGGCGAGAGGTCACGGGGGCTCCTGATGGGGGCGAGACCTTCCATGAAACCATGCCTGCCTCGCAAGCTGAGGGTTCAATTTGGAACCATTCCGCCCATCCTGGAGAGGAGGTGACGCATGTCGATGGATGCCGCGACCCGGAGCTCCTGGTTGGAGCGCTACCGAACCGGGCCCAGCCTGCTGCGACGGGCCTGGGACGAGGCGCCGACGGAGATGCGCCTCTGGCGACCCGCGGTGGGGGCCTGGAGCGCCCTGGAGGTGGTGGCCCACTGTGCCGACTCCGAGACCTACGCGGCCATCCGCATCCGCCTTCTGCTGGCGGAACCCGAGCCCCTCATCGTGGGCTACGACGAGAATGTCTGGACCCAGCGCTTCGACTACCAGGGCAGCGATCCGGAGGCATCTCTGCATCTGGTGGAGACGGTGCGCGCCCACACCTCGACCCTGCTGGCCCGCCTGCCCGAGGAGGCCTGGGGCCGCATGGGTCGCCATAGCCACAGCGGTCCCTACGGCACTGATGACTGGCTGCGCAGCTACGGCGAGCACCTGGAGCTCCACGCCCGCCAGATTCGGCGAAACCTGGTCGCGTGGCAGACCCGGTCCGTCTAACCGAGGAGGTCGTATGCCCTTGATCCGAACCTCCCACCGCCTTGGGGCTGTGCACCATGCCCGCTGACCTGGACCTGGACGCCTACCTCCGACGCATCGGGCTTGCCAGCCGGCCCGCCGCCGACCTGACGGGCCTCCGCGCCCTGCACCTCGCCCACGCCAGCACGATCCCCTTCGAGAACGTGGACGTGCTGCTGGGTCGTCCGATCCACCTCGATCTGGCCTCTCTGCAGGAGAAGCTGGTGGAGCGGCAGCGTGGCGGCTACTGCTTCGAGCACAACACCCTGTTCCAGGCGGTGCTTGAAGGCCTCGGCTTCGAGGTCATGGCCTGCGAGGCGCGGGTCCGGCTCGGGGTGACCGGGATCCTGCCGCGGACCCACATGCTCTTGCTGGTGCGGGTGGAGGGTAACCCGTGGCTCTGCGATGTGGGCTTCGGGCTCGAAGGGCTGCTGCACCCCGTGCCCCAGGATGGCGAGGCCCATGCCCAGTTCCAGAACACCTACCGGGTTGTTCCCGAGGATGGGCTCCAGGTGCTGCAGAGCTTCCACCGCGGTGTCTGGGAGGATCTCTATGCCTTCGTTCCAGAGCCTAGGCTCCCAATCGATTTCGAGGTCGGCAACCACTTCACCAGCACCCATCCGGACTCCCGCTTCCGCCGAAACCTCATCGTCCAGCAGCCCGGTCCCGAGGTCCGGCGCCTCCTGCGCAACCAGGCCTACGCCGAGTTCCGGGGAGAGGAGGTGGCCGGTCGCGAGGTGGCGCTGGAGGACCTGATCCCCCTCTTGCAGGACGCCTTTGGGCTGGATCTGCCTGAGGGGATCTTGCTGGACTGGTTCCGCCATGGCTCCGGCAGCCTGCGCTGACCCGCCATGAAATTCAAAGCAGTGAAGGCCCCGACTCTTGTCACCATGGGGCTGGAGGATCTGCGATGAAGAGGCTCGCCACCCGGTTGCTGATGGGGCTCCTGCTGCTGGTGGGGGGTCAGGTCGGGGCTGGCGAGGTCTCGGTTTCCGCGGCCGCGAGCCTCCGGGAGAGCCTCGGCGAGCTGAGCAACAGCTTCGCCAAGACCCACCCCGGGGTGGCCATCCTCAAGAACCACGGCGCCTCGGGCACCCTGGCCAAGCAGCTGGAAGCGGGCGCGCCCGCCGACCTCTTCATCTCTGCCGACCAGGCCTGGATGGACTACCTCCGGGAGCGGAACCTGGTCCAGGCTGCCAGCATCACAACCCTGGCCTACAACGCGCTGGTCTTTGTGGGGGCTCCGGGCAGGGCTGCCTCCCTCCAGGACCTGGCCAAGCTGGAGAAGATCGCCATCGGGAGTCCGAAGAGCGTCCCGGCCGGGGAATACGCCATGGAGGCGCTCAAGCGGGCTGGGCTGGACCGGCTGCTCGAGAAGAAGCTGGTCCAGGCCAAGGACGTCCGGGAGTGCCTGATGTACGCCGAGCGGGGTGAGGTGGACGGGGCCTTCGTCTATGCCACCGACGCCCTCCAGGCCACCCGGGCCCGGCTCCTCTTCCGCGTGCCCCAGGAGTTGTACCCGCGCGTGGTCTACCCCATGGCGCTGACGCTTTCCGGAGCGGCGAAGCCCGAGGTCGTCGCCTTCTACAACCACCTCCGGTCGGCCGAAGCCAAGGTCGTGCTGGTGAAGTACGGCTTCTCCGTACAATAGGCTGCCATGCCCGCGTTCAGCTCTGCCGAGTATTCCGCCATCCTGCTCTCCCTCAAGGTGTCCCTGGCGGCCACCGTGGTCTCGCTCCCGTTTGGCTTCCTGGCCGCCTACCTCCTGAGCTACGGCCGCTTCCGGGGCAAGCTGGCCCTGGATGTCCTGGTGAACCTGCCCTTGACCCTGCCGCCGGTGGTGATTGGCTACCTGCTGCTGATCCTGCTGGGGCGGCACGGCTGGCTCGGGAGGACGCTGGCCTCCCTGGGGGTGCCGGTGCTCTTCACCTGGAAAGCGGCGGTCATCGCCACCGCGGTGGTGGGCTTCCCGCTCATGGTCCGGGCCATCCGCGTGGGCATGGAGGCCATCGACCCACGCCTGATCCAGGCCTCTCGGGCCCTGGGTGCGGGTCCCTTGGACTGCCTGCTCACCGTAATCCTGCCCCTGTCCATCCGGGGTCTGGTGGCGGGCTCGGTCCTCATGTTCGCCCGGGGGCTGGGGGAGTTCGGGGCCACCATCATCGTGGCCGGCAACATCCCCGGGGTGACCCAGACCATCCCTCTCGCCATCTACGACTATGCGAGCTCGCCGGGGGGTGATCCCATGGCCCTGGCCCTGTGCCTGGTCTCCATCGTCCTCTCGGTGGCGGTCCTGCTGCTGCACGAGCAGCTCGGGCGCCGCATGACGAGGCTGGACTGACATGGAGCTGCGGCTGGCCACCCACAAGCAGTTCGGCGCCTTCTCGCTGGACCTGGATCTGGTGATCCAGGGGGAGGCCTGCGGGATCTTCGGCCCCTCCGGGAGCGGCAAGTCCACCCTGGTGAGTCTGGTTTCCGGATTGATGGAGCCCGACCGGGGCAGCATCCTCCTCGACGGCACCCCACTCTTCGACAGCGGACGCCGGATCGACGTTCCACCCGACCGTCGACGCATCGGCATCGTCTTCCAGCAGCCCAGCCTGTTTCCCCACCTCAGCGTGCGCGGAAACCTGCTCTACGGCCTCAAGCGCTGCGCGCCCGAGCACCGCCGCATCGACCTGGAAAGCCTGGTTCGCGTGCTGCAGCTCGAGCCCCTGCTCGACCGGGGCGTGAACAACCTCTCCGGGGGGGAGAAGCAGCGGGTGGCCATCGGGCGGGCGGTGCTCTCGAATCCGCAGCTGCTCCTCATGGATGAGCCCCTCTCGGCCCTGGACGACCACCTGCGGTTCCAGATCATCAGCCACCTGAAGGCCGTGTGCCGGGAGTTCCACCTTCCCTTTCTGTTCATCTCGCACTCCATGCTGGAGATGCGCCTCATGACCGAGCAGGTGATCGCCCTGGCCGGGGGCCGGGTGACCGCGCAGACGACCACGGAGCACCTGGCCCGTGAGCGCATGGGCCTGAGTCCGGTGGGCTACATCAACCTTCTCCGCCTGACGGGCATGCGGCTCGAGGGCGGAGCCTCGGTGTACCGTTGGGAGGGCGGCGAGCTGGTGCTGCCGAGAGGAGCGCAGGAGACGTCCGGCGGGCTCTTCGAGCTCTCCTCGAAAGACATCATCCTCTTCAAGCGGCATCCGGAGGCCATCAGCGCCCGCAACCTGCTGGCGTGCACGGTCGTCTCGCTCTTCGAGAGCGGCAGCCGGACGGGCGTGGAGCTGGCTGTCGGGCAGGGCCGGCTCATTGCGGAGATCGTCCCTGCCGCGGCGCAGGATCTGAACATCGTTCCCGGAAGCGAGCTCTACGCCGCGATCAAGGCCTCTGCCTTCCGGAAACTGGCCATGGCCGAGCCCGGAGAGTCCCTGCCGGACAGCGGGCCGGTCGGCTGAGCCTTCCGGCCGCCGCGCGGGATGTGGAATCATGGGGGCATGTCCAAGGCTCCCTCCACCCATGCGACCCGGCTGCTCCGGCAGGCTGGCGTGGCCTATACGGAGCACCTCTACCGCAACGAGGAGCATGGCGGAACCGCCGTCAGTGCCCGGGAACTCGGTGTGCCGGAACACGCGGTTATCAAGACCCTCGTCATGGAGGACGAGAAGGGTGCGCCCCTCATCATCCTCATGCATGGTGACCGCGAGGTGAGCACCCGCGAGCTGGCCCGTCAGGTCGGAGCGAAAGCCATCCACCCCTGCAAGCCCGAGGTTGCCAACCGGCACAGCGGCTACCTGGTGGGCGGCACCAGCCCGCTGGGCACCAAGAAGGCCCTGCCCGTCTATGCGGAAGCGAGCCTCTTCGAGCTGGAGCGCATCTACCTCAACGGCGGCAGTCGGGGCTTTCTTGTGGGCCTGGCCCCCGGGGAGCTCGAGAGGGTCCTGTCGATTCAGCGGGTGCAGGCCGCCGTGCCCCAGCCCTAGACGGGCCGGTCCCGCTCGTAGGCCACCTTCAGCCAGGCCAGGGCATCCTCCAGATCAGCTGTAGTACGGACTTCAAGCTTGTGGGTGAGCCGGTCTTTCCGGGCGAAGCCGCCGGTCTCGCGAAGGCGGCCGCTGGGGTCGGTCACAGAGGCGGGATCGCCCAGGGCGAGGCCCAGGTCCAGCCGGGAGGCTAAGGGCTTCACTTCCGCAAAAACATGCTGCCGGTACAAGGGAACCATGGTCTGGCAGGGGCAGATCCTGACGTCGGGACCCAGGGTGCGGACAAGGCCCACGAGCTGCCCATACAGCGGGGCAAAGGCCGCCTTCTTCCCGGTGTACTGCTGGCTGACGTAGTCGGGCGCCGCCGCCAGGTAGCCCTGGGGCGTGTCGTCGAAGGCATGGCCTGAACTGCCCATGCTGCGCTCAGCGAGGAACAGGGCCTGGTTGCCCCCGAGGCCCTGGGCCTTGAACCAGGCCCGGCGGGCCTTTTCTTCGGCGGGACCCTCCGCCTTCACTCGAGCCACCCACGCCCCCAGATCGAGTCCGGTCCTGGCCTTGAGGTTCGCCAGCATGGCCTGCACATGGGCCACGCTCGGATGGAGGTCATAGCTGATGGATGAGTCGTAAATGGTGGCCATAGGGGGTTTCCAGCGGAAGTTGGGGAGATGATGTGACCGCAATTTTGGCTGAAGTGGGCCGCTTCCCATGCTACCTTCCCTCCTAACATCCCCCATTTATCCATTCCACCCCCCTTCCGGAGCCCTCCATGAGCGACGTGGAAATCAGCCTTACCCAAAAAGCCACCATCGATGCGCTGCAGAAAGGTGAGGCACCCATTCCCATGCGGGGCTGGCTTGCCAAGCAGGCGGCCATCAACTACGAGGTGGAGTGCGCCCTGGCTCAGGAAGATCCGGCCTCCTTCTGGGCGGAGAAGGCCCGCGCCCTGGACTGGGCCGAGCCTTGGACTGAGGTGCTCCAGTTCAACGCCCCCAACCATGCTTGGTTCGTGGGTGGCAAGCTCAATGCCACGGTGAACTGCATCGACCGCCACGTGCACAGCGATCGCCGCAACAAGGCCGCACTGCTGTGGGTGGGCGAGGATGGCGACGAGCGCTCCTATACCTACAACCGCCTCTACCGCGAGATGAACCGCTTCGCCAACACCCTCAAGCGCCTGGGCGTGAAGAAGGGTGATCGCGTGATCCTCTACATGCCCCTCACGCCCGAGGGCATCATCTCGATGCTGGCCTGCGCCCGCATCGGCGCCATCCACAGCGTGGTCTACGCGGGCATGGGCGCCCTGGCCCTGCGCACCCGCATTGAGGACGCCGGCGCCAAGGTGGTGGTCTGCTCCGACTTCACCTACCGCCGCGGGAAGTCCATCGCCCTCAAGCCCATCGTGGACGAGGCCGTGCGCGACCTTACCTCGGTGGACCACGTGATTGTCCACCGCCGCGGCTCCCGCCCCGGGGACGATCCGGTCAGCTTCGCCAGCGAGCGCGAGAAGGACTTCTACGACATCCAGCGGGGGCGAGAGATCCACTGCGATCCCGAGATGGTGGACGCCGAGCACCCGCTGTTCATCCTCTACACCAGCGGCACCACCGGCAAGCCCAAGGGCGTGGTCCACACCACCGGCGGCTACCTGGTGGGCGTGAACTACCTGAGCAAGGCCTTCTATCAGATCCAGGAGCGCGACATCTACTGGAGCACCTCCGACATCGGCTGGGTGGTTGGCCACAGCTTCATCGTCTACGGCCCGCTCAGCATCGGGGCCACCGTGCTCTGCCGCGAGGGCGCGCCGGACTACCCGAGCCCCGAGGTCACCTGGGAGATCTGTGAGCGGTTCGGTGTCAACGTCATGTTCACCGCCCCCACGGCAGTGCGCATGTGGATGAGCCACGGCGCCGAAGCCCCGGGCAAGTACGACCTCTCCAAGCTGCGGCTGATGGCCTGCGCGGGTGAACCCCTGAACCCCGAGGCCCACCGCTGGGCCCAGCAGCATCTGGTCGGGCAGGGCAACGGGCAGGTGGTGGACAACTGGTGGCAGACGGAGATTGCGGGTCCGGTGATCGGGACCATGCCCACCTTTGAAGCCCGCCCGGGCAAAGCCGGCAAGCCCATGCCCGGCGCCCAGATGGCCGTGGTGAACCACGACGGCAGCCCGGTGCCCAACGGCCAGGGCGGCCTGCTGGTCATCAAGTTCCCGCTGCCCTACATGCTGCGGACCGTGTGGAACGACCACAAGCGCTACGAGGAATACTGGAAGGAGATCCCCGGCTACTACACGGTGGGGGATGTGGCCGTGAAGGATGCGGATGGCTACTTCGCCGTTCTGGGCCGCTCGGACGATGTGCTGAACGTGGCCGGACACCGCATCGGAACGGCCGATGTGGAGGGCTCGCTCATCCGTCACCCTGCGGTGGCCGAGAGCGCGGTGGTCGGGCTGCCCGATCCCATCAAGGGCGAGCGGATCATGGCCTTCGTGGTGGTCAGGGCGGGTGTCTCCACGGGCCCCGGCCTCATCGCCAGCCTCAAGGACCACGTCCGTGAGGATCTGGGCGGCATCGCCATGCCGAGCGAGATCGAGATCTGCGCCAGCCTGCCGAAGACGCGCTCCGGCAAGATCCTCCGCCGGGCCCTCAAGGCCCAGGCTCTGGGCCAGGATCCGGGCGACCTTAGCACCCTTGCTGATTGACCTTGATCCGGGGGTTCCACGCTCCGCTTCGCTGCGCGAATACCCCCGGATCCCCGCGAGAAAGCCCGGCGAAGCCGGGCATTCTCTTCTGCCAACCGCCAGCATCCGGATAACCGCCGCCCTCAGCTGCCGCTACCATCAGGGATGCCGCGCCGTCGCCTGTTGGTCCTGATCCTGCTCGGATTTGCTTCCGGGCTGCCCCTCTACCTGACGGGCTCGACCCTGAAGGCCTGGATGACGGACGAGGGCCTCAGCCTCGGCACCATCGGCCTCTTCAGCTTCGTGACGCTGCCCTACAGCCTGAAGGTGTTCTGGGCGCCGCTGCTGGATCGCTATGCCCTGCCGGGCCTGGGCCGCCGCCGGGGCTGGATGGCGCTCATGCAACTGGGCATGGCCGTGGCCCTCGTCCTGCTGGGCTTCGCGCAGCCGCACCTGGACCTCTCGCGGGTGGTCCTCCTGGCGCTGGCCGTGGCCTTCACCAGCGCCACCTTCGACATCGCCGTGGACGCCTGGCGGGCCGAGGCCTTGGACCAGAAGCAGCTCGGCCTCGGGAACAGCATCCACATCGCCGCCTACCGCGTGGCCATGCTGGTGAGCGGCGGCCTGGCCCTGATCTTGGCGCAGGCCCTGGGCTGGCGTGCCACCTACCTGGCCATGGCCGCCCTCACCCTCCTGGGCACCCTCGGGACCTGGCTGGCGGTGAACACCGATACCATCGCCTCCGCCCCGAAGACCCTCCAGGAGGCCATCACGGGTCCCCTGAAGGACCTGCTCCAGCGGAAGGGTATTGCCTACCTGCTGGGCTTTGCCGTGTTCTACAAGCTGGGGGACTGGCTCGCGGAGTCCATGACGATGCCCTTCCTGCTCCGGGGCATGGGCTTCTCCAAGATGCAGGTGGGCACCGTGCAGAAGACCACGGCCATGCTGGCCATCATTGGCGGCGGGCTCCTGGGGGGGTGGATGCTCACCCGCATGAGCCTCCGCCGGGCCCTCTGGCTGTGCGGGTTCCTGCAGGCCGGCAGCATCCTGGGCTTCTGGGTCATCTCCCTGCTGGGGCGGCACCTGCCCCTCCTGGTGGCGGCCAACACGCTGGAAAACCTGGCCTTCGGCATGGGCGGGAGCGCCTTTGCCGCGCTGCTGATGGGCAGCTGCAACCGCTCCTACACGGGTACCCAGTACGCTCTCTTCAGCGCCCTGATGGCTCTCCCGCGCAGCCTCTTCGCGGGGCTCACCGGCTTCATGGCTGACGCCTATGGCTGGAAGCTCTACTTCCCGGTCTGCGCCGCCGCCGCGATCCCGGGTCTGCTCCTGCTGCTGCTCTGGGACCGCTGGGGGCTTCCGGAAGAGCCACAGGCGTGACATTGTCCTACTTCGGAGGTTCTATGTTCCGCGCGTTGCTCTGCCTCTCCGCCTTCACCCTGGCCGCCCAGGGGCCGCCCCCGGTGCCCCTCCCGCTGCCGGCGCCAACGCCCGCTCCGAGCGGCAAGGCCAGCTCGAACCCCCTGAAGGAAGTGGTCCGCGCCGACCTCAGCAGCGCCGAAGCCGGCACTCCTGAGGCGCTCACAGCATCGCTCTACGCGTTCATCTCCGGACCCAAGGACCAGAAGCGGGACATCGAGAAGATTCGCAGCCTCTTCCACCTTCAGGCCCGGATCATGGTGGCTGCCCGCCATCCGGAGAAGGGAGCCTTCCTGCGCCCTCTGGAGCTGGAAGCCTTCCTCAGCTTCGCCATCCCTCAATGGGAAAAGGGCTTTTTCGAGAAGGGCACGAGTGTCACCGTGCAGAAGCACGAGGGGATCGCCCAGGTCTGGTCGGCCTACGAGATCCGCCTGACCGCCGACGGCCCGGCCATGTACACCGGAGTAAACGCACTTCAGTGCGGCTGGGACGGCAAGCGCTGGTGGATCACCCACCTTGAGTTCCAGAGCGCCCCCACGGCGGCGCTGCTCAGTGAACCCAGCAAGAAGTAGGGTGGCCTGACGCTACCTGGTGAGGGGCCGATTGGCGCTGCGCCAGGCCTCCATGCCGCCTTTCAGGACATAGACCCAGGTGAAGCCCCGCGCGACCAGCAGGTCCAGGGCCTGGTGGGAGAGCAGGTCGGTCTCATCGACCAGGACCAGGGCCCGTTTTGCTCTGGGATCGGGCTGCACGAATCGGGCTGCAACCCCCTCGTAGGGGACGTGCAGGCAGCCCCGGATGTGACCGCTGGCGAAGTCCTGGGCGTTCCGCAGATCCACCACCAGCGCGCCGGCACCCATCAGCATGGCTTCGAGTTGGATGGGAGTCAGCACCGGGCGGCCCTTCCCCCGGCGCCAGGTGGCGAGGCGGGGCAGGGACACCAGAAGCAGGACCACAAGGCACAGGACGGCAAAGAACACCCCTGGCAGCCAGGGGTAGTCCTTCAGCAGCGAGTCCAGGGTGATGGGTTGGGTCAGGTTGGCGAGCATGGGAGTCCATTCTCAGGGCGCAGAATCCCCCCGGGGGCGGATCCGCCGGTGGGATGATGCATCCCGCTCAGGCTTCGGGCAAGCCCAAGGACGCGGCCAGGGCCCGAAAAGCCTCGGGCAGGGGGGCGATGGCGTTGATGCGCTCCCCAGTGCCGGGGTGGTCCACGGAGAGCTTCCAGGCATGGAGGGCCGGGTGGGGCAGCAGCAGGGGCTGGCTGTCGATGTCCTGCCATCTGCCGGGGCCACCGTAGAGCGTATCCCCCATGATCGGTGCCCGCAGGTGCGCGAGGTGCACCCGGATCTGGTGGGTGCGGCCCGTGAGCAGCTCGCACTCCACCAGGGCGATGCTGGAGGTGCGGGCCAGCACCCGGATCCGGGTCTGAGCCGGGCGGCCGCCTGCGGCCACCACCATGCGGAGGCGGTCGTGCTTGTGCCGGGCGATGGGCTGGTCAATGAGCAGGCTCCCCAGCTGGGGCAGACGCGGGGAATGGCGCACGATGGCCAGGTAGCGCTTCTCCACGGTCCGGGCCTTGAACTGGTCCTGAATGGCCCGCTGGGCGTCGAGGGTCTTGGCGAGGCAGAGGCAGCCGGTGGTGTAGCGGTCCAGGCGGTGGACCAGGCCCGGCCAGCCCGAGGACAGCTCTTCGGCATCTTCCGAGGGTTCAGCGAGGACATCCACCTCCACCGGGGTCTTCAGGCGGTGGAGCAGGGCGTTGACGATGGTGCCGCCGGGATGACCGGGACCCGGGTGCACCACCATGCCGGCAGGCTTGTCCACGATCCACAGCAGCCCATCCTCGTAGAGCGTCGGCAGGTCGATGTCCTCCGCCTCCAGGTGGGCCGCAGCCACGGTGATCACGGGCAGGTCCGTCTCCACCACGTCTCCGGGGCGCAGGCGGACGCCGCCCTTGGTCACGGGCTGGCCATTCACCTTCACCAGGCCGGTGCGGACGTGGGCATCCCAGCGGGCGCGAGGCACCTCTGGATGGAGGTCGGCGAGATAGCGGTCCAGACGGGGGGCGCCAGCCTCGGCGCAGAACTGCATCATCGTGTTTCCCTTGTGCGGCTCCACGCCGCCCAGAGGCCCAGGCCCAGCAGGGCGAAGGCGAGACCTGTAAGACGACCGGTGCTGAGCCAGGTCCAGCCCAGCCAGTCCGTGCCGCGATCCACGTCACCCCGCCAGGTCTCGGTGATGACGCGGCCAATGCCCTCGACCATGAAGTAGAGGGCGAAAATTTGACCCCGGAAGCTGCGCTTGGGGCGGGCGACCAGCAGAATGGCCATGACCAGGAGGTTGGCCAGGCAGTTGTAGACCTGGACCGGATGCAGCGGAATGCCCAGCGGCGTGCCGCTGAAGGCACGGGCGAGGGGATCCGTGAAGGTGGTGGCCCAGGGAAGGTGGGACTCGGTGCCGTAGCAGCAGCCGGCGGAAAAACAGCCCAGGCGGCCGATGGCCTGGCCCAGGGCCACACCGGGCACCAGAGCGTCGCCGGTGACCCGGAGGGGCAGGCCCTGGCCCTTGCGGAGCTTCCAGAAGAACACCGCCGTGGCAGCGATGATTCCCCCGTGGATGGCTCCACCAGCCCGCAAGGTGCCGAGTGAGAAAACGTCCCGCAGGGGGGCACCGCCGATGAGGTCCACGACGATCATGAGCAGCTTCGAGCCCAGGAGGGCCGAGATCAGCATGGCGATGCCCAGATCAGTGATGGCTGAGGGCGAGAGGCCGTCCAGGCTCCCCTGGCGCTTGGCCAGGGCGGTCCCCGCGAAGAAGGCGATGGCCAGCAGCAGGCCGTAGGTGCCCAGGGGGAAGGAGCCGAACTCAAGGAGAACAGGGTGCATGCGGGGAACTCGGAAGGTCGAAATGATGGGAGGACTGGAAACTGGAGGCCGTACCCTGAAGACTGAAGACTGCTGAGGAGCACCCATGTCCCGGACCCCGATGACCCTGACTGCGCAGGATCTGGCCGAACGTTTGGGTGGCACTCTGGACCATTGTCCCCTGGATCGCCCCATTTCCGAAGTGAAGCCGCTGGAAGAGGCTGGAGAACGCTCCATCTCCTTCCTTGCCAACCCCAGGTATGCCACCAAGGCCAAGGAGAGTCCGGCGGGCCTGATCCTCGTGGATGCCAAGACCGATCTGGGTGACCGGCCCGTCCTGCGGGTCCCGCACCCCTACTGGTGCTTCGCCCAGGCCATTGGCTGGCTGCATCCCGAGCCGGCGCCTGAGCGGAGCACCACGGCGGTGCACGCCTCCGCGGTGCTCAGCGCCGACTGCGTGATCGCCCCAGGCTCCACGGTGGGTGCCCGAACGGTCGTGGCCGCTGGCTGTGTGCTGCATCCCGGCGTCCATGTCGGCGACGACTGCGAGCTGGGGGAGGGCTGTGAGCTCTTCCCGGGCGTGGTGCTCTACCGCCAGACGCGGCTGGGTCGGCGGGTGATCATCCACGCCAACTCTGTGGTGGGCAGCGACGGCTACGGCTACGTCCTCGTGGAGGGGCGCCACACCAAGATTCCCCAGGTGGGCTGGGTGGAGGTGGGCGACGACGTGGAGATCGGCGCCTGTGTCTGCATCGATCGCGGCGTGCTGGGCCCCACCCGGATCGGGACCGGCTCCAAGATCGACAACCAGGTCCAGGTGGCCCACAACGTCCAGGTGGGGAGCCACTGCCTGCTGGTGGCCCAGTCGGGCATCAGCGGTTCGACGAAACTGGGCGACTACGTGACCCTGGCGGGCAAGGCCGGGGTCGTGGGTCACATCGAAATCGGGGCGCGCAGCGTGGTGGGCGGCAACAGTGTGGTGGCGAAGAGCCTGCCCGAAGGCAGCTTCGTCACGGGGTTCCCGGCCCGTCCCCACCGGGAGTGGGCCGAGGCCCAGGCGGCCCTGAACCGGCTGCCGAGGCTCATGAAGCAGCTGCGGAAGGGCTGATCACTCGCCGAGGCAGGCCCGGATCTTCTGGATCAGGTCCAGGGGGCTGTAGGGCTTCTGGAGGAACTGGATCGGGCCGCAGCGCTGCAGGTTGCCTGCGATGTCGCTGCTGCTGTAGCCGCTGGACAGCAGCACGGGGACCGTGGCGCCGGGGCCGATGCTGTTCCTCAGCTCCGCCAGCACCTCATCCCCACCCAGCACGGGCATGGTGAGGTCCAGGACCACGGCCCGGATTTGCTCAGCGTGCTCTCGGTAGACCTGGAGCCCTTCGCGCCCGTCTCCGGCTGTCTGGACCCGGAAGCCGCAGCCTTCCAGGGTCAGGGAGGCCACGCTCCGAACCGCCTCCTCGTCATCCACCACCAGGATGTCTCCGTGGCTGAAGTAGGCGTCCAGGGGCCGATCCTCCCAGGGCTCCACGGGAATGACCTCCTCCGAACGGGGGAAGAGCAGGCGGAAGGAGGTCCCCTCGCCGGGACAGCTGAGGACCTGCACCGCACCGTGGTGGCCGCGCATGATGCCGAGCACCGCAGCGAGGCCGAGCCCCCGGCCCGTGAACTTGGTGGTGAAGAAGGGATCGAAGATGCGCTGGAGGGTGTCCGCATCCATGCCGGAGCCTGTGTCAGCCACCTCGAGATAGACCGAGGTGCCGTCTGGCGGGGTGCCGGCGAGGCAGTGGGTGAGGGTGCCGGTCTCCACCGTGCCCGTGGAGATGGTGATCCTCCCCACCCGGTCCTGCAGGGCATCGGAGGCGTTGGTGATGAGGTTCATGATGACCTGCCGGACCTGGGTGGCGTCCCCGTCGATCAGAGGCAGGTCCGGGGCGAACCGGTGTTCCAGCAGGGCCTTCTTGGAGATCACGGTCTCCAGCAGGCTCTCCATCTCATCCACCAGGCGGGAGAGGGAGAGCGGCTCCACATGGAACTTGCCTCGCCCGGAATAGGCCAGCAGCTGGTTGGTCAGCTCGGCGGCGCGGGTGGCGGCCATCTCGATCTGGTTGAGGCGGCGCTGCATGGCGGGCTGCAGGTCGGGGTCCATCAGGGCCAGTCCCGCATGGCCCATGATGCCCATGAGCAGGTTGTTGAAGTCATGGGCGATGCCGCCCGCCAGCACACCGAGGCTCTCCAGCTTCTGGGCCTGCTGGACCTTGGACTCCATGTCCTGCCGGTCCTGCTCGGCCTGCCGTCGCTCGGTCACGTCGCGGGCGTTCACCACGATGCCATGGACGCCCGGAACGTCCAGGGCGTTGTGCGAGATGGCCTCCATGAGTCGGGGGGTGCCGTCCCTATGGAGCACCCGGATCTCAAGGGTCCTGGAACTGCCGGGGGTCTGGCTCAGGTCCAGAAAGGCCTTCTGGAACAGCGCCCGGTCTCCGGGATGGATCAGGTCGACGGCCGAGGTTCCCAACCGCTCACCCGCCTGATACCCCAGGACCCTTCCGGCGGCAGGGCTGCTGTAGACCACCTGGCCTGAGCGGTCGAGGATCACCACCAGGTCGAGCGCGTGCTCGATGATGGCCCGCAGCCTGGACTCGCTGGCCTTGAGCTCCTGCTCCATGCGGTGCCGGTAGAAGGCCATCTCCACGGTGGAGTGGAGGGTCCGCTCGTCAAAGGGCTTCAGGAGGTAGCCGTAGGGGCCGCTCTCCTTGGCCCGGGCCAGGGTCTGCTCGTCGGCGAAGGCTGTCAGGAAGACCACGGGAATGCCCAGGTTCTGAAGGTGTCGCGCCGCCACGATGCCGTCCATCCCAGAGCCCAGCGAGATGTCCATGAGCACGAGGTCCGGAGCCTGGCGGGCGGCGGCCTCCAGGGCCTCCTCGCCGCTGCCGGCCAAGTCCACCGCGCCGTAGCCCAGCTCCTGGAGATGCAGCTTCAGGTCCATGGCCACGATGGCTTCGTCTTCGACGATGAGGATGCGGGAGGGGGTCATGGCTGTCGTCGGGCGGGGGGGAAACTCAGGAGAAAGGAGGCCCCCCGGCGCCGTTCCAGCTCCAGGACCCCGGACAACTGATCGGTCAGGGCCTTGACCAGCTGGAATCCCAGACCGCCCCGGTCCAGCTCAACGGTGGCCGGAAGTCCCTGCCCGGAGTCGGCCACCCGGAGGGTGACCCAGCCCCTGACGTCCGGGCCGATCTCGATGTCGAGGCTGCCCCCCTCGCCCGGGGGGAAGGCGTGCTGGAGGGCGTTGGCCACCAGCTCGTTGAGGATCAGGCCCAGGGGCATCGGGGCGTCCGGGCCGATCTCCACCGCCGCCACCCGCACCTGCAGGTCGATGAGGGCCGGGACGCTCGCATAGGTCCGCACCAGCCGCTCCGCCAGCGTTCGCACATAGCCAGGCAGGTCCAGCTGGGAGAAATCGGGAGCGTGCTTGAGCTTCTGGTGGATGAGGGCAATGGCCTGGATGCGCTCCTGGGCTTCCTGCAGGGCCCGCTGCAGGGCGGGATCCGGATTGGTGGAGGCCTGCAGCCGCAGCAGGCTGGAGACCACCTGGAGGTTGTTCTTCACCCGGTGGTGGATCTCGCGCAGCAGCAGGTCCTTCTGTCTCAGGGAGGCCTCCAGGACATTCTGCTCGGCCATCTTCTGGGCATGGATGTCGAAGAGGAAGCCCATCACATGGCTCTCCGGGGTGGAGGACTCCAGCCCTCCGGCGGCCCGCACCCAGTGGGCGCCCCCCTCGGGGGTCTGGAGCCGGAACTCGAACTGGGGGCTGCCAGGCGCGGGGTCCAGGTCCTGGAGGAAGCTGCGGAAGGCGGCCTGGTCCTCGGGGTGGATCACCGCGCCCCAGAAGGGGAGGGCACGCCAGCTCTCCTGGGGCCAGCCAAAGAGCTCCTCCTCGGAACGACCCAGATAGACACAGGTTCCGTTCTCCGGGTCCATGGACCAGGGAATCGCGCCGGTGCAGGCCATGAGCTGTTCCAGCCGCCGGTTGGGGCTGTCCTTGGGAAGGGCGGGAGTGCTCACGGCTAGCCCATGGCCTGGAGCGGGGAGGCTCCCGCCATGGCGCGGAGGTCGGGCAGCCCCGGAGGCAGGGTCAGCACCTGAAGGTCCACGGGCCGCCCGAGGGTCTTCAGCTCCGCCTCGAGCTCGGGACGCAAGGCGGCGACCTGGCTGGGATCCTGGAGCCAGAGGCGCACCCGCAGGCCGGAGCTGCGCTGCTCCAGCCCCATGCGCACCTCGCCCAGGGCGCTGAAAGGGACACTCAGGAACACCCGGTGGGTGGGCGTCGCCTCGGCTCCCGCGGCATCCCGCTCGTCCTCGATCCAGATCCGCAGAGGCTCGACCCCCGTGGCCCAGGGGAGAGGAATCTCGAACCAGCCAGTGCCCTCCTTGGCCTGGAGCTGGTGAAAGGGGGCCTCGGCGGGGGAGGCGGCAGGATCGGCCAGGGTCTTCATGGCCTCCTTCATCCAGGTGAACCAGCTCTCGGGCTGCTCGGCGATGGCGGAGCCCGCCTGGAGGAAGCTGCGGAGCAGGGCTGCGAGGGGGGCCTGATCATTGCCTGCCTGCGCTCGCGCCAGCAGCTGGGCGGCCTCCCCGAAGATCAGCGGCGCCAGCACTGCAGGTGCGGGTGGAGGTGTGGCCCGGACCACCTGCAGCCGGATGCCTGCGCCTTCCGGCAGGGGCAGCGTCTTGAGGATGAGGGTGCTGCCCGTCGGAAAGGGCAGGTCGCCCTGAGCCTTCAGCAGCTCGCCATCAGCCAGCCGGAGCAGCATCCCCTCGGGCAGGAGGGCCTCCAGGGTGGCCTCGAGGGTCTGACCGCCGAGCGCTGCGGTCAGGGCCGCGGTCGACGCTGCCGCCGCCGGGATTCTCAGGGATCCCAGCAGTGCGGGCGTCAGTGCCAGGTTCTCGATCAATGTCGCCCCATCCGATAGTCTCGGTTCCCGCCTAGATCCTGAAGTGCCGACGGAGCTGGCCTGGGATCTCGCTCAGGGGGGCCACCACATCGACGCAGCCCCGCTCCACGGCGGCGCGGGGCATGCCGTAGACCACGCAGGACTCCTCCGACTCGGCAAAGGTGTAGGCGCCCCGGAGCTTCAGCTGCTCCATGCCCTTGGCCCCATCCGCGCCCATGCCGGTGAGGATCCCGGCCAGCACCTGCCCCCGGAACAGCTCCGCCACGCTGAGGAAGAGCACATCGACGCTGGGACGGTGCAGAGAAGCGAGGGGTTCGGGATTGAGCTCGATGCAGCCTTTGGCGCCGCGGGGGCCATAGGTCAGGTGGATTCCGCCTGGCGCGATGTAGACGGTGCCGGCCTTCAGGGGCTCCCCCTGCTCGGCTTCCTTTACGTGGACCTGGCAGAGGCCGTCCAGGCGATCCGCGAAGGGCTTGGTGAAGGTGCTGGGCATGTGCTGGACGATGAGGCAGGGCACCGGCAGGTTGGCCGGCAGCGAGGGCAGGATGTCCTGGAGGGCCTTGGGTCCGCCGGTGGAACTGCCGATGACGAGGAGCTCTGCCTGGGGCGAGGAGGCGAGGCTGGCGCCGGCGGGGACCGGCGCCTTTGGCAGGGCCGCGGGTCGGTGCAGCGGGGCCGCTGGCGGGGGCAGCGCGTGCGCTGGCCCCGCCGCGCTCGGCGCCGGGGGCGCACGGTGGAACCGGGGGGACTGGGCGAGGCGGCGCACCTTCTCCTGCAGGTCGTGCTGGATCTGCAGGATGCTCATGCTTGCGTAGCTGTTCTCTTTGGGAATGAAGTCCAGGGCGCCGATGGAGAGGGCTTCCAGGGTGGTCCGGGCGCCCTCCTGGGTGAGGCTCGAGACCATCAGCACCGGCATGGGGTGGTCGGCCATGATCTTCTTCAGGCAGGAGAGGCCGTCCATGCGGGGCATCTCGATGTCGAGGGTGACGATGTCGGGCTTGAATTCCTGGATTTTCTCGAGGGCGTCGAGGCCGTCCCGCGCTGTGGCGACCACCCGGAGGTCCGGGGCCTCCTCCAGCATCTTCTGGAGGGTCTTCCGCATGAATGGGCTGTCATCCACCACCAGGATCCGGATCGTCATGGGACTCCTCTAGGCCTGGAAAGCCAGCTCGACGAAGGCCATGGCATGGTCCAGCTCGTCATCGATGGAGAAGGTGAGACGCTCCACATCCAGATCCTTCTGGAGGGCGCCGGCCATGACGGCCTTGAAGGCCGGCAGGTCATCCAGGGACACCAGCAGGTGCTCATCCGCAGGACCCATGGGAATGCGGGTCCGCACCAGCAGATCCGAGAGGTGGATGAGGTTGGGGAGGAAATCGCCGGGCTGGGGTTCGTGGTGGTCGCGAATCACCTCCACGATGGTCTGGGGGAAGGACCACTCCGCGGCAAGGAGGGCGCCGGCCTCGGCGTGGTCCAGGCCCAGCACCGCCCGCTCGGCGTCGATGAAGAGGGCGCCCGCCTCGACCTGCTGGAGCACCGTGGCATAGGCCTCGGGGTAGCAGGTGTCCAGGGCGATCTTGCCGATGTCGTGGAGCAGGCCGGTCAGGAAGGCGGTCTCGGCCTGGCCGTGCCGCTTGGCCAGGACGCAGATGCCCTTGGCAGTGAGCCCCACGGCCACGCTGTGCTGCCACAGCTTCACGGCGTTGAGGTGGGTGCCGCCCTTCAAGGTGCGCACCACCGCAGCACCAGTGCCGAGGTTGGCCACGGCATCGAAGCCGAGGCGCAGCACGGCGCTGCGCAGGTCCTGGATGGAGCCGGTTCCGGCGTAGAGCGCGGAGTTGGCGAGGCGCAGCAGGGTGGCGGAGAGTGAGGGATCCTTCGAGAGGATGCCGAGGATGCGGTCCACGGTGCAGCGCTCGTCCTGCACGGCCTCGCCCAGAGCCACCACTGTCAACGGCAGACTCGGAAGGGACTTGGCCTTCAGACGCGAGATGAACTGCTCCCGGGTGATCATCTAGAACTCCGCGATCATCGTCTTGTCCTGCTCGATGGCGGCCCGGATGCCCTCCTTGATGCCGGCCAGAGCTTCGGGGCCGACCCGGAGGATCTCCATCGCCTGCTGGGAAGAACCTTCAAGGTGTTGGGGATCGCCGATGCCGACCTTCTCCTCCAGGGCCATCTGGTTCGCGAGGGCCACGATGGCCGAGAGCTCCTGGTGGTCCTTGGGGGCCTGGGCGGGATCATGGTGCCAGCGCACCGCCGACTGAAGGCTCGAGGCCAGGTTCCACTTGCCCACCAGGGCCTCGCCCACCATGGCGTGGTCGAAACCGAACGTATCCAGCTCCAGATTCAGGCAGACCCCGCCCTCGTTGTAGACCGTGCGCAGCAGGGCCCCGTAGCGCTCAGGGAACTTCACCCCTAGGACCGACTTCCCGATGTCGTGCAGCAGGCCGCCGATGAAGGCCTCCTCCACGCGGGGGAAGCGGAGGCTCTTGGCGAAGGCCCGGCTGGCGATGGCCGCGATCAGCGCGTGCTCCCAGATCAGGCGCTCCTGCAGGCCCACCGAGCCCCGGTGGTAGAGGTTCTTGGCGGAGCTGGCGATGACCACGCTCTTGATGGTGCTGAAGCCGAGGGTCATGATCGCCTGGGTCAGCGTGGTGACTTCCCGAACCATGCCGAACATGGCCGAGTTGGAGATCTTCAGGATCTGGCTGGTGAGGGCCTGGTCCGTGGAGATGACCTTCCGAAGGTCTTCGGCATTGGCATCCGGGTCGGCAGACACGCGCAGCACCTGGGAGGCCACCTGGGGAAGAGGGGGCAGGTCACCGAGGTTCGCAATCAGTTCTTGGGGGGTGATGGGCATGATCCGCTCCGCTCAGGTCCGCTTCCGGTAACCCATGGCCTTGCTGAAGTGCAGCAGCTCGAAACCAGTGTTGAAAGCATGGATGCTTTCGCTGTGTCCAACCAGGAGGTAAGCCTTAGGGTGCAGCTGGTTGTGAAATTCCTGGAGGACCTTGGTCTTCACGGCCTCGTCGAAGTAGATCAGCACATTCCGGCAGAAGATGATGTCGAAGGTGCCGAGCTGCCGATAGGAGGCATAGTCCACGAGGTTGAAGTTCTTGAGGCTGGTGAAGCGCTGCAGCTCGGGCTTGACCTGGAACAGGTCCTTGCCCAGGGCCGTGAAGTGGCGGTTCATCTGCTCTGGCGTGAGGTTCCGCAGGGTGTAGCTGTTGTAGACCCCGTCCTGGGCCAGGGCCAGCACCTTCTCGCTGATGTCCGTGCCCAGGATCTCCACCGTGAAGCCCCGCAGCACCGTGTCCTTCAGCTCCTGGCAGATCATGGCCAGGGTGTAGGGCTCCTCGCCGCTGGAGCAGGCCGCCGACCAGATCCGGAGTCGGCTCTGGCCCCGCTCCCGGGCCTGCTTGACCGCGTCCGGCAGGACGATGTTCTGGAAGGCCTCGATCTGGGGCGGATTGCGCCAGAAGCTGGTCTCGTTGGTGGTGATCTCCACGAACAGGCGCTTGAGCTCCGCCGGGCCCTGGCTGCCCTGCAGCATGGACATGTAGTCGGCGTAGCTGCGCAGCTTCAGGTCGCTGATGCGCTTGCTGAGGCGGTTTTCGAGGAAATACTGCTTGGACTCACTGAAGAAGATGCCCGACTTGGCATAGATGTAATCCCGGAGGCTCCGGAATTCGGCAAGGGTCATCTGTTGCTTGGCCTGAAGTGGGTCCATCGAGTCGTCCTACCTGCGGGATCGGCTCAACGGCCCAAGCCTTGAGTTATCGCTCGAGGATGACCACCGCCAGGGCCAGGTCCCCGTCATGGGAGACACTCCCGTGTAGGGTGCCGATCTCCCTCTCTGCCAGCAGTTGGGCCAGGGCTCCCACCGCCCAGAGGCGGCCATTCACGTAGCGCAGCTCCTTCCAGGACCAGCCATCGAGGCCTGTGCCCAGGGCCTTCCCGAAGGCCTCCCGCAGGGCCCACCGGCCCGCGAGGCGCTCGGGCAACCGCTCCCGGTTCCCTTCCAGCAGGTAGGCCAGCTCCTCCGGGTGGAGGATCCGCCCCGCCGCCTTCTCGGCCCCGAAACGCTGGACCAGGTGCCGCCAGCGGCTCGGAGGACACAGGTCCGTTCCGAGGCCGACGATCATGGCAGCTCCCGGGAGAACCACTGGTCGCAGCCGCCGTGGCCGGTCCGGCCCAGGGGGGCGCAGAGGGTCCGGAACCCCAGCTTCCGGTAGAGCCGGATGGCCTGGTCCATGCCCGTCAGGGTCTCCAGGTAGCAGGTCCGGTGGCCCAGGGCTCCGGCCACCCCCAGGCAGTGGCGCAGCAGGGCTTCCCCCAGGCCCTGGCCCCGGGCTTCGGGCAGGAAGTACATCTTCCGCAGCTCGCAGACTCCGGGCTCGCCGCCCACCAGGGGGGCCACGCCGGCCCCGCCCACCACCCGGTCGGTGGCATCCACCACCACGAAGTAGGCGGCGCCAGGGATCCCATAGGCCGCGCTCATGTGGTCCACCTCGGGGTCGTGGATCGCGAAGCCGGGGCCATCGGCGCCGAACTCCGGCATGACGGCGCGGATGACGGCAGCCATGGCTGCGTCGTCCGCGGGGCGGATGGGGCGGAAGGTGAACATCCCTCAAGGGTAGCGCAGGAGGGGTGCCTATTCGGGCCAGTGGTGCTTGGGGTAGCGGCGGGACAGGGCTGGCCGCAGTTCCTTGTAGGCCCGCTGCCAGAACCCCGCGAGGTCCGTGGTCACCTGCAGAGCCCGCATGTTGGGCGCCAGCAGGTGGAGCACCAGGGGCACCGCGCCCCCGGCCACGGTCGGGGTCTTCTTGAGCCCCCAGAACTCCTGGAGGCGGGAGGCGATCCAGGGGGGGTCGTCCTCGTAGTGCACCTTGGTGGGGCGGCCCTTGGGCAGCTGGATGGTCTCCGGGGCCCAGGCCTCCAGCAGGCGGAGGGTCTCCGGGGGGAACGCGTGGCGGAAGGCCTGGGGCCAGTCCACGTCCTGGACCTCCCGGAGGGTGGTTCGACCTGCGCAGGCGCCGGCCAGGAGGGGTCCCAGCAGGTCCTCGGGCAGGGCCAGGTCCGGCCGGTGCTTCCGGAGGAAGGCGAGGCGGGCCAGGAACCGGGCGGGTACCTCGTCCAGAGGGCGGTCCCGGAGGGCCTCGGCGAGCAGGGCGGCCACCCGGGGATCGCCGGGGTCCGCGGGACCCCGGCTGCTGTCGATGGAGAGCCCGTCGTAGCGGATCTCGGAGCGCCGCTCCACCCGGGCCGCGCCGGGGTTGAAGAGCACCTCGTCCACGGCCTCCAGGCGCTCCGGGAAGGCCTCCAGCAGCCAGTCCCCCTCGCAGCGGGAGGCCAGGCGGATCAGGGTCTGGCCACCGGTGCCCTGCTTCACGGCCTCGGCCTCCAGGGCCAGGATCAGGCCCGGCCGGCGCACCCGGCTGCCCGGGTCCAGCCGCGCGCCACCGCCGCCGGCAAAGGCGCAGGTGCCGTTGGCGGAGAGCTGACCCACCCGGTCTGGGTAGGCCCGGAGCAGGGCCTGCAGCAGCCGCAGCTCGGCATCGGCAGGCTCGGCGGGGGAGGGCAGCAGGCGGGCCAGGGACTGCACGGCCCGCCGCGCCCGCTGCACCGCCGCCGCATCGAGGCCCGCGGCCCGGCAGGCCCCGGCGCCGAAGCCCGCGGCCCCGGCCTCCTCGAACTGGTCCAGGCGCAGCAGCAGGTCCGAGTCGGCGCCATGGCCCGTCTTCACCGGAGCCCGGTCCAGGCCCTGCCGGGCCGAGAGGCTGCCGGACTCCAGCAGGGCCGCGGCGCGCAGGGCCAGCTGGGGGATGCCCAGGTCGGCGCCCGCCACGGCCAGCCGGGCCAGGCGTGGGTGCAGGGGCAGGTCCGCCATGCGCCGACCGAGGGGGGTCAACGTCCCGTTCTCCAGGGCGCCCAGGCGCGCCAGCAGGGCCTCGGCAGCGCCCATGGAGGTCTCGGGCGGCGGCTCGAACCAGGCCAGCCCCGCGGGGTCCCCGATGCCCATGCCGTGCAAGGACAGCAGCGGCTCGGCCAGATCTGCGCGCTGGAGCTCCGGGGTGTCGAAGGCCGGTCGGGCCGCATAGTCGGCCTCGGGGTAGAGGCGGAGACAGCGGCCCGGCCCCGTGCGTCCCGCCCGGCCTGTGCGCTGGATGCAGCGGGCCTGGCTGATGCGCACGGTGCGCAGCCCGGACAGGCCGGACCAGGGCGAGTGCGAGGCCTCGCGACCCAGGCCCGAGTCCACGACGGCGCCGATGCCGTCGAGGGTGACGGAGCTCTCGGCCACGTTGGTGCTCAGGATGACCTTCGGCTGGTCGCTGGCACCCAGGGCGTGGGCCTGCGCGTCCGGGGAGAGCTCGCCGTGCAGGGGGCGCAGGCTCAGGCCCCGGCGCGTGGCCACGGCTTCGCAGCCCTTCAGGCAGGCGCGGATCTCCGCGGCGCCCGGCAGGAAGACCAGGGTGTGCTCCCGCAGCCCCTCGCCGTAGAGGCGGTCGAGGGCCTCGGCGACTTGGAGTTCCACGGGCCGGTCGTCGGGCCGGGGCAGGAAGGTGGTCTCCACAGGAAAGCTGCGCCCCTCGCTCTGCAGAACCGCCGCATCCAGGTAGCCCGCCACGGGGCCCGGGTCCAGGGTGGCGGACATGACCAGCAGCCGCAGGTCGGGCCGCTGGGCTCGCTGCAGGCGCCGCAGCAGGGTGAGGGCCAGGTCCGTGTGCAGGTGGCGCTCGTGGAACTCGTCGAGCACCACGGCCGCGATGCCCTTCAGCAGTGGGTCTCCCTGCAGCCGCCGCAGCAGCAGGCCTTCGGTGACGAAGCGCAGGCGCGTCTCCCGGGACACCTTCTGCTCGAAGCGCACCGCGTAGCCCGCCCGCTGGCCCAGGGACTCGCCCAGCTCCTCGGCGACCCGGGTCGCCGCCAGCCGCGCGGCCAGTCGCCGGGGCTCCAGGATCCAGCACTCGCCGGCGCCCAGAAGCCCCGCGTCCAGCAGGGCCGGCGGCACCCGGGTGGTCTTGCCGGCGCCGGGATCCGCCTGCAGCACCAGGTTCGGCCGTGACTGCAGGCTCTCCACGAGGGCGGGCAAGAGGGGATCGATGGGCAGGCTCAGGCGCACGGTCGCCCCAGGGCGACGAGGAAGGCCGAGGGATCGTCCACGGAGACCGCGAGGCGGTCCGTGGGGCGGCCGGGACCCAGGAGGCCCATCACCTGGACCGGCGCAGAGAGCCTCAGTTCGAGGATCGTGTTGCCCTTGGCCACCAGCTTCTCCACGCCCTTCAGGTAGCCATGGCGAGCCCAGTCATCGTCGAAGCTGGGCATGGGTGAGGCGGAGAGCACCAGGCTCGCGGGCAGGGTGGCCGACTTCAGGAGGCCCAGGTGCAGCTCCAGGCGGCCGTCTTGCAGCTGATGGGGACGGGCCTTGAGGGTGGCGTAGAAGCCGACCAGCCAGAGCACCCCATAGGCACTGGAACCATGCAGCAGCCAGCGCAGCCAGGGCGCCATGCCCTTGAGGAGCGTGCTCGTCAGGAGGAAATCGCCCGGGATCATCAGCGGCAGGGCCGGAAGGATGGCGCGGAGGGCGGCTTCCCGGTGGTGGGTGAAGCCCTCCGGAGCCTCCTGGCGGTAGCCCCCGACGAGGAAGTGAAGTGCGCTGCCGAGCATCACCAGCTCCAGGGCCATGAGCCGCGCGGCCCGGGCTGGCACGAAGGCCGAGAAGGCGGTGGCGATGCGGTCCTCGGGCCAGTGCCCGAGCAGGGCCCGGGTCTGGCGCAGGGTCCGGATCGCCAGCACCAGGAGCAGGACTTCCAGCCCGGCTGCCGTGGCGAAGCGGACGGCGGTGGCGGCCGGGGAGGCTCCCGCCATGGCCAGCCCCAGGCCCTCGATCAGCAGGACCGCGGGCAGCAGCAGCCGGGTGGGGGGCAGCCGACCCGCCCACCAGTCCAGCAGCATGGCAGCCAGCCGCAGGGCCAGCAGCAACAACAGGGCGGCGGTCAGTCCAGGCAGGGCCGGGTGCCCCGGCTGCCGCAGGCGCAAGACCAGGACGGCGCCGCCCAGGGCGACGAAGACGCCCCAGAGCAGGCTCGAGAAAGGGACGCGCAAGGCCATGGCTCGAGTCTACCCGGCGCCCGGGGAAGCGGTCCGCCCAGCGGGGCTCCGCCTCGCGTAGAATGGACGTTTTGACAGGAGCAGGCATGGCGGGGTTGGAGACGGCGGGGGTGGGCGGCAAGACCGGTGGCGCGATGGACAGCCTGCGGGATGCCTACGGAGACACCCTGGTGGAACTGGGGAACGAGGGGGCGAACATCGTGGTCTTCGACGCTGACCTGGCTGGTTCCACCCGCACGGGCAAGTTCGCCAAAGCCTTTCCGGAGCGCTTCTTCAACATGGGCGCGGCGGAGCAGGGCATGGTGGCCGCCGCCGCCGGCGCCGCCACCACGGGCGTGGTGCCCTTCCTGAGCACCTTCGCCATGTTCGCCACGGGCCGTGCCTACGAGATCGTGCGTCAGGCGGTGGGCCTGGGCCAGCAGAACGTGAAGATCGTCGCCACCCACGCCGGCCTCACTGTCGGCGAGGACGGCGGCACCCACCAGTGCCTGGAGGATCTGGCCCTCATGCGCATGATCCCCGGCATGACGGTCCTTTCCCCGGCGGATGGCCGCGAGACCCGGCAGGCCGTGCGCGCTGCCTACGCCCACCAGGGCCCGGTCTACATCCGCCTCACCCGCGACAAGTTCCCGCGCATCCACGGCGAGGACTACCAGTTCCAGATCGGCAAGGCCGTGGTGATGCGCGCCGGCAAGGACGTGCTGCTGGTGGGCTGCGGGCTCGGCACCAGCATCTGTCTGGATGCCGCGGAGCTGCTGGCCGCCGAGGGCATCGAGGCCACCGTGCTGCACACGCCCACCCTCAAGCCCTTCGACCAGGACACGCTGGTGGCCCTGGCTCGCACCCATCGCGCCGTGGTCACCTGTGAAGAGCACCAGGCCCATGGCGGCCTCGGGGGCATCGTCGCCGAGGTGCTCTCCGCAGCCCATCCCATGCCGGTCCGCCGCGTGGGCGTGCAGGACCAGTTCGGCCAGAGCGGCAAGCCCGACCAGCTGCTGGCAGCCTACGGCATCACGCCCCAGGCCGTGGCCGCCGCGGCCAAGTCCGCGCTCTGATGGCCACCGAGACCTTCCAGGCCAGCCGCTGGACCAAGGGCAACCACCTCTTCGCCACGGTCATCGAGGTCACGGACGCCGCGGTGGTGCGCCGCAAGCGCTCCTGGTTCACGCTGAACGAGATCAGCATCCACCTGTCCAAGGTGGCCAGTGTCCGCATCGACACCGGGCTGCTGTGGTCGGACATTCTCGTGGAGAGCACCGGCGGCAGTGATCCCCTCACCAGCCACGGCCATGGGAAGGCCGATGCCCGCCGCATCAAGGAACTGATCGAGGCCGCCCAGACCCGGGGGGCGCGATAACCCGCCAGCCCTGAAGCCCCCTGACCCATGTCTTGAGCCCCTTGCCAGGCAGAACGATGCACCCCTCCGACTCCGAGCCCTCCGACGCCACCACGCCCAGGTCGCCCGACCTGCTGCGGCTGGCTCCCGGCACCGAGGTCGGCCGCTTCCAGGTCCGGAACCTGCTGGGCCAGGGCGGCATGGGAGCGGTCTACCTGGCCTGGGATCCCGTGCTGGAGCGGAAAGTCGCCCTCAAGGCCATCCGCCTGGGGCACGACGGGCAGGTGGCCTCCACCGGCCGCTTCCGCCGGGAGGCCATGGCCCTGGCCCAGCTCAACCACGGCAACGTCTGCCAGGTGCATGACTGGGTCGAGGCCCGCGACAGCGCCTTCATCGCCATGGAGTTCATCGAGGGCGAGACGCTCCTGGCCGCAGCTCCGCGCATGGACCTGCGCCAGAAGCTGCAGGCGCTGCGGTCCATCGCGCATGCCCTGGAAGCCGCCCACGCCAAGGGCATCGTCCACCGGGACCTGAAACCCAGCAACGTCATGCTGGATGCCTCGAGTCAAGTCAAGGTGCTGGACTTCGGCCTGGCGCGGCTGGTCGACGAGAGCAACTCCGGTGTCCAGCTGGCGACCGGGCCAGCCCCCAACCTCCAGTTGCTGAAGGGTGCGGCCGCCGCGGGGCAGACGGTGGGAGCGACCGGGGCGCCGCTGGGCGAGGAGCTGACCGACCCGGGATCGTCTTCGGTGCCCTCACCGCCCCCCTGGGGGGAGCTCACGGAAGTGGGCACCTTCATGGGCAGTCCCACCTACGCTTCACCGGAGCAGATGCGGGGGCGGCGGGTCGGGCCGCCCAGCGACATCTTCTCCCTGGGAGTGGTGGCCTGGGAGCTGCTGCTGGGGGATCACCCCTTCCCTGGGGAGGGGCAGGCCCGGATGGTGGCCACCCTCGATGACAGGCCCAAGACCCTGCGGGGTCGCAAGCTCCCGCGCAAGATCGCGGCGCTGCTGCGCGCCATGCTCCGGAAGGACCCCCAGAAGCGCCCCAGCGCCAGCGAGGTGGCGGCGGTCCTGTCCCGCCACCTGACCCGCACCCCGGCGGGCTGGTGGGCCGCAGGCAGCATGGCCGCCCTCATCCTCCTCGCTGGGCCTGGCTACTACCTCTTCGGCCGCAGCATCATCGCGGACCTGGGGCAGGACCACGCCCCCCGCATGGCGGTCATGCCCATCCGCAACCTCACCGGGGATTCCACCCTGGATGCCGTGGTGAGCGTTGGCATGACCGAGCTCCTGGCCAATGCCCTGCAGGGCTCCCATCGCTTGGCGGTGGTGGAGTCCGAGGCCGTCAGCCGGGCCATCACCGGCTTCCGGCTGAACCCTGCCGAGGCCCAGGAATCTGCCGGGCAGGTACGGATCGCCCAGGCCCTGGGCGTCCGGCTTCTGCTGCGGGGCACGCTGAGCCAGGACCCTGCGGGCCCCGCGCACCTGCTCACCTACGAGCTGGTGGACCAGGCCGGGCGGGCGCGGGCCTCCGGAGTCGTGAAGGCTCCCCGGGTCGGGGCTTTCGCGCCCTATGCCCTGGTGGATCCCGCCGCCCACGACCTGCTGCGGAAGGTGGATCCGCTGCGGTCCAGCGCCACCCGGAGCCAGCCCATCCCCCCCGAAGTCTTCTCTGCCTACGCCAACGGGAAATCGCTATTCCTGAAGGGGGACTTCAAGGGCAGCGAACCCTTCCTGCGCGAGGCCGCCATGCAGGCACCGGGCTTCTCCAGCGCAGTCTCCGGCTACGCCGCCTGCCTCCGGCGCCTGGGCCGGGAGTATGCCCCGGCCGTGGCGAACTGGGCTCTCATGTCCGCCCGGGCCACGGGGGATCGCTGGGCCGAGGGCCGCGCCCTGGGGCTGCAGGCCTACCTGGCCAAGGACCTGGGCCGGTTGGACGAGGCCCAGCGGCTGCGGGAAGCCTCCCTGGCCATGGCGCTCGAGATCGGTGACCGGGATGGCGAGACCATCGCCTATAACCACCTGGGACTCATCGCGGCAGAGCGGGGCCAGCTCCGGGAGGCCCAGGGGTTCTACGACCGGTCCCTCCAGCTCAGCCAGCAGACGGGTGATCAGTTCTACCTGTCCCTGGCCCAGAACAATCTGGCGAACCTGGCCCTCAAGAATGGCGACCTCGGCACCGCGGCTGCTCTCTATCACAGCAACCTGAAGCTCCACCAGGGCCTGGGCAATCGCTGGGGCGAGGCCCTGGCCCTGAACAACTTGGGGGTCATCGCTCTCATGACACGGGACCTACCCGGCGCCGAGAGCTTGCTCAGCCGCGCCTTGGCTGCCCGGGAGTCCGTGGGTGACCAGAACGGGCAGATCTCCTGTCTCCGGAACCTGGGCATCCTGGCCCAGATGAAGGGCCAGATCCTGGAAGCCGTCGACTTCCATGGCCGGGCTTTGGCAAAAGCCAAGGCCGTGGGCCTCCGGACCGTCGAAGCGGAGTGCCAGTTCTACGGCGCGGAGGTGGAGCGCCTCCAGCGCCACTTCAAGGAGGCCCGGGAGGGCTACCAGCGGGCGCTGGAGCTGCTGCCCGCCGGGGTGACGCCCGGGGTGCGCCGGGATGCCCAGGCTGGGCTGGCGGAGTGCCTCCTACGCCAGCCTCGCCCCGATGCGAAGGCCGCGGCGAATCTGCTGGCGCAGATCCCCTCGGGGAGCCTGGACTCGCCCTATGTGCACCGGGCCCTGGCCTGGTCGGCCCTGCGCTTCGGCGAGCGGGAAGTGGCGCTCCAGGAAGTGGCCAAGGCCCTGGCGGATCCCAAGCGGCAGGCCCCCGAGACCCGGGCCGAGCTTGATCTGCTGCGGACTGAACTCCTGGGTGGGGGTCGCCCCTAGTGCGTTCCGGGGTTCAGATCGGGCTCGGCTTCGACTTGGGCGGGCGCACCAGCCGCCGGACCACGGCCTTGAGATCGTCCTCCGCGGCCAGATGATGGCGGCTCTCGCACCCGTCCTGCTTCAGGGTCACGCAGACCCGGCCCAGAGGGCAATTCTGGAGGCAGTGCTCACGGACGATCTGGAGCCCCTGGAACCGCTTCCGGTTCAGCAGGAGCAGGGCTAGACAGCGCAGGGCCTCGGTCATGGCCCGGCCCTGCCGGGGGCGGCGCAGAGCCCGGCGCTCGCAGTCGGCGCAGATGGTGAGGACGGGCTGCATAGAAATAATAATTTAATACAATGCCGAAAATAATCAAGCATCTGCGGGAGGACTCGCCCTAGGCGAACCGAGGTACCCGCTTCTCCAGGAAGGCGGCCAGCCCCTCCTGGGCATCGGGATGGCGCATCGCGGCCTTCATCTGCGCGCCCTCGGCCTCCAGGCGGGCACGGAGGCTGTCCGCGTCCAGCCCCTGGTTTCGCAGCACCGAGGCCTTGATGCGGGCGAAGGTCGCCGCGGGACCGGCGGCGAGGCGGCGGGCCAGGGCCTCGGCCTCGGCGTCCAGCTGGTCCGCTGGGACGATCCGGTTCACCAGGCCCAGCTCCAGGGCCCGGCTGGCGCCCAGGGTGTCCCCGGTCAGCATCAGCTCCGAGGCAATGGCGGCATTCACGAGCCGCCCCAACATCACGCTGCCGCCCCAGTCCGGGTGCAGGCCGATCTTCACAAAGGCCATGCTGAAGGCGGCCTCGGGCGCGGCCAGGCGCAGGTCCGCGCCCAGCGCGAGGCTCATGCCGGCGCCCGCCGCCGGGCCCTGGACCACGGCCACCACGGGCCGGGGCAGGGTCGCCAGGCCCCAGGCCACGAAGGCGCCGAGGTCCAGCAGGGCCTCCATCTCCGGCCAGCGGCCCTCGGCCAGGGCCTTGGCCATCCAGCCGATGTCCCCCCCGGCGCAGAAGGCCCGGCCCGCGCCGCGCAGCAGCAGCACCTTCACACCGGGCTCCGCCGCCTTGGCGAGGGCCTCCTCGAAGCCCTCCTTCATCTCGGGCACCAGGGCATTCAGTCGGTCAGGCCGGTCCAGCGTCAGCGTGGCGACGCGGTCAGCGATCTCGAAGCGGAGGGGGGCAGACATGGAGACTCCCGTTTTCCCCATCAAACCACACCCGGTGGCGGTCAGTCCCGGCCCTGCTGCCGGAGGGCCGCCACGAAGGCGGCGAAGAGGTCCCGGGCGGCTTCCCCGGCGGGACCCCTGAGGCCCACCAGGTTCTCCGGGTGCCACTGCACCCCGAAGACCCAGCGGGCAGGATCCCGGGCCTCGAGGGCCTCGACCAGGGGGCCGGTATTGGGATGGACAGTGTCCAGGTGCCAGCCCACGGCGGTCAGTTCCGGCGCCACCTGCTTCACGGCCTGGTGGTGGCGGCTGTTCACCAGGAAGACGTCCTCGCCCAGCAGCGCCCGCAGCCGCGAGCCCGGGGCCAGCTGCACCCGGTGGCGCATCTCCGGATGCTCCTGCGTGCCGTGCTGGTGGCGGGTGGGATCGCAGTCGTAGTACTCCGGCACATGCTGGATCATGCTGCCGCCCAGGGCCACGTTGAGGATCTGCTCGCCGCGGCAGATGCCGAGGATGGGCAGGTTCCGCTCCCAGGCGGCCCGGATCAGGGGCAGCTCGAAGGCATCCCGGTCCTCGTCCACGTCGGCCTCACGGTGCACGGCATCCACACTTTCCCAGCAGCGGGGATGGATGTCCGAGCCGCCCGTGAGCAGCAGGCCGAGCGCCCCGTCCAGGTCGGGCAGGGGGTCCCCGGGCGCCAGCAGGCAGGGCTCGGCGGCCCACCCTGCGCCTTTCAGGGCGGGAAGATAATGCTTCACCGCGCCGGACTTGTTTCTGCAGCTCACGAGGAGGTTTGAGTTGGCACTTGACATGGGTTTCGCTCGCGGGAATCCTCATCACCCTACCACCCCCTCAGATGGTCTGAGTCGACGGTGCGGCGGAGAGCTCCGCTGATCTAAGGAGGACATCATGTCCGGTTCATTGAACAAGGTTCTGCTCATCGGCAACCTCGGGCGCGATCCCGAGCTGAAATCCACCCCCTCGGGCCAGCAGGTCGCACGGTTCTCCGTGGCCACCACCGAGACCTGGAAGAACCAGGCCGGGGAGAAGCAGAGCAAGACCGAGTGGCACAACATCGTGGTCTGGGGCAAGCAGGCCGAGATCGCCGAGAAGTACCTGCGGAAGGGCAAGCAGGTGATGATCGAGGGCCGCATCCAGTACCGCGAGTACACCGACCAGGCCGGCGTCAAGAAGACCGCCTGCGACATCCGCTGCGACAACTTCGTCATGCTGGGCCGCATGGATGACAGCGGGCCCCGGGACGGCGGCTACAGCCGCGGCGGCGCCCAGGAGGCCGAGGACCACGGCGCCCCCAGCCCCGCCGCCGGCGGCAGCTTCCCCGACGACGACATTCCGTTCTAGGGTGTTGTCCCGCCGATCGGTTCGGCACGGCTTCAAAACGGCGCCTCTGGCGCCGTTTTGAAGGTATGAACGGATCTTCTCGCGGCGCAGCCGCCAAATCTCCAAACGGGGCCCGCAGGGCACCGTTTGGAGCAGGGCAGCAGAGAACGCCCCTCGGAGAAACCGAGCCCCTGCGTTAGAATGATGGGTTCGGGAGTAACCAAGATGCTTGCTGTGCAGAACGTCACCATGCGCTACGGCGCGAAGATCCTGTTCGAGGATGTCACCACCACGTTCAATCCCGGGCGCCGCTATGGCCTGTCGGGGCCGAACGGGTCGGGGAAGTCCACGTTCATGAAGATCCTCTCGGGTGAGCTGGAGCAGCAGATGGGGAACGTGATCCGTCCTCGGAAGATGGGCATCCTGCGCCAGGATCAGTTCGCCTTTGATGAGTTCCGGGTGATCGACACGGTGATCATGGGCAACGCGGGGCTGTGGAAGGCGCTGCAGGAGCGCGATGCCATCTATGACAAGCCCGAGATGACCGACGAGGACGGCATGCGCGTCGCCGAGCTCGAGGGCGTAGTGGCCGACGAGGATGGCTACACCGCTGAGAGTGACGCCGCCGTGCTGCTGGACGGTCTGGGCATTCCCGAGTCCCTCCACGGGCGCAAGATGGGCGAGCTGCAGGGCGGCCAGAAGGTGCGCGTGCTGCTGTCCCAGGCCCTCTTCGGCAACCCCCAGGCCCTGCTGCTGGACGAGCCCACCAACCACCTGGATCTCGACTCCATCCACTGGCTGGAGGAGTTCCTCAGCCGCTACAAGGGCACGGTCATCGTCATCAGCCACGACCGCCACTTCCTCAACAACGTCTGCACCCACATCGCCGACATCGACTACCAGACGATCATCCAGTACACCGGCGGCTACGACGACATGGTCATGGCCAAGATCCAGGTGCGGTCGCGCATCGAGTCCGACAACGCCCAGCGCGAGAAGAAGATCGCCCAGCTCAACGAGTTCATCCAGCGCTTCGCCGCAGGCACCCGCAGCAGCCAGGTGAACAGCCGCCGCAAGGAAGTGGAGCGACTGCAGCCCAGCGACCTGGCCCGCAGCAACATCCAGCGCCCCTTCATCAAGTTCAACCTCAACAAGCCCGGTGGCCGCTACGCCCTGGAGTTCGAGGGCGTGAAGAAGGGATACGACACCGACAAGGACGGCACCGGCGGCCGCCACGAGGTCATCAAGGGCTTCTCGGCCATGGTGCAGCGGGGCGAGAAGGTGGCCCTCATGGGTCGCAACGGCATCGGCAAGACCACCCTGCTGAACGCCCTGCTGGCCAACGCGCCGCAGGTCACCGAGCTGGGCCTGAAGCTGGACGGCGGCGAGGTGAAGTGGGGGCACGAGGCCAACGTGGGCTACTTCTCCCAGGACTTCGCCGAGAGCATCCCCAAGGGCTATGAGCTGGTCACCTGGCTGCACCAGTTCGACCCCGAGGCCACCAAGGAGCAGATCCGCGGCATCATGGGCCAGATGCTCTTCCGCGGTGAAGAGGGCAACAAGATGACGGACGTGCTCAGCGGTGGCGAGTCCTGCCGGCTGCTGTTCTGCAAGCTCATGCTGCAGAAGCCCAACATCCTGGTGCTGGACGAGCCCACCAACCACCTGGACCTGGAAGCGGTCATCGGGCTCAACGATGCCCTGCAGCGCTACGAAGGCACCATCCTCTTCGTGACCCACGATGAGGACATCATCGACGAAGTGGCCACGCGCATCTGGCACCTCACCGATGACGGCATCGAGGACTTCCAGGGGACCTACGCGGAGTACGGGGCTCCGACGGGGCGCTAGGCTTGCTCCGAAATCGCTTTGCGATCTCAGAGATGGGAAAAGCTACTCGGTGGGGACAGCGAGCAACATTCGCAGGACTTCTTCGGCTACCTTGAGGCCCACGATGGCTGGCATGTAGGAAATCGTCCCCACAGGTTGCCGGACCCGGCCCGGCCCTCGGTGGGGTTCGATGTCCACGGGATTGGCCGGGCGCTTGTTGTCGGCGGGCTCCAGGGAGTAGACGCAGCGGATGCCCTGGGTGATGCCGGCCTTGCGCAGTTCCTTGCGTACCCGGGAGGCGAGCGGGCAGAGCCGCGTCTCGCTGATGTCGCCAACCCGCAGCAGGCTGCTGTCCAGGCGACCGCCGGCCCCCATGGCGGAAATCAGGGGAAGGCCCTGCTGGTGGGCCGTGACCATGAGGGCCACCTTGCAGGTCATGGAGTCGATGGCGTCGATGGCCACGTCGGGGCGGGGCTCCAGCAGCGCCGGCAGCGTGTCCGTGTGGATGAAGGTGACCAGGGCCTCCACATCGCAGTCGGGGTTGATATCCCGCACCCGGGCTGCAGCCACCTCGGCCTTGGGCTGGCCCAGGGTCGAGCGCAGGGCGTAGAGCTGGCGGTTGAGGTTGCTGGGGCCGACGCCATCGTGGTCCACCAGGCGAAGGTGCCCCACGCCCGCCCGGGCCAGGGCCTCTACGGCGAAGGAGCCCACGCCCCCCAGTCCGAACACGGTCACGCGCGCCCGGCGCAGCCGGTCCAGCGCCGCCTCGCCGAGCAGCAGCTCACTGCGGGAATACCACCTCATGCCAGCCACTCCTTGAAGCACTGTCGCCCATTCTCCCAGGTCTGGGCCGCGAGGAGCTCCGGCTCGACCCCGCGGAGGGCGGCGGCAGCCTGGAATACCTGTCGCAGGTCGGCCGTGCCGTCACTCTCCAGCAGCAGGCGGTCCGCAGCCACGGTGCGCAGCGCCTCCTCCGGCTTTGGCCGATTCGGCGCCAGCAGGTCCCCGGAGAAAGACAGATACACGCCCAGGCCCTGCAGCACCTGGGCGGTCTCCGGGCTGCCGGAGTAGGCATGGACCAGCGCCCCCGCGGTTGGCACGCCTGCCTCCCGCAGCAGGTCCAGGAGGCGTCCCCAGGCCTGCACCGCATGGATGGCCACGGGTCGGCCCAGGGTGTGGGCGAGGCGGAGCTGAGTCCGGAAGGCCCTCTCCTGAGCGGCCCGGTCCGCAGCCTGCCGACTGAAGTCCAGGCCGCACTCGCCCATGCCGCAGCGGTGGGTCCGCAGCAGTGCCTCCAGGCGCAGCTCCCACCCGGGCGCTGCCTCGTCCACGAACCAGGGGTGCAGGCCCAGCATCGGAATGACCTTCGCGTTGCCCGCCGCATGGGCCAGGACAGCTCCCCAATCCGCCTCGTGGGTGCCACAGACCACGCGCCAATGGTCCGGTTCGGCTCTTCCCGGCTGAGGCAGGTGGCTGTGGGCGTCGAAGAGGGTGGGCATGGGTGCCGCGCCTTGAGTTGTCAGCCAGCTTAGGGCATTGGTTTCGAGCCGAGCGTATGGACGAGCACCATCGCGGTCTCCCGATCGGTGCTGATGAACGTGATGTTCACCTCCACAGGCCCGCCCGGGAACTGGAAGATGAAGGCAAAGGACTGCGGACCAGCATCCGAATGGATGAACTCTGCGAGCCGACCGTGGAATGCCTTCACATCGGTGCAGGGGGCAACCTGCTTGAAGAAGTTTTTTCCGATGACTCGGGCGGGGTCCAGTCCTGCGAGCTCTCCCTCCGCCTGGTTGTAGCTGAGGATCGAGCCAGTCGCATCCAGCTCGATCGCTCCATAGGGCAGGGTGTCGATTTCCTCTCTTGTCAGGGCGGGCACCCCGAGCAGCTCCGCATAACACGACTTGCAGATATGGCTTGGGAGAGGCCACGTCCCGAAACCCGAATCCTTCCCACACCAGTGACAGACTCTCGCGGGTGGTGGGTTCATCGGCGTTCCTGTCTCAACATCATTGAAGGTCTGCCTGGATTATTTGGGTCAAGCATAAGCTATCTGCATCAGGGTTGCACGGCATGCCTCTGGCCGGTAGTGGGTCAGTTTGAAATAAATTTCGGACCCAGGCCCTTGGCAGCCCCCTCCCCAAATGCCGCATACTTGAGGCATGCTGAAACGGAAGCAACACCCCACTGCCGATCCGAACGTCACCGCGTTCAGCGTGGTTCGCGCTGCAACCGAAAACGTGGTCATCCCGGATCGTCTGGTTCCGGTTGGCGAAATCTTGGTCAATGCTGAAAAGCCCAAGGAGGCATCCTCCTCGGGTTCCTCGGTGCCTCGGAGTGAGCGACCGCCCACGCGGTGAGACTCCTCTTTGCAGGACCGACTCAGGATGAGGAAGGGGTCCTCTGTGCACTTCAGGGAGGGCCTCAAGGAAGTGGCCGGTTTCACCGAAGGGGCGGCACTGAATGATCTTCGGCTGAAGCGACGAGTCAAGACCTTTATTCATTGTACTTCTGAGCACCAGGCCCGGCCCATGGCTTCAAGCGGGTCATACTGTAGACAGCCCCCATCGGACTGCCGCATGTCGCCTTTTACTCCTTTCCTGACCAGTCTGGACCTCCTTGCCCCCGAGGAGGAGGCCCAGTACCGCTTGGACCACCTCGCCATCGATGGAACCATCCTGGTCTATGGTGCGGTCCTGTTCGGGGCCGCCTATGCGCTCCTCATCGCCGCCGATCAAGCGCTCCTTGGCAGCACTGGAGCCTTCTACGCCCTGCTCACCGTCCGTTTGGTCTTTATTGGGTTTTGCGTGGCCATGGTGGTGGCTGTCCCCAGGGTCCGCAGTCCACGTAGTCAGGAAGCCTGGGCCTTGGCCCTCGGCGTGGGCATATTCCTGTCGAACCTGGCCGTTTTGACCAGCCGCCCTCGAACCTACAGCCAGAACGTGACCCTGGAAGTCATCGGCGTGCTGACCATGTACGCGATCATGCCGGACCGCCGCTGGATCAAAGCCTCAGTGCCCCTGTTGTTTTCCACTGCCGGCATCTTCTTCGCGCTCTTCGTGAAGGTGCATGTGGGCTTCGTGGCCCTGCTTTCCATTCTCATGGCCTACCTTGTCGCCCACCTCATCGGCCTGACCGCTACCTCCTGGGTCAGCCGGGGGCGGCGCCAAGGCTGGAAGCGCGAACGGGAACTGCTCGAACTTGTTCGCGAACGGACCGAACTGGCAGCCCTCCGGGAGGCATTCATCACCACGGTCTCCCATGAATTCCGCACCCCCCTCCATGCCATTGGCACCAGTACCGACATCCTCGAACGCCATCGGGAACGCCTGGAGCCCGAGCGCCACCTGGAAATGACCACCCGCATCCGGTCGGCAGTCCTTCACCTGACCAGCATGATCGACGATGTGCTGTTCATGCACCGGCTGGACGCAGGTGGATCTGGTGGTGAGGCCCGGGAATTCCCCCTGAACCCCTGGATCCAGGAACTCGCCGCCAGCCACGGGGCCACTGGGGATACTCCGGGAGTCGAACTGGATCTGGCCTCAGACCTCGGGGTGGTCAAGGTTAACGAGGAACTTCTGCGACAGGTCCTCAGCAACCTGCTGAACAACGCCCAGAAATACACACCTGCGGAGGGTCGAGTCCTGCTGCGTGCACGGAAGTCAGGGTCGGACTTGATCCTGGAACTGGAGGACACCGGCATTGGCATTCCCCTGGCCGAGCAGGCCAGCGTGTTCACGCGGTTCCAACGCGGCTCCAACAGCGGTGCTGTGCGAGGAACCGGGCTTGGCTTGAGCATTGTCCGGGATGCCCTGGCGTTGCTTGGGGGCGACCTTGAACTGGACAGCCAGGAAGGCCGGGGAACCAGGATCCGCATCCGTTTGAAGGCGCTTTTGAGAGGTAACCATGCAGCCTAAGCCCGTCATTGTGCTCATTGAGGACGATGCGGACAGCCGCAAGAACGTCTGCCTGCTGCTCGAACTCGAAGGTTATGTGGTGCGGAGTGCGCCGGACGGGGTCACTGGGCTCCAACTCCTGTTCGAGGTGCCCGCTCCAGACCTGGTTCTGTGCGACCTGATGCTGCCGGGCTTGGATGGCTTTGGCGTCCTGGAAGCCGTTCGGCGGAATCCAGCACTGGCAAACCTCCCCTTCATGCTCCTGACTGCCCGGACGGACCGTGCAAGCCAACGTAAGGGCATGAACCTCGGCGCCGACGATTTCCTCACCAAGCCCTTCTCTGCTAAGGAACTGCTGAGCGCCGTGGCAACCCGCCTGCGACGTCGCGAACTGGTGTCAACCGACAAAACTATTGACCCCCCTTAGCGACAAAACTCCTGACCCCCTAGGTGCGAGGCAGGCCGGCGTAGGGAGGGCGTAGCCCGACCGCAGCCGGCCTGCCTCGAGGCGTGATTTCAGCCTGGTCTCGGGCCC
>CAIZZF010000013.1 GCA_903937385.1 uncultured Holophagaceae bacterium | reverse complement strand
GCCTCCTCGCTGAATTGTGTGGGTAACCCTTTTTGCTGCTGATGGCATTTGAGGGGGCGATGTGGGAATCGCGCAGCGATTTCCAGCCGAAGGCCTGGGTGTGGGAAGGACGCGGACCCGAAGGGCGAGCGCAGCTCGTTCCCCGCAGGGGAATCCGGCGGGCTTTCCATGCCCTGCATCGCCCCCGGGGTGGGTCGAAGGGCCGGACCCGGCGATCATTAAGCCATGGATACCAACGCCCTTTTCGCCATGGCCCTCGGCCTCAAGTCCCCCTGGGAAGTGAGGACCCTCGACTTCAACGCCGACGAACGGCGCCTGGACATCCTCGTGGATTTCGAGCGCGGTGCCTCCTTCCCGTGCCCAACCTGCGGCCAGCCCGCCAAAGTGCATGACACCGAGGAGAAGACCTGGCGGCATCTGGATTTCTTCCAGCACGCGGCTTACCTGACGGCCCGGGTGCCGAGGTGCAAGTGTGATGAGCACGGGGTGAAGCAGGTGGCAGTGCCCTGGGCCCGGGAAGGCTCAGGCTTCACCCTGCTGTTCGAGGCCCTGATCATGACCCTGGTGCAGGGCATGCCTGTGGCTGCGGCTGCCCGCTTGGTCGGGGAGCATGACACGCGGATCTGGCGGATCCTCCACCATCATGTAGACGAGGCCAGAAGCCAAAAGGACATGTCCGGCGTCACTCAGCTCGGAATGGACGAGACCGCCTCTCGACGAGGCCAGAACTACATCTCGCTGTTCATGGACATGGCAACCCGCTCCCTCCTGTTTGCCACCGAAGGCCGGGACGCGGCCACGGTAGCAGCGTTCAAAGCCGACCTCCTGGCCCACGGAGGCAAGGCCGAGAACATCGAGGAAGCCTGCATGGACATGCACCAGGCCTTCATCAAGGGGGTCCAGGCTGCCTTTCCCAATGCCCACCTGACCTTCGACCGTTTCCACGTAATGAAGATGGCCAACGAGGCAGTGGACCAGGTGCGAAGACAGGAAGCCAAGGACCACCCAGAGCTCAAGCGCACGCGCTACTGCTGGCTCAAGAACCCGTCGAACCTCACCAGTCACCAGCGAGAGAGGATCCAGGATCTGAAGTGCTCCAACCTCCAGACTGCCGAAGCCTACCGAATGAAGCTGACCCTCCAGGACTTCTACGAGCAGAGCAACCTGTTGGCCGCTGGCCAGTTCCTCGAAGAATGGTGCGAGATGGCCACGGAGTCCGGCCTGCCTCCCTTTGTGAAGTTCGCCCAGGCCCTCCGGGACCACGCGACTGGTGTCCTCCGCTGGTTCGTGAAGGGCCTCACCAACGGCATCCTGGAGGGCATCAATTCCCTCATCCAGGCTGCGAAGGCCAAGGCCAGAGGCTATCGGACCGTCCGCAACATCGTGGCCATCGCCTACCTCATCGCAGGCAAGCTTCGATTCGATGGACTCGCACCCCTTTGGGGCTCGCCGCTGGGGGCCGTTACCCCGTTACCCACCTGAAACAGCGAGGAACCATTTTTTTTGCCAGGATTCCGGAAATACACCAGGCATGTATACCGATTAATGGGTATACGTTGGAAGTCAATAGCTATGATAAAAAATCATATATTTAAGAATTTTGAAACTCTTTACGAGGAGTCCTTAGAGGTCAGGGATGGATAACCAGCCGGTCCCGTTTCGCAGGGCAGACCACGGTGCCAAGGTACTCGTGGTGGATGACGATGCCCTGTCGCGCCGGAGCCTCAGGGCCATGCTGGAACGGGGGCACTATCAGGTTGAAACTGCAGAGGCTGGTCCCCAGGCGCTGGCCCAGCTTGCCTCCTGTTCCCCGGACCTGATCCTCCTGGACATCCAGATGCCAGAGATGGATGGGCTGGAAGTCTGCCAGAGGATCCGTCAGATGCCGCAAGGTGATCTGCTGCCCATCATCTTCCTCACCGGAGATGAACGGGCGGACATCCATACCCTGGCCTTCCGGGCTGGGGGTGATGATTTCCTGCGGAAACCTGTCCTTTCGGGGGAGCTGATCGTCAGGATCCGGAGCCTCATGCGACTCAAGCGGCTCCAGGCGGATATTCAGGGGGAGAGGGACAGCCTGCTTGAGCTGCAGAAGCAGCGGGAACAGCTGTTCCAATTCATCGTCCATGACCTGAAGAATCCGCTCTCGGCGATCCAAGTGGGGCTGGAACTCCTCAGCGAGCGGGATGACAACACCCCTGCCCACAAGGTGCAACTACGCCGGCTCCGGGACACGGGCAGCCAGATGGGGCGGATGATCCAGAACATCCTCGACATTGGCCAGGCCGAGGAGCTGGGGTTGGATCTCCATAAGACCCGAATCCAGCTGAGCACCTGGCTTCCCGGGCTCTTGCAGGAGATGGAATCCCAGGCCCACTCCCGAAAGCACGACTTGGCCTGGGTCTGCCCCTCCGGACTGGAGATCGAGGCGGACCAGGACTTCCTGCGCAGGCTTCTGATGAATCTCGTCGAAAATGCCATGAAGTATTCACCCTCTGGCAGTCACACCCGGATCGAGGCCTACTCCACGAGTGATGGCGTGCGCCTGGCGGTGCGGGACCAGGGGCAAGGTATTCCTGAACACATGCGGGAACAGGTCTTCGAGAAATTCGTGCGGCACCATCAGGGAGAGCACGCGGCCCATTCCGGCTCGGGAATCGGCCTGGCCTTCTGCAAGGTCGTGGCTGAAGCCCACGAAGGGCGCATCTGGGTGGAGGCCAATGCCCCTCAGGGCAGCTTATTCGTCCTTGAGATTCCGCAGGTGCTTCCGGTCTGAGGTCTGGCTCCCCGAGGGTGCGGATCTAGATTCAGGACCCTCGAGTGGCATGATGATCCTGTGTTGGTTGTCAGGGGTGCAATCTTGCGTCTCGGGCAGGCAGGTGCCGGGCCTCCCCTCGGGTTCCGGCGGCTTGATTCAGGAGGCAGCGCATGCACTACCCGTTCTGGGACCAGCCCATCGGCTACGGCGTGCTGATGGCGGTCATCGCCGTGTTCCATGTGTTCGTGTCCCACTTCGCCATCGGGGGCGGGCTCTACCTGGTGGTGAACGAGACCCTGGCCCGCCGGGACGGAGACACGGTCCGCCTGGCGTTCCTGGAGCAGCTCTCCAAGTTCTTCGCCATGGCGACCCTGGTGGCCGGGGCCCTGACCGGTGTGGGCATCTGGTTCGTGATCGGGCTGCTGGCGCCGGCCGCTACGGAGGCCCTGATCCACAACTACGTCTGGGGCTGGGCCACGGAGTGGACCTTCTTTGTGGTGGAGATTGCCGCGGCGATGCTCTATTTCTACGGCTGGAAGCGGCTGACCGCCAAGGCCCACCTCACCCTGGGCTGGATCTACTTCGTGGCCGCCTGGCTGTCGCTGGTGGTCATCAACGGCATCCTGACCTTCATGCTCACCCCGGGCCGCTGGCTGGTCACGGGGGACTTCTGGCAGGGCTTCTTCAACCCCACCTACTGGCCCTCGCTGGTGCTCCGCACTGGCGTCTGCGTGATGCTGGCGGGGCTCTACGCCCTGCTGGTGGCCTCCCGCCTGGCGGCGGACGACTTCAAGGCACGCACGGTCCGGCAGGCTGCGGGCTGGGCGGTGGTGGGGCTGGCGGTGACCGCGCTGGCCCAGGCCTGGTACTGGAAGGCCATCCCCGCGGCGGTTACTGCCAAGGCCCTCGAGACCATGCCGACGCCCCTCCGGGCCATCGTGCTTTCGCTCTGGCTGGCGGCTGCCCTGGGGGCGGGGGTGCTGGCCCTGGTGATCCTTGCGCCCCGCCGCTTCGGCACCGTCGCGGCCCTGGTCTTCATGGCCCTGGGCATGGCCTGGTTCGGGGCCTTCGAGTGGTCCCGGGAGTCCCTCCGCAAGCCCTACATCCTGACCGGCTACATGTACGGCAACGGCGCCGAGGTGGCGGAGACGGCCAACTACCGGCGCGACGGCTTCCTGCCCCAGATCACCTACCGCACGGGGGATGATGGCGCCGACCTGTTCCGCCACGCCTGCCGCAGCTGCCACACGCTGGATGGCTACAAGGCCCTCCGGCCCGCGCTGGCCGGTGCGGACCGCGCCTACATCCTGGCGCTCATCCAGGGGGCGCACCTCCTCCGGGGTCACATGCCGCCCTTCCTGGGCACACCCGCCGAGGCCGAGCAGATCGCCGACCACCTCTATCGGCGCACGGACCACCGGCCCCTGGCGGCCATCTATCCGGTCGAGGGCCTCGCCCTGGGGCGCCGGGCCTACGACCTGCGCTGCGGCAAGTGCCACGCCGTCGGCACCGCCAGTGACAAGGCCAAGTCCCTGGCGGGGCAGAGCGCCGAGGACCTGAGCGGCATGCTCGACATGGCGGCCAGCCTGGGGGAGGGCATGCCCGCCTACACCGGGGACGCCGCCGAACGGAAGGCGCTGGTGACCTACCTCCAGGCCCTCGGCCAAGGAGCCAAGCCATGACGCTCCCGGACTACCACTTCATCTCCGCCCCCCTGTGGCTGGTGACGACCCTGCACCTGCTGACCCTCACCCTGCACCTGGCGGCCATGAGCTGCCTGCTCGGCGGGACCCTGATCGCGCTCTGGGCCGGGTTCCGCAAGCAGTGGCCCGCTCCCGACGCCGCGGGCTTCGCGCGGGTGCTGCCCGCGGCCACCGCTGCCACGGTGTCCCTGGGCGTGGCGCCCCTGCTGTTCCTGCAGCTGGTCTATCCCCGGCAGGTCTATGCGGCCACCATTGTCAGCGGCTGGTTCTGGCTCGCCGTGATCGGGGCCGTGATCATGGCCTACTACGCGTTCTACCGGACCTCCTTCCAGGCCCACCGGACCGGGCAGGTGAGTCTGGGCCTGCTGGCCCTGGCGGCCCTGGGGTTGCTCTACACCAGCCTGGTCTACAGCTCGGTGTTCGGCCTGGCCGAGCAGCCGGACCTGCTCCGGGCGCTCTACGCGAAGAACCAGTCGGGCTGGGTCTGGAATCCCGCCCTGGGCACCTACGGCCTGCGCTGGCTCCACATGGTGCTGGGCGCCCTCACCGTGGGCGGCTTCTTCGTGACTGTGCTGGGGCGGAAGTCGCCCGCCATGGCCGCCACCGGGCGCGCGGCCTTCGTGGGTGGCATGGTCGCCGCCGCCGGGGTCGGGTTCCTCTACCTGCTGACCCTGGACGCGGACCTAGCTCCCTTCATGCGCACCCCGGCCATGCCCGTCCTCGTGGTGTCCCTGGCGCTGTCTCTGGTGGCGCTCCACTTCCATGCCCGGAAGGCCTTCTGGCTCTCGGGCCTCTGTCTGTTCCTCTCGGTGTTCGGCATGGTCTATCTGCGCCATGTGCTCCGGCTGGTCCGGCTCCGCGGCAGCTTCGACCTGGCCGCGTGGCGGATCGCGCCCCAGTGGTCGCCGTTCCTGCTTTTCCTGGTCTGCTTCATACTCATGCTGGTCGTCCTGATCTGGATGGCGAGGCTGTTCTTCCGGCCTGAGTCAGAGGTCGAATCCCAACGCAAGCACCAACCCTGAACGGGAGCCCCATGTCCACTCAACCCCTCGCCGCCATGACCCTTGCCCTGCTGATCGTGGCGGGCGGCAGCCCGGTCCGTGCCGCCCAACCCCTGACTTCCTCCAAGAAGGACTTTGCGATGCTCGCACCCTGGAAAGGCCCCTATGGCGGCGTGCCCGCCTGGTCGAAGGTCAAGCCCGAGGACTTCCCGGCGGCCTTCGCCGTGGCCATGCAGGCCCAGCGGGACGCCATCCAGCGCATCACCAGTGAACCCAAGCCCGCCACCTTCGCCAACACCATCCAGGCCATGGAGCAGTCCAGCCCGGCCCTGGATCGCCTGAACATCCTCTACGGGGTCCATGTCAGCACCCTGAACAAGGGCGTCATTCCCGCCGTGGAGAAGGAGATGTCGCCGAAGTTCGCGGCCTTCGGCGATGAGATCGCGCAGAACGAGGGCCTCTTCAAGCGCATCGAGGCCGTCCACCTGAGTGCCGCCAAGTCCAAGCTCACGGCCGAGCAGAAGCGCCTGGTCTGGGTGTACTACACCAACTTCGTGCGCAGCGGCGCCAAGCTCAGCGGCCCACAGAAGGCCCGCCTTCGGGAGCTGAACCAGCGCATGGCCACCCTGGGCACCCAGTTCGGCCAGAACCTGCTGGCGGACGAGTCGAACCCCTACACGCTGATCGAGTCCGAGGCTGGTCTTGCGGGGTTGTCCAAGGACCTGAAGGACGCCGCGGCCCGGGCCGCTGAGCAGCGGGGACTGAAGGGCAAGTGGGTGATCGACAACACCCGCTCTTCGGCCGATCCCTTCCTGGCCTACGCCGAGAACCGCGAGCTGCGGGAGAAGGTCTGGCGCACCTTCGTGAGCCGCGGCGACAACGGCGACAAGACCGACAACAAGGCCGTGGCGGTGGAGATGCTCAAGCTCCGCTTCGAGCGGGCCCAGTTGCTGGGCTATGCCACCCACGCCCACTGGGCGGTGGAGCAGTCCATGGCCGGGACCCCCGACCGGGCCGTGGCCCTTCTCGAAGCGGTCTGGAAGCCCTGTGTGGCCCAGGTCCAGGCGGATGTGGCGGACATGCAGGCCCTGGTAGCCAAGGAAGGCGGCACCTTCAAGCTGGCCCCCTGGGACTACCGCTACTACGCCGAGAAGCAGCGGAAGGCGAAGTACGACCTGGACCTCAACGAGGTCACCCCCTACCTCCAGCTCGACAAGCTCCGCGAGGGCATGTTCTGGACCGCCGGGCAGCTCTACGGCCTGCACTTCAAGAAGATCAGCAACGTCGAGGTCCAGCACCCGGACGTCACCGCCTACGAAGTCACGGACGCCAAGGGCGCCCACGTGGGCCTCTGGTACTTCGATCCCTTCGCCCGGGAGGGCAAGCGCTCCGGGGCCTGGATGAACGAGTACCGGACCCAGACCCACATGGGCAAACGGATCACGCCCATCGTTTCCAACAACTCGAACTTCGTGAAGGGCGCTCCCGGCCAGCCTGTGCTGATCTCCTGGGACGATGCCACGACCATGTTCCACGAGTTCGGGCACGCCCTGCACGGGCTGCTGTCCGACTCCAGCTACCCGAGCGTCTCCGGCACCAACACGGCCCGGGACTTCGTGGAGTTCCCCAGCCAGATCAACGAGCACTGGTTCCAGACGCCCGAGGTGCTCAACCGCTTCGCGCTCCACTACCAGACGGGCAAGCCCCTGCCCAAGGCGATGCTGGACAAGATCAACCGGGCCCGGACCTTCAACGAGGGCTTCGCCACCATGGAGTATCTGGCCTCAGCGGTCATCGACATGAAGCTGCACATGGCCGGCGGGAAGTCGCTGGACATGGCGGCCTTCGAGAAGGACGAGCTGACCCGGCTGGGCATGCCCACCGAGATCGTGATGCGCCACCGGATCCCGCAGTTCGCCCACATCTTCAGCGGCGGCGTGGGGGGCTACGAGGCCGGCTACTACGCCTACCTCTGGAGCGATGCCCTGACCGCAGATGCCTGGCAGGCCTTCCTGGAGGGGCAGGGCCCCTGGGATCCGAAGGTCGCGGCGCGGCTCCGCAAGGAGGTCCTCGCCGTGGGCAACACCAAGGACCCGGCCGAGGCCTTCAAGGCCTTCCGCGGCCGGGATGTCAACACCGACGCCCTCATGCGGAAGCGCGGGTTCCTCAAGTAGGCGCCCCCACTCAAGGAGCGCGCCCAGGCCTGATTGGTCCCAGCGCGCTGCGGCTGGTACTCTGGAGCCCATGGCCCTCGAACTGCTCGCCCCGGCGAAGAACCTGGAACAAGGCACCCTCGCGCTGCGCTGCGGGGCGGATGCGGTCTACATGGGCGGCCCGCAGTTCGGCGCCCGCCAGGCCGCGGGCAATGAGCTGGCGGACTTCGAGCAGCTCACCCGGGAGGCCCGGCTCTGGGGCGCGAAGGTCTATGCGACGCTCAACACCCTGATCTACGACCACGAGCTGGAGGAGGCGCGGCGGCAGGCCTGGAGCCTGTACGAGGCCGGGGTGGACGCCCTGATCATCCAGGACATGGCCTACCTGGAGATGGACCTGCCGCCGCTGCCCCTGCACGCCAGCACCCAGGCGGCCTGCGACAGCCCCGAGCGGGTCGCCTTCCTCGCCAGCGCCGGCTTCACCCGGGCCATCCTTGCCCGGGAGCTGAGCCTGGACGACATCCGGGCCATCCGCCGGGCCGCGGACATGGAGCTGGAGGCCTTCGTCTACGGGGCCCTGTGTGTGGGCGAGAGCGGGCACTGCTACCTGAGCGGCGCCATCTGCGATCGCAGCGGCAACCGCGGCGAGTGCGCCCAGCCCTGCCGCGCGCCCTGGAACCTGGTGGATGGCGCGGGCCGGGTGGTGGTGCGGGAGAAACACCTGCTGAACATCCGCGACCTGGACCTCTCCGGGCACCTGGATGGCCTCGCGGAGGCCGGCGTGGTGAGCTTCAAGATCGAGGGCCGCCTCAAGGACGCGGACTACGTCAAGAACGTGGTCAGCCTCGTGCGGCGCAACCTCGACGAGCTCCTGGCGCGGCGGCCGGAGCTGGCCGCGGCCTCCCTGGGCTCCGTGAGCCGGACGTTCACGCCCGATCCCACCAAGACCTTCCAGCGCGGGCTCTCCGCCTACCGCATCGACGGGCAGCGCCGGGCCATGGGCCACGCGGACGCGGGCAAGCACCTGGGCGAGTTCATCGGCGAGGTCAAATCCATCCAGGGGGACCGCCTGGTGCTGGACCTGACCGTGGACCTGCACCCCGGGGACGGGCTCGCCTTCGTGGATGGCTCCGAGGCCGCAGGCACCGTGGTCAACGAGGTGGAGGGCCGCCAGGTCTTCGTGCAGGATCCCTCCCGCATCCGCCCCGGTACCCGGCTCCACCGGAACCTGGACCTGCACTGGCTTCGGGCCCTGCGCAGCGCCAAGGTGGATCGCCGCATCCCCGTGAAAGCCACCCTGGACTTCCCGGAGGGGGCCGCGCGCCTGCGTCTGGAGGATCCGGCCGGATTCTCGGTCGAAGCCCAGGCCACGGGCGCCTTCGCCCCGCCCCGGGACGTGGCCGCCACGGCGCAGACCACCCGGGAGGCCCTGGGCCGCCTGGGGAACACGCCCTTCGAGCTGACGGAGTTGCAGGTGAGCGAGGCCCGCTTCGTGCCGGTCAGCGCGCTCAACGCCCTCCGCCGCGAGGCCGCCGCGGCCCTGGAGGCCCTGCGCCGGGCCCCCCGGGCCCGGGAGGGACGCCGGGCCGCAGCCCCCCAGCTTGCTCCGCTGCCCAACGGCAAGCTCGACTACACCTGGAACATCGCCAACCGTGCCGCCCGGGCCTTCTACGAGCGGGCGGGCGCCGAGGCCCTGGAGCCGGCGGCCGAGCTGCAGGACAGCCTCGACGGCCGCGTGGTCATGACCACCCGGCACTGCGTGAAGTTCGAGCTGGGCTGGTGCCACCTCCATGACAATCCCGAGCCCTGGCGCAGCCTGCCGGAGCCCGAGGGCCCGCTCTTCCTGGAGAATGGCACCACCCGCCTGGAGTGCCGCTTCGACTGCCAGCAGTGCCGCATGGAGCTGGTGCTGCACGAGCCCCGGGAGCAGGGTTGAGCACCGGTTCGCAGGTCGCGGCCCCGCCGCTGGGTCCCTGCGAGGTGGTGGTGATCGGCGCCGGTCCTGCGGGCCTGCTGGCGGCGGGCCGGGCCGCCATGCTGGGGGCGCGCGTCCTGCTGCTGGAGAAGATGGAGAAGCCGGCCCGGAAGCTGCGGATCACAGGCAAGGGCAGGGCGAACATCACCAACATGAAGCCCCTTGAGGAACACCTCCAGGAGATCCATCCGGAGCCCCGCTTCCTCCGCCAGGCCTTTCATGCCTTTTTCAATGCCGACCTCATCGCGCTGCTGGAGGCGCAGGGCGTGCGGACCAAGACGGAACGCGGCGACCGCGTGTTTCCGGACAGCGACCTCGCCTGGGATGTGGCGGATGCCCTGGTGGCCTGGGCGCGGAGCCAGGGCGTGGAGATCGTGCCCCACGCGCGGGTGGAGGGCCTGCTCCTCCAGGACGGTGTCTTCCAGGGCCTCACAGTCCAGCGCAAGGGCTCGGGCCCCGCCCAGCGGCTCGAGGCCCGCTGCTGCATCGTCGCCACCGGCGGCCAGTCCTATCCCGCCACGGGCTCCACCGGGGATGGCTACCGGTTCGCCGAGGCCACGGGGCACCGGATTGAGCCCCTGCGGCCCTCCCTGGTCAGAATCGAGACCCGGCCCACGTACGAGAAGGCGCTGGGTCTGACCCTCAAGAACGTGCAGCTGACCCTCTGGCTCGATGGTCGGAAGCAGGGTGGCGAGTTCGGCGAGGCCGAGTTCACGGCCAAGGGCCTGGGCGGCGCCGCGGTCCTGCGGCTCAGCCGGAAGATCGTCGACGCCAAGGCCGCGGGGCGGAAGGTCGAGCTGACCCTGGACCTGAAGCCGGCCCTGGACCTGGCCAAGCTCGAAGCGCGCCTGCTCCGGGACCTGGAGGCCCAGCCCGGCGCCCCCTGCCGGAGCCTGCTGCGCTCCCTTCTGCCCGCCCCGCTCATCGAGGTCTTCGGGGCGGCGCTGGGCCTGGATCCCGCGGCCCCGGCGGCGCTGCTCCAGGGCGCGAAGCGGAAGCAGCTGCTCGCCCTGCTCAAAGAGCTGCGCTTTGAGGTCACGGGCCACGGCAGCTGGGAGGAGGCCATCGTTACCGCCGGTGGCGTGGCCATCCGCGACCTCGACCCCAAGACCATGGCCTCCAAAAAAGTGACGAACCTCTACTTCGCCGGCGAGGTGCTGGACCTGGACGCCAACACCGGCGGCTACAACCTCCAGATCGCCTTTTCCACCGGCTGGCTCGCCGGAGAAGCCGCGGCCCGGAAGGCCCTGGCAAGAACAACAGCAGCCACCGATGAACACCGATAAAAGCCGATAAACACCGATAAAAAATTGAAAAAAACAAATCATTTCATTCTTTATCAGCTCTTGATCAGCTTTTATCGGTGTTCATCGGTGTTCCCTCTTTTCTGATTTCTCAGTGCGGAACACCCTCTCATCCATGCGCTTCAGGGGGCGAAGGTGACGCCCACGGTGTGGCCTGCCGAGACCAGCTGGTCCCAGGTGGTCGCGTCGATGGGGATGCCCTCGGCCCGGCGCTGGACGCGGTGGGCCAGCTCCGGCTCGCCCGCCACCAGCACGGGCAGGTCCGGGTCAGCAGGCGGCGATGCCTTGACGTGCTCGATGGCGGCGGCCACCTGGGCCTCCAGGCCGCCCGAGCCGGGCAGCTGGGCCGGGTCGATGAAGATCGAAAGCATGTTGTTGGTGATGCGGTCCGTCTGGTAGGGCACGGTCGATACGGTGCCGCCGCCGGTGAAGGCGCCTGCCAGCAGCTCGCAGAGGAAGGCCATGCCGTAGCCCTTGTGCAGGCCGAAGGGCAGGATGGCGCCCCGGGGATCGGAGTACATCACCCCGGGGTCCGTGGTGCCCTGTCCCGTCGAGTCGATCAGCGTCCCCTCGGGCAGGGTCTCCCCCTTGTTGAGGGCCACCCGCACCTTGCCCAGCGCCACCAGGCTGGTGGCGAAGTCCAACACCACAGCCGGATGGTCCGCCGCCGCCGGGACCGCCACGCAGAAGGGGTTGGTGGCGAAGCGCGCGTCGCTGCCGCGGAAGGGAGCCACCAGGGGCGCGTGGCCCACGACATTGACGAAGTGGATGGAGGCGATGCCCTCCGCTGCAGCCTGCTCGGCGTAGGTGCCGATGCGCCCGATGTGGAAGGCCCCCCGGAGCGCCACCAGGGCGATGCCCGTGGCCTTGGCCCGCGCCATGCCAGCGGCAGTGCCCTTGCGCGCCACCACCTGTCCGAAACCGTTGCGACCATCCACCGAGAGGATCGCGCCCCCGGCGTCCTCTACAGCACCCTGGGCCTTGGGATCCAGCAGCCCGGCGGCGATGGCCCGGACGTAGTGGGGGATCATCCCCACCCCATGGCTGTCGTGGCCCGAGAGGTTCGAGTCCACCAGGTGGTCCGCCACGATGCGGGCGTCGTCCTCACCCGCACCCGCTGCCGCGAGCAGGCGGGCGGCGGTGGTGCGCAGGGGCTGGTGCTGGACCATCTTCATCGGGGGACCCTCCGGTGACACTTCGATCGCCTATGAGCCTACTTGGTTCGTGGCAAGGATGAGCGCTTGACCAGCCAGCGGCCCTGCGATCCCCTGGAGGCATCCCTGTTCCAACGCCGACCGCTGCTCTCCGAGGCCCCACCATGACTGCCACCGATTCCCGGAGCCCCCGAGCCTATTGGCTGGTGACGCTGGTGGCCGCGGCCATCCTCATGGTCACCATGGGGGCGCGGCAGTCCCAGGGGCTCTTCGTGGCGCCGCTCAATGCCGCCACGGGGCTGGGGGTCGTGTCTATCTCGCTGGCCATGGCCATCGGGCAGTTCGCCTGGGGTGCGGTGCAGCCCTTCGCCGGGGCCATTGCGGATCGCCATGGACCCGCCCGGGTGCTGGCGGCGGGCCTTGTGCTGCTGGCTGTGGGCACAGCCCTCACGCCCTTCATGCACACGTCCTGGGGCCTGATCCTCACCCTGGGCATCCTGTCGGCGGCAGGGTCGGGAGCCGGCAGCTTCTCCGTGCTCATCGGAGCCTCCGCCCAGCGCCTGCCTGCGGAGAAGCGGGGCATGGCCACGGGCATCATCAATGCCGGTGGCTCCTTCGGCCAGTTTGTGTTCGCCCCGCTGATCCAGAAGCTGCTCCTGGTGCTGGGCTGGGTGGGCGCCATGGGCTCCGTAGCGGCCCTGGTCCTGGCGACACTGCCCCTGACGGCCGTGCTGCGCCGCAAGCCAGCGCAGGCCCCGGTGCACTTTGGCCCTGAGGACAGGGGCGTCTGGGCGGCGGTGGTCCACGCTCTGGGCGATCGCAGCTACCTGCTGCTGCACGCGGGGTTCTTCACCTGCGGCTTCCACATCGCCTTCCTCGTGACCCACCTGCCGGGCGAGGTCACGCTGTGCGGGCTGCCGCCCCAGGTGGCGAGCTGGTCCCTGGCGATCATCGGCCTGGCCAACATCGCCGGCAGCCTCTTCGCGGGCTGGGGCGTTCAGCGCTTCCGCAGCAAGTTCATCCTCTTTTGGATGTATGGTCTGCGCGCCGTGATGATCGCGGTCTACCTCGTGGCCCCTAAAGGCGCCCTGACCTTCTACATCTTCGCCATGGCCCTGGGCTTCACCTGGCTGGCCACGGTGCCGCCCACGGCGGGCCTCGTGGGCAAGCTGTTCGGGGTGCGCTACCTGGCCACCCTCTTTGGTCTGACGCTGCTCAGCCACCAGACCGGCGCCTTCTTCGGCGCCTACCTGGGCGGCCTGGCGATCACCGGCCTGGGCAGCTACCAGTGGATGTGGTACGCCGACATCGCCCTCGCCACGGCCGCCGCCCTGGTGAACCTGCCCATTCGCGAGGCCCTGGTCCGGCCTGCGCGGACCGCCTGAGGTCCGCCATGCCGATTCCCCGCCGCAGCCTGCTCGCCCTCGCCTTCCTGGCCGGACTGGTCCTGCTCGGGGGCTTCTCCCTGAGCCGGACCGCCGGGCAGTCCGGCCTCCCCCCCGGCGGCGACTTCACCCTCCAGTCCGCGGATGGGCCGATCTCCTTGCACGACCTGCGGGGCAGGGTGGTGCTGCTCTTCTTCGGCTACACCGCCTGCCCGGGGATCTGCCCCACGGCGCTGATGGACGAGGCCGCCGCGTTCCAGATGCTCAAGCCCGAGGAGCGGGAGCGGGTGGCCGGAATCCTGATCTCCGTGGACCCCGAGCGCGACACGCCGGCCACGCTCAAGACCTACGTGAGCGCCATCCATCCGCAGCTCCGCGGCGTGACGGGCTCTCCGGCCGAACTGGAGGCCCTGGCGCGCCGCTACGGTGTGCTCTACGCCCGGCAGGCGGCAGATGCCTCGGGGCAATACGCGGTGGATCACAGTGCCGAGCTCTATGTCATCGCCCCGGATGGTCGGCTGGTGGCCAAGCTGCCCCAGGGCGTCCCGCCGGAAGCCATCGCCGCCGAGCTGCGCCGCACGCTCCGGTAGGTCCGTCAGCCCTTGGAGGCCAGGGCGGGCTTCCGGGCGACGATCTGCACGACGGCACTGGTCCCCCGGTGGTATTTCCCCTCCTGGACCTCCCGCTGCACCTCCCGGGCGACCAGCAGCTCCAGGCCGGTGAACTCCCCGGTCAGCTCCGCCAGGGAGCCGAGAAGTGCTCGCTCCCGGGGGCCGCCGGTCCCCAGAGTCAGCTGCGCCGGGGCATAGGCCTCGAAGAGCAGGACGCCTCCCGGCGCCAGGGCAGCCACCACCTGGGCGTGGACGCGCTGACGGAGCGGGCTGGGCAGGTGCACGAAGATCGACACAATGCCCTGCCAGCGGCCTTGGCCCAGGTCGAACGTCGCGAGGTCGGCGCAAGTGGTCTGGACCTTGACACCGCGCTCGGCGGCCAGCAGCCGAGTCTTGGCGAGGCCCGCTTCAGACTGGTCCACAGCCTCCACCCGATGGCCCAGGCCCGCCAGATGGACTGCGTTGCGTCCCTCGCCTTCCGCCAGGCATAGCACCGAACCTGAGGGCAATCGGTCTGCCTCGGCCCGGAGGAAGTCATTGGGGGCGGTGCCGTAGGCCCAGCCTGATTCGGTGTAGCGCAGGTCCCAGAAATCGGAGGGACTGGGGGGCGTGGTCATGGGGGTGCTCCTCTGGGGTGCCTTGGGTCGCGCGCAGGGCAGGGGACCTTGTGAAGAATATATTCATTAACTATACAGGAATACATTAGAATCGGGGGGTGCCGCGGTGAGGTGTTCCCGGCCATGGAGGAACCATGCGACTGCTTCCAGCCCTTCTGCTCTGCACGGTGAACCTGGTGGCTGCGGCCCCGGTGGGCTGGGAGTATGACCTTGCTGCGGCTCAGAAGCGGGCCGCCAAGGAAGGCAAGCTGATCTTCCTGGATGTCTGGGCCGAGTGGTGCCCGCCCTGCCAGCACCTGAAGACCAATGTGTTCCCGACGGCCGAGGCCCAGCAGGCCCTCGGGAAGGTCATCCCTGTTTCCCTGATGACCGAGACCCGGGATCGCCGCCAGATGGCCGACAACATGAAGGTCGCGATGCGCTTCAAGGTCGAAGCCTACCCGACGCTGCTGGTGCTGAATGCCAAGGGCCAGGAGGTGAAGCGCCACGTGGGCGCCTTCAGCACCGGCGCCCAGCTGAGCGAGTGGCTCGCCAAGAAGTGACCGGGGCGGTGGCTTCTCCCGCCCCCTGAAGATCCCGTGCCGCAGCTGCAAAGGAACCTCATGACCCGTGCCCCTCGAATCGTGATTGTCGGCGGCGTCGCCGGTGGCGCCAGCGCGGCCGCCCGGGCCCGGAGGCTGTCCGAGACCGCCAGCATCGTGGTGTTCGAGCGGGGGCCGCACGTCTCCTTCGCGAACTGCGGCCTGCCCTATCACATCGGCGGTGTCATCACCGACCGCGCGCGGCTGCTGCTGCAGACCCCGGCCAGCCTCAAGGCCCGCTTCGAGATCGACGTGCGGGTGCAGACCGAAGTGATCGCCATCGATCCCGCGGCCCAGGTCGTGGTCGCCCGCAACCTGAAGACGGGCGTCGAAGTCCGCGAACCCTATGACGCGCTGATCCTGAGCCCCGGGGCCGACGCGATCCGGCCTCCGGTGCCGGGTGCGGAGCTGCCGGGCATCTTCACGCTCCGGAACATGGGCGACATGGACGCCATCCTGGCGGTCGCCGCGAAGCCCTCGGCCCGCAAGGCCCTGATCGTCGGTGCCGGCTACATCGGGCTGGAGCTGGCCGAGCAGTTCCGGCACCGGGGCATGGCGGTCGCTTTGGTGGAGCGGCTCCCGCATGTCCTCGGGGTGGCGGACACCGAGATGACCTTCCCCCTGCACGAGGAGCTGCGGCGCCAGCAGGTGGACCTGCGCCTTGGGCGGGCCGTGGCGGGCTTCCGTGCGGAGCCGGAAGGCTTGGTGGCCGAGCTGGACAGTGGTGACACAATCGCCTGCGACCTGGTCGTGCTGTGCGTGGGCGTGAAGCCGGAAGTCAGCCTGGCACGCCAGGCGGAGCTGGCCCTCGGGCCCGCAGGCGGCATCCTCGTGGACGACCAGATGCGCACCAGCCAGCCCCACATCTATGCCGTGGGGGACGCGGTGGAGGTCCGCGAGTTCGTCAGCGGCGAGCAGGCCCTGATCCCGCTGGCCGGCCCGGCCAACCGCCAGGGGCGCATTGCCGCAGAGGTGGTCCTGGGCCGGGACAGCCGCTACAAGGCCACCCAGGGCACCGCCATCTGCAAGGTCTTCGACCTGAGCTTCGCCATGACCGGGCTCTCGGAGGCTGGGCTGCAGCGCAAGGGGCTGCCCTACCACCGCATCTACGTGCATCCTGCCGATCACGCCACCTACTACCCGGGCGCCCACCCCATCACCCTGAAGCTGCTCTTCGCGCCCGGAGACGGCCGGATCCTCGGGGCTCAGGCCGTGGGCGTGGCCGGCGTCGACAAGCGCATTGACGTGATCGCTGTAGCCCAGCGCGCGGGTCTCACGGTCTTCGACCTGGAGGACCTGGAGCTCTGCTACGCCCCGCCCTTCGGCAGCGCCAAGGATGCGGTGAACATGGCCGGGTTCGTCGCCTCGAACGTCCTGCGGGGCGACATGGGCCTGTGGGAGCCGGAGGAACTCGCCGGTCTGGGCGAAAACCAGATCCTGCTGGATGTCCGGAACCCCCAGGAACACGCCCAGGGCACCATCCCGGGCTCGCGCTGCCTGCCCGTGGATGAGCTGCGGGAGCGCCACTCCGAGCTGCCGAGGGAGCACGAATACCTCGTGTTCTGCCAGGTGGGGGTGCGGGCCTACATCGCGGCCCGCCTGCTGACGCAGCATGGCTACCGGGTGCGCAACCTCTCGGGCGGCTATCGCCGCTATGCCATGTGGCAGGGCACCCACACCGTGGCCCTGGCCTGCGAGGCGGCCATGCAGCACGAGGACGGCGAATAGACCTGGTGACTCTCTGCATCCATTGCAGTTAAACTTAATGTAATCAACCATAATTAACCCCTTGGAGGTCTCATGACCAGCCCTGTTTTCCAGGATCACTATCCCGAAAACGTTGCCCACTGCTACGGGTGTGGGCGTCTGAATGAGCTCGGCCATCAGATCCGTACGGTGTGGGAGGGCGAGGAGTCCGTGACCCGGTACATGCCCCGGCCGGAGCACACCGCCATCCCCGGCTACGTCTATGGCGGCCTCATCGCCTCCCTGGTGGACTGCCACAGCACGGGCACCGCCGCCGCCGCCATGTATCGGCACGAGGACCGGCCCCTGGACAGCCTGCCACCCTTCCGGTTCGTGACCGCGTCCCTGCATGTGGACTACCTGGCGCCGACCCCCATCGATACGGAAATCGAGCTCCGGGGACGCGTGAAGGAGATCCGGGGCCGCAAGGTGGTCGTGGAGGTCACCGTGCTGTCCGGCGGCAAGCCCACGGCCCGGGGCGAGGTGGTGGCCGCCCAGATGCCCCCGAGCTTCGGCGCCAGCAGCTGATTCAGGGCTAAAACCATTCCCCAGCCTGGGTTCCAGTGCACTGGCACAGACCAGCCCACTCACCGCCTGAAGCCGGAGGTCTATGGTGGGACCGGGGCCGCTTGCTGTTGGGTGTCGTCCTACCCACACCTTCCGCCGGTGCTTCCCCGGAAAGCAGAAACTCACCCAGCCAGGGAAGGGGGTCCACCATGACCAAGGTCGGCATCATCATCTGCGGGCGCTATCAGGGGTGCGGAGGCGGCAAGTGCTTCCGGGCCGTCCGGGAGCGGCTCGGCTCCTTCGCCCGCTATCCCGCTGAGGAGGCCGTGGAGGTCGTCGGCTATGCCACCTGCGGCGGCTGCCCCGGGGGCAACGTCGAGTACGTGCCCGAGGAGATGAAGCGGAACGGGGCCGAGGTCCTGCACCTGGCGACGTGCCTGGTGGTGGGCTATCCTCCGTGCCCGAGCATCCGGCAGTTCAAGGCCTACATCGAGTCCGCCTACGGCCTTCCCGTGGTGATCGGCACCCATCCCATCCCCCAGAAATACCAGGACCGCCACGAGACCCTGAGCTTCTGGAAGGACCAGGATCTCTATCCGCTGATCCAGCCCCTTCTGGACGAGGCCCCAGAGGTCAAGCTCGCCTACAACTGAGCGACAGCGGATGCACGGACTAGCGTCGGAGCAAGATCAGGCCCGCATGACATGAGGGTGTAACCTGAGGTTTGACAACTGGGCGCGCTGCGACGTGTTGCAGCGAATGAGGAGGGACTGCCGATGAGCTCCACTCTGCCCGAACGGATCGCCTTTCTGGGCGGCTTCCTGCCGCGCCTCTGCGGGATCGCCACCTTCACGCATGACCTCTGCGAGGCCGTGGCGGAGTCGGCGCCGACCTCCCTTTGCTACTCCGGCGCCGTGAACGATCGCCTCGAAGGCTACGTCTATCCGCCCCGCGTGCGCTTCGAGCTGGCCCAGAAGGATCTGGATTCCTACCGCCGCGCCGCGGACTTCCTGAACTTCAACAACGCGGACGTGCTCTGCGTCCAGCACGAGTTCGGCATCTACGGGGGCCCTGCGGGCAGCCACCTCCTGGCCCTGCTGAAGGAAGTCCGGATGCCCGTGGTGACCACCCTGCACACTGTCCTGCGGGACCCCAATGCCGCCCAGCGCAGGGTGATGGAGGAATTGGTCCAGCGCAGCGACCGGCTGGTGGTGATGGCCCAGAAAGGCGCCGAGATCCTGCGGGAGACCTACGGCGTCCCGGATGCCAAGGTGGACGTCATCGCCCACGGCATTCCCGACCTCCCCTACATCGACTCCAGCTTCTACAAGGCCCAGTTTGGGGTGGACGGCCGCATGGTGCTGCTCACCTTCGGTCTGCTGGGGCCGGGCAAGGGCATCGAGAACGTCATCGAGGCGCTGCCCGAGATCGTGGCGCGGCACCCGAACGTGGTCTATCTGGTGCTGGGGGCCACCCATCCCCACCTGGTAGCCCGGGACGGCGAGAGCTACCGCCTGGGCCTGGAGCGGCTGGCCGAGGCCTGCGGCGTCAAGGAACACGTGATCTTCCACAACCGCTTCGTGTCCCTGGACGACCTCAAGGAGTTCATCGGCGCCACGGACATCTACCTGACCCCCTACCTCAACGAGGCGCAGATCACCTCGGGCACCCTGGCCTATGTGTTCGGCGCGGGCAAGGCCGTGGTGTCCACGCCCTACTGGCACGCCCAGGAGCTGCTGGCAGACGGCCGGGGCATCCTGGTTCCCTTCCGCGATCCCCACGCCATCGCCGCCGGGGTCTGCACCTACCTCGATGACCCGGACCTTCTGCGCACCACGCGGGAAGAGGCCTATCGCATGGGGCGCGACATGATCTGGCCCTCGGTGGCCAGGCAGTACGTCGACTCCTTCCTGCGCGCCCGCGCCGACCGCAAGGCCATGCCCCGCAAGGCCTTCGCAGGCTGGACCCTGGCCAGCCGGCCCTACGACCTGCCGCCGCTCCGGCTCAACCACCTCGTGCGCATGAGCGATGGCACCGGCATCTTCCAGCACGCGGTGTTCAACGTGCCCAACTTCCACGAGGGCTACTGCACCGACGACAACGCCCGCGCCCTGATCCTCTGCATCATGCTCGATGAGTTGGGGGGACGCCCGGCCTGGGAGGACCTCAGCCACCTGGCCACCACCTACCTTGCCTTCCTCTTCGCGGCCCTGAACATGGACACGGGCCGCTTCCGCAACTTCATGAGCCACGGGCGGCAGTGGCTCGAAGCGGCCGGCAGCGAGGACAGCCACGCCCGGGCGCTCTGGGCCCTGGGCACGGCCACGGGCCGCTCGCTCAACGAAGGCCACCAGCGCCTCGCCGCCCAGCTCTTCGAGCGGGGCCTGCCCGCCGTGGACAGCTTCACTTCGCCGCGGGCCTGGGCCTTCACCCTGCTGGGTCTGCATGAGTACCTGGGGCGCTTCCCGGAGCATCCGGGCATGCTCGCGGTCTGCCGGACGTTGACGGACCGCCTGGTGCGGTTGTGGAACGACTGCGCCACCGAGGACTGGCCCTGGTTCGAGCCCATCGCCACCTATGACAACGCCCGCCTCTGTCAGGCCCTCATCCTCGGCGGCCAGTGGCTGCCGCACCCCGAGGCCCTGGAGATCGGGCTCAAGTCCCTGCGCTGGCTGGCCTCCCTTCAGAAGACCCAGGCGGGCCACTTCCGGCCCATCGGCAGCAACGGCTTCTGCGAGCGGGACGGCGCCCGCGCCGACTTCGACCAGCAGCCCGTGGAGGCCCAGGCCATGGTGTCCGCCTGTCTGGAGGCCTACCGGGCCACCGAGGATCCGACCTGGTCCCGGGAGGCGAAGCGGGCCTTCGAGTGGTTCCTGGGTCGCAATGACCTCGGCGTACCCCTCTACGACTCCAACAGCGGCGGCTGCAGCGACGGCCTGCACGCGGACCGCGTCAGCGAGAACCAGGGCGCAGAGTCCACGTTGGCCTTCCACCTCTCCCTGGCGGAGATGAACCTGGTCGAGCACCTGAACGCCCACCCAGTGAGCACCGCCCCATGACCGCGCTCCAGCTCCGCCGCCATGAGCTGTCGCTGGTTCCCGAGAGCGCCCGGGTGCTCGTCCGCCCATTCATTCCCGGCAGCCCGCACAGCGTCACCACCATCATCGGCCGGGCCCTGGCCATCAGCGAGGAAGAGGCCCAGCGGGAGCTGCAGGCGGTGCTGAAGGAGTTCGATGCCCGCCACCTGGACCTGGAGGCGCCCCTGCTGGCGAACTACGAGCGGGTGCTGCCCAGCGTCTTCACCCAGCGGCCCCTGAGTCTTACCCGGAAGCTGCTCATCGGGGCCCTGTTCTCCGGGGAATATGCCCTGGAGTCCGCGGCTCTCTTCAACCCCTCCATGGTGCCCCACCCGGACCAGGAGGGCGTGCCCGCGGGGGCCCTCCGCTTCATCATGAGCCTGCGGGCGACGGGGGAGGGGCACATCTCCTCCATCGAGTTCCGCACGGGCCTCATCACCGCCGACGGGGAGATCGACCTGGACCCGGTCTCCCGCTTCGTGAACATGCCGGCGATCAATCCCAACCCCAAGTACCGGAGAAAGCTGTTCATCGTGAAGCTGCATGAGATGGGCTTCGAGAATGGCGCCTCGGCCGCCGTGATGGACGCCCTGGGCGAGAGCTTCACCCGCAGCGACCTCAACCGCAGCGTGGCCCGGGTGCGGCGGGATACCCAGCCAGTCACCCAGGGCCTGGCCAGCACGCTCCGCGGCATCCAGTGGCTGGCGGACTCCAACTACGAGATGAACTTCTCCCCCAAGCTCGCCATGAGCGAGCGGATCATCTTCCCCGTGTCGCCCAACGAGACCAACGGCATCGAGGATGCCCGGTTCGTGCGCCACGTGGACGACGACGGCACCGTGATGTACTACGCCACCTACACCGCCTACAACGGCCACGCCATCCTGCCCCAGCTCATCGAGACTCAGGACTTCCTGCACTTCCGCGTGCTCACCCTGAACGGCAGCGCGGTCCAGAACAAGGGCATGGCCCTGTTCCCCCGGCGCATCGACGGCAACTACGCCATGCTCTCGCGCCAGGATGACGAGAACCTCTTCATCATGTTCTCGGACAATCCCCACTACTGGAGTGATCCCCGGCTGCTGCTGCGCCCGGTGGAGATGTGGGAGTCGGTCAAGATCGGCAACTGCGGCTCGCCCATCGAGACCGAGGCCGGCTGGCTGGTCATCACCCATGGGGTCGGCCCGATGCGGAAATACTGCATCGGCGCGGCCCTGCTGGACCTGCACGACCCGACCAAGGTGCTGGGGCGGCTGAGCACGCCCCTGCTGGAGCCCGAGGGCACCTACCGCGAAGGCTACGTCCCCAACGTGGTCTACAGCTGCGGCTCGCTCGTGCATGGGGGTCGGCTCATCCTGCCCTTCGCCATGAGCGACCGCGCCTCCGCCGTGGCCAGCATGCCGCTGGCCGAGCTGCTCCAGGCCCTGCGAGGCTGACCTGGGGGCGCCCTACGACTGCGTCCCGACCATCCTCCGGACGTGCTGCAGGAACGCGCTCTCGGCCGAGCCGAGGTGCCGCTGGGGGTTCCACACCAGGAACGTCGATATCCGGATGGGCTCGCCCTTCCAGGGCAGGGACACGATGCGACCCGTCCGCAGATCCTCCTCCACGGCCATGCGGGGCAGGGGGGCGACGCCGAGGCCCACTTCCACGCAGCGCTTGATGGTCTCGACGGTCTGGAACTCCAGGCCGCTGCCCGCGTGGGCCCCCGCCGCGAGGATCTGCCGCTCGAAGTGGTTGCGGTAGCTGCAGCCGAGGGCCTTGAGCAGCACTGCCTCGCCCACCAGGTCCTGGGCCGTGATGCCCGAGGTGGAGGCCAGGCGGTGAGTCGGGGCGGCCAGGATGAGGATCTCTTCGTCCCGCAGCTTCTCCACTGCCAGCGTCTTGGAAGGGAAGGGCTCTTCCAGCACGATGGCGCAGTCGATGGCGCCCTCCAGCACCAGGCGCTTGAAGTCCCGGGCGTAGCCGGGGACGAACTGCATGCGGACCTTGGGGAACTCGGCGTTGAAGGCCTTGAGCACCGGCGGCAGCAGGTAGGTGCAGATGGACTCCGGCGCCGTGAAGCGTACGGTGCCCACCTCGGACTCGCCTTCGGTGGCGGTCATGGCCTCTTCCGTCAGCGCCAGGATCCGCTCCGCGTAGACCAGGAACCGGTGCCCCGGCTCCGTGAGCTGCAGGTGGTTCCCGACGCGGTTGAAGAGCGGGTAGCCCAGCAGCTCTTCCAGGGTCTTCATCTGGGAGGTGACGCTCGACTGCGCGTAGCCAAGCGTGGCCGCGGCCTTGGTGAAGCTCAAGGTGCGGGCCGCCGTGCTGAAGGTCAGTAGCGTGCGAGTGTCCACAGGGCTCCCATCGAGTCTCTCGATCTTTAGTATCAGATCATTCCGTTGGCTCCGGTGGATCCGGCGACCGAAACTAACTCCTGTCGGCACACCCGACCCGCCAAGAACCCTTCCCACCCCAGGCTGATCGCCAACCACAGGAGTCTCAGATGAGCATCACGAGCAAGTCCCGCGTTTTCGTCAAGCGCGAGTGCAGCGCCCGCTTCGAGTTCGGGGGAAAGTCCTACGACAACGTCCCCGTGCTGAACCTGGGTCCCGATGGCTGCCGCATCCAGGTCCCCCTGGCCTTCGTGGGCGGCATGGTGAGTGACTCCCGGCTCGAGGGCCTGGAGCTGATCAGTCAGGCCCTCTCCATGGGCTCCACCGGGGCCAAGGTGATCCGGGTGGACAGCGCCGAGGCGGCCCAGTCAGGGCTGGTGCAGGCCGAGCTCCAGTTCACGGACGCCCCCGCCGCCTATCGCGTGAACGTGCTCAACTACGTGAACACCATGGCCCAGGCCAAGCCCCACTGCGTCGCCCACGACCTGATCGGGATGCCCTGAGGGGCTGTGGGACCGGCCTGACGGGGCTGGCTCCACGCTGCATTTCATTCTTCTGAAGACAAGAGCGCCTGGCCCACCGCCAGGCGCTCTTGTCTTCAGCCTCCGTTGGCCCTTAGAGAAAGAGCCCCGAGCAGCTCTTCTTGCCTGCGGCGGACGCACACCAGCGGGCGGTCTTGTCTTTCAGGACATCCGCGAAGGCCTTGGCCACGGGCGAGAGGGGAACATCTGACCGGAGGATGATCCCGATGGAGCTGTCGGGCGGCGCTGAGCTGAGGTCGACGGCACGGATTCCCGTCAGCTCAGGGCAGTCCAGCAGCCCTCTGGGCATGAAGGTAACCACATCCGAGTTCCGGACGATGGCCAGGGCCGAGAGCACTGACTCGCAGCGGAGCACGCGCTCGGGAGGGGGGAGTCCGGCCTCGGTGAAATAGCCCATGAGCTTGGTCCCCAGCCCGTGGGTCCCGAAGCTCGTGGCCAGCCACTCCACGTCGACCAGGTCACAGAGCTTCCGGGCCTTGGCCTGCGGGTGACTCTCGCGCATGGCCACGACATTCCTGGCTCGGAACCAGCGCTCGAAGGCCAGGTCCTCGCCCACGTGATCCCCGGCGATGATCATGATCCCGAAGTCCAGCTTCCCCTGCCGGATCCCAGGGAGGGTGATGCCTTCCAGCCCCTCCACCACATGCAGGCGGACGTTCTTGTACTTTTTCCGGAAGGCAGCCACCGCATGGGGCAGCACGGTGAGGGCGACCAGCGGCGTGACACCGATGGAGACTGACCCCTCGTCCACACCCTGCATCTGCCGGATCTCGCTTCGGGCCAGGTCCGCCTGACGGACGATCAGCTTGGCGCGGGCCAGCAGGCGCGCGCCGTCGTCAGTCAGGTGGATCCCGCGGACGCTGCGATGGATCAGGGATACGTCCAGGTCCAGCTCCAGCTCCCGGAGGGCCTTGGTGAGGGCTGACTGGGACAGGTTCATCTGCCTTGCCGCGCCCCGGATGCTGCCGGTTTCCACGGCAGCCATGAAGGCCTGGAGCTGATGGAGTTTCATGGAGCCTCCTGGGGGGGATGAACGCTTTCGGTGTTCAGGTTACCTAAAAATGTGCCTTTTTCGATGCATTGGAATTCTCCAGACTTCCCTCAACGAATACCAACGCCTCAATGCAGCCCTACAGGTCTTTTACGGATTTCCCTTCCCCCTCGGGCCCTGGTTGATCTGAACCACGTCCACTCCGGGCATCTCCCGCCCGGCACTGGTCTGCCCTCGTTAGACGATGAAGGAGTCATCAATGAGCAACGCGCCTACCGCGCCCTACAAATGTCCGCCCAGCGTGCTCTTCGGCATGTGCATCGGTGTGTCCATCTACTGGCTGTTCGCCTTGTCGATGAACCCCATGGTGCCAAGCATCGCCAGGGACCTGGGCCTGGCCCTGGGCGTGGCGGATCCCAACCTCTCGCTGGCGGTCAGCATGGCCGGCCTGACGGCTGGCATCTGCATGATGCCCATGGGCGGCCTCGCCGATCAGTTCGGGCGCATGCGCCTGACCCGGGTCGGCCTCGCGCTGGGCCTGATCGGGGCGCTGCTCTGTGGTCTGGCCCCCAGCATCTGGCCTATGGTGGCTGGTCGCTTTTTCCTGGGGCTGTCCGCGGCCATCGTCATGCCCGCCACCCTCGGGCTGGTGAAGGTCTACTACAACGATGAGGACCGCCCAAGGGCCATCACCTACTGGTCCCTCTCCACCGCCGGCTGCGCCAGCTTCTCCAGCCTCTTCGGCGGCATCATGGCCACCCATGTGGGCTGGCGCTGGGCCTTCCTCCTGGCCGTGCCCTGCATCCTGCTCTCCTTCGTCCTCCTCCGCACCGCGCCGGAACGGAAGGCCGTAAGCACTGGCAAGCGCCCCTTCGACATCATCGGTTTCTCGGCCCTCATCATCGGCCTCCTGGCCCTGAACCTCTTCATTGCCAAGGGCAAGGCCTGGGGCTGGACCAGCATGACCTCCCTCGGCTGCCTGGGGCTCTTTGCCCTGATGCTGGCGATCTTCGTGCCGAATGAGAAGCGCCATGCGGCCCCCATCGCCGACCTCACCCTGTTCAACCGCCGCGCCTACACCGGCACCGTGATCGCCAACCTGTTCGTCAACTCGCTCCTGGGCGTGCTGGTGGTCATCATGATCTACCTCCAGAAGGGTCGGGGCCTGACGGCCATGCAGGCCAGCCTCCTGACGCTGGGTTACGCCGCGGCGGTCCTCTCCCTCATGCGCGTCGGCGAAAAGGTCGGCCAGCGCATGGGCCCCCGGTTCCCCATGGTGCTCGGCGGCCTGTTCCTCATCGGCCTGGTTGTGCCCCTCTCCTGCACCTTCGTGCAGAGCAACGTGGTCTATTTCACCCTCGTGTTCTTCGGACTTTCCTTCCTGGGTGTGGGCCTCGGCCTGTTCATGACCCCGGCCACAAGCGTGGCCATCGGGGAAGCGCCTGCGGAGAAGGCAGCCCTGGCGGGCGGCATCTTCAAGATGGGCAGCTCCCTGGGCGGCGCCTTCGGCATCGCCATCCACCTGGCCATCTTCGGCGCGGTGCTGCAGAGCACCAAGAGCATCCACCTGGCGGCCCAGTACAGCATCGGCTTTGGCCTCGTCGCCGCCGTGGTGGCCTCGGCCGTGTCCTTCTTCCTGGCTCCGGACCTGAAGAAGTAGCTCCTTCTGACCCGCACGGCTGTTCCCCATTCGTCCAACCCTTTTCCCCTCTTCTACGGAGCTCTCCATGAACCGCCACGCCCTCTCGATCCTGGCCCTCTGCGCCGGCCTCCCGGCCCTGGCCCAGACGCCTGCCAAGGAACTCACCATCGGCTCTGACAATCTCAACGTCGGTGTGTATGCCACCATCGACGTCGGCATTGGCAGCACCTCCCACAGCCTCAACTTCGATCCCAATCTGGTCTGCGACACGGCCCCCGTGGTCGTGTTCGGGAAGGAACGCGCCACGGGCATGATCAGCGGCGGCCTCTCCATGTCCCGCTGGGGCATCGCGGGCAGCTTCAAGGTGTCCGAGGACTGGAAGGCCATCCTGGTTCTGGAGTCGGGGTTCGTGGTCAACGCCGGGACCACCGGCAACTCAGCGGTGGGGCTCGCCCAGAACCGACTCACCGGGCCCAACTGGGCGGGGGACTCCTCGGTCGATGGCCAGATCTTCAACCGCGCCAGCTACGTGGGGCTGTCCTCGGACAAATACGGCACGCTGACCTTCGGCCGCAACAACAGCATCATGATTGATATTCTCGTGCCCTATGACCCCCTGCTCACCGCCCTGGTATTCAGCCCCCTGGGCTTCTCCGGATCCTACGGCGGCGGCGGTGCCACCGACAATTCCCGCGTGGACAGCAGCATCAAATACAAGGTGAAGGTCGGGGACTGGAACGCGGGCGTCCTCTACAAGTTTGGCGGCGTCGCGGGAGCCAGCAGCGCCCAGACAGGCACCCAGTTCAACGTTGGCTATGAGCACGGCCCCTTTGGAATCCAGGGCAGCTACGTCACCTTCAAGGATGCCTTCAGCGTCTCGAACCCCGGCGGAACCCAGGCGCTCGGGACCATCTCCTGCTCGGCCTTCGATACGTCCGCCTTCATGGTGGCTACCAGGTATTCCTTCGGCCAGCTGGTCCTGAAGGCCGGCTACGAGGAGATGACTTTCAAGAACCCCAGCCATCCCGACCAGGACAAGGCCTTGACCAGCCTCTTCGGTCAGGTGGTCGGCAGCTGGAACGCGGCTCCCTACGCCACCGGCACCAAGAAGCTGCACGTCTCCTGGGGTGGCGGCAACTATGACTTCACGAACAAGCTGGCGCTCTATCTGGGTTGCTACTACGTGAAGCAGGACGACTACTCCGGCGCGCCCGCGACGCTTTCGGGCAAGAGCTCCGGGAACACCACCTACTCCTCCGCGATGCTCGATTACAAGCTCACCAAGCGGCTTGATGCCTACGTGGCCTACATGGGCGTCTACGCCAAGGGAGGGCCCAATGCCGGTCTGCCCTTCCACTCGAACGAGACCGCCGGGTTGGGGCTCCGCCTCAAGTTCTAGCTTCGCAGAGCGCAGGCACGCCCGACTTCGAGCAGGCACCCGCCCTGGAACCCACGCTGAGAACCGGCATCGAGGGGGGCCTGGCCGCGCTTGGCGCCTGGCTCGCCGAGGACGCCCAAGGCTGAGAAACGCCAGCCATTCGACCGAAACCAATTCGATGGAGGAATCGCATGAATACGTTCGTGAAGCGCCTGTCCACGGGGATCGACAAGGTCCTGCCGGCCGCCGAAGCCCTCTACAAGGACCTGCACCAGCATCCCGAGCTCTCCCACCAGGAGTTCCGGACCGCTGGCGTCGTGGCAGCCCAGCTGCGCGCCGCGGGCTTCCAGGTCACGGAGAAGATCGGGGGAACGGGCGTGGTTGGCGTCATGAAGAACGGCGAGGGTCCCACCGTGATGATGCGCGCCGACATGGATGCCCTGCCGATCAAGGAGGCCACCGGCGTTCCCTACGCCAGCACCTGCGAGGGCGTCAGTGGGAAGGGCGACACCGTGCCCGTGTCCCACGCCTGCGGCCACGACATGCACATCAGCTGGCTGCTCTCCTCCGCCAAGGTGCTGTCCGAGGCGCGCGAGGACTGGCGCGGCACGGTGGTGGCGCTGTTCCAGCCAGCCGAGGAGAACGGAGAGGGTTCCCAGGCCATGCTCGATGACGGCCTGACCGAGCGCGTCCCGAAGCCCGACGTCATCCTGGGTCAGCACCTGCTGCAATACCGGGCGGGGGTGGTGGGCTTCCGGGCCGGCCAGATCCTCACGGCCGGCGATAGCCTCCAGGTCCGCTTCTTTGGAAAAGGCGGGCATGGCGGCATGCCGCAGAACGCCGTGGACCCCATCGTGATGGCCGCCGCTGCAGTCATGCGCCTCCAGGGCATCGTCGCCCGGGAAGTGTCGCCCCAGCAGGCAGCCGTGGTCACCGTCGGGGAGTTCCACGCGGGCATCGCCGAGAACATCATCCCGGCGGAGGCGATCCTCAAGCTGAACGTGCGCACCACAGATCCGGCGGTGCGGGAGCACGTGCTGGCGGCCATCCGGCGCATCTGCCTTGCCGAGGCCCAGGCCTCGAACGCGCCCCGGGAGCCCGAATTCCAGGAGCTCAGCAACTTCCCCCTCACGGTGAACGACGCAGACGTCACCCGCCAGGTCGCGGAGGCCTTCCGCGGACAGTTCGGCGAGCAGGCCATGGAAACGCAGGCCCTGGGGGCCAGCGAGGACTTTGGCCGCTTCGGGAAGGCCTGGAACGTGCCCTACACCTACTGGTTCGTGGGGGGCTGCGCTCACGAGAAATATGACCAGGCCAAGCAGGAGGGTACCGTGGCCCAGCTGCCCGGCCCCCACTCGCCTTTCTGGGCACCAGTCCTGGATCCCACCTTGAGGACGGGTATCGAGACCAGCCTGGCCGCCATGGGCATCTGGCTGGCCAAGGCTCCGGCCTGAGCTCTTCAGCCGCGCCGCGCCATGCCTGAGGCATCCTCATCTTCTGCGGCGACGCTGGTCGTCAGCTCCATCCCTGAGGTGGCCCTCACCCTCAACCTGGGGAGGGCCCTGCAGGAGTTCGGTGTCAGCGCCCAGACACTGGAGAACGCCCTGGGGCGCCTGGCCCACCACCTGGGCCTGGAAGGCGCGGTCTACGCCACGCCGACCGGGTTCCTGGCGTCCTTCCAGAAGGTGGGCGGCCCCAGCAAGACCTACCTGATCCGCACGGGCAGCTACGGCGCGAACCTGGCGAAGCTGGCGGAGACCGAGGCCCTCGTGGATCGGGTCATCGACGACAGCCTGGGCGTCGACGAGGCGCTTCGGCAGCTGGAGCAGATCTCCCGGCGTGGCCCCCGCTTCGGACCCGTGATCCAGGTCGGTGCCTATGCCATCGCGGCCATGGGCATGGCCGTGGTCTTCGGCGGCGGCTGGCGGGAGGCGCTGCTCAGCTCCCTGATCGGCGCCATGGTGGGCCTGGCTGCGCAGCTGCTGGAGCAGAAGCGCACCCAGCTCAGCCTGGCCCCGCTGGTGGGCGGCATCCTCAGCAGCCTCGGGGGCATCGTCCTCGGCAACCTGGTGCCTGCCGCCTCCCACTCCATCATCATCCTCAGCGGGTTCATCGTCCTGGTGCCGGGTCTCGGGCTGCTCGTGTCCATGCAGGAGCTGGGCACGGGCAACCTCGTGGCAGGATCCTCGCGCCTCGTGGGCACGGGGTTCGTGCTCATGCTCCTGGCCTTCGGCGTCGCCATCGGGCAGCGGCTTGGGAACACCTGGTCTGGTGGCCTGATCTCTGAACCAATTGCTATGCCGTTCTGGGCCATCCCCCCGGCCATCGCCCTGGTGGCGCTGGGCTACCTGGTGGTGTTCCAGGGCGCCCTCCGGGACTACGCCTGGACGCTGGGTGCGAGCCTCGTGGCTTATGCCAGCGCCCGACTGACCACCCAGTTGCTGGGGCCCGAGGTCGGATCGGGTATCGCGGCCCTGTTTCTCGGCGCGGTCTGCAATCACTACTCCCGGCGCACCCGGCGCCCCGGCGCGGTCCTGCTGCTGCCTTCCCTCATGCTCATCGTGCCGGGCAGCAAGGGCTTTCAGGGCCTCCTGATGGTGCTCCACAAGCACACACTGGAGGGTCTCCAGGCGGGCTTCCAGTCCCTCACCGTGACGGTGGCCCTCATGCTCGGCCTCCTGCTTGCCAACGTGCTGGTCCCGCGGCGGAGGTTCTGAGGCCACCTGTCTGCCCCGAGGCTCTTGAGGGAGCCGATGGCTTGAGGTGGATCATGAACACCAAAATGAATCACTAAATCTAAAATACCGTCTTTTGGTATTCATCATTCCTTTCCAAACTCAACCCTAATGTCGCAAACGCCCTTGGCAGAAATCCCCGAAGTCACCGGCAAGGAAGTGCTTCACCTCCGCTGCCGCCCCGCGCAGAAAGGAATCGCGATGACCATCCCCCAAGCATTGCGCCAGGCCGACCCCGCCATCTCCGAGGCCCTCGAGCTGGAGGTCGTGCGCCAGCGCCAGAACCTCGAGCTGATCGCCTCCGAGAACTATGCCTCCCTGCCGGTGCTGCAGGCCATGGGCACCCACTTCGCGAACAAATATGCGGAAGGCTACCCGGGTCGGCGCTACTACGGCGGCTGCGTGAACATGGACCGGGTCGAGGACCTGGCCCGCTCCCGCGCCAAAGAGTTGTTCGGCGCCGAGCACGCCAACGTGCAGCCCCACAGCGGCGCCCAGGCCAACATGGCGGTCTATTTCGCGGTCCTCAAGCCCGGTGACACGGTGCTGGGATTGGATCTGGCCCATGGGGGCCACCTCACCCACGGGCACCCGCTCAACAGCTCGGGACTGCTCTACAAGTTCATCGGCTACCACGTGAGCCGGGACACGGAGCGCGTGGACATGGACGAGGTCCGCCGCCTGGCCCAGGAGCACAAGCCCCGGATGATCGTGGTGGGGGCCTCGGCCTATCCCCGGATCTTCGACTTCGCGGCCTTCCGCGCCATTGCCGACGAGGTGGGCGCCCTGGTGATGGTGGACATGGCCCACATCGCGGGACTGGTGGCCACGGGTCTGCATCCCAGCCCGGTGCCCCACGCCGACTTCGTCACCTCGACCACCCACAAGACCCTCCGGGGCCCCCGGGGCGGGTTGATTCTCTGCAAGGAGAAGTACGCCAAGGATCTGGATCGGGCTCTGTTCCCCGGCGTCCAGGGAGGCCCCCTGATGCATGTGATCGCCGCCAAGGGCGTGGCCTTCGGGGAGGCTCTGAGAGCCGACTTCAAGACCTACCAAGAACAGGTCCTGCGCAACGCCTCCTGCCTGGCCTCCGCCCTGACCCGGAAGGGCTGGCGGGTGGTCTCCGGCGGCACGGACAACCACCTGATGCTGGTCGACGTGTTCGGCCAGGGGATCATGGGCAACGAGGCCGAGAAGACCCTCGACCACGCCGGCATCACCGTCAACAAGAACGGGATTCCCTTCGATCCCAACCCACCCATGAAGCCCTCGGGCATCCGGATCGGCTCGCCCGCGGTCACCACCCGGGGCATGAAGGAGCCCGAGATGGAGCGCATCGCCGGGTGGATCGACACGGCCCTCCGCAACCGCGCCGACGAGGCCGCCGTGGCCCAGGTCCAGCGCGAGGTGTTCGAGCTCACCAGCCACTTCCCCATCCCCGAGTAGGACCCCTGACCCGATCCCTTCCCACGGAGCCTCCATGTCCGACCTGAAGAAGACCCCCCTGAATGCAGCCCACCGGGCCCTCGGCGCCAAGATGGTCGATTTCGGCGGCTGGGACATGCCGGTTCAGTATCCCCAGGGGATCATTGCGGAGCACCTCGCAGTGCGCACCAAGGTGGGGCTCTTCGACGTGAGCCACATGGGTGAGATTCGGGTCCAGGGCCCTCAGGCCATGGCCTTCCTCGACTGGCTGACGCCGAACGCCGTGGCGCGGCTGGCCAAGGGCCAGATCCACTACACCGCCTTCCTCTACGAGAACGGCACCTTCGTGGACGACCTGCTGCTCCACAAGATCAGCGATGACGAGTTCCTGCTGGTGGTGAATGCCTCCAACATCGAGAAGGACTTCGCCTGGGTGCTGGAGCACGCGGCCGCCTGGCAGGTCACGGTGACGAACGAGAGCGACGCGACGGGGCAAATCGCCCTGCAGGGACCGCTCTCGCTGGCGGTGCTGCAGCCCCTGGTGGACATCGACCTCGCCGAGATCAAGTACTACTGGTTCGCCTTCGGGAAATTCCAGGGGCTGCCGGTCATGATCTCCCGCACGGGCTACACCGGGGAGGACGGCTATGAGATCTACTGCCCCGCGGCCAGCACGGAATCGGTCTGGAACGCCGTCGTGGCGCAGGGCCAGCCCCTGGGCCTGATGCCGACGGGCCTGGGCTGTCGGAACACCCTGCGCCTGGAGGCCAAGATGTCCCTCTATGGCCACGAGATCGACGACACCACCAACGCCCTGGAAGCGGACCTGGGCTGGATCATCAAGCTGCAGAAGGGCTTCTTCATGGGTCGGGATGAGCTGGCGCAGGTCAAGGCCCGGGGCCTGACCCGCAAGCTCGTCGGGTTCCAGATGCGGGAGAAGCGTGACATCGCCCGGGACCACATGAACGTACTGATCGATGGGCAGGTCGCCGGGTACGTCACCAGCGGGGCGCCCAGCACCACCTGTGGCGTGAACCTGGGGCTCTGCTACGTGCCGCTGGCCGCTGCAGAGATCGGGACCCGCATCCAGATCGAGATCCGCGGCAAGGCCTGCGAGGCCGAGGTCGTGGCCACGCCCTTCTACAAGCGCGCGAAGTAGTCCCCCCCAACCCAGGCCAGCCGCGAAGCCGCCGGCCCGACCACCGATGGAGGTCACCATGTATCCTGCTGACGCGAAGTACACGAAGAACCACGAGTTCATCCGGCCCCTGGGGGACGGTACCGCCCTGGTCGGCATCACCACCTATGCCCAGGACGCCATGGGCGATGTGGTCTTCGTGGATCTGCCCGAGGTCGGCGAGAGCTTCGCGGCCGGCGAGGAGTTCGGCACGGTGGAGTCCGTCAAGACCGTGGCCGAGATCTTCCTGCCCTCCGCGGGGGAGGTGGTGGAGCTGAACACCGAGCTGGAGGCCCACCCGGAATACATCAACGAGGACGCCTTCGGCAGGGGCTGGCTCATCAAGATCCGCCTCACGGGCGACCTGAACGCCGAGCTTCTGGACGCCGCCGCCTACGAGCAGCTGGTGGCGGAAGAGAGCCACTGAACCGTTCTTCCCCTGGAGGCCGCCATGCGCTACCTGCCCTCATCCCCCGTCGAGGACCAAGCCCTTCTGGATGCCATCGGCGTGCCTGATGCCGAGGCTCTCCTGAGAGGCATTCCCGAGCCGCTGCGCCTGCGGCGGGAGCTGGAGCTGCCGCTCCAGTCCTCGGAACAGGAGGTGGCTGGGCAGATGCTGGCCATGGCGAACCGGAACACCCGCTTCTGCGCCCAGTTCCTGGGGGCAGGGGCCTACGACCACTTCGTGCCTTCGGCCATCGACGCCCTCATCAGTCGCCAGGAGTGGTTCACGGCCTACACGCCCTACCAGCCCGAGATCAGCCAGGGCACGCTGCAGCACCTCTTCGAGTACCAGACGTTGATCTGCGATCTCACGGGCCTGGAAGTCACCAACGCCAGCCTCTACGACGGCGGCACCTCCTGTGTGGAAGCGGCCCTCATGGCCGTGCGCGTGGCCAAGAAGCGCCACACGGTGCTGGTGAGCCGTGGCCTCCATCCTCTCTACCGCGATGTCCTGCGGACCAACTTCGCGCCCCACGCGGAGCTGAACCTGGTGGAAGTGGGCCTGAAGGGTGGCGTCACCGACCTCGCAGACCTGACGGCCAAGCTGAACGGCGACGTGGCCGCGGTGCTGGTGGGCTATCCCAACTTCCTGGGCGCCGTGGAGGACCTGGCAGCCCTGGCTGGCCCCATCCACGCCGCGGGCGCCCTGCTGGTGAGTGTCACCCAGGAGGCCTTCGCCTTCGGCTGGCTGGAGGCTCCGGGCCGGGTGGACGCGGACATGGCCTGCGGCGAGGCCATGAGCCTGGGCAACAAGCCCAACTTCGGGGGGCCTTTCCTGGGCTTCCTCGCGGGAAAGGATGCCCACAAGCGCGAGCTGCCGGGCCGGGTGGTGGGGCAGGCCAAGGACCTCCAGGACCGCACCGGCTACGTGCTGACTCTCACGGCCCGCGAGCAGCACATCCGTCGCGACAAGGCCACCAGCAACATCTGCTCGAACCAGGGTCTGGTGACCCTGCGCGCCAACATCTTCATGCAGCTGGCCGGGCCTGAGGGCCTGAAGGGCCTGGCGGCGCAGAACGCGGCCAAGGCCCAGTATTTGCGCCAGCGGCTGCTGGAGCTACCTGAGATGGAAGCCGTGGATGACCAGCCCTTCTTCAACGAGTTCGTGCTGCGCTACCGCGGCGACTACGACTTCCTGGAGGCGGCCTGCCTCCAGGAGAGCCTGCTGCCGGGGCTGGATCTGGGCCGCTACTACGCTGAATACCAGGGCTGCATCCTCTGGTGCGCCACGGAGCTGCACAGCCGCTCGATGATCGACAGCCTCGTTGCAACCCTGGCCCGCGTCCCTGCGACTGTCTGAGGAGCCACCCATGTTTCTGCGTCAGCGCGAACCCCTGATCTTCGAGCGCTCGGTCCCCGGCAAGCGGGGCATGGACCTGCCCCGACTGGACGTGCCCGAGGCCCGGGACACCCGGCCCGCCCACCTCCAGCGCAGCGGCTTTGACGCCCTGCCGGAGCTGAGCGAGGTGGATGTCATCCGCCACTTCACCCGGCTGTCCAAGTGGAATTACGGGGTGGACGACGGGATCTATCCCCTGGGCTCCTGCACCATGAAGCACAACCCCCGCCTCAATGAGAAGGTCGCGCTGCTGCCCGGCTTCACGGACAGCCATCCCATGGCGCCGGATGCCCTGGTGCAGGGCAACCTGGAGCTGGTCCACACCCTGCAGGAATGGCTGAAGGAGATCACGGGCCTGCCCGGCGTCACCCTCCAGCCCAGCGCCGGCGCCGCCGGTGAGCTCACGGGCGTCATGCTGATCCGCGCCTACCACGTTAGCCGGGGCGCCAAGCGCCGCGTCATCCTGATCCCCGACAGCGGCCACGGCACCAACCCCGCCACGGCCGCCATGGCGGGCTACGACGTGGTGGAGCTGCCCTCGCAGCCGGATGGCACCATCAGCTTCGCCGACGTCACGGATCCCACCAGCGGCAAGGTCCGCAAGGGTCTGCTCTCCCTGGTGGCCGAGCTGGGCCCGGAGATTGCCGGGGCCATGATCACCAACCCCAACACCGTGGGGGTCTTTGAATACCGGTTCAAGGAGATCGCCGACCTGCTCCACAGCATCGGCGCCCTGGTCTACATGGATGGCGCCAACATGAACGCGCTCATCGGCGTGGCGCGGCCCGGGGACTTCGGCGTGGACGTCATGCACCTGAACCTGCACAAGACCTTCTCGACGCCCCACGGCGGCGGTGGCCCCGGCGCCGGTCCGGTCTGCTGCGCCGAGAAGCTGCGCCCCTTCCTGCCCGTGCCCGTGGTGGTGCGGGAGACCAAAGAGGTCGGGGAAGGCGAGGTGCGAGTTCCCACCTACCGCTGGGACTGGGACCGCCCGGAGAGCATCGGCAAGGTGCACACCTTCTTCGGCAACTTCGGGATCCTGGTGCGGGCGCTGACCTACTGCCTGAGCCACGGCTCGGACGGCCTCAAGGCCGCGACCCTGCGGGCCATCGTGAACGCCAACTACATCCGGGTGCGGCTGCAAGGCGCCTATGCCCTCCACATCGACTCGCCCAGCCTGCACGAGGTGGTCTTCAGCGACACGCTGCAGGCCAAGCGTGAGGTGCACACCTTGGACATCGCCAAGCGCCTCATCGACCACGGCTACCACCCGCCTACCATCTACTTCCCGCTGATCGTGCCGGGGGCCCTGATGATCGAACCCACCGAGAGCGAGGACAAGTTCGAGCTGGACGCCTTCTGCGACACCATGCTCACCATCGCCAGGGAGGCCGAGGAGATCCCCGAGGCGCTCCACCACGCGCCCATCCTGGCGCCCCTGCGCCGCCTCGACGAGACCACCGCCGCCCGCAAGCCGGTGCTGCGCTGGCAGAAGCCGGTGCCCGTGCAGGCATGAACATCTCCGTCTTCGAGCTCTTCCGGATCGGCATCGGTCCCAGCTCGTCCCACACCGTGGGGCCGATGCGGGCCGCCCGCACCTTCGTCCTGGACCTGGCGACCACCGGCAGGCTGGGAGCCGTCGCGACGGTGCAGGTCGAGCTGTTCGGCAGCCTCGGGGCCACGGGTCGGGGGCACGGCAGCGACAAGGCCGTGCTGCTGGGCCTCATGGGCGAGACACCCGAAGACGTGGTGGTGGCCGAGGTCGACAAGCTGGTGGCCCGGGTGCGCGTCCTGGAGCGCCTGGCCCTCCTGCATCAGCATGAGATTGATTTTCGCGAGCCCGAGCACCTGCAGCTGCTGCTCAAGAACCTGCCCTACCACCCGAACGGCATGCGGTTCACGGCCCTGGACGCCTCCGGCGCCACGCTGAGCGCGCGGGTCTTCTACTCCGTGGGCGGGGGCTTCGTGGTGGAGGAAGGGGTGGCCGACCTGGCGCCCCAGGGCGCGGAGCCGCCCCATGCCTTCCGTACGGGCGAGGAACTATTGCGGCGCTGCCGGGAGGCCGGACTGTCCGTGGGCCGGCTCATGCTGGAAAACGAGCGCACCTGGCGCTCGCGGCGGGAGATCTACGAGGGGCTGCTGAACATCTGGGCGGTCATGCAGGCCTGTGTGAAGCGGGGCTGCACCACCGACGGCATCCTGCCCGGCGGCCTGCAGGTGCCCCGCCGAGCTCCGGCACTCTATCGACGGCTCACCGAGTCCCCGGAGTCGGGCCTGCGGGATCCCCTCACGGCCATGGACTTCGTCAGCCTCTACGCCCTGGCGGTGAACGAGGAGAATGCGGCCGGGGGCCGCGTGGTGACCGCTCCGACCAACGGGGCCGCGGGCATCATCCCCGCGGTGCTGCACTACTACCATCGCTTCGTACCCGGGGCCTCGGAGGAGGGCGTGGTGCGCTTCCTGCTGACGGCGGGGGCCATCGGGGCGCTGTACAAAGAGAATGCTTCCATCAGCGGCGCCGAGGTCGGGTGCCAGGGGGAGGTGGGCGTCGCCTGTTCCATGGCGGCCGGGGCCCTGGCGGAGGTGTTCGGGGGGACACCCCGCCAAGTGGAGAACGCGGCCGAGATCGGGCTGGAGCACAACCTCGGCCTGACCTGCGATCCCATCGGGGGCCTGGTCCAGGTGCCCTGCATCGAGCGCAACGCCATGGCCGCCGTGAAGGCCATCAACGCGGCCCGGATGTCGATGTACGGCGACGGCGAGCACTTTGTCAGCCTCGACAAGGTCATCCGCACCATGCGGGAGACCGGCGCCGACATGAAGAGCAAATACAAGGAAACCGCCCTGGGCGGGCTGGCCCTCGCCCATCCGGACTCCCCCCTCGACTACACCGTCAACCTGCCGGAGTGCTGAGCCCGGCGGCCCATCCAGGAGCCCTCCCATGGCGACCTTCGACCTCATCGTGATCGGCTCCGGCCCCGGCGGCTACGTCGCGGCCATCCGCGCCGCCCAGCTGGGCCTGGCAACAGCCATCGTGGAGCGGGATCCCGCGGGCCTCGGGGGCACCTGCCTCCGCCGCGGCTGCATTCCCGCCAAGACCTGGCTGGAGACTGCGCACCGGTTCGGGCACATGGCCGACCTGGCGGACTACGGCATCGCCGGAGTCGACACCTCACAGCTGAAGGCGGACCTGGCCGCCCTCGTGAAGCGCAAGAACCGCATCGTCCTGAAGAGCGGCAAGGGCATCGAGTTCCTCATGAAGAAGAACAAGGTGACGGTCCTGCGGGGCAGCGCCAGGCTCCTGGGCGGTGGCGCCGTGGCAGTGCAGGGGGCCGATACCGAGACCCACCAGGCCCGGAAGATCATCCTGGCCACGGGCTCCCGGCCCCAGTCCATCCCGGGGCTGGAGACGGACGGCGTCCACGTCCTGAACAGCGACCACGTGCTGGACCTGACCGAGCTGCCCAGCCACCTGATGGTCCTGGGGGCCGGCGCCATCGGCGTGGAGTTCGCGTCCGTCTTCAGCCGCCTGGGCTGCAAGGTGACCCTGGTTGAGCTCCAGGACCGGCTCCTGCCCCTGGAGGATCGGGCCATCGGGGAGGAACTGGCCAAGATCTTCGTGAAGCAGCTGAAGATGGACGTCCGCGTGAAGACCCGGATCGTCTCCATAGAGCGCCAGGAGGACGGGGTCCTGGCCACGCTGGAGGGCGACAGGCCGGGCGTGGTGGCCTGCTCCCACCTGCTCGTGGCCGTGGGCCGCGGCCCGGTGACCGCGGACCTGGGCCTGGAAGCGACCGGCGCCACCGTGGAGCGCGGCTTCGTGGCCGTGGATGAACTCATGCGCACCTCCGACCCGGACCTGCTGGCCATCGGCGACATCGTCCGCACGCCGCTCCTGGCCCATGTGGCCTCGGACGAAGGCGTCGTCGCTGCCGAGCAGGCCGCCCGCGAGCTGGGCCGGGACGTCCACCCGCACGCCATCGACTACGGGCTGGTCCCCAGCTGCACCTACTGCGAGCCGGAAGTGGGCTGCATTGGCCTCACGGAGGAGCAGGCCCGGGCGCAGCACGACGATGTGGAAGTCGGCAGCTTCCCCTTCATGCCCCTGGCCAAGGCCAACATCCTCGGCGAGCCCCACGGGTTCATCAAAATGGTCGCCACCAAGGCCACGGGGAAGATCCTCGGCATCCACATCCTCGGCCCCAAGGCCACCGAGCTGGTGTCCTCCAGTGTGGCGCTGCTGGGCGGCGGGTTCACGGTGGACCAGCTGATCCACACCATGTATCCCCACCCCACCCTGAACGAGGCCTTCCCCGAGGCTGCCCGCAGTGTCTACGGCCGTGCTTTGAACATGTGATGCCGATCCATCAACCAAAGCAGGAGCTGTATTGATCGGTCCCATTGTGAACTGCGGAGCTGTTCTTGTCGGGAGTGCTTCCGGTGCATTCTTGGGCAACCGAATCAGTGAAAACCTCCGAACCAGGTTGCCGCTTCTCTTCGGGCTTTCATCCCTGGGGCTGGGTGTGGCGATGATCGGGAAGGTCAGCTATTTCCCGGCCGTGGTTTTGGCACTGCTGCTGGGAACGATCCTTGGCGAGCTGCTTCACATCGAGGCCTGGCTCATCAGAGTCGCAACCAGGACAAGGGGCTTCATCGATACTTTCGCCGAGCCAGCGGACGCAAACCTTTCGCATGAAGAGCACAGCGAAAAGTTCGTAGCACTAATGGTTCTCTTCTGTGCGAGTGCGACAGGAATCTTTGGCGCCATGAATGAGGGCATGACAGGCGATACGTCACTGCTCATCGTGAAATCGATTCTGGACTTCTTCACTGCGGCAATCTTCGCCACGGCCCTGGGTTACTCGCTGGGGACCTTGGCCATTCCGCAACTGATCATCCAGGGAGGGCTCTTCTTCTTGGCGAGTCGGTTGCTCCCCTTGATCACCCCAAGCATGGTTGGAGATTTCTCCGCATGCGGAGGGCTGATCATGGTGGCCACCGGGTTTCGGATGGCCGGAATCAAACATTTTCATACCGCAAACATGGTGCCCGCACTATTTATAGCGATGCCGATCTCTGCCCTCTGGGCCCGGGTGATGGGGTAACCCTTGAAACCTGAGTCCGCAAGGCTGGATGATATAAAAGCCAGGCAGCCACCCCATGGTTGGGATCGAGTCTGGTAAACCCCAAGCACGGGCCAAGATCCTGGGCCACCTTCCCGAACCAAGCTCACTCCGGGGCATCATGAGAGCCGGTTTACCTGCGGTCAACCCTTGCTGCTGGTCGCCAGGGCCTGGTCCAAGGCGTTACGAAGCTGCTGGAGGTTGAAGGGCTTGCTCAGAAATGCCTGAGGTTGATAGGGGTGTGTTCCTTTCAGGACCTGGTTCTTGTCGTAACCGCTGGCCAGGATCACGGGCAGGTTTGGGCCGAGCTGCCGCAACGCTGACAGCAACCCCCAGCCATCCAGTCGCGGCATGGTCAGATCCGTGAGCACGCATCGGATTTCGCCACGATGCTGGCGGAAGACCTCCAGGGCGTCGACGCCGTCCCTCGCGGTGAGCAGCGTGAACCCCAGCCTCTCGACCAGGGCACCGGTCGACATGAGCAGCATGTCGTCATCATCCACCATTAGGAGCGTGCCGCCGCCTTCATGTTCAGCCGATTGAACCACTCCTTCCAGAAGGCTGATCGCCGGTTCCGTTGATACCGGGATGTAGACCCGAAAGACGCTCCCTCGCCCCTGCTTGCTTGCCACCGTAATGGCCCCACCATGCGCCTGGACAATGCCCAGCACCACTGGGAGACCCAATCCTCGCCCAACAAACTTGGTGGAGAAGAAGGGATCGAACAGCTTTCCGATATCACCTTCTGTAATGCCACTGCCGGTGTCGGCTACTTCGAGACACGCGTAGTCTGGCTCCTGCGGTTTCCAATCGATGGGGAAGCGGTGTGAGGTGGGTATTTCTTCCGCAGGGCAGGTCCGCAGGCCGATGCGAATACATCCCTCAGCACTTGCCAGAGACTCCGAGGCATTGGTGACCAGGTTGGTGAGAACTCGCTGTATTTGGTCCACGTTTGCGCTGATCACAGGACCGGGGGAAGGGCAGTCTGGTTCCAAGGTCACATTGCTTGGCAGGGCGTTCTGGAGGGAGGGCACGTGTTGGAGGCAGAGCTCGGAAAGGCTTCGCGGTTCCCGCGAAGCAGCGGTGTTTCCAAGATAAACCAGCAGCAACCTGCTCACCTCGGCGGCCTTCTCCGCGGCCTCCTTGGCCAAGGCGACACATTTAATTGGGTCCTCATCCTTATTGAGCTGAGGAAGGAGTTCCAGATACCCAATCACTGATTGAAGTTTGTTGTTGAAGTGATGGGCGATGGACCCGGCCATGACACCCAGACTCTGGGCCTTCTGGAATTGATGATTCAATGTTTCCAGTTCTGCCTTCTCAGCCTCAGCCTGCTTGCGTTTGGTGATGTCGGTGATGAAGCAGCAGTTATAGACCAGGCCGCCATATTCGACGTAGTTAGCCGAGACCTCGACTGGGACCATCTGCCCGGTTTTGGTCGCGTGGGCTGACTCGAAGTGGAGTGAACCAAGCCTTTTCAGCACCTCGAAATTGCTTCGCCACACGGAAGGCGGAATGCTGGGATCGATCTCGAAGGCGGTCAGGCTGAGTAGCTCATCCCGGCTGTAGCCTAGCAATTTGCTGGCGGCCTGATTTACATAAACGATCTGCCCGGTCTCCTTGGCAAACCAGATGGTCGAGAGGGCCGAGTGGTCCACAGCGTACTGGGTGAACGCGAGGGCCGCCTCTGCCTGCTTGCGCTCCGTGATGTCGATGGTGAAGCCTGCCAGCAGGGTCCTGCCCCCGTGGACGATGGGGTACTTGTGCGTGAGATAGCTGCGCCCATCGAACTCCTCTTGCAGTTCCAGTTCTTTTCCGCCAGAAACCACCGCGCGATCATCGGCAGTGATCTTCTCGGCCATGGCTGGCGGATACAACTCTGCCATGGTCTTGCCAACCATCTCAGAACCAGGGAGGCCGACCATCTGCTCGAAGTTCTCACTGGCATGCAGCACGCGGCTCTGGGTGGAATCCACCTCTTTGATGTAGGCGTAAATCGGTGAGTGGTGGACGAAAAGGGACAGGAGCTCGTTGGACTCAAGCAGCTTGTCCTCGGTTGCGGCCCTGCTCAATCTCAAGTCTCGTTCGGATAGGATGCGTCGCCTCAACAGGTCGACAATAAGGCCGGGAACGATAAACCCGGCAAACAGAGTCAGCGCGATCCAGGCCAATGACGTCGTGCTGGTGAACGGTCCGGTAACCAGGAAGCTGACATAGATCCAGCTGCTGGTCGCAAGCAGCGCAAGGCCAAACGCCCCGGACCTTCCCATGCCCCAGGCCGCGATCATGACCGGGATGGTATACAAGGCATTCAGCGTGACGTAGGCGGGGGTGTTTCGGTCAAGAACGTGGATCAGCCCGAGACTGAACAGCGCCCACAAGAGGCTTCTCCTCTCAGGGGAGAGAGGGCCCTTAGGCATTCGGAGCCTCACAACTATCGATGCTCATGGTTGGCCTTGATTTCCATGCCACGCGCCATTGTGAAAATGCCCATATCCCGGTCCGTGCATTGAAGGAACAAACTTCCTAGCCGGGGCTAGGTACCACTAGGTTATGGCAGTAATTACCCGTGAAGAATGATGATAAATTGCAGATTATTAAAAAGCCACGTGTCGGTCGAAAACTCGGCTGGGTCGCGTTTGCCTAGCGCTTGACCCACAAATCCTGGGCTCCCGCGCAAACCCGAGGCTGGCAAGCTCCTCTCAAGTGCCCACGGGTCACTGCCCGAATGACCTCTGCGCAGACCGCCCAAACTCTCCTTAACGCCGGCCGGACCAACGCCTCTTCGCAGGCCACCACGGTCAACACACCTAACAACGGCAGCCTGGCGGCCGCCTCGGACCGTTACAAGGTGCCACTCCGCTAGTGGGCGTTCGGCAAGGGTTGGCGCTTTGCAGCTGGCCAGCCATTCAGTGACTTCGAATCCTTCCTGCACTCCCCAACCAAAAGAGCCGCACGAGGCGGCCCATTTGGTTGGGGAGGAAGGATTCGAACCCTCGGTACGCAGGATCAAAACCTGCTGCCTTACCACTTGGCTACTCCCCAGGCGGAAAGGCAAGGATAGCGTGGGTCTGGGTTCGGCCCAAGGGGCAGGGCGGCGGGCCCGCCCGGCTGCTTCAGCTGCCGGACTTGGGGGTGAAGCCGAACTCGGCGACGCCGAGGAGGTCGGGGCGCACTTCGTTGGTCTCTTCGCGCTCGATGCGGCTGATGGCGCGGCGGCCGGTGGCGGTCTCGTAGGCCAGGAGGACCTTGGTCTCGAGTTCTTCGCGGAGGGGGTTGTTCAGGGGGTAGGCGATGTCCTTGAAGCTCCCGTCCCGCTTGCGGCGGCTGGGCATGGCCACGAAGAACCCCTCCTCGCCTTCCACCACCCGCAGGTCGCCCACCAGGAAGCAGTCGTCGAAGACCAGGGCCGCGAAGGCCCGCAGCTTGTCGTCGCCCTCGACCTTGGTGATGCGGATGTCGGTGATGTTGAGCATGGTGGATCCCTGTGACAGTCCCCCAGAATACCCGGCAACCACGGCCGCATACCGGAAGCAGTACCGGGGGCGAGGACAGAAAGAGAACAGACTCACCGCGAAGACGGAAGGACCACGAAGGAAGGAAAGGGCTGGCCCTGCCTGCACTTCTTCGTGGTCTTGGTGGTCTTCGTGGTTAGACCATTTTGCTTTATCTTTCGGCTCATGAAGCCGACCCTCACCTGATCTCGACCCAGCCCCACTGGCGACCTTCGGTGTCGCCGCGGCGGTAGGAGTAGAGCAGGTCGGGGCGGCAGACGGTGCAGAGGGCCACGCTGCCATCCCGGGCCGCATCCAGACCCAGATCCAGGGCCTGGGCCCGCAGGAAGCCATGGAGGTCCAGGTGGGGGCGTCCCGCAGGACCGGTGGCCTGGAGGTCCTCCCGCCAGGCGGGATCCTGCCGCGCGGCCTCGATCACTTCGGGACCCACCTCGAAGTGGCAGGCCAGGATGGCGGGACCGAAGGCCCAGGCCAGGGCCGCCGGAGCGCCGCCCAGGGCGCGGAAGCGGGCCACGCCGCGCCGCAGGATGCCGCCGCCGGGCTCGGGGTCGCCCAGGCCCGTGGCGCCGCGCCAGCCCGCATGGAGGGCCGCCACCCAGGGTGTGCCGCCGGGCAGGGGACCGGCCAGCAGGATGGGCACACAGTCTGCCACCCGTACTCCGATGCGCTGGCCTGGCCGGGTGGTCCAGAGGCCATCGGCATCCACCACCGCATCGGCCGCTTCCACCACGCCGCAGCGGTGCACCTGGTTCAGGCGGCGAAGGGGTAGGTCAGCGCCTCCATCCAGCCGTGTGGAGAAGCCCCAGCTCAGCGGGAAGGGTGGCGTGACGCCGGGAGTCAGCACGGGACTCAGCCCTTGGGGCCGAGGCGGGCTTCCAGCCACTGCTTGATGCGGTTGGCATCCCCCAGGCGTGTGTATTTGCCCCAGGAGTCCAGCAGGATGATCAGCACGGGGCGGTTGGCCAGGCTGGCCTGCATGACGAGGCAGCGGCCGGCCTCCTCGATGTAGCCGGTCTTGGAGAGCCCGATGGTCCAGCGCGGGTTGCGCACCAGGGCGTTGGTGTTGGGGAACTGGATCTGGCGGCGCCCGGCCAGGAGGGTGGTGTCCGGACGGGTGGTGAAGTCGCGGATTTCGGGGTAGTGGTAGGCGGCTTCCAGGATGCGGGCCAGGTCGTGGGCCGTGGCCACGTTGGCGCTGGAAAGGCCGGAGGGGTCGACGAAGCGAGCGCCCACGAGGCCCAGGGCCTTGGCTTTGGCGTTCATGGCCTGGACGAAGACCGAGAGACCGCCGGGGAAGGTGCGGCCGAGGGCGTGGGCGGCGCGGTTCTCCGAGGCCAGCAGGGCCAGCAGGAGGGCCTGCTCCCGGGGCAGGCGCGTGCCCACGGGCAGCCGGGACTTGCTGTGCCGCAGCTCGTCCTTGTCATCCTTGCTGATGGTGAGGGTCTCCTGCGGATCCAGATGGGCATCCAGCAGCACCATGGCGGTCATGAGCTTGGTGATGGAGGCGATGGGCAGAACCGCGCCGGCCTGCTTCTCCAGCAGGGTCTGGCCGGTGGCCTGGTCCAGGACCAGGGCCGAGGCGGACTTCAGCAGCAGCTGGCCCCCGTGGGCGCGGGGAGAGGCGGCCTGGAGGCAACTGATCCCCGCCAGAGCCAAGCCACAGATCCGCACCGCCAGGTTGAACGTCATGCCGACTCCGGGAAAAGCAGGTTGTCGTTCTTCCCAGTCTATCGGAAGGATTGGAAAAAAACCCAAGGGGATCTGTAAAAACTACGCTGTCCCTACGGCCAGAGCATCGCCAGCAGGCTGAGGTCGGTGATGGCCCAGGCGCCGAGGCCCCAGTACATGCCCTGCTCGTGCTGATGGTCGGTCCAGGTGCGCCAGCCCCGGAGCCAGGGCACCAGCACCGCCAGCCAGCCGAAGAGGGAGAGGCCCAGGAACAGCGGTGAGCGGCCCGTGGTCTTCACGGCGGCGACGAAGCAGATGTGGGCCAGCAGGGCCGCCAGCAGCGCCAGCATCAGGCTACGACCAACGCCCACCTTGATCACGAGGGTGCGGTCGCCGCGGCGGCTGTCCTCGGCCACCTGGTAGATCTGGGTCATGGGATAGAGCGTGGCGAAGAGGCAGCCGAAGCCCAGGGAGGCGAGCAGGACGCCCGGGCTGAAGGGGCGGCCGGTGAGCGCCCAGCCGCCCAGAGGGGTCAGCAGGCCAAAGCCGAAGCAGTTGATGAGCAGGTCCCAGCCGGCCCGGGCCTTGAGCCGCGCGGGCGGGACGGAGTAGAGCACGCTCATGACCACGCAGGTCAGGTTGATGAGGGCGAAGGGAAGGGGCAGCAGGAAGCCCAGCAGGGCCGAGGCCACCAGCAGCACCCATGCAAAGGCCGCCAGGTGCTCGGGCGGCTTGGGCGGTGCCTTGAGGTAGCCGATGTCGCCCTCGTCCTGGTCGAAGGCGCTGTTAATGGCGAGAGTCCCGCCGTTGAGCAGGGCCACGTAGACCAGCCAGCCCAGCAGGGCGGGGCCGGGACGGAGGCCCCAGCCCGCCGCCATCAGCGTGCCCAGGAGGAAGTGGGCGGTCATGATGGGCCACTCCAGGGGCCGCAGGTGCAGCAGGTAGGGCAGGAGCCGGGGGCCGACGAGCCCCTCGAAGAACTGGCGCACCGGGAAGCGGGGGTCGGTCATGCAATCCCTTCGTGGCGGAGGGTCTGGACATCGCCGAGAGGTCGGCGGGGTTCCACCAGGGCCTCCATGGCCGCGAAGAGGTGGGGAACACTGAAGTCGGTGTCCACGCACATGGCGTGGGGCAGGCTCAGGGGGATCACGTAGATGGGAATGTCCGTGAGCTTGGTGAGACCCTTGAGCAGGCGATCCGGGCAGCTGACGGCCACGACCAGGTCCGGCCGGTATTCCCGGGCCTCCCGGTAGGCCTTGTGGCTGCGGTTGGTGATGCGGCCCTCCCAGCGGTTCAGCAGGGCGGCGTTCATATAGTCGCCCACGGGACAGAGGCCGCAGTCGTAGCAGGCGCCCAGGTCGTCGAGGATCTCGGCCTTGCAGCGGGACAGCTGGATGCAGTGGGGCAGCAGGATGAGCGTCCGGCGAGCCCGCCGGTTGGCAAAGGCCGCCCGGACCCGGCGGTTGTTGGCGCCGCAGAAGGAGAGGATCCAGGCCTCCTCCCGGCCCAGCAGGCGCGCCAGGGGCCGGAGCGCGTTGGCCCAGAGAGCATCCTGCTGCATGACGGCGTGGTGCTTGCGCAGGAAGGCCTCACCGCCAATAAAGCTCGACCAGGCTGAGGCCAGCGCCCCGGTGCCCGCCAGCAGCCACCAGCCCCGACCCGCGCTGTGCATTGCGGCCGCCACGAAGGCCAGCGCCGCGAAGCCCAGGGGCAGCCCCCGACGCACGGCCTGGAAGACGGCACCCGCTTCGTCCGGCAGGGGGCCGGGCGCAGGCAGGGCGCGGGGTTGCTTCACTTGCTGGCTCCTGCGAGGCCGATCATCTTCTTCAGGTCCTCGTCCTTCCAGCGCAGGCCGCCGCCGAAGAAGACGGACCGGAGATCCTTGTTGCCGATGTCCTGGACGCCGGCCTGGACGTAGGCGCCCTTCCAGAACTGGTAGCTGCTGGTGAAGCGGTAGCGGGGATTGGGCTTGTCGTCCCGCTTGACGAAGTCGTAGGCCAGCACGCCGAGGCGCAGGCGGTCGCCCTCCAGGGTGCGGAGCTCGAAGCCGCCGCCGCCCTTGCCCTCGACGATGCCCGCGGAGAACACCATGGGGCCGATGCGCTTGGCGAACTGGGCGGAGACGGTGAAGGCCTGGTCAGCCGTGACGGATTGGGTCTTTTCCTCCACGAGGACCGGGAGGCCCGTGACGGGATCAAGCTTGGTGACAGTGCGGGTGGACTGGCTGATCTTCCCGTCCGGGGTGGACGCGAAGCCCAGGGCGTACCAGTAGTCGGGGCGAGGAGCGATCTCGATATCCAGGCCCACGCGGCTGTCCTTGCGCTTGTCCCACTGGGCGCCGCCCATGTCGAGGCGGAAGTCCATCTTGTTGAAGCCGCCCAGCATGCTGTTCACGTTGTCCACGGCCTCATTGATCTTCTTGATGGTGGTCTCATCGTTCAGCAGCTTGCCGATGGTGCCTTCGCCGTTGTTCATGCGGGCGGTGAGGACCTTCAGGTTCTCGGCCGTGCCCTGGAAGCTCTGGGCCAGCTTGCGCACGTCGCTCATGGCGCCCTTCAGCTCGGGGCGGTTCTCTTCGAGGATCGCGTTGAGGTTCTTGCCCACGGCCTCGAACTGCTGGGCCAGATTGGGCAGCTTGTCGCGCAGATCGGCGGAGATCGCCTCCACGTTGGCCATGGTGTGGTTGATGGCGCCGTGGTTCTCCTGGGCCATGCCGCGGAACTCCGCGGTCAGCGCGCGGATGTTGTCCACGATCTCATCGAGCTTCTGCCGGCCCTGCTCGCCGCCGATGGACTCATTCAGGGCCTGGGTGATGCCCTTCACGTTCTTGCCGATGTCGGCCATGGTCTCCATGAGGTTGTCGAGGCTGACGGCGGCCTTGCTGGGCAGGGGCTGGTTCGGGGGGAAGGGCCCCTTGGCGGCGTGGCCGGGATCCAGGTCGATGAACTTCTCGCCAAGGATGCCGATGGAACCCAGGGAGACCATCGCATCCGCATGGATCGGCACCGTGTTCGAGAGGTGCAGCAGCACCTTGGCCCGGGTGCCGTCGAGGACGATGCTGCGGACCTCACCCACCTTGACACCAGCGACACGCACGGCGCTCTGCTGGTTCAGGCCGGCCACCTGGTCGAAATAGGTGTAGACCGCGGCCTGGTCGGACTTGCCGACGAACTCCAGCTTCTCGCTGCGGAAGATCAGGTAGGCAATGACGACGATGCCGGCGGTGAAGAACATGCCGACGCGGGTTTCCAGCTTCATGCGTGGGCCTCCTTGCGCTTGGGGGGTGGGGGGTCCTGCAGGAAGGGTCCGTCGGCGTCGCCCCGGAGAAACTGCTGCACAACGGGATGGGGATTCTCCCGGAACTCGGCCGGGGGCTGGCAGGCGATGCACTCGCCCCGGAACAGCAGGGCGATGCGGTCCGCAATGATGAAGGCCGACTTTAAGTCATGGGTGATGGTGATGGTGGTGACGCCCAGCTCGTGCTTGAGGTCCAGGATGACCCGGCCGATCACATCGGTCATGACGGGATCGAGACCTGTCGTGGGCTCATCGAACAGGAGGATCTTGGGCTTCAGGGCGATGGCCCGGGCGAAACCCACGCGGCGCTTCATGCCGCCGGAGAGTTCCGAAGGCTTGAGGGCATCAGTGCCCTTCATGCCCACCAGGCCGAGGCACTCCTCCACGCGGGCCTGGATCTGGCCCTCGGTCATCTTCTGGTGCCGCCGCAGGCCGAAGGCGACGTTCTCGAAGACGGTCATGGAGTCGAACAGGGCGGCCATCTGGAAGCACATGCCGATGCTCTGCCGCACCTGGAAGAGCTCCTCGCGGCTGAGCTGGCTGATGATCTTGCCCTCGATGGCCACGTGGCCCGAGTCCGGCGTGAGCAGGCCCATGATGTTGCGCAGCAGCACAGTCTTGCCCGTGCCGGAGCCGCCCAGGACCACGAGGCTCTCGCCCTCTTCCACGGAGAGGTTTACATCTGAAAGGACGACCTTCGGCCCGAAGGCCTTGGAGAGATTGACGACGTCGATCAAGGCCATGTCGTCACACCAACAGCAGTTTGGTCAGGAAGAAGTCGGCGATGAGGATCCAGAGGCTGCTGGTCACCACGCTGCTGGTGGGAGCGTTGCCCACGCCCTCGGCGCCACCCTGGGTGCGGTAGCCCTTCCAGCAGCCCACCAGGGCGATGATCATCCCGAACACGAAAGCCTTGTAGAGTGCGATGCGCAGATCCCGGAAAGCCAGCAGCTTGTAGAACTCGTTGCCGAAGACGTAGGCGCTCTGGCCTTCCACGCCCACCAGGATGAGGTAGCCGCCCCAGTAGCCCACGTAGACCGAGACGGCCGTGAGGATGGGCAGCATCACCATCGCGGCCAGGAGCCGTGGCACGAACAGGTAGTGGATGGGATCCGTGGCCAGGCACTCCAGGGCGTCGATCTGCTCGGTGACCTGCATGGTGCCCAGCTCCGCGGCCATGGCGCTGCCCACGCGGCCCGAGAGCATGAGCCCGGTGATGACTGGCGCCAGCTCGCGCATCACCGCCAGACCCTCGACCTGGGAGGCCAGGCCTTCCGCCTGGAACTGCTTGAAGCCGAAGGCCAGCTGTACGGCGAACACCATGCTCACGGCGAGGCTGGTGAGGATCACCACGGGCAGCGAGTTGACGCCCACCGCCTGGAACTGGCGGAAGAGGTTCTTCCCATCGAAGGGCCGCTTGAAGATGGCCGCGAAGGTCCGCCCGGCGAGTACCGCGAAATCACCCGTCGTGTCCATGGCCCTCAGCACACCAGCGCCGGCCTTGTCGAAGAAAGTCAGGACCATGAGGCTCCGAAGGTAAAGGACTAGCTTACTCCAGACCCCTTCCTCTGGCGCAGTCTGAGCTTGGCAGCACCGCCCTCGCGGATGGTCTGGGGGGTGCGACTGAGGGTGAGGGCGTCGGCGGGAACATCCTTGGTGATGGTGCTGCCGGCGCCGATGAGCACGCCATCCCCGATGACCACCGGAGCTACCAGTTGGGTGTCGGATCCCACGAAGACGTTCCGCCCGATGGTGGTGCGGTGCTTGTTCACCCCGTCGTAGTTGCAGGTGATGACCCCGGCGCCGATATTGGTGCCCTCGCCGATCTCCGTATCGCCCAGGTAGGCAAGGTGATTGGCCTTGGCACCGCGGTGGAGGCGGGCCTTCTTGGTCTCGACGAAGTTGCCCACGTGGACGCCCTCAGCCAGCTCGGTGCCTTCGCGCAGGCGGGAGAAGGGACCGATCTTGGCGTCGGCACCCACCACCGCGCCCTCGATGACGCAGTAGGGCCGCACCAGCACCCCGGCCTCCAGGGTGGCGTCGGAGATCACCGTGCCCTGGCCGATGCGGCAGCCTTCGCCGATGGTGACGAAACCTTCCAGCCGGACGCCGGGTTCCAGCAGGACATCCTGGCTTAGGACCACCCGCGGACCGACCAGCGTGCTGTCCGGATGCAGATAGGTGACACCCTCGGCCATCCAGTGCCGCTGGATCCGCCGCTGGGCGGCGGCCTGCAGCTCGGCCTGGTCCAGGCGGGAGTTCATGCCCGCCAGCTCCTCCGGGGTGCAGATCTCAACAGCCACAGGCACCTGCTGGGCCACGGCGGCGACGGCGTCCGTGAGGTAGTACTCCTTCTGGGCGTTGTCGTTCTGCAGCCCCTGGAGGGCCGTGCGGAGGGCGGGCCAGGGAAGGGCGTAGGCGCCGCCGTTCACCCGGCCCACCGCCAGTTGCTCGGGGGTGGCGTCCTTGGCCTCCACGATGCCCGCGAGCCGGCCGTCGGGCTGCTGGAGCACGCGACCATAGGAACCGGGATTCGGCAGATCCATGGCCAGCATCAGGGCCTCGGAGGCACAGAGCCGGGCCACGGTGGCCGGGGTGGTGAGCGGCACGTCCCCGCACAGGATGGCGACCTTGGTGGCCCCCAGGCGGTCGAGCTCGGGGATGCAGACCTGCAGGGCGTGGCCGGTGCCCAGGGGCTCGCCCTGGTCCACGGCGCTGACCGGGCAGGGCAGCAGGCCCGCCTGCCGCCAGCTCTCGACTGCGGTGAGCACGGCCTCCTTGCCGTGGTGGACCACGAGCACGGCGGCGTCGAGGCCCGGGGGCAGGGCCCGCAGGACCCACAGCAGGGAGGGATCGCCCAGGATCGGGTGGAGCACCTTCGGCAGCCGCGACTTCATGCGCGTCCCAAGTCCCGCCGCCAGAATCACTGCCACTGTGGACATGCTGCCTCCCCCACCAGCCTACATCAGGCCGAGTCAGCCTTCCGGGTCCACCGGGTTCTGTCCTTGATGCCGGACGCGCCCGGCCAGCCGGACGGCCAGTGCCACGGCTTCCTGAAAGTTGCGGCCATCCGCGATCCACTTGCCCGCCTTGTCGAAGGCCGTGCCGTGGTCAGGGCTGGTCCGGATGAAGGGCAGGCCCAGGGTCAGGTTGACGGCGCGCTCTGGCTCCAGCAGCTTCACAGGGATCAGCCCCTGGTCGTGGTAGAGGGCCACCACCAGGTCGAACTCACCCCTGGTCGCACGCTGGAAGACGCTGTCCGAGGGCAGGGGCCCGAAGAACAGCGGCGCGGGTCGGAGCGGCGCCGGGGGCAGGCCCGTGGTGAGCACTTCCAGGCCGCGCTGGCCCGGGGGCAGATGGCGGGGTGCCTGCTCGTGCGGGAACACCGCCCAGCCCGACGGAGGAGCTCCGAAATGGAAGGGGGAGCTGGCATCGGGGAAGGGGCCATCCGGAGCAGACGGGAAAGACAGGAAGGCGGCCTCGGCCTGGATGATGGCCTCATCCAGCAGGTTCTCCTCATCACCGAAAGCCCCCTGCTCGCCCGCATGAGGGTTCAGGGCACAGAGCGCCACCCTCAGGTCCAGCTTCCCGGTCAGGTGGATGAACTGATCGGCAGAGAAGGCCAGGGTCTCGGCGACGGCATCCTTGTCGAGGGTCTCCACCACGGAACGCAGGCTCTGGTGGACGGTGTGCAGCACCACGTTGAGGCTGGGGCTGACGAAGGCCATGCGGGTGATGGGGGCGCCGGAGAGTTCTTGCAGATACTCCGTGTGGCCCGGCAGGTTGTAGCCCGCGAGGTGGGCGGCGGCCTTGGCCATGGGGAGGGTGACCAGGGCATCGCTGAATCCGCTGAGGGTCATCAGGGCCGCCACGCGGATCGCCTCCACGGTGGCCCGGCCCGAGGCGGCGGAGCCCACGCCCAGTTGGAGCTGGTCGGCGGTGATCTCGGGCGTGGGATCCAGCCAGAGAGCCTCGGCCAGCACCAGGCCCGGACGCGCGCCCCGGGAGAGCACCTGCAGGCCGTGAGCCTCGCCGAGGAAGCCGGCGGGAGCGGGCCGCATGGGGGCAGTCCACCGCCAGTCCACCTGTCGTTCGGGCAGTGCCGCCAGCAGGTCGGCGCCCGCTCGGCAGCCCACGACGGTCACGTCCGTCCAGGGCTGGATGATGGCCAAACTGCCCAGCAGCAGCTCGGGACCGATGCCGCAGGGATCCCCCAGGCTGATGGCAATGCAAGGACGACGGCTCATGGAGACCCCAGCGAGGTGTGCTAGGGGTCAATCGTAGACCGGAATCTCCACATCGCTGGGCACGGGCTCTTCTTTCTTGGTGGAGCGGCTCCGCCGGATGCGCGGCTCCTCCTCCTGCTTGTAGATGTATTTGATGTTGTGCTTGGGAACCAGGACGTTGGGCTCCTTGATGCGGTTGATCTTCAGGCAGTGCTTGTCGTACCACTCGATGACCCCGCGGACCTTCTCGTCATCCTGGAGGACGATCACCATCGGGGTCTTGGACTGCATCTGCTTAAGGTAGTAGAAGCTCTCGGCGTTGGTCTGCTCGGGCGGGGCGATCTTGCGCCGGGGGCTGCCCACGCCCTGCGGGGCGGTGGGAGCTGCGGGGTTCACGGCGGGGTTCGGTTCACCGGCGGCGGTCAGGGCGGAAGGCACGGCTGTGAGGGTCTCATTGCCGCCGCTCTTGGCGGGCAGACCCAGCTTGTCCTTCAGTTCACTGAGATTGGGTCGAATGAGCTTTCGGTTCATGTTTGATCCTGGCCCAACGGGCGGTTCAGGGATGTCAAAGGCATCAGCCAAGGGCTGCCCCCCTTCAGATCTATACCGCCGTACCCGAGGGATCGACCGCGCGAACTGGAAGGGGATAGACCACATTGGCAGGAGCCAAGCGGACCCTGCAAGGTGTGCTATGAAGATTTGGTAGTGGATGGCTGTCGGAAGTCTACGTCTAGACGGACCCGGATGCCAATGGCTCTTCTTGCGGTGCCGGGGGAATCAGGATCTGAACGAGGGTGCCCCGCCCAGGCTCACTGTCCACTTCGATGCGCCAACCCATGGCCTGGACGAACCGGTAGACCAGGCTCATCCCCAGGCCAGTGCCTTCGCGGAAGCTGCCGACAAAGGGGACGAAGAGCTGCTTCAGCTGCTCGGGGGTCATGCCACAGCCGTTGTCCGCCACCGAAAGGCGGATGCCCTCCTCGTGGAGGGTGCAGGCCAGGCGCACCATGGGGGAAGGTTGTCCGTCCACGGCCTTGCGGGCATTGACGAGGAGGTTCAGGAGCAGCCGGTGGAGGCCGGTGGCGTCGGAGAGGCAACTCACCGCCGCGACCTCCTCCATGATCAGGGGCAGTCCCTTGGTGCGGGGGTCCATCTCCCAGCTGGCCCGGGCCTCTTCGAGGACCTTGGGCAGGAACAGCAGGGACCCGCCGGGAACTTCAGGTCGGGCGAAATCGAGGAAATCCGAGAGGATGGCCCCTACCCGCTGGGTCTCGCGGTCCAGGATGCCCAGGACCCGCTTCTCGACCTCCTGGGGCGAGTCTTCGCGCTGGAGCAGCTGCACGCAGCCGCTGATGGAGGCCATGGGGTTGCGCAGCTCGTGGGCCAGACCTGCTGCCAGCTGGCCGATGGCCGCGAGCCGCTCGCTGATGCGGGTGCGCTCCTCCAGGGCCTTCAGGTCGGTCAGATCCTGGAACAGCAGCAGCTGACCGGTCTCTTCCCGGTTCACCCCGCGAAGGCCGGCCAGGTGCCCGCCCAGGATCTGCCGGCCCCCCTCCGGTCGGGGCAGGGCCACCTCGAAGCGGTGCTCGCGACCCCGGTAGAGGGGCAGGGGGCTGCTCAGGGGCAGCAGCTCCTGGATGGCTATCCCGTGGGTGACGTGCATCCCGAGGATGGCTTCGGCTGCGGGGTTGGCGGAGGTGACCCGGCCTTCCAGGTCGAGGGTGATGAGCCCCGAGCTCAGGGACTCCACCACCCGCTCGTGCAGGGCGGAGAGCTCGCCCACCACGGCTTCGCTGACGCTGAGGTCGGTCCGGAGCCGATCGAGGTTCCTCCGGATGAGCAGCGCCAACAGCGCGGTGGCGAAGACCTGCAGAGACGCAATGCCCAGGATGAAGGACGCCCGCCCCGAATCCTGGGGGCCGAACTCGCCAGACAGCCCGAAGGTGGGGAGAATGCCATGCGCGAAGCCCAGAACCACCAGCACGTGGGTGATGGCCGAGAGCACACCCACGCCCACGATCTCCAGGGTGCCCAGGTAGAAAGCCGAGGCGAGCACGGGGAAGATGTAGAGGGTGGAGAAGCGCTCCTGGGTGACCCCCTGGAACGCGATGACCAGGGTGACCAGGACCAGGTCCAGCAGGAGGTTCCAGCGAATCCAGCCGAGCCCGGGTGTGGGGAAGAGCTGGTTCCTGGAGCGCAGCCCCTGGGCCGACTCCCAGGCCGCCTCAACGAAGAAGAGCAGCAGCATCCCGAGATAGACCAACTCTCCGGGGCCGCTCGCCCGCACGTCCGCAGGCAGGGCCGCATGGAGTGCCAGCAGGCCGAAGCTGGCGAAGAACCGGAAGGAGAGGGGCAGAAACGAGGACCCGGCCTCGGCCGAGCTCATGCTGTCCCAGGTGCGCTGGAGCATGCCAACCATGGTGCCCGAATCTGCCATCCTAGGGCCATGGCCGACTCAGCCTTTCCCGCAACCCCGTCCCTCCGTGCCGCCGGCATGCGGCAGACGCCCCAGCGGGAAGGCATCCTCCGGGTCCTGAAGGACTCCGACCGGCCACTCACCGTAGAGGAGATCTGGGAGCGCATGCCGGAGCGGCGCTCGGGCCTGCCCACGGTCTATCGGAACCTGGAGCGGTTTGTGCACGAGGGGTGGGCCGAGAGCATCCTCGGCTCGGACCAGGTCATGCGCTTCGTCCGCTGCGACTCCCGGCATCACCACCACCACCTCCAGTGCGAGCGCTGCGGCCGCACCGCCGAGGTGGACGCCTGCGGCCTGGAGGTCTCCCTGCGCCACCTGGAAGAGCTCTCGGGCTTCACCATCACCCGCCACCAGCTGCTGCTCTTCGGCCTCTGCCGCGCCTGTCGGGCCGGAGCCTGAGGTGGGTGGGGTCCCAAATTCTCCGTTGACCGAAGGGGGCGCCATTGCTAGTCTTGATCTCTCATGCGGGTGTAACTCAGTGGTAGAGTGCAACCTTGCCAAGGTTGAAGTCGAGGGTTCAAATCCCTTCACCCGCTCCACCGCCCGGGCCGCGCAAGCGGCCCGGGTTGTTTGAAAGCCATACAGCACCAACGCAAGGCACCGTCGCCAAGTGGTAAGGCCCGGGACTGCAAATCCCGTATCCATCGGTTCGAATCCGATCGGTGCCTCCAGTGATCGCAACAACCGGCACCACCCTTCGGGGTGGTGCTTTTGGGTTCGGGAGTCAGCCCGAGCCAAGCCCAAGGCTCCAGGCCTGCTCAGGTGGCCTGGAGTTGCCCAGGCGGACAGCACCTTGAGAGCAGGCGCCCCGGGGTTCGCCTCCCGGGCCTAGGGTTGGTAGGCTGAATCGAAGGAGCTGGGTGATGGAGCGACGCTGGAAGCTGGCCGTGCGAGTTGCAGGCGTGATTCTTCTGCTGGCCTTCCTCCTCCAACCGGCCCGTGAGCTGTGGGGAATCCTTTTCGGGGGGAAGTAGGCCCCCAGCCCTGGGTTTTTTCATGCCGCCCGGCGGGCGCCAGCCAGACCGAGGATGAGGCCCAGGGCGAGGGACCAGAGGGCAGCCAGGCCCACCTGAAGCTCCGCAGGGAGACTGAAGGTAAGGGTGTGCGCGGGAATCCAGAACCAGACCAGCGTCCGCAAGGCCGGGGCCATGCCGTCAAAGCCCCGGCGGCCCAGGATGAGGTTGTCCTCCAGTCGGTGGAACAGCATCATCTGGGGCCCGAAGAACACATTGGTGAGGGTGGAGAGCGCCAGGGCCCAGCCCCATCCTGCAGCAAAGGTGGTGGGCAGGAGGTGATGGTCCAGGAGCGCCCGGGTGAAGCCCTTCATACCCGTGAAACCCGCTTTGATGACCAGTCCCAGCAGCGCCCAGGCCAACACCTTGGCGGCCAGCTGCAGGGGGGTGCAGGGCAGGGTGGGCCGACGGTTTTTGAGGCTGGCGGCAAGCACCTCGCCCAGGGTGCCCAGGAGCGCGAACTGGCAGGCGGCGGACAGGAGCGGGTGAGCCTGCACCCAGAGGCGGTAGGAGACCATCCGGTCAGGCTACTTCAGGCCGCTCCGGCACCGGGTCACAGCGGCCGACGGTCGATCCAGCCACCGCCCAGGACCTCGCCATCCCGGTAGAAGACCACGGCCTGGCCCGGGGCGACGGCCCGCTGAGGCTCGGCGAAAGCCACCTGGAACCGTCCGTCCGGGAGCGGAATCACCAGGGCCTCTGCCTCGGGGGCGCGGCTACGGATGCGGGCCTCGCAAGCGAGGGGGCTGGAAGGCGGACCCTGAACCCAGTTCAGGTCCCGGGCCACCAAGTCCCGGCGGTAGAGGTCCTGCTCGGCCCCCACCCAGACCGTGTTGGTGGCGGGGTCGGTGCGGACCACGTAGAGGGGCTCCGAGGCTGCGATCCTCAGCCCCCGGCGCTGGCCGATGGTGTGTCGCCAGTAGCCTCGGTGGTGACCCAGGACCCGGCCATCCAGGTGCCGTATCTCACCCTCGCCGCGCCCCGGGTCCCGGCCCTCGGCCTCGATGAAGGCGTCGTAGCGGTCCTGGGTGACGAAGCAGATCTCCTGGCTCTCCGCCTTCTCCGCCAGGTGGAGGCCCAGCTCGGCCCCGAGGGAGCGGACCTCGGGCTTGGTGAGGTCCGCCAGGGGAAAGAGCGTCTGGGCCAGGGTGGCCTGGGTGTGGTGGAACAGGTAGTAGCTCTGGTCCTTGTCCGGATCATGCGCCTTCCGCAGGTGCCAGGCCCCCTCCGCTAGGGTGATGGCCGCGTAGTGGCCCGTGGCGACGAAGGCGGCCCCCAGGGAGGTGGCCCTTTCCAGCAGGGCAGAGAACTTCAGGTGCTGATTGCACCAGATGCAGGGACTGGGGGTTTCGCCCTCCAAGTAGCTCTGGATGAAGCCCTCAATGACGGTCTCCCGGAAGGGAGTCTCGAAGTCCATGACGTAGTGGGGAAACCCGCCCTGATGGGCAACCCTCCGGGCGTCCTGGAAATCATCCAGGGTGCAGCACTTCCCGGCGGAACCTCCAGCAGCCCCCTTGTCGAACAGCTGCATGGAGACGCCAATCACCTCGAACCCGGCCCGCTGCAGGAGGGCGGCCATGACCGAGCTGTCCACACCCCCGGACATGGCCGCCAGGACGCGGTCGCCTGGGCGCAGGGTCGGGTGGCACCGCAGGGGCGCCAGGGCGCGATCGAGCAAACTCTCAGCCATCAGGTCCTCAGGCGGCGAAGCCGGAGCAGGGAGATGGCGAGCAGCAGCAGCAGGGGCGCCAGCACGCCCCAATAGGCGGGGAACTCCGCGGCGCGGGCGGCCCCCCCGAAGAGGGTCTGGAGGCCCAGGAAGACGAGGCCGGCCACGAGCCCGGCCCCCAGGGCCTGGCCCCGGCCCTGACGGGGCCCCGGGAAGGCGAAGGAGAGCATGGCCAGCACCAGACAGGGACCCGCGAGCCAGCCCAGCAGCCGACCCCAGAGCATGTAGGCCCGCTCGGGATCCGGTGCCCAGGTCTGCCAGTGGAAGAGATCCAGGGTCCGTGCCTCCTCAGCCGTCGCCGCGGTGCGCAGGGCCCGAGCGGGGAAGAGCCGGTCCGCCGGCGGACCCTGGACCAAATTCAGGCCGCCCCAGGCTAGCGCTTCCGTGTGGGCCGAGCCGAGCTTCCAGTGCAGCAGGATCGGCGCTTCCCCGGGAGCCTTGAGCGGGAAGCCCCAGCGCTGCTCGGCCTGGAGGTGCCAGAGCACACCGGTGGAGCCCAGATACAGCCAGGGTCGGCTGGTCGTGGACGTCTGGGAGCGGTTGAGGATCTGCCGGTAAAGCTGGTTGGCACGGGTCATGGCCATGGGGGCGATCCCCACCTGCAGGATCAGGGTGAGCACCGCGACCAGGCCCCAGCTCAGGCGGCTGCTCCAGAGCCAGCGAAGCAGGCTGACCCCGCCAGCCCGGAGGGCCAGCCACTCCCGGTTCAGGGCTGCCTCTGAGAGGGCCAACAGGGTGCCCAGGAGGAAGGCCATGGGCAGGGCGACCACCAAGAAGGGCGGAAGATTCCAGAACCAATACCTAATAAAGACATTGAAATGAACACCATTCTTAGAGAGATCTCCAGCAAGGGTCGCGTACTCGATCAGCAGGTTCAGGACCAGGAGGCTGCCCAGGGCCGAGGCCCAGTTCTCCCACCAGGAGAGCGTCGCCCAGTGGCGCAGGATGCCATGCTGGGTGCCTTTCCCATGTAGCCAGCGCAGGGCGCTCTCCCGGGCCGTGTGGACCCGGTTCCGGAGCGGGTCGAGCACCGTCCGGAAGGGGTGCAGCAGGGGGGTGAGGAACTGCAGAGTTCGCCCTGAGCGATGGGGCTTGAGGCGCTGTCTGAGGAGCCACCAGCCAGCAACCAGGAAAGGGAAGGGGACCAGGAGCAGGGGGTAGATCTGTTTAAATTGCGCATTTAACCACATGTTTTCAATGTGCTTCATGACCAGATAGTAGAGGATGATAACGCCCAGGCTCTTGAGGATGGCGCCGCCCCGGTAGAAGCGGGGGTGACCGAAACCCAGGGCGATGCCCAGCAGCAGCAGGGCGGCCGCGGCCAGGGGCAGGGTGGTGCGACGGCAGATCTCCATGGCCGCCTGCCGCCGCAGCTCCGCAGCCTCAGAGGAAGAGCCGGGCACCCCGCCAGCCGTCCCCAGCAGCTTTATCAGAGCGGCTGAGCTTTCGTACCGAAGTGGCGTAGGAGGCAGGAGATGAGCCCCGGCCGAAATAGCGAAACGCAGGATCTGCTTCTCCTGGCTCAGGTGGATGACGCTCCCGCTCCCCGAGGTCTGGTAGAGCGCGCCCTGGAGCCCGGCCAGGTGCAGCTGCAGCTCCGAGGAGCCATCGGTCTTGGCCTCCAGGGCATAGGTCATGGAGGAGGCCGTGAGGTGCTGCACACCCTGAGGGGTCGATTCCATGATGTGGATCTGCCCCTCCTTGGACACCCAGAAAGCTGAGTTGGGGGCACTTGGAGGGAACCAGGGGGGGGACCCGGGCCGCAGGAAGCGGGCCTTGGCCTCCTCGGCCATCTTCACCCGGATGCTCTGCTGGACCCGAGCGGTGGCGGGGACGAGGAAGTGGGCGTTGAGGGTGGCCAGCAGGATCAGCCAGAAGGCCATGCGGAGCCAGGGGGCAGTCCAGGTCCGACGGCCGGCGCCCAAGCCTTGCGCTGCCACCAACTCCGAGCCTTCCATCAGCTGCTGGGTCCCCAGCAGACCGCCCAGCACCGCCGCCATCGGCAGCACCAGGCCCAGGTTCTCGGGCAGCGAGGTCAGCAGCAGCGGCACCAGCCAGCGAAGCGGTGCCCCCTGGGAGAAGATCTGCTTCGAGATGGTGACCATCTCCCAGGAGAGGAGCAGGAAGCCATAGAAGAAGAGTGCTCCAAGGAAGGGGGTGGCCCAGCGTCGGAGCACGTATCGGGTCAAGATCGAGGGCACGGGGGGTCCTGAATTAGCTTTCGATAATGTATATTATGTAACCTTGAGTCAGGCTGAACGAAGCGAAAGCCTAAATCACAAGACCTTTGCTTCCAATAGATCGTGAATGTGGAGCACCCCGGTGGGCAGTCCTGCCCGGGTCACGATGAGGAAAGTGATCTTGCGGGCCTCCATGAGACCGGCGGCCTCCAAGGCCAGGGCGTCCTCGTCCAGGGTGATGGGGCTGCGGGTCAGGATCTGGTCGGCTGTCAGCCTCAGCGGATTGGCAGCTTCCCGCTCAGCGCGCTCAAGGGCCCGGCGGAGGTCTCCGTCGGTGACGACGCCCAGCAGTGTTGAGCCCTCCATCACCGTGGTCATTCCAAGGCGCCCCTCGGTCATGGCACGAAGGACCTCCGTGAGCGAGGCGCCGGACTTGACCCGGGGCCACTCAGGGTGCATCAAAGCTTTCACCTTCAGAAGTTTCACGCCCAGACTTCCAGCGGGGTGGTTCAAGGCGAAGTGATCCTTGGTGAACCCCCGCCGGGACATCAGGCAGCCCGAGAGGAGGTCGCCCCAGATCAGCTGAAGGGTGGTGCTGGCCATGGGGGCCAGATCCAGGGGGCAGCCCTCCCCCTCAGGCAGCCGGTAGGTGAAGGACCACTCCGCGGCCTGGGCCAGGCTGCTGTCGGGGCGGGCGGTGATGGCGGCCAACGGTATGCCAAGGCGGAGGAGGCTGGGGAGCAGACGGACCACCTCTTCGCTCTCCCCGCTGTTCGACAGGGCCAGCACCGAATCCTGGGCCGTGACCATGCCCAGGTCTCCATGCAGCGCCTCGGCGGGATGGAGGAAGAAGCTGGGACAGCCGGTGGAGGCCAGCGTGGCGGCGATCTTCTGGGCCACCAGACCGGACTTGCCCATGCCGGTGAGGATCACCCGCCCGGACCGGCCCAGGACCATGTGGGTCCAGGCCGCGACCTGGCGCGAATCCCAGGATTCCCGCAGCTCGGCGAGAGCGGCCTGGGCCGCCGCCAGCACGGTATTTCCGACCGCGAGAGGTTCTGTGCCCTGGTTCTCATCCTTCACAGCGGTTACTCCGATGCAGTTACCAGCAAGGTGTTCATGCTACCAGCCATTCTCCCTCTCTTTCCCCTGCCCCAGGTCGTGCTGTTTCCGCAGACCTTCCTGCCCCTGCAGGTGTTTGAGCCGAGGTATCAAGAGCTGACGATCGAAGTGCTCAATTCTCATCAGCATCTGGTAATCGCCATGATGCGCGAGAATCCCGATCCCGGGTCCCTGGGGGAAACCGCTCCCATCTTCGAGGTCGGATGCCTGGCTGAGGTGGTGCGAGCCGAGCCGCTCACCGGGGGCCGCTGGAACCTCCTGCTGCAGGGCAAGGACGCGGTCCGAGTGCTGGAGGAACCTCCCGGCAAGCCCTTCCGCCAGGCCCACCTCGAGGTGCTGCCTTTCCGGTCCGCGGTCCTGTGGCCCGGTCCCCACCGCCGCCGCCTGATGGACACCCTCCAGCTCTACGCCCGTAGTGAGGGCATCGAGGCGCAGATGCAGGAGCTCCTCGACCTCCCCTTGGAGGATGTGGGCCGCCTGAACACCCTGGCCATGGCTCTGGACTTTGAGCCCACGGAGCGGCAGTTCCTGCTGGAGGCGCGAGACCTCCCTACCCTGGCCGACCGGCTGCTGCAGCTGCTCGACTTCGCCATCGGCGGGCGCATCCTCCGCGGCCTGTGACCCGGTCCTGCCGCCGGCCCTTGCTACACTGATCCCGGCCCTGTAGCTCAGTGGTCAGAGCTGGCGGCTCATAACCGCTTGGTCCAGGGTTCGAACCCCTGCGGGGCCACCACAACGGAATCGCCTGTGGCGATTCCGTTGTTTAGACTGATTCAATTTTTTGGGGTTTAGACGATCCACTTCCTCAGCTCGCCCTCGGCGAACTGCAGGTGGACCAGCATGGCCTCGGAGGCCTGCTCGGGTGAGTGGGCGCGGATGGCGGCCAGGATGTTCGAGTGCTGGTCGATGATCCGCTGGGGGTTCTGTCCGTTGTCCAGGTAGAGGCGGCGGCGGGCAGCGGAGTTGGCCTTGGCGAAGTCGCCGGAGACGGTCTTGAAGAGCTTGGCCAGGAGGTTGTTGTGAGTGGCCTCGGCCACGGCGAAGTGGAAGGCTGCGTCGAACTCCTCGCCCTTCTCGGGATCCTGCAGGTTCAGTCGCTCCTTCATGTTCTCGAGGAGGGCCTCGATCTCATCCAGCTCCTGGTCCGTGGCCCGCTGGGCGGCCAGGCTGGCGGTGGCTGTCTCGAAGATCCGGCGCATCTCGAACATGTCGATCACGGAGCTGCGCTCGACCGCCAGGAACATGGCCAGCGGGCGGATGATGTCATCGGCCTCGGTCTCGCGGATGAAGGTGCCCTCACCAGGGCGGATGTCGATGACACCCAGCATCTCCAGGGTGCGGATGGCCTCCCGGACGGAGGCCCGGCTCACCTGGAAGCGGTCGGCCAGCTCCCTCTCGGCCAGCAGCTTGTCCCCAGGCTTGAGCTTGCCATCGGTGATGAGCTGACGAATCTGCTCAACGATCTCCTCATAGAGGCGCTTCGTGCGAATGGGCGTAAGGTCCATGGCTCACTCTCTAGGGGGGGGAAGGCCTGGGAAAGGGAACTGTGATCGTTTGCACTGGCGGGACAGTGGTCTGACCACTAGACCTATTGTAATCTTCGCGCAGGTCTTTTACTCATTCCAACTCATTTCATTTCCCTTCCCCCTTTTTTCCGGAGGTTCCATGACCCCTTGGACCCAAGTCTATTCCCCAGTCATGGGGAATATCTTCCTCTCGGCCCTGGTGGCTGCGTTGCCGGTCTTCGTGCTGCTGGGCCTCCTGGCCCGACACGTGAAGGCCCACTACTCAGCGATCCTGGGCCTGGTGACCTGTCTGGCCGTGGCCATCCTGGTCTACAAGATGCCCGCCGACATGGCCAGCATGGCCGCCGTCCACGGCGCCCTCTACGGCCTCCTGCCCATCGGCTGGATCGTCCTGAACGCCATCTTCATCTATGACATCACCGTGAAATCAGGTGACTTCGAGGTGGTCAAGCACTCCATCGCAGGTCTGGCGGCCGACCGCCGCATTCAGGCCCTGCTCATCGCCTTCAGCTTTGGCGCCTTCATCGAGGGCGCAGCCGGCTTCGGCACGCCTGTGGCGATCTCCGCCGCGATGCTCATCGGTCTCGGCTTCCGTCCCCTCCAGGCCGCCGGTCTGGCCCTCATCGGCAACACCGCCCCCGTCGCCTACGGCGCCCTGGGCAGCCCGCTCATCGCCCTCGCCGGCGTCACCGGCCTGCCCCTCGAGATGCTCAGTGCCGCCGCTGGCCGCATCCTGCCCATCTTCTCCCTGATCGTGCCCTTCTGGATCATTTGGACCATGGCCGGTCGCAAGGCCATGATGGAAGTCTGGCCCGCCTGCCTCGTGGCCGGTGGCAGCTTCGCCATCGCCCAGTTCGGGGTCAGCAACTTCCACGGCCCCTGGCTGGTGGACATCATTGGCGCCATCGTCTCCATGGTGGCCACGGTCCTGTTCCTGAAGGTCTGGCAGCCCAAGACCATCTGGCGCTACGAGCACGAGCGGGAAGAAGCTGAAGGAGCCGTGGTCGAGCAGAGCAGCAGCAAGGTCATGAAGGCCTGGCTCCCCTGGGTCTTCCTGTCCATCTTCGTGTTCGCCTGGGGCACCCCTCAGGTCAAGACCTTCCTGAACGGCGGCCCCAAGGGGCAGCCCAACTTCCTCTACGGCAAGTCGGTCAAGACCTTCGAGATCCCCCGCCTCCACAACCGCGTCGAGAAGGCTCCTCCCGTCGTCGCCAAGAAGTCCAAGGAAGCCGCCGTCTGGACCTTCAACTGGCTCTCCCTCACCGGCACCAGCCTCATGCTGGCGGGCATCCTCAGCGGCCTCGTGGCCGGCTTCGGCCCCCTGGAGCTCGTCAAGATCTGGGCCCGCACCGTCGGTCGCGTGAAGATCTCCCTGCTCACCATCGCCGCCATGCTGGCCCTGGGCTTCGTGTCCAAGGCCGCGGGTCTGGACGCCACCATGGGTCTGGCCTTTGCCAGCACCGGCCTGCTCTTCCCCTTCTTCAGCGCCATGCTGGGCTGGTTGGGCGTGGCCCTCACGGGCAGTGATACCTCCTCCAACGTGCTCTTCGGCGGTCTGCAGAAGATCACTGCCGAGCAGCTGGGCCTGAACCCGATCCTCACTGCCGCGGCCAACACCACCGGCGGCGTCATGGGCAAGATGATCGACGCCCAGAGCCTCGTGGTCGCCTCCGTGGCCACCAACCAGCAGGGCGAGGAGGGCACCATCCTCCGCTACGTCTTCTTCCACAGCCTGGCGCTGGCCGCCATGGTGGGCGTGGTCATCTTCCTCTACGCGCGGGTCCTCCCCGCCAACTGGATGCCCCAGCTGCCGCCCGCGGCTCCCGCAGTCGCCGTACCCGCTCCTGGCGTGACCGCTCCGGCCGCTCCTGCAGCTCCGGCTGCCCTGCCCGCCCCCGCCCCGGCCAAGAAGTAACCAGGCGGAATTCCGAAGCACGACCCGGGTCCCGCCGACGTCATCATCAGTCGGCGGGACTTTTTTCTGCCCCAGCCCGGGGCCAGGATGCCTCCCATGACCACCGAAACAGCCACCTCCCTCCGTGACTCCCTTTCCGCCATCGTGGGCCAGGACCGCGTCCTGGACCGGCCCGTGGACCTCATCGCTTTCGCGTCGGATGCCGGCTTCTACCGGCTGATCCCCAAGGCGGTGGCCTTCGCCGGCAGCATCGAGGACGTGCAGGCCCTGTTCCGGCTGAGTCATGAGCGCCAGATCCCCATGACCTTCCGCGCCGCCGGCACCAGCCTCTCGGGACAGTCCATCTCGGACGGCATCCTGGTGGAAGTGGCCCGCAACTGGCGGGGCATCAAGGTCCTCGAGGGCGGCGCCAAGGTCAAGGTGCAGCCCGGCGTCATCGGCGCCCACGTGAACCACGCCCTCAAGGGCTACCGCGCCAAGATGGGCCCCGACCCCGCGTCCATCAACACCTGCACCGTGGGCGGCATCCTCTCCAACAACAGCAGCGGCATGTGCTGCGGCGTCGCGCAGAACGCCTACCACACGCTGGAGTCCCTCACCTTCGTGCTGCCCTCTGGCACGGTCATCGACACCGGCGCGCCTGATGCCGACGAGCGCTTCCGCGCCGCCGAGCCCGCCCTGGCCGAGGGCCTGCTCAAGCTGAAGGCGGACCTCCTGGGCAACCCCGCCCTGGCCCAGCGCATCCGGTCCAAGTATCTGACCAAGAACACCACGGGATACTCGCTGAACGCTTTCATCGACTTTGACCGGCCCGTGGACATCTTCCGGAACGTGCTGGTGGGCTCCGAGGGCACCCTGGCTTTCATCGCGGAGGCGGTGCTGAACTCCGTGCCCGATCTGCCCGTGAAGGTCACCGGCTTCCTGATGTTCCCCGACCTGCATGCGGCCTGCGCGGCCATCATCCCCCTGCGCGATGCCGGCGCCGCGGCCCTGGAGCTGCTGGATCGCGCCTCCCTGCGCTCGGTCGAGAACCAGGCCGGCAGCCCCGCCAGCATCAAGACCCTGCCCCCCGCCGCCGCGGCCCTGCTGGTGGAGTTTCACGGCCCCGACGAGTCCGTTCGCGCCGAGCTGGAGCGCCTGGCCGTCTCCTCGGCCGCCAGCCTGGACCTGCTGGAGCCCGCCCGCTTCACCCACGACCCCGTGGAGCAGGCCCTCATGTGGAAGATCCGCTCGGGCACCTTCCCCTCCGTGGGCGCGGTCCGCAAGCGCGGCACCACGGTGCTCATCGAGGATGTGGCCTTCCCCATCGCCAGCCTGGCCGACGCCTCCGTGGACCTCACCAAGCTCTTCGCCAAGCACGGCTACGACGAAGCCATCCTCTTCGGCCACGCCAAGGACGGTAACCTCCACTTCGTCATCACCCAGTCCTTCAACAACCAGGCCGAGGTGGACCGCTACGCGCGGTTCATCGACGACGTGGTGGAGCTGGTGGTGAAGAAGTATGACGGCGCCCTCAAGGCCGAGCACGGCACGGGCCGCAACATGGCGCCCTTCGTGGAGGCCGAGTGGGGCCCCGAGGCCAAGGCCGTCATGGAGCAGCTCAAGAACCTGGTGGATCCCCAGCGCCTGCTGAACCCGGGCGTCATCCTCAACGCCGATCCCAACTGCCACCTGGCCGACCTCAAGCCCATGCCCGGCGTGGAGGAGGAAGTCGACAAGTGCATCGAGTGCGGCTACTGCGAGCCCAAGTGCCCCAGCCGCGAGCTCACCCTCACGCCCCGCCAGCGCATCGTGGTGCGCCGCGAGATCGCCCGCCTGGAAGGCAACAAGGAGAACCCGGCCCTGCTGGCCTCGCTCCAGGAGGCCTTCCCCTACATGGCCCTGGAGACCTGCGCCGCGGACGGCCTCTGCGCCACCGCCTGCCCCGTCAGCATCGACACGGGCCAGCTGACCAAGCGCTTCCGCCGGGCCAGCCACAGCCGCCGCGCCCAGAAGATCGCCCTCTCCGTGGCCCGCAACTTCGCCACGGTGGAGCCGGTCATGCGTGTGGCCCTGCGGGCGGGCCACACGGTCCAGTCCCTCTTCGGCGACCGGGCCATGCCCTTCCTGACCCGGGTCATGAAGTCCTTTGGCTCCTCGCACCTCTGGAGCCCGGAGATGCCCAAGGCCGCCAAGGCCCCCCTGCCCAGCACCAACCTCGAGGGCGCCGCGGCCATCTACTTCCCCGCCTGCATCTCCCGCATGATGGGCCACCTCCCCGGGGAGCCCGAGGACCTGAGTCTGGTGGAAGCCCTGGTCAACGTTGCCGCCCGCGCCGGTCACCCGGTGCACATCCCCTTCGATGTGGAAGGCACCTGCTGCGGCGTCCCCTTCAGCTCCAAGGGCTTCGACGAGGCCCATCGCTACACCATCAACCACGCCATCGAGAAGTTCTGGGAGTGGAGCCAGAGCGGCCGCCTGCCCGTGGTCATGGACACCAGTCCCTGCACCTACGGGGTGCTGAGCAGCCGGGCCTACCTGACGCCCGAGAACCAGACCAGGTTCGACCAGCTCAAGATCATCGACAGCACGGCCTTCGCCTACGAGGTGCTGCTGCCCAAGCTGGAGGTGAAGCGCAAGCTCGGCTCTGTGGTGCTGCATCCGGTCTGTTCCGTCACCAAGATGAACCTGCTGCCCGCGCTGGAAGGCGTGGCCAAGGCCTGCGCCGACAAGGTGGTGGTGCCCCGGGACGCGGGCTGCTGCGGCTTCGCGGGCGACCGCGGCTTCACCCACCCGGAGCTGACCGCCTCGGCCACCAAGCACGAGGCCCGGGAAGTGCAGTCCCAGAGCTTCGACGGCCACTTCGCCAGCAGCCGCACCTGCGAGGTGGGTCTGACCCGCTCCACGGGCCAGGTCTACCGGAGCTTCCTGTACCTGCTGGAATCCGCCACCCGTTAGGGGAGAGTCCATGAGCACCACCTTTGAAGCCTTCGAAACCCGCGCCGCCGCCGTCAGCGCGGAAGTCCACCGATTCGCCAGCCGGCACGAGGCCCTGGCCTTCATCGAGGGCTTCCTCCGGGAGGTGGGCGTCTCCGAGACGCCCGGCTCCGGGGCCGTCTGGGTTGAGGGCAGCTTCCTGGAGGGCATCGGGTCCGCGCACGTGGCCAGCCAGGTGCCGGGGGTCAGCTTCGAGGTCACCCGCGAAGCCGCCGCCGTCGCCAAGGTGGGCATCAGCCAGCTGGACTGGGCCATCGCCGGAACCGGCACCCTGGTCCAGGACGCCACGGCCGTGGAGAAGCGGCTGGTCTCGACCCTGCCCCCGATCCACCTCGCGGTAATAGGCACCGAGCGCATCTTGGCGGACTTCAACAGCGTCCTCCAGCGCCTGCAGCCCGAGCAGATCAACTACATCGCCTTCATCACCGGCCCCAGCCGGACCGCTGACATCGAGCGGGTGCTCACCATCGGCGTCCACGGACCCGAGCGGCTGATCGTGGTGGTGGTGGACGACTTCGAGAAGGTGACCGCATGACCACCGAGTTCAAGGACTCCATTGAGACCGCGCTGCACAACCCCAACCTGACCGGGGCCCTGGGCCGCTTCTCCGAGGCCTACCGCATCAGCCGCGCCAAGGCCTACGAGGGCATCGACTTCGAGGCCGTGCGCGACCGCATCGCCGAGGTCAAGGGCAATGCCTCCTCCCGCTTCGAGGAGCTGGCCGAGCAGTTCAAGGCCAACGCCGAGCGGCGCGGCGCCAAGGTCTTCCGCACCTCGGACCCCGCCGAGGTGAAGCGCTACATCCTGGACCTGGCCAAGGCCCAGAACGTCCAGGCCGTGGTGAAGTCCAAGTCCATGGCTTCGGAGGAGATCCACCTGAACAAGGCCTTTGAGCAGGCCGGCATCCAGGTGGACGAGACGGACCTGGGCGAGTGGATCATCCAGCTGGCCCACCAGACCCCGTCACACATGGTGATGCCCGCCATCCACATGACCAAGGAGGAGGTCGCCGAGGTTTTCAGCCAGGAAGTGGAAGCTGGCCAGGCGCCAGACATCCCCAAGCTGGTGAAGTTCGCCCGGGGCAAGCTGCGCCCCAAGTTCCTGGCCGCGGACATGGGCATCACCGGCGCCAACATCGCCGTGGCCGAGACCGGCAGCCTGGTCATCATCACCAATGAGGGCAACGCCCGCCTGGTGACCACCCTGCCCCGCATCCACGTGGCCATCGTGGGCATCGAGAAGCTCGTCGCCCAGGTCGCTGACATCGACCCCATCCTCACCGCCCTGCCCCGCAGCGCCACGGGCCAGCTGCTCACCAGCTACGTGTCCATGCTCTCGGGTCAGGTGCCCAACACCGATGGCTCGCCCAAGGACCTGCACATCATCCTCATGGACAACCACCGGTCGGACATGGTCAAGGACCCTAAGTTCAAGGAGGCCCTCCAGTGCATCCGCTGCGCCACCTGCCTCAACGTCTGCCCCGTGTTCCGGCTGGTGGGCGGCCACGTCTTCGGCAAGACCTACACCGGCGGTATCGGCACCATCCTCACGGCCTGGTTTGATGAGCTAAAGAAGTCCGAGGACATCCAGGGCCTGTGCATCCAGTGCGGCAGCTGCGTCCCCGTGTGCCCGGGCAAGATCGATATTCCCGGGCTCATCCTGGAGCTGCGGCGGCGCCTGGTGGTCGAGCAGGGCCAGTCCCTGGCCATGAAGGCCATCTTCGGCGTGGTGAACAACCGGCGCCTGTTCCACTCCATGCTGCGCATGGCCTCGGTGACCCAGAAGCCCTTCAAGCAGGGCCGCTTCATCCGCCACCTGCCCCTGTTCCTGTCGGACATGACGGACTTCCGCAGCCTGCCCGCCATCGCTCCCGAGCCCTTCCGGGACAAGATCAAGGCCATCGCTCAGCCCAAGCAGGCCGAGAAGGTCGTCTTCTACGCTGGCTGCCTCATCGACTTCGCCTATCCCGAGACCGGCACGGCCCTGGTCAAGATCCTCAACAAGGCCGGCATCGAGGTCGTCTTCCCTGAGGACCAGACCTGCTGTGGCGCCCCGGCGCGCTACAGCGGCGCCTATGAGGTCGCCGCCCAGAACGCCCGGGACAACATCAAGGCCCTGCTGGAGACCGACGCCACCTACGTGGTCTCGGCCTGCCCCACCTGCACCGTGGCGCTGAAACACGACTTCCTCGACACCTTTAAGACCCTGGGCATCACCGACGCCCTGGGCGAGGCCCAGCGCCTCTCCGACCGCACCATCGACTTCTCCAGCCTGGTCAAGAAGCTGGTGGACGAGGGGCGGCTCACCTTCAAGGAAGGCCAGCACCTCGGCAAGATCACCTACCACGACTCCTGCCACCTGAAGCGCACCCTCAAGGCCACCGACGAGCCGCGCGAGCTGCTCCAGAAGGCCGGCCATGAGATCGCCGAGATGTACGAGTGCGACACCTGCTGCGGCATGGCGGGCTCCTACTCCCTGAAGCTGCCCGAGATCTCGGCCCCGATCCTGGAGCGCAAGCTCAAGAACATCAAGGACACCGGTGCCGACAAGGTGGTCATGGACTGCCCCGGCTGTGTCATGCAGATCCGCGGCGGCCTCGACAAGGACGGCTCCCCCATCCAGGTTGAGCACACCGCCGAGCGCCTCGAGGACCGTTTCGAGTAGGGCCGCCCGCAAACTCACAAGTGGACGAAGACCCGCGCCCCCGCTAGACTGTCCCTTCGTGGCTGGGTAGCTCAGCTGGTTAGAGCAGCGGTCTCATAATCCGCAGGTCGGCGGTTCGAGTCCGCCTCCAGCCACCAATGAAAAGGGGCCCTCGGGCCCCTTTTCATTGGTGGACTGAAGAGGAGGCGGGCTCGAACCGCCGAGAAGCAGGGGCTAGCTATCCAGGCGGCTGCGGCTGGACCGCGGCAGCCAGATTTCCGGTGGGGGCTGCAACTCACGCTCCTGGTGGGGCACGAAGTCATCCTTGGTGCACTCGTCCTGGCCAAAGACGCTGCCCCAGGCCATGCGGGCCAGATCTTCCACGTTCATGAAGAGATACCGGAGCGAGCCCTGAGGTTTGCGTTCATCCGAGAGCGTGAGCGTGGACATGACCGGGGGATCTCCTATCCCATGAGTTTCGGCATCCAGCTTGAAGTTCACCATACGCTTGATTGCTTAGGGTTTAGGCTTGGCGTCCAGTGCGCAAGCCCGTGAGATGATCAGGTATGCCTCCTTCCGGCGCGAAGCCCCCTGCCCCGCCCCAGCCCACCCAGCCAGGCGCGGGCTGCGGGCCGGACTGCCGGGGCCACTGCCCCAGCTGCCAGCGGCAGGCCGCGGAGCAGCGGCGCAGCAAAGATTCACCAGCGGGAAGCGAAGCCGAGGAGAGGCCCTCTTAGCGTTCCAGCACCCGCCGATACAGGGCCTCGTACTGATCCACGATGGGGCCCTCTGCAAAGGTGTCCAGGGCGCGCTCCCGGGCAGAGTCGCCCATGCGCAGGCGCAGCGCCTCGTCCCGCAGCAGCTTCACCGCGTCGGCCGCCATGGCCTCCACATCGCCGACGGGCTCGAGGTAGCCGTCGATGCCGTGGCGCACCACCTCCGGCAGTCCCCCCACCCGGCTGGTGATGACGGGCACGCGGTGGCCCATGGCCTCCAGGGCCGCCAGGCCGAAGCTCTCGGTGGCGCTGGGTAGCAGGAAGAGGTCCGAGCAGTTCAGCACGGTACCGATGTCCAGCTGTTTGCCCGTGAAGCGCACCTCGCTGGCGAAGCCATGGTCCCGGCAGTAGGCTTCCGCCTCCAGGCGGTCTGGGCCATCCCCCACCATCACCAGACGGACCGGGACCTCGGTACGGACCCGCTCAAAGATCTTGAGTACGTCCAGGACGCGCTTTACCGGGCGGAAGTTCGAGATGTGGGTGAGCACGAAGGCGGCCTTGGGGGCCAGCCAGGCCCGGCAGTCCGGGTGCTCGGGGCCCGGGGGCTCCACGAAGTTGCCGATGACATCGATCGCCCGGTCGACCCCGAAGGTGCTCAGGGTCTCCTGGCGCAGATACTCGGAAACGGCGGTGACGCCGTCACTCTCCCGGATGGCCATGCGGACCATGGGCAGGTAGCTGGGATCGCTGCCGACCACGGTGATGTCCGTGCCGTGGAGGGTGGTCACCACCTTCAATCGGGGGATGGCCATGCGGGCCAGGAGGGCGGCCATGGCGTGGGGGATGGCGTAATGGGCGTGGAGGATGTCCAGGCCGTAGTGATCGGCCACATCGGCCATCTTGGAGCCCAGGGCGATGGAGTAGGGGGCATCCTCGAACAGGGGGTAGGGTGAAGCCCTGACTTCATGGAAGTTGATGCGGTCCTCGAAGCCCACCAGCCGGGGCGGCAGGCTGGGGCTGAGGATGTGGATCTCGTGGCCCCGGGCCGCCAGGGCCTTGCCCACCTCCGTGGCGACGACGCCGGAGCCTCCGAAGGTGCTGTAGCAGGAAATACCGATCCGCATGTAGAAGCCTCACTCCCCGTTATCATGATCGGATTCCCGGGATCCTGCCCATGCCTCTGCTGTTTCGCATCGCCCACTACGCCCTGACCGTTCTGAGTTGGCTGCTCATCGCCACGGCCCTGATCTCCTGGTTTCCCGTCGATCCCAGGAACCGCTGGGTGCGTCTGCTGCACCAGATCACGGATCCCGTGCTACACCCCATCAGGGCCATCGTCCCTGCCATCGGCGGGGTCAGCCTGGACATCTTCATCGCGCTGATACTGCTGTGGTTGGTCCAGAGGGTCCTGGAACAGGCCATGTTCTCCTGACTGGAGGTGCGCCATGAAGTTCACCCCGCTCGACATCCAGCGCCGGGAGTTCGAAAAGGTCTTCCGAGGCCTGGAGGAGTCTGAAGTCCGCACCTTCCTGCACGAGGTGGCGGGCGAGTGGGAGGAGCTCCTTGCCGAGAACCAGAAGGCCAAGGAAGAGATCCTCGACAACCGGGAGCGGCTCCGCCAGTACCAGGACCAGGACCGGATCTTCCGGGAGACTCTGCTGCAGGCCCAGCGCACCCGGGAGGACGTCCTGGAGGGCGCCAGCCGGGAGCGGGATCTGATCATCCGCGAGGCCCAGTTCAAGGCCGATGAGATCATCCGCGAGGCCCAGCAGCACGTGGTGGAGCTGCAGGTCCAGCTGCGCAGCCTGAAGATGGAGCGCCTCCAGTTCCTCCGGGAGGTCGAGTCCCTCATGGACCGCACCCGTCGGCACCTGCAGGAAGAGGCCCCGGACCTCTACGTGGCCGCCTCGCCCACCCTCAACCTCGAGCACCTCGACATCAGCGCCCTCGACGACCCCGCCGACCAGTAATTCTTGCGCCCTTCCTTTTCTTTTTATAACTGACAGCTGATAGCTGATAGCCCCTTCCCAAGACCGCTGACAGCTGACAGCTGCTAGCCAACCCCGGAGCCCCCATGTCCCAGGCCGTCATCCTGCACACCCTCCGCAGCCCCATCGGCAAGTTCCAGGGCGCCTTTGCCCCCCTGGCCGCGCCGGATCTGGCGGCCCAGGTGGTGAAGGCCCTCCTGGCCGCCGTGCCCGGCGTGACCCCCACCGAGGCCATCTTCGGCAACGTGGTGGGCGCGGGCGTGGGCCAGGCCCCGGCACGGCAGGCGGCGCTGCGCGGTGGGCTGGCCGATAGCTGCTCGGCCCTCACCATCAACAAAGTCTGCGGCAGCGGCCTCAAGGCCATCCAGCTCGCGGCCAATGCCGTTCGCCTGGGCGATCACGAGGTGGTGCTGGCGGGTGGCATGGAGTCCATGTCCAACGCTCCCTACCTCATGCCCAAGCTCCGCACGGGCGCCCGCATGGGTCACACCGAGGCCAAGGACGCCATGATCCTGGACGGGCTCTGGTGCGCCATGACCGACCAGCACATGGGCCTCACGGGTGAGCGCGTGGCCGAGAAATATGCCATCAGCCGGGAGACTCAGGACGCCTGGGCCGCCGAGAGCCACCGCAAGGCCATCGCCGCCATCCGGTCCGGGGCCTTTCTGGCGGAGATCGTGCCCATCGCCGTGCCCGGCCGCAAGGGCGATCTGATCGTCACCGAGGACGAGAGCCCCCGCGCCGATACCACCGCCGAGTCCCTGGCCAAGCTGCGGCCGGCCTTCCAGAAGAATGGCTCCGTCACCGCCGGCAACGCCCCCAGCGTGAACGACGGCGCCGCCGCCGCCCTAGTCACCACCGAGGACTACGCCAAGGCCCACGGCCTGAAGATCCAGGCGCGGATCCTCGGGACCGCCACCGCAGGCCTGGCCCCGGAGTGGGTGCTCATGGCCCCCGTGGAGGCCATCCGCAAGCTGCTGGCCAAGGTGGGCTGGGCCACCCAGGACGTGGACCTCTGGGAGATCAACGAGGCCTTCGCCGTGCAGCTGGTGGCCACCATGAACGAGCTGCAGCTGCCAGCGGACCGCATCAACGTCCATGGCGGCGCTGTGGCCCTGGGCCACCCCATCGGTGCCAGCGGAGCCCGCGTGATGGCCACCCTCCTGAGCGCACTGGAGCGCCGGGGCCAGCAGCGTGGTGTCGCGGCCCTCTGCCTGGGCGGCGGCAACGCCATTGCCATGGCCGTCGAGCGCGTCTGATATCCCTTTTCGGCAAACAGCAATAAGAAGGCCCGGCATGCCGGGCCTTCTTATTGACTGAGAGGTTCGACTAGAAGGTGTAGCGCAGCGCGGCGCCCATCAAGTGGATGTTGGCCACGATGGTGCCGTTGAGGGTGCCGCGGGTGACGTTGTCGTTGGCGGCGGTGAGCTGGGTCTTGCCATCCGCGATGAAGAGGCGGCTGTAGCCGATGTCGACGGCCATCTTCTTGGTCAGCTGGTAGCTGGCACCGATGGAGACCCACTTGCGGTCGTTGTCGGGGATGCGGGGCGTGCGGTGGTTGTCATCCACGGCGCTGGTGTCGAGGGCCAGGCCTGCCCGCAGGGTCAGGGCGTCACTCTTCTTCCAGGTGATTCCCAGGGAGGAGAAGGTGCTGTCCTTCCAGCTCTCGTCCGTGACGGAGTCCGGTGCGCCAGAGGCGAAGTGCACACGCAGTTCCTTGAAGGTGGACCAGTTCGTGCGGGCCAGCTCGCCCTGCAGGGAAACGGTCGGACTCACCTTCCAGTCGAAGCCCAGGGACGTGGTGGCCGGGAGGTTGAGCTCGGCCTGACCGCCGCCGTTCTTGAGGCCCGCAGCCTGGAGGGCCCCGAGGTCCGTGGCCGGAATGGCGGAGGGGTAGGCAAACTCGGCATCACCCGTGAGGGTCATGGACATGGAAGCGTTGAAGGCCAGGCCCATGCGGAAGTTCTTGGAGGGCTCGTAGGTCAGGCCCAGCTTGTAGCCGTAGGCCCAGCAGCCACCCTTGAGGCCCGCGGTCCCATCCCAGGCGCCGGGAATCGCGTAGCCGGGCGTGCCCAGCACGGCGCTGGGGGCGCCCATGGCCACAGTCGCCACGGGGCTGTTCTGGCCCACGCCGGGCGAGACCGGAGACATGCCAGCAGCGGCCAGCGCCGGTGCCACCTTCAGGGCCAGGGCGGTGCCGAAGTCCACACCGTTGGAGAGCTCTGCGTCCGCGCGGCGGGCGATCAGGGCCACGCCGAAGCTGAACTCCTTCGACAGCCGCCAGGCGATGCTGGGGCTGATGTCGATGGTCTTCAGGTCGGTCTTCAGGGCGTGGTAGCGGCCGATCCAGTTGGCGTCGTATTCCGTGGCCAGGCCGTAGGGGACATTCAGCGAGAGCCCGATCTTCAGGTCGTCGCTCACGCTGTACATGATGTTGAACTCAGGGAGCACCGCCGAGATGGCCGCATTGCCGTGGCCGGAGGGGCCCGAGATCGGGCTCAGCGCGGAACCGGTGATGGGCGAGACCTGGAAGCCGAGCCCCGTGATCACGGGCGTGCGGGACGCGGTGGCGTCCTTGAAGCTCGCGCTCAGGCCGATGTAGGTGCCACCGGAGGAGAACTGGATGCCGTCGTACTGGGTCATCACCGCAGGGTTGAAGTAGAGCGAGCTGATGTCACCACCACCCGCGCTGATGCCACCGAACGCGTTGCCCAGGGAGAGCGGGCTCTGCTCCCGGAGCTGGAAACCACTGGCCTGCGCCTGGGGGGCGAAGGCCGCAGCAGCGACCAACGTCAGGGCCGTGAGGGTGAAACGCGAACGATGGCTCATAGGGGCATGACTCCTGTCCCGAGTGACCGGGGTGAGTGGCTGTCTCCAGCCGATTTGGCAAGGATGGTGATGGACCAAGATACCAAATCGCGTCAGGGGTGCAACCACTCCTGCAAGCAATCTGGGGGATCAGTCATTCCCTATCTACAGATCGTCAACCAGCCTGTCGGCCAGCGCCTCGCGGAGGTTACGCCCCGCCGCTAGTTCCTGGACCAGGGCTGACCCGATGACCGGGGTCGCCCCCAGGCGCCGGATGGCCCTGAGGCTGCTGGGATCGGACAGGCCGAAGCCCACGGCCAGCGGGCGTGAGGTGAGCTGCAGCAGGTCCGCAACGCGCTCTGAGATCGGCTTCAGGTCGAGGCCCTGCCCCGAGCCCGTGACCCCGAGCCGGGCCACCACGTAGGCGAAGCGCTGGGCATAGGGCGCGCCCTCGCCGGGATCGGGCCGCTCGGCGAGGATCTGCCTTGCCCGCCCCAGGGTGGTGGTGGGGGCCAGCAGCGGCACCATGGGGTAGCCCGCCACTCTCAGATCCATCTCGAAGGCGGGCTCTTCGCCAAAGGGCAGGTCCACCACCAGGAGGGCGCGTACCGGCGTGGGCGCCAGCAGCCGCTTCAGCTCTGCGGCCCCGAGCTGGAGCAGGGGATTCAGGTAGGTGAAGAGCACCACATCCGGGCTGTCCGTGATGCCGGCGAGGCTCTGGAGCACGCGCAGCGGCGTGGCGCCGCGCTGGATGGCCCGGTGCGCGGCGGCCTGGAGCACCGGTCCGTCCGCGATGGGATCCGAGTGCGGGAGGCCAAGCTCCACGGCTTCGAGGCCGAGGGCCTTGGCGTCCGAGAGCAGCCCCGGCAAGGCCTCCAGGGAGGGATCACCGGCCATGAGGAAGGGAAGCAGTGGATTCATGTCAGAGCCCCGAGCGCGACTGGTAGGTGGACAGGTCCTTGTCGCCGCGACCGCTGAGGCCGAGCAGGACCGTGGCGGCGCCCTCGGCGGCCAGGGTGGGCAGCAGCGCCAGGGCGTGGCTGCTCTCCAGGGCAGGCAGGATGCCTTCGGCCTGGCAGAGCAGCCGGGCGGCAGTGAGGGCTTCTTCATCCGAGGCGCGGCGCACCTCGACCTTGTCATCCAGGATCAGGGCCGCGAGCTCCGGCCCCAGGGCCGGGTAGTCCAGGCCCGCGCTGATGCTGGCCGTCTCGGCCGTGTGGCCGTGGTCGTCCTGCAGCAGGAGGGTCTTGCAGCCGTGCAGGACGCCCATGCGGCCGCCGTCGAGGCGGGCGGCGTGCTCCCCCAGATCCGGGCCGTGGCCCCCGGCCTCCACGGCGATTCGCTGCAGGCGGTCCCCCAGGAACGGCACCAGCAGGCCCAGGCCGTTGCTGCCGCCGCCGGCGCAGGCGATGACCACCTCGGGCAGCGCGCCCGCCTGCTCCAGGATCTGGGCGCGGGCCTCCTCGCCGATGACGGTCTGGAAGGTGCGCACCAGGGTCGGGAAGGGGTGCGGGCCGAGGGCCGAGCCCAGGATGTAGTGGGCGCGGTCGCAGCGGGCGGCCCAGGCGCGGAGGGCCTCGTTCACGGCCTCCTTGAGGGTGCCCTGCCCCGCTTCGACGGGTTCAACCTTGGCGCCGAAGAGTCGCATGCGGGCCACGTTCGGGGCCTGTCGCGCCATGTCGGTGACGCCCATGTAGACCGTGCAGGAGAGCCCGAGCCGGGCGCAGGCCGCCGCCGTGGCCACGCCATGCTGGCCCGCGCCGGTCTCGGCGATGATCTCGTGCTTGCCCATGCGCTTGGCCAGGAGGGCCTGGGCCAGGGCATTGTTGATCTTGTGGGCGCCGGTGTGGGTGAGGTCCTCCCGCTTCAGGAACAGGACCTTCAGCCCCAGCTGCGCGGCCAGGCGCGGCGCAGGCGTCAGCGGTGTGGGGCGGCCCACGAAGTGCCGCAGCTCGCCCTTGAGTTCTGCCATGTAGGCTGGATCCATGAGGGCAGACCGGAAGGCGGCCTCCAGATCCAGGAGCGGCTGGACGAGGGTCTCCGGGGCATAGCAGCCGCCCAGGGCTTGGCTGCCGAAGCGGTCGGGAAGGGTGAAGCCGAGGGTCATGCGAACTCCCGTTCATGGACGCTGAAGATGAAGGCGGAGACTTTGACGGGGTCCTTGCGGCCGGGGGCGGCCTCGAGGCGGCTGGCGGCGTCGGCGCCACGCAGCTGCGGCAGCACCGCCTCAGGCAGGGCGGCGAGGCGCCCGGGCAGGTTGCTGGCGTCGAGACCCCCGGCCAGCAGGAACGGACCGGGCGGCGGGAAGGCCATGGCGTGGCCCTGCCCCGAGCCGCCGGGCAGGCCGGTCTGGGCGGGGCTGGCCTCCCAGAGATAGAGATCCGCGGCGGGCGCCTCCGGGTGCGGCTCGTCGGCCCAGGGCAGCAGCACAAAGAGGCCCGCGGCCCGGAGCAGGGCCACGCCTGCGGCGCGCCCGGTCTCCGGAAGGTAGGGCTGCACGCGGCGGAAGCCGTGGCGGCGGGCCAGGGCCAGGATCGCTTCCGCCTCCTCGGCCACCATCACCAGCACCGCGCGGTTCAGGTAGGGCGCCGCCACGGTCAGGTCTGCGCAGTGCCGGGGGCTGGGCAGGTGGCTGACGAAGCCCAGCAGGTCCGCGCCCATGGCGGCAGCCTGGGCCGCGTCCCCCGCCTGCACCAGGCCGCAGACCTTGGCGAGGAGCCTCATGGCGAGCACCGTGCAAAGGAGGAAATGGTCTCCTCACCACGAAGACAGGAAGACCACGAGAAAAGAAAAAGGCGCTGCCCGTATTGTCTACTTCGTGGTCTTCCCGTCTTCGTGGTGAATCTTTTTCTTTGAGTGCAAAGGCGAGTCACAGCACCTCCGCCCGGAGCCCCGTCAGGAGCCGCGCCAGGAACCCCCGGGGATCGGGACTGCGCATGAGCGCCTCGCCGATGAGCACCGCGTCGAAGCCCGCCCTCAGCGCCACCTGGGCGTCCTCGGGGGTGGCCAGACCGGACTCGCGGATGAGCACCGCGTCGGGGAAGGCCTCGCGCAGCGGGGCCGCCGTGGGCGCACCCAGGGTGAAGGTCGAGAGGTTGCGGGCATTGATGCCCACCAGGCGGGCACCTGCAGCCTGGGCGAAGCCCACTTCGGTGAGGTTGTGCAGCTCGATGAGGGGCTCGAGGCCGCGGCTGCGAGCCGCATCAGCGAAGGCCGCGGTGTGTTCCTTCAGCACCCGGGCGATGAGCAGCACCGCCTCGGCCCCGGCGGCTTCCGCCTCGGCCAGCTGCGCCTCGGCGATCACGAAGCCCTTGTAGAGCCGGGGCACGCCCAGCTCGACCGCGGCCTGGAGGTGCCCGGCGGAGCCCCGGAAATAGGCAGGCTCCGTGAGGATGGAGAAGGCCGCAGCGCCGCCTTCCGCATAGGCCCGCAGCTGGGGCAGCAGCGGTGTGCCCACGGCGAAGGGTCCCAGGGAGGGCGAGCCCTGCTTGTACTCCGCGATGACCGCCCCGCCCTTCAGCTTGGCGTCGCGACGCAGGGCCGACTCGAAGGGGCCGCTTCCCATGAGCGCAGCCCGGACTGGCACTGGGGCTGGCGGCAGCGACTCCACCCGGGCCAGCTCTGCCACCAGCACCTGCTGCAGCAGGGACTTCGCGGGCAGGCCCGAGCCGTGGACGAAGGCGGCGGGCGCGGGGAGCGTGCTCACTGGCGCACCTCGCCGCCGGGGGCGAAGGGCAGCGGGAAGCCGCGGTCCAGCTGGGCGCGGGTCTCGCGCAGGGTCTCGGCCAAGCCTTCCAGTCCTGCCCCCCGGTGCAGGTGCAGGCCCAGGGCCGCCTGCAACGCCACGGCATCCGCCACGGCGGGCCGGAAGTCGGCGTGGGTGGCCCCGGCGAAGAGGCCCCGGGCCACGGCCAGGGCCTCGGCGCGATCCGCCACACGGAGGGCATGGCGCACCGGCGGCTGCAAGCCGAGCTCCCGGGGCACCAGCACCTGGGGCGCGGCCACCTTGCCGTCGATGGCGGTCACCACGGTGGTCGGCCCCTCGATGGAGGCCTCGTCCAGTCCCTTCCCCTCGGCGTCCTTGCCGTGAATCACGTAGGCGCGCTTCAGGGTGGGTCGGCGGGCCAGGGCTCCGGCCATGGGGACGACCAGGTCCTCGCGGGCCACGCCCAGCAGCTGCAGCGGCGGGTTGCCCGGGTTCAGCAGGGGGCCGAGCAGGTTGAAGATCGTCGGAATGCCCAGGCGCTTGCGGATCTCCCGCAGGCGACCCAGCAGCGGGTGGTAGGCGGGCGCGAAGAGGAAGGCGAAGTTCCGGGTGCGCAGATCCTCGGCGAGGTCCGCGCTGGGCCGCGCCAGGTCGTAGCCCAGGGCCTCCAGCAGGTCCGCGCTGCCGCAGACACCCGTGGCGGCGCGGTTGCCGTGTTTGACGATCGGCACGCCCAGGTGGGCCAGCAGCAGGGCCGCCAGGGTGCTGAGGTTGGCGGTGGAGGAGCCGTCGCCGCCGGTGCCGCAGGTGTCCAAGGCGCCTTCCGGCACCGCCGGAAAGGGCACGGCCACCTCCGAGAGGGCATCGGCGAAGGCCGCCAGCTCGTGGGCCTCTGGCACACGCTGGGCCAGGAGGGCCAGGCAGGCGCCCACCAGGAGGGCGTCCGTGTCCTGGTCGATGAAGATGTGCATGAGCTCCGAGGCGGTGGCCTCGGGCAGTGGGCGGCTGGGGTTGTGGGTCGTGAGCAGCGTCATGGGCGGGCATCCTTGGCGAGGCGGAGGAAGTTGGCGAGCATGGCCGGACCGTCCGGCGTGAGGATGCTCTCGGGGTGGAACTGCACGCCCCAGCGCGGCAGCGTCCGGTGGGCCATGGCCATGATCTCGCCGCCGGGGCTACGGCCGGTCACGCGCCAGCAGGCGGGCAGCGAGTCCGGCTCGGCGATGAGGCTGTGGTAGCGGCCCACGGGCAGGCCCGGGGGGAGGCCTTGGAAGAGGCCGGTGCCGTCGTGCTCCAGGGGCGTGGCCTCGCCGTGCAGGGGCTCCCGGGCGCGGATCACCCGGCCGCCGCTGCCCGCGGCCAAGGCCTGGTGGCCCAGGCAGACACCCAGGAGGGGCACCGCCCAGTCGGACTGGGCCATGGCCATGTGGGCGGGGCTCTCGGTGGGATGGCCCGGGCCGGGCGACAGCACCACGGCCTCGGGGCGCAGGGCCTGGGCCTCGGCCAGGGTGATGGCGTCGTGGCGGACCACGAGCACCTCTGCGCCCAGAGTCTCGAAGGCCTGCACCAGGTTGTAGGTGAAGGAGTCCAGGGCGTCCAGGAGGAGGATCATCGGGCACCTCCGGACAGCGTCACCCCAAGGGCCTGGGCGATGGCCCCCAGCTTGTGCAGGGTCTCGAAGTATTCCGAGGTGGGGTTCGAGGCCCGCACCACTCCGGCACCGGCCTGGATGTAGGCCACCCCGGCCTGGTAGACGGCGGTGCGCAGGATCAGGGCCGTGTCCAGCACGCCGTCGGCGCCCAGGCGCAGCAGCACGCCGCCGTAAGGGCCGCGGGCCTCCCCCTCGAACTCGGCGATGCGCTGGCAGGCCCGGAGCTTCGGCGCCCCGCTGACGGTGCCCGCCGGGAAGGCCGCCGCCAGGACATCCAGCGCGTCCACGCCGGGCTTGAGGTGGGCCTTCACGGTGGTGGTCAGGTGCAGCACGTGGCTGGTGCGCTGGAGGGCCAGGGGCAGCTCGACCCGCACGCCTCCGGGCACTGCCACCCGGCCCAGGTCATTGCGGGCCAGGTCCACCAGCATCTGGTGCTCGGCCAGCTCCTTGGGGTCCCGCTTGAGGGCCTCGAAGCGGGCCACGTCCTCCTCGGCGCTGGCGCCGCGGGGCACGGTGCCGGCGATGGGCAGGGTCTCGGCCTCGCCGCCCTGCACGCGCACCAGCATCTCCGGGGAGGCGCCCACCAGGGCGAAGTCATCCCACTCGAGCAGGTAGCCGTAGGGGCTGGGGTTGAGGCGGCGCAGGCGCCGGTAGGCCTCCAGGGGCGGCGGCGGCTCCTCCACGCGGAAGCGCTGGCTGGGCACCAGCTGGTAGACGTCGCCATCCAGGATGAGCTCCTGGGCCTCCCGCACGGTGGCTTCGAACTTCTCGCGGGCCATGAGCGGCACGGCCCGGGGCTGGGCGGCGGAGGGACCGGGGTCGCTCACGCCCGCCAGAAGCAGGGCCCGCAGGCCGCGGAGCCGCGTGTAGCCCGCTTCGGGATCGGGGTCGAGGGTCTGCAGCTCCGCCACCTGGTGCAGGTGGTCGAAGACCAGGGCCGTGTCGAAGCGACGGACCCAGAGGCCCGGCAGGCCCAGGCTGTTCTTGGCGGGCAGCGGCAGGGTGGGTTCGGCCGCCCCCATGGCCTCGAAACCCAGGTAGCCCGCGCAGCCCACGCCCACCGGCAGCACCTCCCGCAGGGGCGGCAGGGCCGCGCCGGGGTCGTGCAGACAGGACTCGGGCGCGGGGCCGGAAAGGGCCCGCAGGGCCTCCACCCAGCCGTGCGCGGGGGCTTCCAGGCGGCACTCGTCTGCCCCGGCCAGCAGCACGAAGCTGTGGCGGCCCACGCGCTCGCCCTGGTCGCAGGACTCCAGCAGCAGGCTGGCGCCTGCGGGCCGCAGGGCCAGGTAGGCCGCCAGAGGGGTCAGCAGGTCCGCGGGCAGCGGGTGACGGATCAGATGTCGGGGAGCGAGGGGCATGGGGTCATCCAAAAACAAAAAAGCCCGACCGTGGGGTCGGGCTCGGAGGTTCCGGAAAGGCGTCGGCCGCTAGGCCTCGCGCAGGGAGCCGTCCGAGCCCGTACGCCACCAGCTGCCCCCGGAAGGGAGGCCCTGGTAGATGGACAAGGCAGACAGCTTCATGGCCCCTATCAAACCCGGCCCAGCGGGGTTCTGTCAAGGGTCCACGCGGGAACGCCCACCCGGCGCATCCGCGGAAAGTGTGGTTTGATGGGGGATTGCACGCGGACGGATATGGACCTCGAGGAACGCCCCACCACCATCCTTGCCGAGGAGTCCCTCGCGCCACGGGGACCCTGGGCCTTCCTGAAGCGGGCCTTCCCCGGCGGTTTCACGCCCTGGGGTTGGGGCCTCATGGGCGGCTGGGTGCTGGTCTTCCTCGGCCCCGCCGTAGGCTGGGCCGGGCACCTGCGTCGAGCCGCGGGCTGGAGCGCCCTGCCCTCCCACTGGGGGGAGCAGCTCTCGGCCCGGGACCTCTGGGAGCTCTGGGAGAACGGCGGCATCCAGAACAAGCTGGTGAACTCACCAACAGTCCACCTCTTCGGACTGGGCCTGGTGGTGGTGCTCTGGTGCGGCTGGCGCATGCAGGCCGAGGCCGTGGGCCTCAAGGCCCGACTGGGCTCCTGGCTGCTGGGGGCCCTGGACACAGTCCTGATCGGCTTCCTGCCCCTGGGGCTCACGGCCTACGCCATCGACCGCAGCCTGGCCTGGGCGGGCGGGCTGGGCCTTGACGGCCTTGGCTGGGCCGCCCTCATCGCCCGGCCCCTGCTCTGGATGGCCCTGCTCAGCACCCTGAATGTGCAGTGGTGGCTTTGCCGCCTGGGCCGCGCCGTGGGCCTGACCCGGGGCTATCGCGCCCACCTGACCGACTCCTTTTTCCGTCTGTGGAACCACCCGGTCCAGTGGGGCCTCCTCGCCGCGGGCGGCGCCGCCCTCCGCGCCCTGCTGCCCTTCCTGCTGCTGCTGCTGGCCTGGCGCATGGGCGGCGGCACCACCTTCCGGGTCTGGCTGTTCCTGCTGCTGCAGCTCTCCGTCACGACCCTCAACGGCTGGCTCCTGGGCTGGCTGCTGCGCACCACCGCGCACTTCTGGAACCACGACGCCGTCGTGCGGGATGTCCGCGCCGACCTCAAGGAAACCGCCAGCGATGTTCAAGCCCTCTAGCGCCCTGCTCTGCGCCCTCCTGACCCTGTCCCTGGCTGCCCAGGCCCCGACGGGCAAGGCCCAGGTCCTGCCCCTGGGACCCACCATCCCGGATGATCCCGCTTTCCAGAAGGTGATTGATCCCCTGGCGGCGGAGATCAAGGCCAGCTTCGACCTGCCCCTGGTCCAGGCACCCCAGGGACTGCTGCGCGGCCGCCGGGGCGAGGAGAACCTGCTGGGCTACTGGGTTGCCGATGTGATGCGGACCGCCGCCCAGGGCATCGTGGGCAAGCCGGTGCGCTTCGCCATCACCAATGCCGGCGGGCTGCGCTCGAACCTGCGGCCGGGCCTGCTGAAGGTGGCCGACATCTTCGAGATGATGCCCTTCGAGAACGAGCTGGTGGTGGTGGAGCTCACTGGCGCCGAGGTGATCCAGGTGGTCAAGGAAGGCATCGTCCGCCGCGGCGGCGAGCCCTGCTCCGGCGTGAAGGCCCGGGTGGATGGTAGCCCCGAGCAGCCGGTCATCGTCCTGACCTGGGAGGACGGCAGCGCCATCGATCCCGCCGAGACCGTGCGGGTCGCCACCACGGACTACCTCTACGGCGGCGGTGACTCCATCCCCACGCTCCGGAAGGGGCGCAAGCCCTTCACCACGGGCATCACCCTGCGCCAGATGCTGCTGGACCAGTGCGCTGCCCTGGCCAAGGCCAAGCAGGAGCTGCTGCCCCCGGCCCTGGGTCGCTACACCCTGCCGGTTCCGATCCTCGAAGCCATCCGCGACAAGAAACTGAAGCTCTAGGACTCCCATGGAACGCCGCTCCTTCCTAGCCTCTCTCGGCTCCGCCGCCCTCGCCAGCCAGGTGCCCCTGCGGGCCCAGGAGGGACCAGCTGCGGCCTCCGGCCGCATTACCCTGCTGCACACCAACGACACTCACTCCCGCATCGAGCCCTTCGGCCCCGGCAACGGCGCCATCAGCGGTCTGGGCGGCGTCTCCCGCCGGGCCACCCTGGTGCGCCAGCTCCGCCAGCAGCTGGGCCCCGTCCTGCTGCTGGACGCCGGCGACACCTTCCAGGGCACGCCCTACTTCAACCGCTACAAGGGGCGCCTCGACTACCAGCTCATGCGCATGATGGGCTACGACGCCGGCACCCTGGGCAACCACGACTTCGACAACGGCGTGGGGATGCTGGTCGAGGCCATGGAGGCCATGGAGCAGCTGCAGCACGCCAATGCCCCCTTCGCCTTCCTCAACTGCAACTTCGACTGCAAGGGCGCCCCGGCGCTGCAGAAGCGGATTCGCCCCTATCTCGTGAAGGACTTCCCCGGCGTTCGGGTCGGCCTCACGGGCATCGGCGTGGCCTTCGCCGGGCTGGTGGCCCCCAAGAACCACGAGGGCATCAGCTGGCGCGATCCCTACGAGAGCCTCAAGCCCATCGTGAAGCGGCTGCGCGAGGTCGAGAAGGTGGACCTGGTGGTGGTGCTCTCCCACCTGGGCTACAACCTGAACGGCACGGGGCCCGACGACCTCCACCTGCCGGGCCAGGTGGCGGGCATCGATGCCGTCATCGGCGGTCACAGCCACACCTTCCTGGAGACCCCCACCCGGGTGCCCCAGGCCCTGGGCGAGACGCTGGTCTTCCAGGTGGGTTTCGGGGGCGTGAACCTGGGCCGCATGGACTTCGCCGTGGCCCGGGGCCAGGTCCGCGCTGCCTCGGGAGCTGCCATGCCCGTGCTGGCTTGATCTGGCAGGCGTGACCGAAGTCCCAATTCCCCCAAAGCGCGGGAAAGCCGCTTGATACAAGGCTTTCGCCGTGGGAGTCTGCCTTGATTACCCATGGCCTGGCTTCGGGTGTGCACCCGTGGCCGAAGGCCCTGCCAGGGACCGGAACCTCACAAGGAGAACCTATGACCACCCAGAAGATCATCTGGACCGAGATCGACGAAGCGCCTGCCCTGGCGACCTACTCCCTCCTCCCCATCATCCAGGCCTTCACCAAGGGCACGGGAGTGGAAGTCGAGACCTCCGATATCTCCCTGGCGGGCCGCATCCTCGCCAACTTCCCCGACCAGCTCACCGAGGCCCAGAAGATCCAGGACAACCTCGGCGCCCTGGGCGCCCTGGCCCTGAAGCCCGAAGCCAACATCATCAAGCTCCCCAACATCAGCGCCTCCATCCCCCAGCTCATCGCCGCCATCAAGGAGCTGCAGAGCCAGGGCTTCAAGCTGCCGGACTACCCCGAGCAGCCTAAGGATGAGGCCGAGAAGGCCATCCAGGCCCGCTACGCCAAGTGCCTGGGCAGCGCCGTGAATCCTGTCTTGCGCGAGGGCAACTCCGACCGCCGCGCCCCCCTGTCCGTGAAGAACTTTGCCAAGAAGCACCCGCACAAGATGGGCGCCTGGGCCCCCGACTCCAAGGCCCGCGTGGCCCACATGAGCCAGGGCGACTTCTACGGCACCGAGACCTCCGTCACCGTGGCCAAGGCCACCGACGTCCGCATCGAGTTCGTGGGCGCCGACGGGGCCGTGAAGGTCCTGAAGGCCAAGACTGCCCTCTCCGACGGCGAGATCATCGACAGTTCCGTCATGAGCGCCAAGGCCCTGCGCGCCTTCTACGCCGAGCAGATCGAGGCCGCCAAGCAGGAGGGCCTGCTGCTGTCCCTGCACCTCAAGGCCACCATGATGAAGATCTCGGATCCCGTCATGTTCGGCCACGCGGTGTCCGTGTTCTACAAGGACGTCTTCGCCAAGCACGCCGCCGTCATCAAGAGCCTGGGCGTGAACCTCAGCAATGGCCTGGGCGACCTCTACGCCAAGATCCAGACCCTGCCCGAGGCCCAGCGCGCCGAGATCGAGGCGGACATCAAGGCCGTCTACCCGACCCGCCCGGCCCTGGCCATGGTGGACTCGGACAAGGGCATCACCAACCTGCACGTGCCCAACGACATCATCGTGGATGCCTCCATGCCCGTCGTCGTGCGCGACTCCGGCAAGATGTGGGGCCCCGACGGCAAGCTGCACGACACCCTGGCCATGATCCCGGACCGCTGCTACGCCACGATGTACAAGACCATCATCGAGGACTGCCAGCAGCACGGCGCCTTCAACCCCGCCACCATCGGCAGCGTGCCCAACGTGGGCCTGATGGCGCAGAAGGCCGAGGAATACGGCTCCCACGACAAGACCTTCATCGCCACCGAGCCCGGCCTGATCCGCGTAGTGGATGCCGCCGGCGCGACCCTGCTCTCACAGCAGGTCGAGACCGACGACATCTTCCGCATGTGCCAGGCCAAGGACGCCCCGATCCAGGACTGGGTCAAGCTGGCCGTCAGCCGCGCCCGCATCACCGGCGCTCCCGCCCTCTTCTGGCTGGACACCGGCCGGGCCCACGACGCCCAGGTCATCGCCAAGGTGCAGACCTACCTCAAGAACCACGACACCACGGGCCTGGACATCCGCATCCTGCACCCGGTGGAGGCCATGAAGGTCTCCGTCGAGCGCATCCGCGCCGGCAAGGACACCATCTCCGTCACCGGCAACGTCCTGCGCGACTACCTCACGGACCTGTTCCCCATCATCGAGCTGGGCACCAGCGCCAAGATGCTGTCCATCGTGCCCCTGCTGGGCGGCGGCGGCCTCTTCGAAACCGGCGCCGGCGGCTCCGCCCCCAAGCACGTCCAGCAGTTCCAGAAAGAGGGCTACCTCCGGTGGGACTCCCTGGGCGAGTTCAGCGCCTTCTGTGCCTCCCTTGAGCACGTAGCCAACGCCTCTAAGAACGCCAAGGCCGGCGTGCTGGCTGAGACCCTGGATGTGGCCATCGCCAAGTTCCTGGACAACGACAAGTCTCCCGCCCGCAAGGTGGGCCAGATCGACAACCGCGGCAGCCACTTCTACTTGGCGCTCTACTGGGCTCAGGCCCTGGCCGCCCAGAGCAAGGACGCCGAGCTGCAGGCCCGCTACGCCAAAGTCGCCAAGGACCTGGGCGACAACGAGGCCAAGATCAACGAAGAGCTCATCGCGGCCCAGGGCAAGCCCGTGGACATGGGCGGCTACTACCACCCCGACCACGCCAAGACCAGCGCCGCCATGCGCCCCAGCCCCACCCTCAACGCCATCGTAAACGCACTGCAGTAGGTGCTTCTCCGGGATGCCCATCCCGGATCATGAGAAACGGCCCGCTTTGGCGGGCCGTTTCTCATGCAGGAAGGCCAACTCCAGTTGGGTTGGTTGCCTCTGCGTGCCGACCCCTCCATGCTGAAGTCATGCGTCGGCTCAAGGAAACCGTGGTCCACCGCCTCCGGGAGAAGGCTTCGGTCTTCCTGACGGAGCTGCATCCGGCCAGGGACGCGGCGGAGCGGGCGGCGGTGCTGGCCCTGCTGCGCAAGCGGGACTTCGACGCCACGCACCACTGCAGCGCCTGGCGCGAGGGCGTGCCGGTCACGGCCCACGGGGCTGACGACGATGGTGAGCCCTCGGGCACAGCGGGGCGGCCCATGCTGGCCGTGCTGGAGGGGGCTCAGGTCACGGACCTGATCGCGGTCTGCATCCGCTGGTACGGCGGCACCAAGCTGGGTACCGGGGGGCTGGTGCGGGCCTACACGGAGGGCGTCCAGGGGGCCCTGGTCGTGGCGGAAGAGGCCGGCGCCTGGGAGGAGGTGCGCATCCTTCGCAGCGGCGCGCTCCGGGTGCCCGCGGCCCAAGCCCACCTGCCCTTCGCCCTGCTGGGCGCGTTCCCCGCCTGTGAAGCCCTGGACCAGACCTTCGACGGCACCGACGCCTTGCTGCGCTTCCAGTGCCCTCCCGAGCTGGTCCCCGCCCTCGACCACGCCTGGCGCGAGCGCAGCCGCGGCGGGGCCATCGACTGGGACTGAGCGGATGGCCTGGAGTACGTGAACAGGCCCACCAAGAAGGACTCGAAGAAAAGAAAAGGGCATAACCACCAAGACGGGAAGACCACAAAGGAAAGACAGGCTGAACACCCCCCATTTGCTCTTCTTCGTGGTCTTCCCGTCTTCGTGGTGAATTTTTGCTTGTCTTCCCCCTCCCCCACGCAGGACCCAGGCGTGCCTTTCGCCGGTGGCTGGCCGCTATTCACCGATCCTTGGCCTTGGGGGCGGCGTCTAGCCCGTAGCTTGAACATGCGGAAGGAGATCCCCATGGTCCAGCTCAAGTGGCTCATCGAAAACGGCTGGTGGCTGCTGTGGGTGCCCTCCCTGGCGCTGACCTTCCCCTTTGTGTCTGGCCGAAAGGAGTTCCGTCCATGAGCACCCCGGACCGCCCGCCCTTGCCCACCGTCAAGCTCGTCTTCGGCCTGCTCGTGGTCGCCCTGGGCATCATCCTCCTGGGCGAGCAGCTGCAGTGGTTCGAGGCCTGGCAGGTGCTGGCCTGGTGGCCTCTGGCCCTGGCCGCCCTGGGCCTCGCCAGGCTCGTTCAGGACGGCCCCCTTGCCCTCCGCGGCCACGTCCTGCTGGCTTTTGCCGCGGCCGGCTTCGTTCAGCAGTTTGGTCCCTGGGGGCTGCTGGAACGCTGGTGGCCCATCGGCCTGGTCTGGGCCGGAATCGTGGTCACCCTCCGAGCTCTCCTGCCCCAGTCCAAGCCAGACAGCCCCCCGAAAAATCCGCCCCAGCCCCCACCGGCGCCCCATTCCTGGGATGCTGAACCCGGTCCCGACACGCCCCAGGTGAAACCATGAACGCCCCCCTCGAACCCAAGGCCCCCAGCCCCTTCAGCCCCAAGCTGGTGCTGGGCGTGGCCATCATCGTGGCGGGCCTGGTCCTGACCCTGGAGACCCTGGGGATCCTTGACGCCCACGCCATCCTGCGCCTCTGGCCCCTGGTCCTGGTGGCCATGGGCATCGCCAAGCTGCGCCAGGAGGGTAGCCGCTCCACCGGCGGCTGGGTGCTGGTGATCCTCGGCACGGTGCTCCTCATCGGCGTCCTGGACCGCGGCGACCACTCGATTTCCCTGGGGCCGCTGCTGCTGGTGGCCCTGGGCATCTTCATCGTCACCAAGGCGCTGAAGCAGCACCGGGGCATTTCGCCGGAGCTGGCCCGGTCCGAGGATTTCCTGACGGGGACGGCCATCTTCGGTGGCTTCAAGCGGCGCATGGGCACCCAGTCCTTCCGGGGCGGCGAGCTCACGGCCATCTTCGGCGGCTACGAGGTGGACCTCCGGCAGGCGGCCCTGGAGTCCGGTCAGGCCCGCATTGATGTCTTCGTGCTCTTCGGCGGCGGCGAGATCCGGGTGCCCGAGGGCTGGGAGATCGCCAACCGCGCCACGGCCATCGCCGGGGCCCTGAACGACAACACGCACCACGGTCCCAGCCCCGCCGAGGGCCGCCCCTGCCTGGTGATCACGGGGCTCATCCTCTTCGGCGGCACCGAGGTGAAGTCCTGATGCACCCGCTCCTGGTCAGCCGCGCCCGGCTGGGCACCTACCTCCTGGGTTGGGTGCCCATCGCGCTGCTGCTGGCAGGCATCGCCCGCAGCCAGGGCTGGAACTGGCTGGAGGCCACCAGCCTCGCCCTGCCCCTCTGCCTGCTGGGGGCGCTGCTCTTCCTGGGCACTTGGTATCTCTGCCGGGCCATGCCCCTGCAGAACACCGCCGAGGGCCTGGCCTCCCAGAGCGCCGCCTGGGGCACTGCCGCCCTGCTCATGGGCGGTCTCTGGGCGGGCCTGGCCTGGCTGCTGGCCCGGCTGCTGGCCTTGCTCCCAGGGCTGGGCGCCCTGCCCCAGCGGGTGCAGATTGCCCTGCCGGTGATCACGGGCCTGGGCATCCTGCTCTACCTGGCCTCGGTGGCGCTCAGCTACCTGATGCTGGCCCAGGCCCGCGCCCTGGAGGCGGAGCGCAAGGGCGCCGAGCTGCAGCTGCTGGCCCAGGAGTCCGAGCTGAAGGCCCTGCGCGCCCAGCTGAACCCGCACTTCCTCTTCAACAGCCTCAACTCGCTGTCGGCCCTGACGGCTGTGGATCCCGTCCGCGCCCGGGAGATGTGCGTGCTGCTCTCCGAGTTCCTGCGCCGCAGCCTCGGCCTGGGCGAGCGCCGCCTGGTGGCCCTGCGGGAGGAACTGGACCTGGCCCGGGCCTACCTGGCCATCGAGCAGATCCGTTTCGGGTCCAGGCTGCGACTGGCACTCCAGGTGGACCCCGCCACGGAGCCGGCCTTGCTGCCGACCCTGCTGCTCCAGCCCTTGGTGGAGAACGCCATCAAGCACGGCATCGCGGCCCTGCCCGAGGGCGGCACCCTGGTCCTCACCACGGAGCTGGTGGAGGGCCACGTCATCCTGCGGGTGGAGAACCCCCGGGACCCCGACGCCCCCACGCCGCAGGGCCTGGGACTGGGCCTGCGGCAGGTACGCCAGCGGCTGCTGGGCCGCTTCGGCAGCCGCGCCCGCTTCGAGGCCACCAGCCTGGAAGAAACCCACCGCGTGACCCTCGTCTTTCCCCTGGAGACCGAGCCATGAGAGCCCTGATCATCGACGACGAAGACCTGGCCCGCGCCGTGGTGCGCCAGCACCTGGATGCCCATCCGGACGTGACCGTGGCGGCGGAGTGCGCCAACGGGTTCGAGGCCCTGAAGGCCGCGGCCCAGCACCAGCCGGACCTGATCTTCCTGGACATCCAGATGCCCAAGCTGGACGGCTTTGAGGTGCTGGAGCTGCTCGAGGCGGAGGGCAAGCGCCCGGCGGTCATCTTCGTCACGGCCTACGACCAGCACGCCCTGCGGGCCTTCGAGGCCCACGCCGTGGACTACCTGCTCAAGCCCTTCTCGAAGGAGCGGTTCGACGCGGCCCTGGCCAAGGCCCGCCTGCTGGTGGCCGCCCAGCCCGCCGTGCCGCCGCCCCCCGCCGCGGAGCTGGCCGCCGCTGCCCGCCAGGGCCGGCCCCTGGAGCGCATCGTGGTGAAGGACGGCCCCAAGGTCACGGTCATCCACCTGGACCGCCTGGACTGGGTGCAGGCTCAGGACGACTACGTGCTGCTGCGCACCGAGGGCCGGAACATCCTCAAGCAGCAGACCCTGGCCAGCCTGGAGACCCAGCTGGATCCGGCCCGTTTCATCCGCACCCACCGCAGTTACATCCTGAACCTCGACCGCCTTGTGCGGGTGGAGCAGGACACGAAGGAGCACCGCGACGCGGTCCTCCGGGACGGCACCCGCCTGCCCGTCAGCCGCGCCGGCTACCAGCGCCTTCGGGAGCTGTGGGAGGACGTCTGAGGCGCCGAGGGCACTCAGGGCAAAGAAGCTTGAAGCGGAGGAAAGCTCAGCAAAGCAGAGAAGACCACTGCTTTCACTTTTCTCCGCATCCCTCCGCGCCTCGGCAGTCCCCCGCTTAGCAGGCTTCTTTACGCTTGGTGACGCACAGCCTTAGAAGGTGGCGTGCAGCTGGCAGGGATGGACGTCGCAGTGGCCGCAGCGGCCCATGCAGACATTGGCCTTGAGGGCGGTATCACCCTCTGGCTGGAGCCTGGACGGGCTCATGTCGGGGATGGCTCGGGTCATGCGCACCACACCCATCTGAGCCACCCGGGTGTTGTCCGGATGGGTGCTCACTCGGGAGGTGTGGGGTCGGGTCATGGGCAGTCTCAGGCCTCGGGCCGCTTGAAGCACTTCGCCACTTTCTGCATGAGCAGCGGGTCTCCCTCGATCTGGATCTTGCCGGTCATGAAGGCCTCCTGGGCGTTCAGCGTTCCGGTGCTCAAGGCGATGAAGTCCTCCGCCTTTGCTTTCAGCATCGTATCACAAGGCTTCAGCAGGCGAGGGAAGACCATGCAGACGCCGTTTCGGATGAACAAGGTGTAGCCCAGGTCCTCGATCTGGTAGCCCACAGCGGCCTCCAGGTCCCCGGCCTTCTCGGCGTTGAACCGCGCGGGCATGGATTCCAGCAGGCCCTGGGCGGGGTTCACATCCGCGTCGAAGTAGGCGGTGTAGGCGGCGACCTGGCTCATGTCGCCTTTGACCGTGATGGCGCCGGCGAGCAGCGCCGCGACCAGGTTCAGCTTGCCGGCATTGAGGGCCGCAAAGTCGGCGTCCGTGATGCCCAGGGCGAAGCCGCCCTCGACCTCGCCAGGGCGCACAGAGAGGCCCTCGGGGCTGAAGTCCAGGCGGTAGGACACGCCATCCACCTTGACCTCCAGCGTGCCGCTGGCGCCGCCCTTGTAGCGCTTGCGCAGCGTGGCCAGGGCCTTGCCGCCGGCGGTGGCGGGGTAGGTGATCTCGGGCTCGGCGGCCCAGGTCTTCCAGGCCTTCCGCAGCAGGCCCAGGTCACCAGCGAAGCGCAGCTGGCCGCCCAGCAGGGCCGGGCCGGGCTCGGACAGGCCGCAGATCAGCCCGCGCACCGCGGCCTCATCCCCGGTCAGCTCAGCGCCCTCGCCCCAGCTCTCGCTGCCCACGGTGACCTTGAGGCCGGTGCCAACCAGTGCCAGGCGAGCGGACACCAGGTCCTTGAGGGCCTTGACGGGGCCCCCCTGCTTCTGGGGTTTCTTGAAGAACTTGGGGAACTTCTGCAGCAGGCCCAGGTCGCCGGTGCCCTTGAGCTTGCCCGTCATGAAGGCCTGCATGGGATCGAGCTTGCCCTCGCTCAGGGCGATCCAGTCCTCGGCGCCGATGACCACCACAGAGGTGGCATCCGGCTTGGCCTCGCGCTTGAGCGAGAAGGCCCCGTTCTCGATGAGGCAGGCGTAGTCGCCACCCCCCTCGCCGGTCACCTGGTAGTAGACCGAGACCGTGAGCCCCTGGGCCTTTTCCGGCAGGAAGAGCTCGGGCATGAGTGAGAAAATGCCGTCCACCGTCATGGCCATGGGATCACCTCAGAATGTGAAATCGAGCATGGCCTCCCCGCCGGGAGCCGCGCAACGACTACCAGAGGTCAGGCTCCTTCGAGCTACCGCAGGGACTGCACCAGGAGCTTCACATCCTTCCGGCTGGCGCTGACTTCCAGTCCGGTGACACCCGCAGGGGTCGCCTCCTCACTCCACTGGACGAAGTAGCGGGAGCCAAAGATCTGGATGCCCTGCCCGAACTGGGCGTCCACGCCAGCGGTGAGCGGGAAGGCCATGCCGCCCGTGAAGGGGGCGATGATGCCGACGTTGCCCACGATGTTCTGGCCCGGTCCCGCCACGGAGTAAAGGGTGACACCGGCCGCCACGGCCTTCTCCTTCAGGGCCGTCTGGAGGATGACCATATCGGTGTTGGCCAGGCGGGCCGCCTCGGCGGGGCCACCGGAGTCACCCTTCTCCCGGGTGAACTTCTGGCTCATGGCTCGCTTCACGCTGGGGTGGGCCATGTCGTCGGCCTCGCAGCGGGAGAAGACGACCACGTGCTTCTGCCCCTGCACCGGGGCCACCAGGTCGAAGATCGAGCCGAGGGCCTTGCCCTCGCGGGTGATGGTCGCCACCATGCCGCTGATGAACGTGGGGTTGTTGAAGTTGAGCCGGTCCAGGACGTTGACGCCGCGCTGGTCGTTGGTGCCCTTGGCCCAGCCCGGCGCACCGGCCTTGAACCGGCCCAGCAGGGCGTTCACCGCGTCCTGGCCCTTGGGTCCGTCCGAAGCGTCGGCGAAGTCAGCCTTGAAGCCGGCGCCCTGAAGCGTCTCCTTCGGAGAGCCCACCAGGCCCTCGGGGAGCATGTCCGGCAGCTTGGCCAGGGCCTCGGCCCAGAGGCCGCGCCGGAGGGAGAAGCCGGGCATCAGGGACTCCAGTGAGTCCTTGCCCCGGGCCACGATCAGGACGCGATCGCCGTCCGGGACCTTGCTGAGGAAGTCCGCGGCGGCCACGAAAGCGAGGGCCCGCATGTTGATGTCGCGGATGGGCTCGAACACCAGCACCCAGGACTGGGCTGCGTCCGCGGTCTGGGCGGGGGTCTTGAACTGCAGGACCGGTCGCACCTTCCCGTCCACCTTCACCTGAAGCTCGCCGGCCTTCAGGTCGCCCACCATGCCGCCCTTCGCGTCCAGGGCCAGCACCCATGCCTCAGTCCGAACCGAGGTCGGCGGCGCCGCCAGCAGACTGGCTCCGAGGGTCAATCCAAGACACCAGCGGGAGAACATATGCGACTCCTTGTTCATGAATGAACAGCCTCCCATTCCAACACGGAGCCGGGGGCCATCACAGCCTGATTTTTCGCCGTCCAGGATTCCTGGCTGCTCTGATAAGTCGGGCGCCTGCCACATTCTCTGGCCACCCCGGCCAACTGTGATGACAATCGTCCCATGCGTATTGCCGCGGTTGATGTCGGGTCGAACTCCCTCCACATGGTGGTGGTGGAGGCGGATCCCATGGGCGGCCAGCGGGTGCTGGCGCGGGAGAAGGCCATGGTGCGCCTGGCCCGGGGGCAGGCCCGCTCTGGCGAGATCAGCCCCGAGGCCTTCCAGGCCGGGCTGGAGGCCCTGGGCCAGATGGCGAAGGTGATCCGGGACTTCGGGTGCGAGACGGTCATGGCCTGCGGCACGGCCGCGCTGCGCGATGCGAAGAACGCCCAGGCCTTCGTGCTGGCGGCGGAGCAGCTGGGCATGCCCATCCAGGTGATCTCCGGCGAGGAGGAGGCCCGCCTGATCCACCAGGCCGTCTCCCACGCCATCCCCTTCCCCGTGGAGCCCATTGCCCTGATGGACATCGGCGGGGGCAGCACCGAGCTGACCTGGGTGCAGGGTGGCCGGGTGGCCGCCAGCATCTCCCTGCCCTGGGGGCTCCAGCGCCTGGCGGACTCGGCCCAGACCGCGAACCCGCCCTCGGCCCAGGACCTCCGGCGGCTGCGCCGCATGACCCGGAGGATTCTCAAGAAGGCCCGTCGGGACCTGCCTTCGGAGCTCCCGGAGCCCACCCTGATCCTGGGTACCTCAGGCACCCTGGAGGACCTCGTCCGGGGCGCGGCTCCCGGCGGCCAGGCCTGCAGCGCCGAGCAGCTGCGGGTCTTCGCGCTGAAGCTCTGGCGTGCCGATGCCCAGCAGCGCACCGAGCGCCTGGGCGTAGATCCCAAGCGGGCGGAGGTGCTCCACGTGGGCGCCATCTGGGCCTTGTCCCTCATGGAGTGGCTGGGAACGCCGCCCCTGCGCCACCTGCCCGTGGGACTTCGCGAAGGCATGATCTGGGAGGCCCTCAAGCATGGGGGCACCGCCATCCCGCCCCTGGCCGAGCGGCGGCGCGCCTCCATCGAGCAGCTGGCCTCCCGGCTGGATCCGGATCCCGGCCACAGCCGTCAGGTGGCCCGACTGGCCGACGAGCTGTTCCTGGCCCTGCAACCCCACTTCGAGCTGGGGGACCCCGAGCGCCAGTGGCTGGCCTTCGCGGCGCGGCTCCACGACATCGGCTTCTCTATCTCTGACAAGAGCCACCACAAGCACGGCGAATACCTGGTCCGCAATGCCGCCCTGCCCGGCTTCTGGCCCGAGGAGGTGGACCTGCTGGCCCAGGTGGTGCGCTTCCACCGTGGCAAGCCGCCGCATCATGCGAAGCACGAGGCCTTCCGGGCTCTGGCGCCCTGGCACCGGCAGGTGGTGCGCAAGCTCGCGGCCATCCTCAGGGTTGCAGATGCCCTCGACCGCCGGCGCCACCAGGCCGTCCAGAGCCTCACAACAGTGCTCGACGACCAGGTCTTCCGGGTCACCCTCAGCGCCTCCGGGAATGTGGATGCCGAGATGGAGGCGTTCCTCGATAAGGGGGTCCTCCTGGCCACCCTGCTGGACCGCAGGCTCGAAGTCACCGTAGGCTGATCTCCTCATGACCCTCGACGACCTCATCAACGACTGGAACGGCCCGGCCTCAAACGATGGCCGGGTGCCCCTGCTCAACGACGAGACCCTGCGGGACGGCCTCCAGAGCCCCTCGGTGCGGGACCCGGACATCGCCGCCAAGCGCGATCTCACACACCGCCTCGCCCGCCTGGGTGTGGACGCCCTGAACCTGGGCATCCCCGGCGCTGGTCCCAAGGCCCTGGCCGCTGTGAAGGCCCTCATGGTCGAGATCCGGGACCATCGCCTGCCCATCAGCCCCAACGTGGCCGTGCGCACCCTCGAGGCGGATCTCCTGCAGGTGGCCGAGGTCCAGCAGCGGGTGGGCATCCCCCTGGAGGCTGGCGCGTTCCTCGGCTCCAGCCCGATCCGCATGGATGTGGAAGGCTGGGACCTGGCCTACCTGGTCGACCATGCCCGCAAGGCCGTGGCCTTCTGCCGGCTCCAGCAGGTGCCGGTGATGATGGTGACCGAGGACACCACCCGGGCCCGGCCAGAGGTGCTGAAGGCGCTCTACACCGCCGCCCTGGATGAGGGGGCCCAGGCCATCTGCCTCTCCGACACCTGCGGCCACGCGACCCCAGACGGCGTCCGCCGCCTGGTGCGGTTCATCAAGGACGAGGTGGTGAAGGACCACCCCGTGCGCATCGACTGGCACGGCCACAACGACCGGGGCCTGGGCATGGCCAACGCCCTGGCCGCCTTCGAAGCCGGCGCGGACCGCCTCCACGGCAGCATCCTCGGGATCGGCGAGCGCTGCGGCAACGTGGCCCTGGACCAGCTCATGATCAACCTGCACCTGATGGGCCATCCCAAGGGCGACCTCTCCGGCCTGCCCGCGCTGGCGGAGCGGGTCGCCGAGCTGTGCGAGGTCGAGATCCCCGCGAACTACCCAGTGCTGGGCCGCGATGCCTTCCGCACGGGCACCGGCGTTCACGCCGCCGCCATCGTCAAGGCCCTCCACCGGGGGGATGTGGAGCTGGCGGACGCCGTCTATTCCGGTGTGCCCGCTGCCCTGGTGGGCCGCCGCCAGGAGATCGAGATCGGCCCCATGGCCGGGCACAGCAACGTCATCTACTGGCTGGAGATGAACGGCTACGACCCCAACGCCGAGCGGGTCGAGCGCATCCTGCGGGCCGCCAAGAACAGCACCCGCATCCTCAGCGAAGCCGAGATCAGAGCCGCGCTCTAAAGACAAGAACTCAAGAGGCTTACCACGAAGAAAGACGCCACTTCCTTCTTTCGTTGTCTTCCTGTCTCTTGATCACTTGCGGATTGAGGAAAGTCCATGGACATCCCCGGCGCTGAGTCGCCGGATGCCTTCCGCCCAGGCCACTTTCAGCCGACCGTCGGGTTCCCAGCCCAGGCAGGTGCCCTGCCCCTCCTCCCAGCAGAGGGGGGTGCCTGCTTCGGGCCACCGGAATAGCGGTTGAAGATCCTCGTCCAAGTTTTTCCAGTACTTCGAGATAGCCAGCGCCATTTCCACGGTCGGAGGAAGGGGCAGCCCCAGCTCCTTCAGACAGGCGGGTGCAATGGGGCGCTCGGGAATCTCGGGGGCCGAGGTCAGGTTCACGCCCAGGCCGAGGATCAGACGGTTACCGATCTGCTCGCCCAGGATGCCGCCGACCTTGACCAACTGGCCGTCCTTCCAAGCCACCAGGTCGTTGGGCCACTTCAGGCCGAGGACCTGCCCCAGGGGGTCCAGCACCCGGGCGACGGCGCTCATGGCCCGCTGCAGCACCAGCCCCGGGGCCTGCCCTAGGTGGGCCGGCAGCGCTGCGGACATCCACAGCCCGGCCCCGAGCGGGCTCACCCAGCCGTTGCCCTGCCGACCCCGCCCCTCGGTCTGGCCGTCAGCCAGGACCGTGCAGAAGCCGAGCTGGGGATTCCGCCGCAGAAAGGCCTGGGTGGAGTCGACCACGGCAAGGTGGATCAGCGGCTCCATCCCCTACTTTCGCCCACCCTGGTTGCGGAACCAGAGGATGCGCAGCCCGTCCAGGGTGAGGTCCGGAGCGATGTGATTGATCAGTGGGCAGTGGGGCGCGATGACGCGGGCGAGCCCGCCGGTGGCGGCCACCTTGGAGCCCGGGCACTCCTCCAGGAGGCGCCGGAGGATGCCCTCCACCATGCCCACGTAGCCGTAGAAGATGCCGGACTGCATGGCCTGGATGGTGTTCTTGCCCACGAGCCGCTCGGGCTCGGCGATCTCCACGCGGGGCAGTCGGCTCGCCCGCTGGAAGAGAGCCTCGGCACTGATCTTCAGGCCGGGGCTGATGAGGCCCCCCAGGTATTCCTGCTTCGCGTTGACCACGTCGTAGCTGGTGGCGGTGCCGAAGTCCACGATGATCAGCGGCGCCCCGAACTTCTCGATGCCGGCCACGGCGTTCACCAGGCGGTCCGCCCCCAGCTCCGAGGGGTTGTCGATGAGCACCTTCACGCCGGTCTTCACGCCGGGCTCGACGTAGAAGGCGTCCACGCCGAAGTAGTTCCGGGCCCAGCTCATGAGCACGGGATGCAGAGGCGGCACCACGCAGGAGATCGCCACGTGCTTGATCTGCTTGGCCTCAATGCCCTGGTGCCGCATGAGCGCGAGGGCGGACAGGCCATACTCGTCCACGGTCCGCTCCCGGCTGGTGGCCAGGCGCCAGGAGCACACCAGGGGCGCGTCCGGACCCTGGGCGAGATCGAAGATCCCCAGGACCACGTTGGTGTTGCCTACATCGACAGCCAGCAGAAGACTCATGAACGCTCCCGGAAGTGCTCGGAACCTCTAGGATCGCCGGGGGTGGTCTGCGCCGCCACCCCCCTTGTGATCTCCCGCCTCCGTGCATCCGGTAGCCTGGAACGTCCGTCAGGAGTCTGTCGATGCCGCGCACCATGATCGAGCCCTTCCGCATCAAGTCCATCGAGCCCATCCGCATGACCACGCCCCAGGAGCGCCTGGCGATGCTGGAGGCCGCGAAGCTCAACGTCTTCAAGCTCAGGGCCGAGGACGTGCTGCTGGACTGGCTCACGGACTCCGGCACCGGCGCCATGAGCTCGGCCCAGTGGGCGGCGATCATGCTGGGCGACGAGAGCTACGCGGGCGCCAAGAGCTTCTTCCGCCTGGAGGCTGTCCTGCAGAACATCACCGGAATGGCGCACTTCATCCCCACCCACCAGGGCCGGGCGGCAGAGAAGGTGCTGTTCAGCGCCGTCTGCAAGCAGGGTGAGCTGGTGCTGAACAACAGCCACTTCGACACCACCCGCGCCAACCTGGAGTTCAACGGCGTCGAGGCCGTGGACCTGGTGATCGAGGAGGGGCTCCACCCCAGCCTCATCCACCCCTTCAAGGGCAACATCGACCTGGCCCGGGTGGAGGCGACCCTGAAGGCGGAAGGGCACCGCATCCCCTTCGGCATGATCACCGTGACCAACAACACCGGGGGCGGTCAGCCCGTCTCCATGGCCAACCTGCGCGCCTACTCGGCGCTGCTGAAGCGCTACGGCAAGCCGCTGATCATGGATGTCTGCCGCTTCGCCGAGAACGCCATGTTCATCAAGCTCCGCGAGGACGGGTACCAGGACACGCCGGTCCGGGCCATCTGCCAGGAGATGTTCAGCTACGCCGACGGCGCCACCATGAGCGCCAAGAAGGATGCCCTGGTGAACATGGGCGGCTTCATCATGCTGCGCGGCGACGAGTGGCTGGACCCCGTGCGCAACATGCTGATCCTCACCGAGGGCTTCCCCACCTACGGCGGCCTCGCCGGGCGGGACCTGGAGGCCATGGCCGTGGGCCTGGAGGAGGGCATGGACGAGTCCTACCTGCGCTACCGGCTCCGCACCGCCGAGTACCTCGGCGAGAAGCTGGAGGCTGCCGGCGTCGGCTTTGTAAAACCCACAGGCGGCCACGCGGTCTACATCGACGCCCGCACGGTGCTGCCGGACATGCCGGTGGCGCACTACCCCGCCTGGGCGCTCTGCAACGCGCTCTACCTGGAGGGCGGCATCCGCGGTGTGGAGATCGGGTCGGTCATGTTCGGCAAGCACCAGGAGGACGGCAGCGAGACTTACCACAGCATGGAGCTGGTCCGCCTGGCCTTCCCCCGCCGCATGTACACCCAGAGCCACTTTGACTTCGCCGGCGAGGTCATCGCCGAGGTAAAGGCCAAGGCCAAGGAGATCCGCGGCGTGAAGATCGTCAAGCAGAGCAAATACCTGCGGCACTTCACCGCCGAGCTGGACTGGGTCTGACCGAGCAGCTGGAAAGGTGTTACCCCCTCCGGCAGCCGAGGGGGTAGGCTGAGGCATCGCTTTCCGGAGCCTCCTCGTGATCAAGGGTTATGCCGGTCGCATCCTGGACGTGGACCTGGGCAACCGGTCCTTCGCCTTCCGTCCCCTGGACGAGGACACGGCCCGGCTCTACCTGGGGGGGAAGGGCTACGGCACCCGGCTGCTCTATGACCTGACCCCGCCGGGCATCGACCCGCTGGGGCCTGAGAACCCGCTGATCTTCGCGACGGGCCCCTTGAACGGCTCCCTGGCGCCCCAGTCCAACCGGTTTGCGGTGATCTGCAAGAGTCCCCTCACCGGGGGCATCGGCAGTGGCGCCTGCGGCGGCTCCTTCGCCTTCGGGCTCAAGAAGGCGGGCATCGACATCCTGATCGTGCGGAACCAGTCCGCCACGCCGGTGCGCCTGGAGATCGACGGCGACCGGGACAGCGTCACGTTCCTGGATGCCAGCGACCTCTGGGGCCAGGGCGCCCGCGCCACCCAGGCGGCGCTGGGCAAGGGGCGGAACCACGCGGTCATCGGCCCCGCGGGGGAGAACCTGGTCCTCTACGCGGGCATCGTCTCGGACGAGCGCATCGCCGGACGCACCGGCGTGGGGGCTGTGATGGGCTCCAAGCACCTCAAAGCTGTCTCCGTGACCGGCACCCGCAAGCTGGAGCTGGAAGACCCGGAAAAGTTCAATGACTACACCAAGTGGCTCCGAAAGCTCTTCCGGGCTCACCCGGTGCTGGGGGAGAAGCTCCGGCGCTACGGCACCATGGGTATCGTCAACACCACCAATGCCCGCAACATTCTCCCCACCCGCAACTTCAAGCTCGGGCACCATCCGGACGCCATGGATGTCTCGGGCGAATACCTCGAGGACCACGGCCTCGTCGGGGTGAAGTCCAGCTGCATCCACTGCCCTGTGGCCTGCGGGCGGGAAGTGACCGTGGAAGGGGTGGGCCGGGTCAAGGGTCCCGAATACGAGACCGCGGCCCTGCTGGGCCCGAATCTTGAGATCACAGACCTGCGCTGGGTCAACGAATGGAACGAGCTGGCGGATGACCTGGGCATGGACAGCATCAGCCTTGGTGTGACGCTGGGCTTCGCCATGGAGCTGCAGGAAAAGAGCCTCCTCCAGAGCGGCCTGACCTTCGGGGATGCCACGGGGATCAGCGCCATGATCCGGGACATTGCCCACCGCCGGGGCCTGGGCAATGATCTGGCGGATGGCGTGAAGCGCATGAGCGAGCGGCACGGCGGCGCCGACTTCGCCATGCACGTGAAGGGCCTGGAGCTCTCGGCCTACGACCCCCGGGGCTCCTACGCCCAGGGCGTCGAATACGCCACCACCAGCCGGGGCGGCTGCCATGTCCAAGGCGCGAGCATGTACTTCGAGTCCACGGGCCCCCTCACCATCGACCCCCAGAGCCTGCGCCTCAAGGCTGAGATTCCGGTGGTGCAGCAGAACCTGGCCTGCGCCATCAACTCCATGGTGCTGTGCATCTTCACCACCTACGGCATGATCCCCAAGCAGGTCCACGAGCTGGACCCCAAGAGCCGCCTGTATCGCACGATCACCTATTTCTTCGAGCGCAGCGGCCCGATGTACCGCCTCATCACGAAGCTCAAGCTGCGGCCCCTGACCTGGTTCGAGCAGTGGCTCACCTACGTCACCGGCCAGACCTTCACCTCGGGGCACCTGCAGGAGATCGGGGAGCGGATCTTCAACCTCGAGCGCATGTACAACCTGCGCGAAGGACTCACCGGCGCCGACGACACCCTGCCCCACCGGATGCGGCACGAGTCCACCTTCCCGCACCTGGACTCGGGCCATCCCCTCGATCAGCTGCTGCCGACCTACTACCGGATCCGGGGCTGGGACGCGCGCGGGGTGCCGCTGCAGCGCACCCTGGATCGCCTGAAGGTACGGACATGAGCATCACCGTCGAGCTGACCTACGACCTGGCCAAGGCCCTGGGCGTCCGCCGCCTCGAGCTGGAAGGCACACCCACGCTCCGGCAGGTGCTGCAGGCGACCCGGGACAGCTTCGGCACCGAGGGCGCGACCTTCGACAAGCTGACCCGGGTGACAGCCCTGGTCGTGAACGGCGTGATCGCCAGCCGCAGCCAGGACACCCCCCTGCAGGACGGCGACCGCGTGAGCTTCCTCAAAGCCGCCGCAGGGGGCTAGGGCTGGCGCACCTATTTCGAAACAAAAAAAGACTTACCACCGATGAACACCGATAAAAGCTGATAAACACCGATAATGCATGAAATACATAGAGACAGGTTGTTGTTTTTTATCAGCTTTTGATCAGCAGTTATCGGTGTTCATCGGTGTTCCGTTTTTTCAGTTCAGATCCACTTCAGTGCCTCCCACGGAAGTGGTCCATGCTCCGGTTCACGCCCAGGATGCGCAGCACGGCATCGAAGAGGACGGGCGGCAGCACGCGGGCCACGGGCAGGGCCAGGATGAAGCGGGGGAGGATCAGCCGGGAGTGATTCCCTTCGATGGCCTTCATGATCCGGCGCACGACATAGTCCGGCTGGAGGATGGGCAGCAGCCAGGGGAAGCGGGTGCTGGCGCCTTCGAACATGCCCGTGTCGATGAAGTAGGGACAGACCACGGTGGTCCTGACTGGGCTGCCCAGCCGCTTAAGCTCCACCCGCAGCGACTCGTCGAAGCCCACGGCGGCGAATTTGGTGGCGCAGTAGTCGCTCAGCCGGGAGGTGCCCGCCAGGCCCGCCACGGAGGCCACGGTGACGATGTGCCCCCTGCCCCGGCCCAGCATGCCCGGGAGGAACGCCCGCACGGTCCAGAAGTGGGCCAGGGTGTTTACCTGGAAGGTGCGCTCGATGGCCTCATCGCTGGTCTCCAGCAGGGGCTTGCCCGACACGATGCCGGCGTTGTTGATGAGGATGTCCACGCCGCCCCGGGAGGTCAGCACCTGGGCACAGACGGCCTGCAACGCCGCGCGGTCGGCGAGGTCCACCACGAAGGCGCCGACATCGCCCCCGAGCAGGCGGAGCTCTGCACAGACCCGGTCCAGCCCCTCTGGGTCCAGGTCCAGCAGGGTGACGCGGGCCTTCCGGTGCAGGGCGTCCAGGGCCATGAGGCGCCCCAGGCCGCTGGCCGCGCCGGTGATTAGAACGTGAGCGTCGAAAAATTGGGTCATAGTCACCACCCAGGTCGCAAATACCCTAGCACCCTTTTTGGGCTGCGCCGCCTTGAGCTAGGTCAAACCAGTCGTGAACAAAGATGAACGGTGATAACGGCCCTACCGCTGGAGCTCTTCGAGGGCCCCCTGGGCAGCTTCCCAGTCGCTCATGGCATAGGCCAGGTCCGCCTCAAGGGCCTTCTGCTCGTCCAGGCGGGTGCTGAAGGCCTGCCAGTCGGCGGGGTCCATCGCGGCCAACCCCTTCTGGTGCTCCGTGAGCTGGGCCTCCAGGGCCGCGACCTTGGCCTCGGCCTCGGCCACCAGGCGCTCGGCGCGCTTCAGGGACCGCTGCTTGTCCTTGTCGATGGGGGTGTGGGGCTTGGGGGTCGGCTGGGGCCGGGATGGTGCCTTGGCCGGGGGCGGCTCGGGCTTCTTGTCGGCCTTCTTCGGGGCTTCGGGTTCCTGGCTGCCCACCTCGTCTTCGCTGCCCAGGTCCAGGTCCACCCAGGCCTGGTGCTCCTCGTAACTCCCCTCGCGATACTCTGCGCGACCCTCGTGGATGCGCAGCAGCGAGTCCGCCACGCGGCCCAGCAGGTAGCGGTCATGGGTCACCACGATGGCGGCGCCGCTGAAGCTGAGGATGGTGTCCTCCATGGCCTCCATGCTGGGGATGTCCATGTGGTTGGTGGGTTCGTCCAGCAGCAGCAGGTTCACGCCGTTGCGGATGAGGGTGGCGATGCTGAGTCGGGCCCGTTCGCCGCCAGAGAGGGCCGTGACAGGCTTGTCCACCTCGTCGCCGCGGAACTGGAACTTCGCCAGGAAGCCCAGGATGTCCTGCTTCACCGCATTGGGCGTCACCGCGTGGATCTGCTGGAACACGGTGTTGCGCGGATCCAGGTTCCGGTGGTGCTGGTCGAAGTAGCCCAGCTTCACCTGGCTGCCCAGGCGGGCCTGGCCGGTGATGAAGGGGATCTCCTCGGAGATGGCCTTGAGGATCGTCGACTTGCCGGTGCCGTTCAGACCCACGATGCCCAGCTTCTGGCCCCGCTTGATCTGCAGCTGCTCCAGGGGGGCAAACAGGGCCTTGCCGTCCCAGCCCACGCTGGCGTTCTCCAGCACCAGGGCCACATCCCCGCCCCGCTGGGTCTCGGGGAAGCTGAACTTCACCTTCCGGCGGTCGCGGAGCGGGCTCTGAATCCGGTCGAGGCGTCCCAGGAGCGTGCGCCGTCCCCGGGCCTGCTTGGTGTTCTGGCCCGCGATGTTGCGGCGGATGTATTCTTCCTGCTTCTTGATGTAGGTCTGCTGCTGCTCGTAGTGGCGTTCCTGCAGCTCCAGCTCCTGTTCCTTCTTTTCCATGAACTCGGAGTAGTTGCCCTCGTAGACCCGGGAGCGGCCCGCCTCGAGTTCCAGGATCTCGGTGGCGATCTTGTCCAGGAAGTAGCGGTCGTGGCTGATGACGGCCACGGTGGCATCCGTGTCCTGGATGAAGCCCTCCAGCCAGCGCAGGCTGGGCAGGTCCAGGTGGTTGGTGGGCTCGTCCAGCAGCAGCAGGTCCTGCCCCTGGAGCACAGCCTTGGCCAGCATCACGCGGCTCTTCTGGCCGCCGGAGAGGGTCTCCACTGGGCGCTCGAAGTCCTCGGCGCTGAAGCCCAGGGACTGCAGGATGCTCTCGGCGCGGGCGCGGATGCTGAAGCCGTCCAGGTGCTCGAAGGCCTCCGTCACTGTCTGGTAGCGGTCCATGACCTCCGTCAGGTCGCCGCCGGCCTCGCCCATGCGGTGCTCCAGCTCGCGCATCTCGTGCTGCAGGCGCTCCACGTCGCCGAAGGCCGCCAAGGCCTCCTCCAGCACGCTGCCCTGGGTCTCGGGGATCAGGTCCTGGGCGTAGTGCCCCATGCGGATGCCCCGCTCCCGGGTGGGTCGCACCACGGTGCCGGAATCTGCTTCCAGCTGGGCCAGCAGCAGCTTGAAGACGGTGCTCTTGCCGGCGCCGTTGCGGCCGATGACGCCCCAGCACTCGCCCTCCTGGATGGCCCAGGTCACGTCCTTCAGCACCTCCTGGGGGCCGAAGCGCAGGTCGACATGATTGAGGGAGGCGAGCATCGGGGAGGGCTTTCAGCAAGAAGGCCACCGTGAGGTGGCCTTCTGTTTGGTGGAGCCAATCGGGATCGAACCGACGACCTCTTGCATGCCATGCAAGCGCTCTCCCAGCTGAGCTATGGCCCCAATCGGGAAGACTCAGTATCCCACTCCCTCTGCGCCTCTGCAAGCACAGATCTATGGTGCGACCCGCAGCTTCTGCCCCACCCGGATCCGGTCACCCTTGAGGTGGTTCCAGGTGCGGAGGTCGCTGAGCTCGACGTCGTATCTCCGGGCGATGGCCGCAAGGGTCTCCCCCTTCACCACGCGATGCGCGGCGGCCGGGGGGGCTGGCGCGGCCTTGGTCCTGGCCGGGGCCACCTTGGCCGATGCCGCGCCGCCGGGCAGGCGGATCTCATCGCCGGGATGCAGGGCCTTCGCGGCTTCGGGATTCAGGCGCAACAGCTCGCTGAGGGACAGGTCATAGGTCCGGGCGAGCTTCGACAGGGTATCGCCGGGCTTGGCCCGCACGGTGGCGGGAGCCTCGGCTTGCGCCTTGGCCTTGGGCGCCGCTGGCTCGGGCTTGCGCGTGGCGGCGGGAGGCTCAACCGCGGGCGTGCGCTCCCGCACAGGAACGGCCGACGCCGGCGCTGGAACCGGCAGCTCCCGGGCCGGGGTCACCGGACGGGACTCAGGGGCCGGCTTCTCGCCCTCATCTCCTGGGGCAAGCTCCCGGGGCACCACGGGCAGCGGTGGCAGGGGCTGATCGCCGAGCGACTTGGGCTTCGTGCTCTTGGCGGCGAGATCCCGATCATCCAGGGCCAGGGAGGGCGCGGGCGGCACCAGGAGGCGCTTGCCAGGCTTGAACTGCTTGGCCGTGAGGTCGTTCGCGACGAGCAGATCCTCCTCGGTGACCTTGAAGCGCTTGGCCACCTTCGCCAGGGTGTCGCCCTTGCGGACGGTGTAGTTCTGGAAGTCCAGGCGCTTGTTGGCGGGCATGCGGGCCAGCTGCCGCAGGCAGTCCATGGCCCGGCCCGGCGGGACGCGCAGCAGATAGCTGCCGGGCGGGGTCGAGCCCCGCAGCAGCTCCGGGTTCAGGGCCTTCAGGGTCGCGGCATCCGTGTCGGCGCAGCGGGCCAGCACCGTGAGGCTGGTCATGCTCGTCACCGCGACGGTCTCGTAGGAATAGGGCGTGAGCGGCACGATGCGCAGGCCGTAGCGCTCGGGGTTCCGGCCCACGAGGATGGCCGCGCAGAGCTCGGGGATGTAGTTCTTGGTCTCGGTCCGCAGCCAGCGGGACCGGGCCAGGTCCCAGAAGTTCCGGCTGCCCACGTTCTGGATGGCGCGGTCCAGGGTGAGCGGGCCGGCGTTGTAGCTGGAGGCCGCCAGGTACCAGTCGCCGCTGATCTGATAGAGGCGCTTGAGGTAGCGCGCGGCCGCGCGGGTGGCCTTGATGGGGTCGCGGCGCTCCTCCAGCCAGGCATTGCCGTTGAGGCCGTAGATGCGGCCGGTGGAGCGGATGAACTGCCACATGCCCACGGCCTTGGCCTTGCTGTTGGCCTCATTGCGGAAGCCCGATTCGATGACGGCCAGGTAGGCCAGATCCGCGGGGACGCCCTCCTCGGCGAAGACCTGTCGGATCATGGGCATGTACATCGAGGCCCGGCCCAGGGCGTTCTCCATGAAGCCGCGCTTGGTGGTGGTAAACAGACTCACCCAGGTGAGCACCCGGTCGTTGAGGTCGATGGGGTAGTCGTAGGTGGCCCCCTTCTCCGCGGCCTTCACCCGCTCCTGCTCGGCCCGCAGCTCGTCCCCGCTGAGGGTCACGACCTCCTCGGGAGCCTTCAGGCCCGGCTCAGTCTCTGCAGCTTCTTCGACGCCCACCTGGTCCTGGACGTCCTTCAGGCGCTGCAGCAGCGCCTGGACCTCGGGCAGCTTGAGGAGTTCCAGCGGCCAGTCCGCGGTGAGGACATCCGCCTCGTCCGCACGGTCCGCGGCGGCATCCTCGTCATCAGCCTCCAGCGCGTGCTCCGCCGCCTCCACCAGGGCCTGCAGGCGCAGGATCCGGGTGGAGTCGGAATCGACCGCCGGCACGACCTGCGCGACCGCAAGAGCCTGGGGAGGCGGCGCCGGAACCTGGCCCAGCGCCGACCCCCAGAGGAGGGCGGCCAGGAGCGGGCTCGGCACTAGTGGCTTTCAGCGCTGACCAGCGCCTCGTAGGCGGGGGCGTCCAGCAGGCCGGCCAGATCCCCGGTCAGCTTGATCTTCACCATCCAGCCGCGGCCGAAGGGGTCCTCGTTCACGGCTTCCGGGTGATCGGCCAGGGTTCCATTGACCTCCAGCACTTCCCCCGCGGCCGGCAGGTTCAGCTCGGAGACCGTCTTCACGGACTCCACCGTGCCGAACTCCTCGCCCTGGCCGAAGGTGGCGCCCACTTCCGGCAGGTCCACGAAGACCACGTCACCCAGGGCGTCCTGGGCGTAGCTGGTGATGCCCACCAGGGCCGTGCCATCGGCGGCAGGCTTGAGCCACTCGTGATCCTTGGTGTATTTCAGGTCGGCCGGGAACATGGGACCTCCAAAAAAGGTGGGATGACTTGGTTTGGCTGATAGCTGATAGCCGACAGCTATTTCTGTCGCTTGTAGAAGGGCGTGGGGATGATCTCGGCCGGGACGGCGCGCCCCCGGATGTCGATCTGGATGCTGCCACCGACCTTGGCCAGCGCCGTGGGGACGTAGGCCAGGCCCAGGTTGATGCCGCAGGTGGGCGAGGGGGCCGCGCTGGTGACGAAGCCGATGGGCTGGCCGTCCTGGACCACCGCCATGTGGTCCCGGGCGATGTCCCGCTTCTCCAGGGTCTTGAAGCCGACCAGCTTGCGGAGGGACGGAGTCGCCTTGGCGGCGAGCAGGGCCTCGCGGCCGATGAAGGGGCCCTTGTCCAGCTTGACGATCCAGCCGAGGCCCGCTTCCAGGGCCTGGATGGTGTCGTCGATCTCGTGGCCGTAGAGGGCCATCTTGCACTCCAGGCGCAGGGTGTTGCGGCAGCCGAGTCCCGCAGGCAGCAGTCCCTGGGGGGTGCCGGCCGCCATCACGGCGTTCCAGATAGCTTCCGTGTCCCCGGCGGCGCAGTAGAGCTCGAAGCCGTCCTCGCCGGTGTAGCCGGTGCGGCTGATGAGGCACTTGATCCCGGCGACCTCGCCGTGGGTGTAGTGGTAGTAGCCGATGGGCGCCAGGGGCGTCTGCGTGAGTGGTTGCAGGATGCCCAGGGCCAGCGGCCCCTGCAGGGCGATCTGGCCCGTGGCCGGACTCTCGTTCACCACGGTGCAGTCGTAGCCGCCCGCATGCTGCTGGACCCAGGCGAAGTCCTTGTCGGAATTGCCAGCGTTCACCACCAGCAGGAACTCCTCCTCGCCCTCGCGGTAGACCAGCAGGTCGTCCACGAAGGTGCCGTTCTCGTAGAGGAAGGCCGTGTAGTGGATCTGGCCGAGGACCAGCTGGGAGACAGCATTGGGCGTGAGGTGCTCCACCAGCGCCAGGGCGCCGGGTCCCTTCACGCGGATCTCGCCCATGTGGCTGACGTCGAAGAGGCCGGCCTTGGTGCGAACCGCCTCATGCTCGGCGATGATGCCCGCCGGATACTGCACGGGCATGTCCCAACCCCCGAAGTCCACCATCTTGGCGTTCAGCGCCCGGTGTGCTGCATTGAGAGGGGTCTTCATCAGCTCAGACATCAAGGGCTCCTTGAAGTCCCAGTCTAGCCCCGCCGCACCCATGGTAGAAGACCTGGCAGTCCCCAGCCCAGATTCCACAGGCCATTGGCTCCCTCGGTTGTGACAAGGCGCACAGCCAGCGGGAGCACCAGGACCCCGGCCGCCGCCGCGCGGTCCAGCTCCGCGGCATAGACCGGATCGATCTCCCGCGCCGCGTCGAAGCGGTCCACATCGGTGCGGTGGACGAACAGGGCGATGGCGGCGCGGTGACCCTCGCGCACCATGACCTGGAGCTCCCGCAGGTGCTTGGTGCCGCGCTCCGTGACCGCGTCTGGAAAGAGGCCCCAGTCCCGGTCCTTGAGGGTGGTGTTCTTCACCTCGACGAAGACCTGGCGGCCGTCGCCGTCCTGGGCCAGCACGTCGATGCGACTGCGCTCGGCGCCGTATTTGACCTCGGTGCGGACCTCCCGCAGGCCGGGCAGTCCCGGCAGGGCGTCCTGGCGGGCAGCCTCGGCCACCACCTTGTTGGGCATGCCGGTCTCCACGCCCACCCAGCCGCCGCCGCGCTCCACCGCCAGCCAGGTGAACTTCAGCTTGCGGTCGGGGTTCGCGGCCCGCTCCAGCAACACCCGGTCGCCGGGCTCCCAGCAGGTCTTCATGGAGCCGGTGTTGGTGGTGTGGACGGTGACCACGCTGCCGTCGGCCAGGCGCACATCCGCCAGGAAGCGTTTGTAGCGTTCGATGAGAAGGCCAGGGACCAAATCTGTCTTCTCGACCAGGATCATGGCCACTGGGCCAGGATCTGGTCCAGGACCGCCGGCAGATCCGCCGCCACCAGGTCCGCCTGGGAGCCATCCACCTTGTGCCCGTAGCCCGTGCGGACCAGGGCAACCTTGCACCCGGCCCGGCGCCCGGCATCCAGGTCAATGGCCTTGTCCCCCACCATCCAGGAGCGGGAGAGGTCCAGGCCGTGCTCATCCGCGGCCCGGACCAGCATCCCCGGATTGGGTTTCCGTTCCGGGTGGTCGGCCACGGCGTATTCCCCCTGCCCTTCCTGGTGGTGGGGCGCGGCGTAGATCGCGTCGACGCGGGCGTGCTCCGCGGCCAGCAGGACCGCCATGCGGTCCATGACAGCGTCGAAGTCCTCCCAGCTGAAGCGGCCCCGGCCGATACCGCTCTGGTTGGTGACGACCACCACAGGAATGCCGAGGGCGTTGAGCCGGGCCACGGCAGCTGCGGCACCGGGGATCAGGACGAGCTTGTCAGGGTCGCACAGGTGATCCACTTCCTCGTTGATCGTGCCGTCGCGGTCCAGGAAGATGGCTGGCTTCAAGGCAGCCACTCGGCGACGCAGACATCGAACTGGCGGGGCCCCCGGGGCGCCCGGCCACTCACCCAGAGCAGCCGCTTGCCATCGGGGCTGAAGTGGGGGAAGGAGTTGAAGCCACCCGTCCAGGTGATGCGTTCCAGGCCGGTGCCATCGAGGTTGATGCGGAAGAGGTCGAACCCGCGGCCCTTGCCCTGGTCGTCATGGTGGTTGGAGGCAAAGATGATGCCCTTCCCGTCCGGGGTGAAGATCGGCGCGAAGGCGGCCCCGGGCAGGTTCGAGACCTGCCGCTTGCCGGTGCCGTCGGCGTTCATCACCCAGATGTCCATGGCCATGGGCTCGACGAGGTGCTGCTTCAGCAAGGTCTTGTATTTCGCCGTGGCCTCAGCGCCCTTGGGGTAGTTCGTGCGCCAGGCAATGAGCTTGGAGTCGGGGCTGAACACGGCGCCACCGTCGTAGCCCACGCCATCTGTAAGTTGGAGCAGGTGTTTGCCGTCCAGGTCCACGCGCCAGATGTCGACATCGCCGCCCCGCTCGCTCGTGAAGATGATCCACTTGCCGTTGGGGGAGGTCGTGGCCTCAGCATCGTAGCCCGTGGCCGGCAGGAAGGGCTTGGCGTCGGAGCCGTCAGCGTTCGCGATGTAGAGGTCGAAGCCCTGGAACACGGGCCACTGGTACTTGCCCGGCGTGTAGGGCGGCCCTTCCGGGCACTCGGGGCCAGCGCCGTGGGTGCTGGCGAAGATGATCTTCTTGTCGCCCGGCAGCCACCAGCCGCAGGTGACCCGCCCCTTGCCGGTGCTGACGCGCTTCTGCTCCGAGCCATCGGCGTTCATGGTGTAGAGCTGATCGCAGGGATAGCCATCCCGGGTGCTCTGGAAAATGACCTTCTTGCCATCGGTGGACCAGTAGGCCTCCGCATTGGAGCCGGTGGCGGTCAGCTTGGCGGGGTTGCGGAGGTGGGTCTCCCGGGTGTCCACCAGGCTCATCGTGGGCGCGGGTTGGGCGACCAGGAGCAGCGGGCAGAGGGCGGCGAGCAGCAGGCGTTTCATGAGGACTCCTTTTTCACGTACGAACAGGTATCCCTCAGAATGGCAGAGTCCGGGCCTCCCCGTCATTCCAGCGGCAGGCTGATCCGCACCCGGGAGCCCCGGTCCCGGGGCAGGATCTCCACGGTTCCGCCGTAGGCGTTCAGCAGCTGAACGCAGGCAGAGAGCCCATGCCCGGGCCTGCGGCCCGTCTCCATGGGCTCCGGCCGCAGGGCCGGGAACGGCTCGAAAGCGGCCGCCAGCAGGGCGGTGTCGATGGGGGCGCCGTCGTCCTCGACTTCGATCTGGAAGCGCCCCTCACCGGAAGCCGTTCGCAGGGTGATCCGTTCGGGTTCCCCCTCCAGGGCATGCAGAAGCAGGTGACTGAGCACGTCGGTGAAGTCGGCGCTCACCCCAAAGAGCCGGTCCACCGGCGCCGCGAGCTCAAGCACCACCTGCTGACCGACCGGCAGCAGGCCCGCTGCCCTCGACAGCTCCAGTTCTTCTTCGAGAAGGTCATGGAGGTTCAGCCACTCCGGGCTGCTGGCCCGGTCATGGCCCGCCCGCCGGAGCATGGCCCGAACCAGGCGATCCACCTGGTCGAGGGCCCCCTGGATCTCACCCATGGCCCGGTGGCACTCCACCCGCTCCGCAGGGGCCGGCAGGTTGGGACGGTCCATGAATTCGGCCAGGGCGGCGCTCTCCTCCCTGAGGCTGTGCACCGGTCCCTCCAGGCGCCGGGCCATGTTCAGGAACAAGCCCCCCAGGGCGGTCTTCTGGTTCTGGGCTCCCAGGGCCAGCTGGGCTGCCTTCAGCTCGACATAGGCGGCTTCGATCCCTTCGTAGCTGGCTCCCAGGGCCCGGCTGGTCTCCTCCAGGTGCGTGATGAGGCCGGCGTTCTCCAGGCTCACATGGAGGAGGCCGGTGTGCATGGCGGCCAGCTCCAGCTCGAAGGGTTGGTAGGCTTCCGGGGCCCGGTCGGCGGCGAGGAAGCCCCAGAGCTGGTCACTGCCCGAGCGGCTGCGCAGGGGGATAAGCAGGGGCTGGGCCAGGGGAGACCAGAGCTTCAGCTCGATGCCCTGCTGCCAGCAGCTGGATTGGCGGAGCTCCGCCCCTGAGCACACCTTGCCTCCGGCCAGCGCTGAGGCCCAGGCAGCCAGGGGATGATCCATGGGGAGGACCGGGGTCTCGGCGAAGCCTTCCGGGGTGCGGGCCAGGCCCTGGAAATAGGCTCCACTGTCATGCAGGTGGTAGCAGCAGAGGTGCTCAAACCGGAGGTCCGTCGCCAGCTGCTCCAGCACCCGGGTGAGGATGGCCTGGGCGTCCCGGAGGGGGATGATGTCCTGGCTGAGGGACAGCAGCCGGGAGAGGCTATGACTCCGCTGCTCCAGCTGCCCCTGGACCTCCAGCAGCTTGCGGTTGCTCTCCTGGGCCTCCCGCAGCTGGACTTCGAGATGATCCACGACCTGCTGGCTGAACTGGCGCAGGGCGGCCTTCTCCCGGCCCAGTTCGAGGTGGTCGCGCTGCCCCCCGAGGTAGGCCTCGACCTGGGCGACGAAGACGAAGGGATCGATGGGCTTGGAGATGAAGCCGTCGCAGCCCGTGACCAGGGCCGTCTCCCGGTCATGGCGCATGGACTTGGCCGTCAAGGCCACGATCAGGGTGTCCGCCAGGTTGGGATTCTGGCGGAGCTTCGTGGCCACCTCGAACCCGGACAGGTCCGGCAGGTTGATGTCCAGCAGGATGAGCGCGGGCATCAGCCTCAGGGCCAGCTCACAGCCCTTGAGCCCCTCGGCGGCCCAGTGCATCTCGTAGCCGGCCTGGGATAGCAGCCGCTGGACCAGACGCCAGTTCATGGGGTTGTCCTCGATGCAGAGGATCCGGACCGGGTCGCTCATCGGCGCCCACCCTGGACGATCGGCATCTCCATCACGAAGACGCTACCCTCGCCCTTGCGGCTGCTGGCGGTGATGCGGCCGGCCATCAGGCCCATGAACCGCTGGCTGATGGCGAGGCCGAGACCGGTGCCGCCAAAGCGCCGGGTGATGCTGCCATCCACCTGCTGGAACGGAACAAAGAGACGCCCGAGCTCGGTCTCGTTCATGCCGATGCCAGTGTCCTGGATGCGGACCCGGAACATCCGCCCCTCCCGGGCGGCCGAGATGCGCACCGTGCCGGCTTCGGTGAACTTGACCGCGTTGCCGGCCAGGTTCGTGAAGACCTGGCGCAAGCGGTCGGCGTCGCCCATTACCCGGATCTCTTCGGCGGGCCGCAGGTACTCGAGGGTGATGGGTCGGCCCTTGATGAGCCCGGCCGCCATGGCCTTCACCTCGTCGAGCAGAAGCATGGGATCGACCTCCTCCAGCAGCAGCTCCATCTTGCCCGCTTCGATCTTGGAAAGGTCCAGGATCGAATCGATGAGGCCCAGGAGGGACCGGCCATTCTGGTAGATGATCTGGAGATCCTCCTTCGCCTCCTCGCCCAGCCGCCCCTGCGCATCCTGCATCAGCATGCCGGAGAAGCCGATGATGGAGTTCAGGGGCGTCCGGAGCTCGTGGCTCATGTTGGCCAGGAACTCGTCCTTGAGGTGGTCCACTTCCTTCAGCTTCTGGAAGCTGGCGACCAGGTCCTCGTTGAGCTCCCGCAGCTCCTGGGTCTTCTCGTGGACCTTCTCCTCCAGGGTGTCAGCCCAGGCCTTCAGCTCCGTGCGGCTCTGCTCAAGGCCCTTGGTGCGGTCCAGCACCAGCTGCTCCAGGTTGGAGCGGATCTCCTCGAGCTCCCAGATGGTCTCCATGAGCTGCCGGGTGCGCTCCTGGACGCGATACTCGAGCAGCCGGTTCTGCCGCTCGATCTCGTCCCGGGAGATCCGGAGCTTGTCCGTCATCACCTCGAAGGAGTGGCTGAGGTCCTGGATCTCGTCCCGGGTGGTGACCTTCACGGAGACGGTCTCCAGGCTGCCCGAGGCCACCTTCTGCGCCGCCTCGGTGAGCTCGATCACGGGGCGGAGGTAGCGGTTCGAGAGGACCACCGCCGCAAGGATGCCCAGCGCCAGGGTGACCAGGCCCACGGTCAGGCTGGCCCTGATGTTCTCCCGCACGGCCCGCTGGGTGCCCTCCGTGGTGAAGCCGAGGACCAGCGTTCCCACCTGGTCCGCCCGGGGCTCCTCGTAGAAGACGGGAGCCACCGCCACCAGCATGTTGTCTTCCCGCCGGGCGTAGGTGTGGGAGATGCCGTCTTTCAGCAGCTGCCCCATGGCCCACTCGGGCGTGGTCGGCGTGCTGTCCAGGGGCTCGCCCTGGGAACCGAAGACCGCACTGAACCGGAAGGCCGGGATGTTCTGCACCCCCTGGAGCACCCGGGCGATGTCCCGGGTGTTGCCGGCGCTGACGGCGGGTCCGAGGGCATAGCTGGCCGTTTCCGCCACCTGGCGGGCGCTGAGCTCGGCCTGGGTGCGGATCTGCTGCTCCACCCAGCGCGGGTAGTAGAGCAGGTTGAAGGCGATGAAGGAGAGCACCAGGATGCTGATGACGGTGCTCAGCTTGGTCTTGATGGAGAGACGGTACATGCGCGAAGCCCGGGGAATCTGTTACCAGCCTAGCAGTAGCTTGCGCGCTAGAACTTGAAGAGGTTCACCTCGCGGTTGAGCATGTGGACCTGCAGCCCCAGCTCCTCCACCGCGCCATTCGAGGTCTCGATGGCCCGCTCACTCTCCAGGGCCTTGCCGAGCACCCGGTTCATGGTCTCTTTCAGGGAGACCACGTGGTCCTCCTGGCGGGCCAGGATCTCGTGGAGGTGGCTCGCCAGGGCGCGGACCTGCTCGGTAGCCTTGGCGATCTCATCGCTGCCCGTGCTCTGCTCCCGGGTGGAGTCGCGCACCACGGCGGTGGCCTGCTGCACATTCATGGCCAGGGCCAGGATGTAGTTGCTGGTCTGCTGCTGCTCCTCGATGACCGTGCGGATGGTCTCCACCTGGTTGTGGATGTTGCGATTGGCCTCATGGATCAGGGAGGCCTGCCCCGCCTGCTGGAGGGTCTCCGAGTGGATGCTCTCCACCACGCAGTCTGTCTCGCTCACGGACTCCAGGATGGCCTGCAGCGCCAGCTCGCTCTGGCCCACCGAATCGGCGCCATCTCGGACCGCGTCCAGGCCCAGCTCCACCTGCTGATAGGCCTTCCGGATCTCGGCCTGGAGGGTGCCGATGATCTGCTGGATCTCCTGGGTTGAGCGGCTGGTCTGTTCTGAGAGCACCTTGATCTCGTCTGCCACCACGGAGAAGCCCTTGGACTGGTCCACCCCGGAGCCACCCTGGGATGCGATGATGGCCGCGTTGAGGGCCAGCATGTTGGTCTGCTGGGTGTGATCGCCGATGTAGTCGAGGATCTTGGCGATGTCCGCGCCGAGTTGCAGGAGGGTGCGGGTGGTGCCGTGGAAGTCCTGCACGACGCGCTCAATCACCTGGATCTTCTCGCGGTTCCGGGCGACCAGCTCCATGCCCCGGCCCGCGTTGTGGATGACCTTCTTGGTGTAGCGCTGGGCGATCTTCACGCTGTCGTCAATGGCGGAGGTGCTCTGCTCCAGGTTCTCGGCGAACTCCTTGGTGTGCTCCGCATGGCCGGCCAGGTGGTCGATGTTCTTGCCCACGTTCTTGATGGCCACATCGAAGTCCCGGATGGCGGAGGTGATGCCCTCCACGACCAGGAGGAGCTCGTCCATGCTCTGGTTGATCTGCTGAACGCTGGCGGCCATCTCCACGATGGTGGTGTTGGTGCTCTCGGAGGCGAGACTCAGTTGCATGGAGCTGGCGCTGATGCCAATGGAGGTATCCGTCAGCTCATTGATCTCGTGGTGAAAGGCCTCGATGAGCTCGCGCTGGCCGGAGTTGGAGTGCCGGACCCCGTCGCCGGACTCGCGGATCAGGGTGCTGGCCTTGGCCAGGTCGCGGCTGGCGGACCGGATCTGGAGCACCATGCCTCGCAGGCTGCCCACCATATGCCCAAAACCCTGTACCAGCGCGGTCACTTCATCGTCGCTGTAGACGGGCTCCAGCCGATCGATGCGCCCTTCGCCCACCCGCTGGGTGTTGCGGGTCAGGAGCAGCAGGGGGCGCTGCACATCCCGCAGGATCAGGGGAATGAAGTAGGCAAGGAAGGCGGCCGCCAGGATGAGGATGGCCAGGTTGGGCCGGAGGGCCTTCCAGATGGCATCAGCGTATTCCGCTTCCGGGATGACGGCGCGCAGCTCGGAACCATCCGGCAGGGCCTGAACCACCAGGATGTCCCCGCCACCGGCGGGCTGGAGCCGCGACCCCAGCACCTGGCCGCCCCGAGCCGCCGGCAGGCGGAGCGAGACACCGCCCCCGGCGCCGAGCTTCAGCGTTCCCAGAAAGGCTTCCAGGTCCTCCGGGGTGGTGTTCATCTCGGCCACAAAGGCCACGGAATCCGCGAGGTTCACGAGCTCGTTCTGGGCATACCGGGCGGCCTTCGCCCGGATCGAGGTCTGCAGGGTCAGGCCCGACACGAGAATGGAGAGGAGGAGCACACCGCCGGTGATGCCCAGGAACCCGAACCCGAACTTCGCCCGCAGGCTGGTGGAGAACCGCGCGAAGGAGTCGTTGAAGCCCGGCTGGCCCGCCAGCAGCTTGTAGAGTCTCATGAGGTTCTGTTTGGCGATGAAATAGTGGCAGATGGCGCTGACGGCCACCAGGGTGCAGAACATCGCCGCGGTGATGAAGCTGATCCAGACACTCTGGCCGAGGTAGAGCTTCATCCAGAGGTAGCCTCCGCCACTCAGGCCCAAGCCCAGCAGGAAATACAGGAGCGAGGAAGACTGGGGGAAGCGGGTCAGCAGCCGGTAGGACTCGGGGCCGAGTTCACGGTTGGCGAGGTGGCGCCCGAAGTGCCGGACCTGGAGGAGGTTCCCGCCACTGGTCAGCAGGAGGAACCCCAGCGCCACCAGGATGCCCTTGAGGGTGAAGTGGAAGCCCGGGGGCGCCACGAAGACCAGCAGGATCGCCGTCACGAGGAACAGCAGGACCCAGATGATGCCGGTCCCCAGGCTCAGATGCCGCAGCACCTGCTCCCGGTCGGCCTTCCCGAGCTGAACCGCAGGCTCCGCCTTGAATTCAGGCAGGGATCCAGAGATGGAATCGGGCTGAGCCATATTCCCGTATTTCGGCCAGCTTCCAGCCTGTCTGTAATTCCAGCGCGGTCTCGCGGGCCGTTTCAAAGACCAGGACGCCATCCGAGGCGATCCAGGCCCGCAGGGTCGCCGCGAGGCGCACCCACAGGTCCACCCCGCGGTCGTAGGGCGGATCCAGGAAGATCACGGCCTGCCCGGCAAAGGCCTTCGGCCCGAACCGCCGGAGGTCGCCCCGCAGGGCCTGGACCGGCAGGCCCGCCACGTTCTTCTGGAGGCAGGTCCAGCCGGGCTCGGCGGTTTCCAGGCACACCACGGGCGCATAGCCGCGGGAGTGGGCCTCGAGCCCCACCGCCCCCGTGCCGGCACAGAGGTCCAGGAAGGGTCCCTGGGGCCAGCGCTGGAGGATGGAGAACAGCGCTTCCCGCGCCCGGTCGGAGGTGGGGCGCACCCGCAGGTCGTCAGTCGGAGGCGCCACCAGGCGGCGTCCCTTCAGCGTGCCGGCCACGACGCGCATGGTAGTTGGCTCAGTAGGCCCAGCGGAGGAGGGTGGACCCCCAGGTGAACCCGGCGCCAAAGGCGGCCAGGGCCACCAGGTCGCCCTTCGCCATGCGGCCCTGCTCCCAGGCCTGGTGCAGCGCCGTGGGAATGGTCGCCGCCGTGGTGTTGCCGAACTTGTCGATGTTGACCATCATCCGCGCGGGGTCCAGCTCCAGGCGCTTGGCTGCGGCATCCATGATCCGGATGTTGGCCTGGTGGGGCACGAAGAGCTTGAGCTCCTCGGGCGCGAAGCCATTCCGGTCCATGAGCAGGCGGCTGTTGTCAGCCATCTCCCGGACGGCCTTCTTGAAGACCTCGCTGCCGGACTGGTGGATGTAGTGATCCCGGGCCGCGACGGTCTCCGCCGTGGCTGGACTCGCGGAACCGCCCGCGGGCATGTGGAGGAAGCAGCCCCCAGAGCCGTCGATACGGTGCTCGAAGTCCAGGATGCCGAGGCCCTCATCGACTCGCTCCATAATGACCGCGCCCGCGCCGTCCCCGAAGAGCACCGAGGTGGTCCGATCCTCGAGATCGATGACGGTCGACATGATGTCCACGCCGACCACAGCTACCCGCTGGACCCCTCCGGCGGCGATCAGGCTGGCGGCGGTGGTGAGGGAATACAAGAACCCTGAGCAGGCAGCGCTTACATCAAACCCGAAGGCATTCGTGGCTCCAACCATCTCCTGGATGCGGCAAGCGGTGGCAGGAAAGAGCGTATCCGGCGTCACCGTGGCAACAATGATCGCATCCAGCTCCGTGGCCTTCATGCCCCGGTTGTCGAGGGCCATCTGCAGCGCGGGCGCCCCTAGCTTGGAGGCCCCGGTGCCGGGTTCGGCCCAGCGCCGCTCACTGATGCCCGTGCGGCTCCGGATCCACTCGTCGTTGGTTTCCATGATCTTGGAAAGATCGTCGTTGGTGACCACGCGAGGGGGAAAACACTGCCCGGTGGCGGTGATTCCGACGGGGGCGGCAAGGCGACGGTTCAAAGGGCCTCCGGAGCGAAACAGCCATTGTCGCACGAAGGACGCAGCCCGTCAGCGCTCGCTCCGGAACCGGCGCAGCAAGTCCAGCATCCCTTCCACATCAAGCTGTCGGACCCCCACTCCGCCCAGCTGCACTGAAGCCCCGAGCCAGGCCCGCGCCGGGTCGGCGTCCTCGGGTTCCGACCACGGCCCCGGCAGCTCATCGAGCGTGCGCACCAGCCGCTCGAGTGGCAGGGCCAAGCGCGTGCGGAGCACGGCCAGCGCTTCGGGGGGGCCCTCCAGGCGTCGACCGCCAGGCAGGTCCTCCCAGGCCAGCACCGGCAGGAACTCGCCGTGGTGGATGACAACCCCCTGGATGCCCGGGAGACCGCCGGGCAGCGGGGTGGGCGGCGAGGGCGTCACCACCTCCCGCAGATCCCGGGTGGAGAGCAGCAGGTCCTGCCCCGCAGCCCTCACCAGGAGCCAGCTCCCCGCCTCAGACACTGGCCACCCGCCGCATGAGCGAGTCCATGGCCAGCCCCAGCACTGCCTCCGGATCCACCACCCAGAGGATGCCGTCCTCCTGGGGGCTGCCGCCCATGATGCCGGGGGTCTGGGCCAGCTCCGGGAGGCTGCGCAGGAGCACATCCCCCCTGCCCAGCACCTGATCCACCCCGATGGCTACCTCGAAGCTGCCCCGTCCGGCGGGTCCACCTCGCTGCGTGAGCACCACGAAGGTGCGCTGGGCCTCGGGGTCTCGAAGGCCCAGGCAGGCCTGGAGGGACTCCAGGGGAAGGCGCTCGCCCAGCACCTCGACCCGCATCCCGCCAACCAAGGGGACCTGGCCGGTCTGGACCCGCAGGACACTGGCCAGCGGGATGCCGAAGACCTGCCCCTCGCAGCGGACCTTGAGGCAGTTCACCACCGCCCGGCTGAGGGGGAGGGTCAGGCGGATGAGGCTGCCCCGGCGCGGCTCGGTGGAAAGGTGGATCTCGCCGCCGAGGCTCTCCACCTCGGACCGCACCACATCCATGCCCACCCCGCGCCCGGAGATCTGGGAGGCCTGGTCCTGGGTCGAGAAGCCGGGCTCCAGGGAGAGTCGGAGCAGCCGCTCCGGGTCGGGCCGCTCACCGGGCTCCAGCAGCCCGAGCTCCAGGCCCCGGGCCTCGATGCGGGCCAGATCGAAGCCCCGGCCATCATCACGCAGGTCGAAGCGCAGGTTCCGCCCCCACTGGCTGGCCGAGAGCTTCAGGGTGCCAGTCTCAGTCTTGCCCTGGGCCAGGCGCTCGGATGGCAGCTCCAGACCGTGGTCCAGAGCGTTGCGGACCAGGTGCAGGAAGGGGTCTGCCAGGCGGCTGAGCAGGCTCCGCTCCACCTCGAGCTCACCCCCCTGTAGCTGCAACCGCACAGGCTTGCCCAGGTCCCGGCTGAGGTTCTTCACCATGGGCTCGATCCGGGAAAACAGGCTCTCGACCTTGACCATGCGCATCTGGAGGAGGGATTTCTGCACGTCCAGCAGTCCCGTCTCCATCTCGGAGAGCAGCGCCCGGGGCGCCTCCAGGTCCGCCTCCTCAACCCGCCGCAGCAGCCGGCTGGCGGTGTCCCGGAGCTGGCCCACGGTCATGAGGCGAGCCTCCAGCTCCTCCACCCGCTGGGCGGGCAGCCGCAGGATCTCGGCCTCATGCACCGGGGCCACCGGCGCAGCTTGGCCCTCCGGCAGGCGCTCAGGGACCGGCTCTGGGGGCAACGGCACCGGGGCCCGCAGGCTGGCCGGAATCCCCGCGGGATCCACCAGCTGCCGGCTCTCCAGGGCCTCCCCAGCTTCCACGGGGAGCGGCTCCAGCGTCAGCCCCGCCCAGAGCAGCAGGAAGGCGAGGCCCTCCCGATCTGGCGGCAGGTCCCAGGGAAGGGTGGAAATCAGCTCGCCCCGGGCCGCCAGGGTCTCGCTGATTGCTCGGAGGCGCTCATCAAAGGTCGCATAGTCGAGACAGACCCCCAGGGCGTGGATCGGGGTCCCCGCCAGCAGCACGGCCGTCACCCGCAGCCGCTCATAGTCGGACAGGGCCTTCAGGGTCTCCAGGGGCAGGTCCAGGAGGGTCGTCAGGTCCTGGGTCTGACCTTCGGCAGGGCGGGCCATGGCCTCGAGCTCCCCGATCTGCCGGCGCACGGGCTGGAGGTAGTCCTCGGGCTCGGGCCGCCCCCGGCGGAGGCTGTCGAGGCCGGACTCAAGGGCCAGGATGCCTGCCTCCAGGGTCTCGATCAGGGAGTCCGTGGAGCGGAGCCGCCCCTTCCGCATGAGGTCGAAGATATCCTCCAGCCGGTGGGCCGCCTTGCTGAATACGGGATACCCGAGCATGCCGGCCATCCCCTTGAGAGTGTGCGTGGCCCGGAACAGCGCGTTCACCGAGGCCTGGACCACGTGGGCGGGCTGCGGCTCCTTCAGCGTGGCAAGCGTCTGCCGGGCCTGCCCGAACAGGTCCTCGCATTCCGCCCAGACATCGTCGAAAGACTGATCCAATGGCACTCCCGATGCCTTCCGATTCGGCAGACGGCCCCCTGCGCTGGAATCTGGGCGCTCCCGATAGACTGATCCCATGCGCACCCTCGCTGTCCTCCCGTCCCGTTTCCAGGCCTCCCGATTCCCGGGCAAGCCCCTCGCGCTCATCGCTGGCCGGCCCATGATCCAGTGGGTCTTCGAGGCGGCCCAGCGCGCCCGGGGCGTGGACCGCGTGGTGGTGGCCACCGACGACGACCGCATCGCCAGCGTGGTGCGTGGCTTCGGGGGCGAGGCCGTGATGACCGACGCTGCCCTGCCCTCGGGCACGGACCGCGTCGCAGCGGCCCTGGTGGCCCTGGGCGAGGCCTACGACTGCGTGCTGAACCTCCAGGGCGATGAGCCCGCCATGCATCCCGAGACGGTGGCTGCGGTGGTGGCGCTCATGCAGGCGCAGCCGGACCTGCCCCTGGGCACCGCCGCCTGCCCCTTTGCCAGCGCTGATGAGCTGTTCAACCCCAACGCCGTGAAGGTGGTGGTGGACGACCGGCAGCGGGCCCTCTACTTCAGCCGGAGCCCGATTCCCTACCTGCGGAACGCCACGGTGTTCGAGCCGGACTTCCGGCCCTGGCTGGCGCCGGGCCAGCTGGCCCTCTTCCGGCGCCACCTTGGACTCTACGCCTACCGGCCCGAGGCCCTGCAGGCCTTCACCCGGCTGCCCCAGCACCCGCTGGAGCAGGTGGAGATGCTGGAACAGCTCCGGGCGCTGGCCGCGGGCATGCCCATCGGTGTCGCCGACACGCCCCACCTGAGCCTTGGCGTGGACGTGCCCGGCGATGTCCCGGCCGTCGAGGCCCTCCTCCGGGAGCGGGGCCTGGCGCGGTAGACTCATGAACGGGGCCGGGGGCCCCGTTCATCGCCAGGAGCGCTCGTGAGCCACCATAAAGTCGTCGTGATCGGCACCGGCCCTGCGGGCTACACCGCGGCCCTCTACACCTCGCGGGCCAACCTCGAGCCTCTGGTGCTGGAAGGCGCCCAGCCCGGCGGCCAGCTCACCATCACCACCGAAGTGGAGAACTTCCCCGGCTTCCGCCACGGCATCGCGGGTCCGGCCCTCATGGACGAGATGCGCGAGCAGGTGCTCCGCTTCGGCACCGTCATCAAGTCTGAGACGGTCATTACAGCGGACCTGCAGGCCCGCCCCTTCCGCCTCACCACGGACCAGGGCGACTACACCGCCGATGCCGTGATCATCGCCACCGGGGCCTCGGCCAAGTGGCTGGGCATCGGCAAGGACGAGGACCTCTCAAGGTCCGGCGGGGGCGTCAGCGCCTGCGCCACCTGCGATGGCTTCTTCTACCGCGGCAAGGAGATCGCCGTGGTGGGCGGAGGCGACACCGCGGCCGAGGAGGCCATCTTCCTCACCAAGTTCGCCACCAAGGTCCACCTCATCCACCGCCGGGACCGGCTCCGGGCCTCCAAGGCCATGCAGGACCGCGCCCTGGCCAATGAAAAGATCCATCCCGTCTGGAACAAGACTGTCCTGGACGTGCTCACCACGGTCCTGGAAACCCCAATGGGCGAGAAGGTCGAGAAGGTCTGCGCCCTGAAGCTGCAGGACACCGTGGACGGCTCCATCTCCGAGCTGCCCATCGACGGCCTCTTCGTGGCCATCGGCCACCAGCCCAACACCAGCCTCTTCGCAGGGCAGCTGCCCATGGACGAGACGGGCTACCTGCAGGTGGAGAAGGGCTCCAGCCGCACCCGCATCGAGGGCGTCTTCGCCTGCGGCGATGTGCAGGACCACACCTACCGCCAGGCCATCACCGCCGCCGGCAGCGGCTGCATGGCCGCCATCGACGCCGAGCGCTGGCTGGTCGAGAAGGGCCTCGCCGAGTAGGCTATCAGGTCGAAATCTGGTCGTCTTTTTCGGCATCAGCTCCTGTTTCGCCTTACCATGGGTTGGCCTTTGCCTTTGGCCCTTCCATGAACCTGCTTGTCATTTCCCGACATGACGACCTCGTCGAGCGCCTCCGCATGGCCTTCGAGGGAGCGGGCCATGCCGTCATCCAGGCCGGGGACCCCCTGGAGGCCCTCGCCAAGGATGCCTGGGGGGACGTCCAGGTGCTGGTGGTGGATGCCATCGGGGACCCCATGGACGGCTTCCGGCTCACCCGCCTGCTGCGGGGCGAGGCCCGGGTGCTCTTCCAGAACCTGCCCATCTTTCTGATCCTCGACCACCCCCCCAGCGACCAGGAGCGCCTGGCCCTGAAGGCCAGCGAAGGGGACGGGTTCATCCTCACATCCAGCAGCCTCCAGCAGCTGCTAAACCGCCTGGGGCCCGTCATGGCCGGGGGACTCAGCAAGGAGGGGTGCCAGCGGGTGCCCGTGCTGGGACTGGGCCTCCAGACAGACCTCGCCCGGCGGGCCCGGGAGATCCTCCAGCATGTCGGCATGGAGCTGTATACCCCGCGTGCCCGCAACGCCTCTGAAGCCCAACAGAGCCTGAAGTCCCCTGTGCTCCTGCTGGGACTCTCGGCCGGCGGTGTGCAGGGAGCCCTGTCCACGCTGGCCCAGCTGCGGGACCAGAACCACCTGCTCTACACGATCCTGGTGGGTCAGGTGAAGACGGACGCGGACCATCGGAAGCTGATCCTGGCGGGCATTTCGGACTGGGTGCCCCTGCCCCTCCCGGCCCCCCGGCTGATCCATGCCTGCAGGCGCGCCATCGAGTTCCTGCATGCCCGGCGCATCCAGGCCGAATACGAGTCCGCCCTCCACGACCTCCGCGCCCGGCGGAGCGTGCTCGAGGTCGAGGCCGCGACCCTGCGCAACGAGGTGCTCACGGATCCGCTCACGGAGCTGCTCAATCGGCGCGCCTTCGACCAGAACATCGAGCACGCCCTGCGGCAGTGGGAGCGCCACCGCCGCGCCTTCGTCCTGCTCATCGGGGATGTCGACCACTTCAAGCTCATCAACGACCGCTTCGGCCATCCAGTGGGCGACGAGGTGCTGCGGCAGCTGTCGGGCCGCCTCCGCAGCGCCCTGCGCAAATCCGATCTGGCCTTCCGCATCGGGGGCGAGGAGTTCGCCATCCTCCTGACCGAGACCAGCCTGAAAGCCGGGGCCGAGGTGGGGGAGAAGCTGCGCAGCCGCATCGATGAGGAACCCATCGTGCTGCCCAGCGGCCAGGCGATCTTCCCCACCATGAGCTTCGGCGTCGGCGGTCCCGGCGCCGCCACGATCTCAGAGCTGCTGTCCCAGGTGGACCGGGCGCTCTACCGGGCCAAGAGCCTGGGGCGCAACCGCGTGGTGGTCTTCGGTGGCCTCGAGCCCCCCACGGCGCCGGGGGGTCAGTAGCGATAGGTGAAGAGGTCGCCCAGGCCGCGCAGGGTCAGGGTGAGGTCCACCCGGTCCTCCCGTCCTCCGGAGAGCAGCGACGTGTTCAGCGCCACGTGGGTGAACTTCAGCACGTAGGCCACGCAGGGTTGGACCCAGGCCAGGGCCACCTGGCTGGAGGCGAAGCCATGGGTCCGGTAGTCGTAATTGGCACTGAACTCCAGCCGGCAGCGGTCGTCCAGGAAGCGCTGGATGCCGCCGAACTGCAGGCCCTGCTGGCGCACCAGGAAGCTGTTGATGCCCGTGGAGAAGTAGGCGAGGTTGAAGCGGTTCCCCTGAGTGCCCTTTACATCGACGCTGATCGCGTTGTCCGAGCCGCCCGTGCCCAGGTCCGAGGAGCGGCGGAGGCTGATGCGCCAGCGGTTGTCCGGCTCCACGTCGAGGTCCGTGTTCACGGAAGACCAGCCCTGCTTGTAGCGCCCGTCGCTGAGGATGATGGGCGTCAAATGGAAGCGGGTGGACACGGTGAGGCGGGCGAGGTCGGCAAAGCTCACGCCGGATCCGGAGCGGCCCAGGATGTGCTGCTTGAGGCCCAGCTCGAAGCTGCGCTCGCCGGAGGCGCTGTCGTTCACGCCGGGGTTCGAGTCCGCGCTGTCGAAGCGTGGCACCACGCCCACCTGGCCATAGCGGCTGGTCTCGGTGAAGCCGAAGTACGGCTCGGCCACGTGCTTCAGCTCGCCGTGATAGCCCAGGAGCGACACGTCCTGGAACGAGCGTCCCACCTGCGGGCCCGAGAGTCGCAAGTGGGTGGAGAGCAGGAACCGGTTCGCGGCGGCCCCGTCCACCTCGAAAGGGCTGGTGGCGGGATTCACGGAGGAGCCGTTCACCCCTCCCGCCGGGTCGAAGACCGGTGCGGCCAGCGTGCCGCTGTAGTGCGTGCCCCGCCCCATGAACTCGAAGTCCGCCCGGAACGGACCCCACTGCCCCAGCCGCCCATGCAGCCGCGCGTTGGCGTCCTGGCGGTCCCAGGCATAGCCCTTGTCGTTGCCGGTGGCGCTGCCTTCGATGCGGTAGGCGAAGCGGCCCAGGCGAAGGCCGCCGTCCAGGTAGAGGGGGCCCAAGACAGGCACGGGAAAAAACCGGAACTCTGCCTGGGGCAGCGTCTGCCGGCGCAGCGAGGCCGGAAAGTCGTTGCTGTAGAAGGGATCGCCCTGGTCCTTGGTGAAGAAGAAGCTGCGCTGCTCGGCGGCAGACAGGCTGAGGTTCCCGAAGCTGAAGCTGCGGCCCAGATAGAGCGCCGAGTCGAAGCTGGTGTTGCCCAGGTAGCCGAGCCCCTTCCCGAAGTCGGCGTCCACCAGGTTGTCCGAGGCCTGGTTCACGTCTGCCGTGAGCTGCCAGCCATCCTCCCGCTGCCAGACCTCCTTGAGGGTGTAGCGGTAGCGGGTGGTGTCCAGGCTGCGCTGGTGGATGGTCTGGCCGGAGAGGCTGCCTTCGTGGGTCAAGTCGGGCCGCCAGCGCAGGTCACCGCCCAGCAGGGTGCCCTCTTTGCTGAAGTACTCCGGCGCCAGGGTCACATCCGCCGAGGGACCCAGCACCTGGTAGTAGGTCAGGCCCACGGTGGTCCCGAAGGCGCTGGACAGCCCCAGAGTGGGTGGCAGCAGGCCTGAGGCCCGGTTCGCCTGGGCGGGGTAGATGGCCCAGGGGACGTAGTAGATGGGCGCCGGTCCCAGGTAGATGAGCGCGTTCCGGAGGGTGGCGAAGCCGTCCAGATCGACCTTGAGGCTCGAGAGCTTGGCCTGCCAGCCCGGTTTCTCTTCCGGGCAGGGACTCAGCTCCACCGCGTCGAAGGCCCAGGTCCGCAGGGTGGTGAAGGCCACGTGGCCCGAGCGCAGGGTCCAGGTCGGGGGCAGGTCCATCTGCAGGGCCCAGGCCTGGCCCGAGCGGGTGGTCCAGCCCATCTCCAGCCGCTCGCAGCGCAGCCGGAGGTCCGGACCTTCCAGGCGGATGTGGCCCTGGGCGACGAGGCGCCCCTCCCGGATGTGGTACTCGATGCGGTCCGCCAGCAGGAGCAGGCCCTCCGCCTGGATGGCGCCCTGCTCCAGCACCCAGACATCGGCGGCCTCGCGCACCCGCTCACCTCGCCAGTCGAAGGGCACGCGGGAGGTGCCCGGCCCGCCTTCGAGGCTGAAGGGACGCAGGGGCAGCAGCTCCGCGGGGGTCCGCGCGTCCAGGGGTTCCAGCACCGGCCGGCCCGGCAGACTCTGGGCCCTCAGCAGCACCGGTCCGGTGCACAGCAGCAACGCCACCCCGATCCGGCGCATGGCGCGGTCAGTGGTGGTGCGGCAGCAGCCGCGCGCTTAGGAGGAAGATGCCCACGCCGGACAGCAGGGCCGCGGTGCCGCGGAGTCCCGAGACCTTCTGCACCTCGGGGAGCAGGTCCGAGCTGGCCACATAGAGGGCCAGGCCCGCGGTCAGGCCCAGGATAGGTCCCAGGGGCAGCTGCAGCATGGACTGGCCAGCCGCTCCCACCAGGGCCGCCAGGGCGAGGGTGCCCGCCGCCAGCAGCGCAGCCCGGTTGCCGAAGCCCCGCACCAGGAAGATGGAGGCGATGGTGCCGCCCTCGGGGATCCGGTGGAAGAGGATGCCCAGGACCACGAGGGGACCCAGGTTGCTGTGAGTGGAGAGGGCCGCGGCGATGGCCACGCCGTCCATGAGGCTGTGCAGGGAGAGGCCAACCAGGGCCAGCACACCGCTCAGCGGGCTCCCGTCCTTGTGGGTCTCTTCCCCGTAGTGGAAGTGCAGCGTGATGCCGTGCTCCATGACGTGGACCAGGAGGTAGCCCCCGAGCACCCAGAGGGCATTGGCCTCGCCCCCGCTGGACTCCAGGGACTCGGGAATGATCCGCACCAGGGTCAGGGACAGCAGGTAGCCCGCCGCCACGCCCGAGAGCAGGCGCATGAACTGGGCCCGCCCCTGGAGGAAGCGCACCACCCCCCAGCCACCCAGGAGGGTGGCCAGGGAGGCGAGGGGCGCCAGCCAGTAGAGGGACACGGGCTGCTACTCGGCCTTGGGTTTCTTGACTCGGGTCGCCTTGGGCTTGGGAGCGTCCTCGATGGGCGCCTCCGCCTTTGGCTTCTTGGCAGCGGCCGGCTTGGCCTTGGGTGCGGCCTTCTTCTTCAGCGGCTTCTCCAATGCAGGCTCGGGTGCCGGCGCGACCACGGGCTCGGGCTCAGCCACAGGGGCAGGCTCCGGCGTGACGGCCACCTTGGCCCGGGGGGTGCGCCGGGGCTTGCCGGGCGCAGGTTCAGCTGCGGGCGCGGGCGCGGCGCCGATCCGGGGCCGCGGGCTGGGCGTCAGCAAGCTGGCGACCATATCCGCCGAGAAGGTGGGCGGCTCGGGCTGGGAGTCATCCTGAAGGTCACTCGCATCAGCGCCGGGGGTCTGGGTGGAGCCTTCGGCCCGGTCGGCACCGCCCTTGCGGCGACGACGGCGGCGCTTGCGCTTGGCCCCTTCGCCCTTGGGCTCGTCCGTGGAGTCAGCAGATTCCTCGCCGCCCTCCTCGCTCTCCTCGTCCTCGGGCTTGGCGCTCTCGAACAGGGCGCGGAGGCGCTCCCGCTCATCGAGGGCCGCCCGCTGCACGTCGCGGCGGTCGTATTTGAAGGCTTCCTTCTTGGCGTCCTTGGTGTTCTCGCCCAGGGCCTTCTCGAAGGAGATGGGGCTGTCCCCACCCAGGACCACGGTCGCGTCCTCGGGGGAGCCCTTCTCTCGGGGTGGCTTGGACGCCGCGACCTTCTCGACCGGGGCCTCCTCGGCGCGCTCGATCTCGGCGGCCATCTCGCCATAGCTCATGGACCAGTCGGCCTGGATGAGGATCCTGGCCTCGCTCTGCTCCTCCATGACGATCAGCTCGCGGCGCTTCTGGTTCAGCACCGCCGCGGCGATGGAAGGCGCCAGCTTGATGCGGATCTCGCCGATGCCGCCCTTGGCCAGGATGCCGTGGACGCGGCGCATGACGGACAGCACCAGGGCCTCCATGGTCTTGACCTTGCCGGTGCCGGTGCAGGTGGGGCAGGTCTCGTGGTTCACGTGCTGGAGGCTGGGGCGGATGCGCTGGCGGGTCATGACCAGCACGCCGAAGCGGTTGATCTTGCCGACTTCCATGCGGGCCTTGTCGGCCTTCAGGCACTCGACCAGGCGGTCCTGCACGGCGCGGATGTGGCTCTCACGCTTCATGTCGATAAAGTCGATGGCGATGAGGCCGGCCAGATCACGCAGGCGCAGCTGCCGGGCCACTTCCTCCGCGGCTTCCAGGTTGGTCTTGGAGGCCATGTCCTCGACGCCGTCGCCGGAGGTCTTGCCGCTGTTCACGTCGATGGCCACCAGGGCCTCGGTCTGGTCCAGCACCAGGGCGCCGCCGCTGGGCAGAGGCACCTTCCGGCCGTAGATGCGGTCGATCTGCTCTTCCAGCTGGTGGCGGGAGAACAGGGGCTTCTTGCCGGTGTAGTGCTTCAGCACATCGAGGTACTGGGGCATGGTGCGCTTGAAGAAGGACTGGGCGGCGTGGAAGGTGTCCAGGTCGTCGATCTGCACTTCTTCCACGTCGGAGCTGAAGGTGTCGCGCAGGGTGCGGGTGACGACGTCATCCTCCTGCCAGACGAGGCCCGGCCCCTGCCGGTGCTTGTAGCGGGCCAGCACTTCCTTGTAGGAGTCCAGGAGGTAGTCCAGATCGCGCTGGAAGTCCTCCCTGGTGACGCCCAGGCTCGCGGTGCGGACGATCACGCCGATGTCCTCGGGGATCTCCAGGGTGTCGATGAGCTGCTTGAAGTGGCGGCGCTCCTCGGTGCTCTCGATCTTGCGGCTGATACCGTTCACGGGGTTACCGGGGGTGATCACCAGGTAGCGACCAGCCATGCTGACCTGACCGGTCATCATCGCGCCCTTGGAGCCGAGTTCCTCGCGCACGGCCTGGACCAGGATCTCCTGGTCCCGGGAGAGCACGTCCTGGATGCGGCCGCGGCGGCCATCGCCGCTCAGGTCCCGAGGCAGCTCGCCCATGGGCAGGAAGCCGTTCTTCTGGCCGCCGAAGTGCACAAAGGCGGCCTGGAGGCTGGTGTCAGCCCGGACGACCCGGGCCTTGTAGATGTTCCCCTTGATCTTTTCGTTGTGTAAAAATTCGACATCAAAGTCGAACAGCACACCATCGATCAGGGTGGCCACGCGGATCTCTTCGGGATCCGTGGCGTTGATCAGCATTGTTTTCTTGGGGCTCAAAGGGCCTCCTCTCGGGGCCCAGGGGCTTCGCTGCGGCTTACGCCCGGCAGGCTCAGCGGCCCTGGGGATTGATGGGGTTGGGATGGGTGAATCGGGAAACCGAAGGGGGCCCTGCCCTGACTTCGGCCACCCGGGGGAGAAAAAGCGGGATGGTCGCGACCCCCGTACCTGGGCTGCGCCACGAACGGCACGCGGGATCTATAAACATTAAACCCACTTATTTTCCTGAGGGCAAGCAGGATCGGCCGGGGGTGAAGTTACACCGATGTAACACGCCTGAGTACCCCCCTTTACCTGGCCTGCTCAGGCTGGGATCTACACAGGAGGAATCCATGAAGATCCGAACTCTGGCCCAGACCCTCGTCGCGGGGCTGCTGCTCTCAGCCATCGCTCAGGCCCAGACCGTCAAGGTGGACAGCAAGCTGAGCACCTACAAGAAGGTCTCTGGCGTCAGCGGGAACCTCAACTCCATCGGCTCCGACACCCTGAACAACCTCATGGCCTACTGGGTGGAAGGGTTCGGCAAGAAATACCCCAACGTGAAGATTCAGGTTGAAGGCAAGGGCTCTACCACCGCCCCCCCGGCGCTCATCGAAGGCACCAGCCAGCTGGGCCCCATGAGCCGGGAGATGAAGGCCGAGGAGATGGACAAGTTCGAGAAGAAATACGGCTACAAGCCCACCAAGGTGGCCGTGGCCATCGACACCCTGGCGGTCTTCGTGCACAAGAACAACCCCATCAAGGCCCTGAGCCTTCAGCAGGTGGACGCCATGTTCTCCAAGACCCGGAAGGGTGGCTCTGCCAAGGACCTCAAGACCTGGGGTGAGCTGGGACTGACCGGCGAGGCCGCGAACCGCACCCTGAGCCTCTACGGCCGCAACAGCGCCAGCGGCACCTACGGCTACTTCAAGGAGCACGCCCTCTTCAAGGGGGACTACAAGGACACCGTCAAGGAACAGCCTGGTTCCTCCTCTGTGGTCCAGAGCGTAGGCTCCGACCGCTTCGCCATCGGCTACAGCGGCATCGGCTACGCCACCTCCGGCGTCCGGGCCGTGCCCCTGTCCGACGAGAAGAAGAACGGCGGCGCCGCCTTCCCAGCCACCTACGAGAACGCCCTGAGCGGCAAGTATCCCCTCTCCCGCTTCCTGTATGTCTACATCAACAAGGACCCCAAGAAGCCCGTCGATCCGCTGACCCGCGAGTTCCTTAAGTTCGTATTGAGCAAGGAAGGCCAGGAGATCGTGGTCAAGGACGGGTTCCTGCCCCTGACCGCGAAGATGGAAGGCGAAGAGAACTCTAAGCTTAAGTAGTCGTCAACCTCCGGCGGAGGGATCGGGTTGCCCGCCCCCTCCGCCTGGTTCTCCCCACGAGATCCCATGGCCAGCAATCCAGGTATCCAGGCCCGCGCCAAGCGCGTGGATCGCTTCATGACCTTCGCCATCTCCGGCGGGGGTCTCCTGATTATCGGGGCCGTGCTGGCCATGCTGCTCTTCATCCTGAAAGAGGCCGCGCCCCTCTTCCTGCCGCCCCGGGTTACCCAGGCCGGCACCCTCCAGAGCGCTCCCGCCAGCGGTGTCTGGCTGGATGAGTCTGGAAAGGCCGCGGTCACACTCTCCCGCGAGACGGGCCTGAAGGCCCTGCGGCTGCCGGAAGGCACCGCCCTGCCCGCGCCCGGCGGCGGACCCGCCCTGCCCTGGCGGGAAGTCACCGCCCCGAACACCCGGGGCGAGTCCCTGGTGACCGGTTCGGACGGCCGCCTGTTCCTGGCCCGACTCACCTGGACGAAGCCTGCGGGAGAGAACGATCCCTCGCACTGGGAGCTGAACCCCCAGTGGCAGGGCGGCTTCCTGTCGAGCCCCGCCCCCACTCGGATCCTGGCCTTCCGGCTGAAGGAGGGCGGCGGCCTGGGCGCGGCCCCCCAGCTGCTGATCGCCGCCCAGCTCGGTTCCGGCCTGGGCTGGCTGGAAGCGGATCTGGCAGGCGAAGCGCCTGCCACCTGGAAGACCATTCCCCTCGAGGCGGGCCTGGAAGCCACCGCCGCGGTGTGGAGTGCCGATGGCGCCTCCCTGGCGGTGGGCACCCGAGAGGGTCGGCTGCTGATCCTGGAGCCGGATTCCGGCACGGTCATCGCTTCCGCGATCTTCGGTGAGCCCATCACGGCCCTGGGCTACGCCCTCGGCCAGTCCAGCATCCTGGTGGGCGGCAGCCGGGGCGGGCTGGTGGCCTACCAGCGGGCCCGGCTGGGCGAAGACTTCCAGCTCCAGCCCTTCCACCAGTTCCCCCGCCTGTCGGGCCCGGTCCTGGGGTTCCAGGCCAGCCTGCGCGACAAGCGCTTCCTGGCCTGGACGCCAACCGAGGCCGTGGTCGATCACCTCACCACCGAGCGCCGGCTGCTGGCGGTGCCCGTCAGCGGGACAGGTCTCGCGGCCATGGCCCCCCGGGGGGACCTGATCCTCCACGCCCGGACCGACAGCGGCGCCCTGCAGCTGTGGACCCTGGACGCCCCCCACCCCGAAGTCAGCATGGGCGTCCTCTGGGGCAAGACCCACTTCGAAGGCTACGGGAAGCCTGAATACGTGTGGCAGAGCACGGGCGGCACCGATGACTTCGAGCCCAAGTTCAGCCTGGTGCCGCTGGTCTTCGGCACCCTCAAGGGCACCCTCTACGCCATGCTCTTCGCCTTCCCCATGGCCGTGCTCGGGGCGCTCTACACCTCCCAGTTCGCGGCTCCCCGCTTCCGGAATGTCATCAAGCCCGCCGTCGAGATCATGGCCGCCCTGCCCTCCGTGGTCCTCGGCTTCCTGGCGGGCCTCGTGATGGCGCCGCTCCTGGAGCGCAGCGCCGTGGAGGTCCTGGTCTATCCCTTCTGCGTGCTGCTGGCGGTCCTGATCGCCGCCCCCTTCTGGAGCCGCCTCTCCCAGCCCTTCCGGAATCGCTTCGGAACCGGTCAGGAGGCCCTCTGGATCGCCCCAGTGCTGCTCCTGGCCGTCGGCCTCGCGGTCCTGGTCGGCCCCTGGGTGGAGCACGGCCTCATGAGTGGCAGCTACCGGACCTGGCTGCAGTCGGCGCTGGGGGTCACCTATGACCAGCGCAACAGCCTGGTGGTGGGTTTCGCCATGGGCTTCGCGGTCATCCCCATCATCTTCACCATCAGCGAGGATGCGCTCTCGAGCGTGCCCCGCTCCCTCACCTCGGCCAGCCTCGCCTGCGGCGCCAGCCCCTGGCAGACCGCCTGGCGGGTGGTGCTGCCCACGGCCAGCCCCGGCATCTTCTCGGCCACCATGGTGGGCCTGGGCCGGGCCATCGGCGAGACCATGATCGTGCTCATGGCCACGGGGAACACGCCGGTCATGGACTGGGGTCCCTTCAACGGCATGCGCACCCTCAGCGCCAACATCGCTGTGGAGATCCCCGAGGCGCCCCTGCACGGCACCCTCTACCGGGTGCTGTTCCTGGCGGCCTTCCTCCTGTTCCTTTTCACCTTCGTCCTCAACACCGTCGCCGAGCTGGTCCGCCAGCACCTGCGCCGCCGCTATGAGTCCATCTGATGACGCGTCTGGCTGAACACCTCCGTCGGGGCAGCGGCTTCGTGTGGTTCTCCGGAGCCACCCTGGCCTTCTCCCTGGCCATGATCATCAGCCTGGTGGGCTACATCGCCGCCCGCGGCCTGGGCTTCTTCTGGCCCGGTCCTCTGCTGCAGGTGCAGACCAGCGAGGGCGTGGTGCTGGGCGAGATCACAGACCGTGAGCCCGCCCGCGGGGAGGAATCTGCGAAGGTCCAGTTCCGGGTGGGGAACCGCGACATCTACGGCCAGGACTTCCGCTGGGTCCCTGCCGCCGGCATGAGCTCCCCGACCCAGCCCCGTGAGGCCGTGCTCCTGGAGCGCTCGGAATACGGCCCCTTCCTGGGCCGCATCGCCTCCATCAGCCACCTGGGCGCGGTGGTCGCCGAAGGGGACCGGGCCCTGGCCGAAGCCCAGGCCCGCCTTCCCGAGAGCCGGCGCCTGCTGGACCAGCTCCACAGCATCGAGGTCGGCAAGGTGGGCGAGCTCAACCGCCGCATCGAGAAGCTCCGGGTGACCCGCAAGGGCCTCGAGCTGCGCGGCGAAGCGGGCCGCCTGGCCAAGCTTGACGCGGAGGTCGCGGGTCTCCAGAGCACCTACGATGCGCTTCAGACCTCTCTGGAGCAGACCCGGACCGACACCAAGGCCTGGGTGCTGGGCCTGGAGACGGTCGATGGCCAGAAGAAGGAGTGGCCCCTGGCGTCGGTGGTCCGCATCGTGCCCGCCAACACCCTGAGCACCCCCGGTCGGCTGGGAGTCTACCTGGCCCGGCTCTGGGAGTTCGTCGCGGGGGATCCCCGGGAATCCAACACCGAAGGCGGCATCTTCCCGGCCATCTTCGGCACCGTGATGATGGTCCTGGTCATGTCCGTCATGGTGGTGCCCCTGGGCGTCGTCACCGCCCTCTACCTGCGGGAATATGCCCGCCAGGGCTGGCTCGTCCGGGCCGTGCGGGTGGCCGTGAACAACCTCGCGGGCGTGCCCTCCATCGTCTTCGGCGTGTTCGGCCTGGGCTTCTTCGTCTACACCCTCGGCGGCAGCATCGACCGGATGTTCTTCGCGGAGAGCCTGCCGACACCGACCTACGGCACCGGCGGGATCCTCTGGGCCTCGCTTACCCTGGCCCTGCTCACGGTCCCGGTGGTGGTCGTGGCCACCGAAGAGGCGCTCGGGTCGGTGGCCCGCTCCCAGCGGGAGGCCAGCCTGGCCATGGGGGCCACCAAGTGGCAGACCCTGTGGAATGTGGTCCTCCCCGCCGCCACACCGGGAATCCTCACCGGGTTGATCCTGGCCATTGCCCGGGGCGCCGGCGAGGTGGCTCCCCTCATGCTCACGGGCGTGGTGAAGCTGGCTCCCTCCATGCCCCTGGATGGGACGTTCCCCTTCTTCCACCTGGACCGCAAGTTCATGCACCTCGGCTTCCACATCTACGACGTCGGCTTCCAGAGCCCTAACTCCGAGGCGGCCAAGCCCATGGTCTTCATGGCCAGCCTCCTGCTCCTGGCCGTGGTCGTGATCCTCAACATCTTCGCGCTGAACCTCCGCCGGAAACTGCGGGCCCGCCTGGGAGGGAGTACTTTCTGATGCCATCCACTGGAGTCCTTGACATGGAAATTGATGATCCGCGCCCCGTGGCCGAGCCGGTGCAGGTGCCCTCAGCCTACGTCCCTCTCGCCGTTCGGCCAGGGCCTCCGCGCAAGGCGGACCTGCCGCTCACGGATCCCTCTGTGCTCTCGGCGCCCACCATGCTCGAGGTGGAAGGGCTCAACCTGTTCTACGGCCAGAAACAGGCCCTGGTGGACATCAACCTCAAGGTGGCCAAGAACTCGGTCATGGCCTTCATCGGCCCCTCGGGCTGCGGCAAGAGCACCCTGCTCCGCTGCCTGAACCGCATGAACGACCTCATCGACGACGTGCGGGTGGAGGGGAAGGTGCTCCTCGGCGGGACCGATCTCTACGCCCCTGGCACCGATGTGATCGCCCTCCGGAAGCGGGCGGGCATGGTCTTCCAGAAGTCGAACCCCTTCCCCAAGTCCATCTTCGAGAACGTGGCCTATGGCCTGCGCATCCAGGGTGAGAAAGACGTCCATGTGCTGGGCGATGCCGTGGAGCGGAGCCTCAAGGGCGCGGGCCTCTGGGACGAGGTGAAGGACCGCCTCAAGGACTCGGCCCAGGGCCTGTCTGGCGGGCAGCAGCAGCGCCTGTGCATTGCCCGGGCCTTGGCGGTGCGGCCCGAGGTCATCCTCATGGACGAGCCCTGCTCGGCCCTGGATCCCATCGCCACGGCCCGGATCGAGGAGCTGATTCTCGAGCTCAAGCAGGAGTTCACCATCGTCATCGTCACCCACAACATGCAGCAGGCGGCCCGGGTGAGCGATCACACAGCCTTCTTCTGGATGGGTAAGCTCATCGAGACCGGCTTCACCGAAAAGCTCTTCACCACGCCGGAGCAGCGGATGACCGAGGACTACCTCACGGGAAGGTTTGGCTGATGCGACATTTCGACCAGGAACTGAAAGAGCTTCGGGATGGCATCCTGACCATGGCTGGCATTGCCGAGGAGATGATCGACCTGACCAGCCAGGCCCTGGCCGAGCGTTCCGCCGCCAAGGTGGAGCAGGTCCAGGCCATGGACCGCACCCTGGACGAGTGGGAGCTGCGCCTGGACCGCCTGTGTGTGGACCTGCTGGCCCTCCGCTCCCCGGCGGCCAGGGACCTCCGCCTCATCGCCTCCAGCCTCAAGATCGTGCCCGAGCTGGAGCGCATCGGCGACCACTGCTGCAACATCGCCCGCCGGGCCACCTACGTCCACCCGACCATCCTGCCCGCAGGCCAGCTGGAGCGGCTCGCCCAGGAGACCCGCGCCATGGTCCGCTGGGCCGTGGATTCCTTCATCGGCAGCGACGCGGGCCTGGCCCGTTCCGTCATCCAGGCCGACGACTCCGTGGACGAGTTGTACGGCTCCATCTACCGGAAGCTGCTGCAGCTGATGCTGGCCGACCCGCTCTGCATCGAGCGGGCCAGCCACCTGATCCTGGTCATCAAGAACTGGGAGCGCATCGCCGACGAGGCCACCAACATCGCCGAGGAGGTGCTCTTCATCCTGGAGGGACGCAATGCCAAGCACACCTACCTCCAGAATCCCTCCGCTCCGTTAGACTCGGAGTAGAAGGGACCCATGCCCCGCATCCTCCTGCTCGAAGACGACACTGAGATCCGCCTGGGGCTGGAACAGCACCTTCGGCGAGAGGGCTTCAGTCCCCTGCCCGTGGGCACGGGTCGGGACGCCCTGCTGGCCCTGAACGCCTCCGGCCCCAAGCTGGACGCGGCCCTGCTGGACCTCAGCCTGCCGGACATGGATGGCCTCGACGTCCTGCGCGCCATCCGCAGCCACCCCACCTACAAGGCCCTGCCCGTGCTGCTGGTGACCGCCCGCAGCGAAGAGATCGACCGCATCCTGGGGCTGGAGCTGGGTGCTGATGACTACATCTCAAAGCCGTTCTCGGCGCGGGAGCTGGCGGCCCGGCTGCGGGCCATCCTGCGGCGCAGTTCTCCCACTGATGTCGGGGAGAAGGCCCCCACCCTCAGCTATGGCCCCATCTCCGTGGACCTGGACATGCACACCGCCCGGGTGGACGGCCAGCTCATCGAGCTGACCCGCCGGGAGTTCGAGCTCCTGGCCTACTTCCTGGCGAACCCCAAGCGCGTGCTGACGAGAGACAAGATCCTCCAGCAGGTCTGGGGACTGGAATACCTCGGCGAGAGTCGCACCATCGACGCCCACGTGCGGCGAGTCCGGGCCAAGCTGGGTGACAGCGCTGCCGCGCTCGTCGAGACGGTTGTAGGGGTCGGCTACCGACTGGGCGGTCCGGCGGACTGAAGGAGGGTTTTCCCTCTTCCAGCCATTCCTTCCACTCGCAATCAGCGTTGCCGATTGCGAGTCGGTGAGGGACTCTGGTGCACTGGTTCAGCGAATGGCGGCGGCGCTCATGTGCTGACCCCTGAAGTCATGTGCCTGCCCCGAGGACAGGGGTGAGGCCCAGAAGGTCTCCATGCCGCGGCGCACCACCCAGACCCGGATACCTTCGGCGCCATCCCGCCCGGAGTCGACAAGCAGATGAACGGGCTCTGTCCCCCGGGCAAAGCGGAGCAGCGTCGCCTTGAAGGCCCAGTCTTCATGGCTCTTGACACCCCAGCGGAGTGGACCGTCTCCCTCCTTCCGCTGGAGCTGGATGTCCAGCCTGGGCGTCTCTCCGACGAATAGGGTGGCATGACCGAGAAGGCCAACGCCCGCTTCGAGGTCCTTGATCAAGGCCTCGAGGGTTCCTTTTGAATCAGCCAGACCGGTCTGAAGCTGCAAGGGAGGGTTAGCGAGAGCCATCATCGGTTCACCTTGGTTGGGAGAACGGTCGTTGAAGATCGCCATCCGAGCATTCATGGCCAACCGTCTGGGCCTTGAATGGGGATGCGGGGCGTTTCATCAAAGCGACTCATGGCGAGACCACGAACCGTGATGCTTATTCTAGCAAACTGCAGCTCTGCCGAGCCGGAAACAACTCGGAAATTCTTCTCAAGGGACACCGAGATCGGATCACTATTCGCTTGCACGGCAGAAACACAAATCGGCTACCTACTCGTCTCTTCCAATTTACGGAGAGGTGCCATAGTCCCATCGAGGCAGCTGTGGTTCCCTCCAGGTTCGCGGATTGCCCTGCCCGAGGAGTCCTGTGCCTATCCATCCCCATGTACTCGAGCCCCATTGTGCAGATCGAGGCCGGCCGCGTGTGGCCGCCCTTTCCCTTGGCAGTGAGGCTCAAGCCACCCAGGCTGGCCCCGAGGCCAGGGGTGGTTTCAGGACAGGCATTGCCAGATCCCTCCAGGCCTTGCGCGGACTCTACCGAGTCTTCGCCTCCATCATTCGCTATCACCGGATGGCTGCCAGGGTTGCCTCCCAGCAGGGAGGTAGCCTGCCCTTGAAGGACTTGCAGGGCTTCATCACCTCCTGGGCCAATCAGGCGCTGCCCTTGCTGAACCTGCAACTGGAGCGGGTCGGCTCCGTTCATCCGCTTCAGCAGCCCACTTTGTTTGTGGGAAACCACTTGAGCTATCTAGATATTCCTCTGCTCATGAGTCAGGCGCCGGTTGTCTTTCTTGGGAAAGCCGAGATCGCCATGTGGCCGATCCTGGGCTCCGCAGGGCACCTCGCAGGGGTGGTCTTCGTCAAGCGCGACTCGGATGGCTCCCGGCGCGAGGCCACCCGGGCCATTCTCGATTGCCTGCAGAACCGCGGAATGAGCCTCGGGCTCTTTCCTGCCGGCACGACCACGCTGGACGAGGTTCGTCCCTGGCGCGCCGGGGCATTCCGCATTGCCAAAGCGGGCAAGATCCCCGTCCAGCCGTTCCGCCTGGCCTACGAACCGAGAGCACAGGCGGGCTTTGTGGGCAAGGATGCCCTGCTGCCTCACCTCTATCGGCTGCTTCGATCCGGCCCGATCCAGGCCCGGATCGAGTTCGGAGAGCCCAGGATGGTCCTAGATCCCCAGGCAGAGGCCCAAAGTTGCTGGGCTTGGAGCAGGGATGCTGACTTCCATCAACCCCGCGTTTAACCGAAGAAGGATCATCCGATCCTGGAAGTGTTCAGCGTCCGGAACCGACCTGTGAAGCGCGCCCAGAGGAGGGCAAGCAGTTCCGCCATTCCCCAGATCAGCGCGCCACTAATCGCCGCAGAGGCGATGAATGCTGAACGTGGGGAAAAGGTACGCATGGCACGGTCCTCCAGCGGATGCTCACTGCGTGGCGCCAAATCTGGCAGCCAGCAGGCCACTCGAAAGGTAAGGCCTGGGCGCCCCCCGGACATGCTCCGATCGTTACATTTCCGTAACAAACACCAGGCACGCCCGCCGATGGTGGAGTCATCCATCTTCTACCAACGCTGGCCCGACTCTCATCCCATAATCAGCCTCATGCAGCCGCTGCCTTACCTCGACGAACTGGCGAAGATCATCGACACAGGCGGTGCCGATCTTCGGTCGCGGACGCTCTGCGAAATCGAGTGCCTGGGCCAGCGCATGCCTGTCCAGGCTGTGTTCTTGGGCAACCCTGATCCCTCCCTGCCAGCGGTTGGCTTTTTCGGAGGGTTTCATGGTTTGGAACGGATTGGCGCTGAAGTGGTGCTGGCTTATCTGCGCAACCTGACCTCCCGTCTGAAATGGGACCACACCCTCCACCAGCAGCTCGAAGCCGTGCGTCTGGTCTTCGTACCCCTGGTGAACCCGGGTGGGATCCGGCTCGGAACCAGGGCCAATCCCAACGGAGTGGATCTGATGCGCAACGCCCCTGTCGACTCCCAGGAGCGGGTGCCCTGGCTCATCGGAGGCCAGCGCCACGGCCCCCAGTTACCCTGGTACCGCGGCTGCGCAGGGAATCCCATGGAAGTGGAGAACCAGGCGATCTGTGAGCTCATTCAGACCGAATTCCTGCCTCGCCGCTTCACCCTTACCGTGGATTGCCATTCCGGCTTCGGCGTTAGTGACAGGATCTGGTTCCCCTACGCCCACACGCGCGTTCCGATCGAGCACCTGGCGGAGATGCACGCGCTCAAGGAACTCCTTCAGGACACCCTCTGCAACTACCGATACATCTTCGAGCCCCAGAGCCGGCAGTATCTGGCCCACGGCGACTTGTGGGATTACCTGTACTTGCAGTCCGTAGCTCAGGCCGACCATGTCCTGATGCCCATGACCCTGGAGATGGGCTCGTGGACCTGGGTGAAGAAAAACCCGCGGCAGTTCTTCTCCCTGGTTGGAATGTTCAATCCCTTGATCGAACACCGGCAGCAGCGGGTCCTCCGCCGGCACCTTCCCCTCCTTGAGTTCTTCGTCCGCGCCGCGATCAGCTCCGAGCGCTGGCTGCCCCGGGGGGCCGAGCGCCTGTCCCATCGTCACCAGGCTATGTCGAACTGGTATCCCGAGCAGGTGATGGAGACGAGCCCATGAGTAACTGGATTCTGCTGCGGGGGCTGGTGCGAGAGGCGGGGCACTGGGGAGGCTTCCCTGAGCTGCTTGCCGCCGAGTTGCCAGAGGCCCGGGTGATCGCGCTGGACCTCCCCGGAAATGGCACAGCCAATGCTCACCACAGCCCCGTGAGCATCGAAGCGATGGCAAGGCACTGCCGCGGCGAGTTGGCAAGACAGGGCGTGCCGCCTCCGTATCACCTGCTGGCCATGTCCATGGGCGGGATGGTCGCCGCGGCCTGGGCCGACGCCCACCCCGAGGAGATCAGCGCCTGCGTGCTGCTCAATACCAGCTTCGGCGCCTTCAGTCCCCTGCACCACCGCCTGCGCCCCGGCGCCTGGCCGCGCCTGCTGAAGGTTCTTCTGGAATCATCTGACCGGGGCCGGGAAGCGCTCATCTTTGACCTCACCAGCAGCCTCGCCCGGGAGACCCACCCCAAGGTCATCGAGCACTGGGCCGCGCTGCGCATCGCCCATCCGGTGCAGTTGGGCAATGCTGTGCGCCAGTTGATGGCCTCAGCCCGTTTCCGGGCTCCGCGGCAGGCCCCTGTGCCGACCCTGCTGCTGCTGGGGGCAGGCGATCAACTGGTTGATCCTCGGTGTTCGCAGGAGATTGCCCAGCGCTGGGCCTGCCCCCTGGCGGTGCATCCTTGGGCGGGGCACGACTTGACCCTGGACGACCCCGCCTGGGTCGCGGCCGAAGTCCACGCCTGGCTGGGATACCGCTAGCTAGGGCGCGTCCGTCTGGACCGCGTCCCCCTCCACCTTGCGCCCCATGTAGGCCGTGTAGTCGGTGGTGGCGGGCTCATAGGGGCGGGTCATCAGCGGAGAGGAGATGAGGAAATCTGCCGTGCTGCGGGTGCAGGCGATGGGGATGTTGTAGACCACAGCGATGCGTAGCAGGGCTTTCACATCCACGTCGTGGGGATGGGGCTGCATCGGATCCCAGAAGAAGATCACGACATCGATCTCACCCTCGGAGATCAGGGCGCCCAGCTGCTGGTCTCCGCCCAGGGGACCGGACTTGAGCTTCCGGATGCCGGGAACGGGGAAGGTCCCTTCCGTTTCCAGCGCCTGGCGGGCCAGGGCCAGCTCCACCAGGCGTCCAGTGGTCCCCGTGCAGATCAGGTTGTGCTCGGCCAGGATGGCGTGGTTCCAGGAGACCCACTCGATGAGGTCCCGCTTGCGGTTGTCGTGGGCTACAAGGGCGATGGATTTCTGGTGCTTCATGGAAGCCTCCCGTTCCATGCTTCCAGCCACCGGTCGCCCCAGAGGGTACACGCTGTAACGATGTTGATCCCAGGTTCCCGCGCCCCTGGAACCTCAGGAGACGAAGCGGAGCACCGTGACAAAGTGACTGGCGGTTCCCCCCAGCACGAACAGATGCCAGATGCCGTGGGCGTGGGGCACTCGCTTGCTGACGGCGTAGAACCCAACTCCCAGCGTGTAGAGCAGGCAGCCCGCTAGGAGCCACATCCAGCCATGGGCCTGGAGGCCTCGGACCAAGGGCAGGCCCACCACGGCGCCGCACCACCCCATCACGACGTAGAGCAGGACCAGGGGCGCACCATCGGGCCGCCACCACAATTCCTTGGTGATCCCGACCACCGCCAGGGCCCACACGAACCCCAACAGGCCCCAGCCCAGCGGACCGTGCAGGGTGACGAGGCTGAAGGGCGTGTAGGTGCCGGCGATCAGCAGGTAGATCGCGCAGTGGTCGGCCTTCGCCCACTTCTCCTTGGCGGGTCCGCGGAGGCTGTGAAACAGCGTGGACGCCAGGTACAGACTGATCATCGACAGGCCGAACACAGAGAAGCTGAGCAGCTTGAGGGCACTGCCTCCTCGAGCCGCCTCCAGGACCAGGACCGCCGTGCCGACCACCGCCAGGGCCAAGCCCAGCAGGTGAGTAAGCGTGTTCAACCGCTCTCCGTGATCCATGTAGCGCCCTGGATCAGAAATAGCACTAGGCAGCCAAGGCGTCGGTAAAGAGGTTGAGACTTTGCAGCGTTATCCCAACACCAACTCCTTCCTCTGAAGCTGGAGCGGCTCGCTGCAAACCGCTTCGCGGCGCGGGCGGTAGGACCAATATTGTCTAGATCCCTTTCTAGTTAAAATTACCTAAAGGTTACGCGCCAGGGGTTTGGAGCCGGTGCTGGTCTGCCGATGATGCTCTATGGGACGACAGAAGGGCCTAATCTCAGGCAAGGAGAACACTCCGGGCAGCCTGTTCGATGTGGTGTCGCTGGTGGAGCACCAGGAGTGCGTGCAGATCGGCGAGACCGTCGAGCAGGTCCACGCGTGGTTCAGAGAGCACCCCCATGAGTTCGCGGCCGTGGTGGACGGGTGCACTTATGCGGGGCTTGTCTCGCGGGGACAGCTGGGCTTTCTCCTCGGTACCCGCTTCGGTTTCACGCTCTACAGCCGCCATCCGATCTCAGAGCACCTCCTCCCCGAAGGGCTGATTGCCAGCCCTTCGATTCCCCTGTTCGACCTCCTCGAGCAAGCCCTGTCCAGGAATGGCGAGGCCTTCTACCAGGACGTCCCCCTGGTGGACCAGGAGGGGCGCTTCCTTGGGATCATCCCGGTGCCATCCCTGGTCAGGGCCCAATCGACACTCATCGCCCAGCAGTTCCACCTAGCCGAATCCCAGCGCAGTGAGTTGCAGGCCAAGAACAAGGATCTCTTCCGCAGCCTGAACCAGCTGCGGCAGTCGCAGGGGCGCTACGAGACGCTCTTCCAGCAGAGCCCCCTCGCCGTCGCGCTGCTCAACCCGGACGGTCGGATCGAGGCCTGCAACCCGAAGTTCCAGAGCCTGCTTGGCCCCCGAGCGGCTTCAGAAGATGCATCGCCCAACCTCGCGGATCTGATGCCGGTCCGCCAGCGGGAGTCATTCCTGGAGTTGCTGAGCCTTCACAATACAGGCTCGTCCCTGCCGGGAAACCATGTCAACGAGTTCTCCCTCCAGCTACCGGGACTGGGGGAGCGGCTGTTCAAGCTGCACACTTCCCTGGTCCATGAAACGGGACAGATCTGCACCATCCTCCACGACATCACAGAGCAGCGGGCTGTGGAGCGGAAGATGGCCATCAGCGACAAGGCGGCCCTCTTCGAGTCCCTGGTGGGAGGCGTCGCCCACGAACTGAACAACAAGCTCTCTCCGGTGCTGGGCTTCTCGGAGCTCCTGACCATGCGCCTGGAGGGCATGGAGGGCCAGGACTCCCTCAAGCACTATTGTGATGCCATCTCCCGCAGCGCCCAGGAGTCGGTACGGATCATCCGCCAGCTGCTGCAGTTGTCCCGGCCCCCGACCATGGAACTGAACGCCACGGATCTAGGCGCCGTCCTCCGGGAGGCCGCTTCGATCATGCGCTTCCGCCTCCGGTCGGCGGAGGCGACCATGAAGCTTGAGCTCCCCGGCGCCGTGATCCATGTCCTGGCTGACATGGCCCAGATTAAGCAGGTCTTCATCAACCTGATGATCAACGCCGTGGACGCCCTGGAGCACGCCGACCGCAAGGAGATCACCGTCCAGGCCGAGGTCCAGGATGGCTGGGGAGTCGTGTCGGTGCGGGACACGGGCTACGGCATCGTGCCCGACAAGCTCAACCGGATCTTCGACCCGTTCTACACCACCAAGTCTGCCGAACGCGGCACGGGGCTCGGCCTCAGCGTGTGCCTGGGGATCCTGCGGCAGCACGGCGGCGAGATCGCTGTGAAGAGCACACCGGGGGAGGGTAGCGTGTTCCGGGTTCAGTTGCCTCTGGCCCGATCCGGGGAGTTGGCGGCAGCCCCCCTCGCCGGTGACCGCGCTGCCTCTGGCCCGGCGGCTGGGGTAAGGCCCTGCTTCGAGCCTGGTCCTCAGCGCGAGGTGCTGGTCATCGACGATGAAGAGTACATCACCAATCTGGTGCAGGAACTCCTTCGCACGCGCCTGGGCTGGCGGGTGGAGCGGGTCCATGACGGGCGGCAGGGGATCCAGCGCCTGGAGCAGGGGACCTATGATCTGGTCATCACCGACCTGCGCATGCCGGGGCTGGATGGCTTTGCAGTGCTGGGCTGGATCCGGGACTTCCGGCCAAGCCTCCTGCCCAGTGTGCTGGTCATCACGGGTGACAGCGGCAGCCAGAGCATGGACCTGGAGTTACGGGCCTTTGGTGTGCCCACCTTGCAGAAACCATTTACGCCAAGGGCCTTGGTGGAGGCCTGTCAGAAGCTGCTCATAGAGGCCTGACCGCCTCCGGTTTATTCATGTGACTGGAAGGTTCGGAATCGTTACCTGAGCGGCACATGGATGTTCGATCGCAATGGGAACCTTTGCTCTAGCAGCAAGCATGCGGCCGCCGAGGGGTTCCGGAAATGACGGCCGTTCCCACCATCCATTCGTTCGTGGATCTTCTGGCCCCCCACTGAACGTCCACCGGGCCCACGCCCAGGAGTAGCCATGCTTATCCGTTCGTCGCGGTTGGCGTTGTTGACAACCATCGCCTGCGCCATGATCGCCCAGGCTCAGAGCCCCATGGGCTCCGTGCGAGGTGTCGTCAGAGCCCAGGGGCGCCAACCCATTTCCGGCGCCTCCGTGCTGCTCCGCAGTCTCAAGACCGGCCAGACCTTCACCATGGATACCAGCGCTACTGGTGAATACAACTTCCCCTCAGTTGCTGCCGGGGAATATGAAATCGTGGCCATCGCCTCAGGCATGAAACCCATGAATGGCACGCGGGTGACCGTGACGGCAGGCCAGACGACTTCATCAGCGATCAGGATGGACCGCGCCGATGCCAGCGCCATCGTCAGCATCGTGGCCAGCGAAGACACGATCGCGACCCGGACCGCGCCCTCCCAGGGTTCGCTCACGGCCCGTTCGGCCCAATCGGATGTGCGGGACGAGTTCGTCCGCCAGTTCACGGCCCCCGTGGTGGACTACACCCAGGTGGTCCAGATGGCCCCCGGCATGTTCAGCTACAGCCCCAACGGCCCTGGCCTGGGTGATACCAAGACATTCTTCCGCGGCTTCGCGGATGGCGACTACACGATGACCTTCGATGGCATCCCCTTCCAGGACACCAACAGCCCGACCCACCACTCCTGGGCCTTCTTTCCTGGCATGTTCCTGGGCGGCGCCAACGTTGACCGCAGCCCCGGCTCCGCCGCCACCCTCGGGCCCACCAACTACGGCGGCTCCATCAACCTGCTGTCCCGCGTGCTCGAACCCGAGCAGCGCATCAGCGCTGAGGGCTCCCACGGCGCCTGGAACACCTCGATCTACGGCCTGGAGTATGCGTCCGGCAATGTCGGCAAGTCCAACCTCGTGGTCAACGCCCACGAGATGAAGTCCGACGGCTACCAGACCCTCAACACCCAGCACCGCGATGCGATGTCCCTCAAGTACCAGTACGCCCTCACCGACAATACCCAGCTGACGGCCTTCACGGACTACCTCGATATCCGCGCCAACACGCCCAACATCAAGGGGGCAACCCGAGCCCAGATCGCCCAGTTCGGTGACAACTACCTGCTGCAGAATACGGATCCCACGCAGCTGAACTACCAGGCCTACAACATCTACCACGTCATCTCGGACTTCTCCTACCTGGGCCTCAACTCCAACCTGGGCGGAGGCTGGAAGCTCGATGACAAGCTCTACTCCTACCACTACAAGAACATGCAGGGCTACACCGTGGCCCCCATCTCCGCCACCAGCGGGACGGACAAGCTGAACAGCTACCGCACCACCGGCAACATCTTCCGCCTGAACCAGGAGTCCGCCACGGGCACTCTGCGCACCGGCCTCTGGTCAGAGATCGCCAACACCCACCGCTATCAGATTCCCACGGACCCCCGCACCTGGATCGACGCCGCCCTGCCGAACTTCCGCGAGACCTTCAAGACCACCACCCTCCAGCCCTTCGTGGAGTACGAGTTCAACGCCACGAGCGATCTGAAGGTCACCCCGGGCGTCAAGTACTCCTCGTACAAGCAGGACCTCACCCAGTTCGCCGACAACGGCAAGACCGTCGGCTCCCTCGGTGGCGCGCCCTATGTCAAGCATTCGGCCACCTACACGGCGGTGCTGCCCTCGCTGGACGTCCACTACTTGCTGCAGAAAACCTGGTCGATCTATGCCCAGTACGCCACCGGCGATGAAATCCCCCCCTCCAGCGTGTTCGACGTGAAGAACGCGGCCGTCGCCGTGCTGCCCAACTCCGTCAAGAACAAGACCTTCCAGGTCGGGACGGTTTACACCTCCGAAGGGCTGACCTTTTCTGCAGACACCTACCACATCGACTTCGACAACGCCTACTCTTCCACCACCGACCTGAGCGGTGTCACCACCTGGTACTCCAATGGCAAGTCCGTCAGCCAGGGGATTGAGGCAGAGGCCAACTTCGTGCTTGGCGGTGGCTTCAACCTCTATGGGAATGCCACCATCGGCAGCGCCAAGTATGTGGCGACTGGCCTCTGGATCCAGAACGCGCCGAAAGACACCGAGTCCCTCGGCCTCTATTACCAGCAGGATGCCTGGAGCGTGGGCCTGCTTGGCAAGCGTGTGGGCAAGATGTTCAATGACAACGGCAGCATCCATGAAGCCATCACCATCGACCCCTTCATCATCCCCAACTTGTTCGTCAACTACACGGTGAGGTCCCTCACCAGCTGGATGAAGCAGACCCGCTTCAAGCTCTCCGTCACCAACATCAGCGACAAGCACAGCATCGTGGCGGTGACACCCGCTGGCAAGACCACTTCCGTGGCGGCCCCGGGTGACGTGCTGACGCTGCTCCCTGCCCGCAGCGTCTCGTTCTCCATCGGGTTCGACTTCTAGCCACGAGGATCCCAAAGTCAAACGCCGATGCTCGCGAGGGCATCGGCGTTTGAGTTTGGTGAAGGTCAGGAATTGGAACGAGTCGGAGAACCGCCTCTCGTGGTGGCTCAGGGCTTGATGGGTAGAGCCCACTCAGCGGCCCGGGCGGTTTCCACCAAGTCCCTGTTGCCGGACTCGGCCAGCCAGGTCTCGGCAAGTCGCGCGCCCAAGCGCTGGCCTGAGGTGATGTCGGACGGGTAGTGGACGCCTCCCACCACCCGGTGCACGCCGACTTGGCGACCCTGTTCCAGCAGGGCCTCCCGCCGCTCCGGCACCAGCTCGGCCAGCACAATGGCGATGGCCAGGCCACGTGTCGCGTGGCCGCTGGGATAGGAGGGGCTGGTCTCCCGCTCGATGGCGGGGACGACGCGTGGGTCGGCCAGGTAAGGGCGTGGCCGCCCATAAAGGTTCTTCAGTGCATCGGTCTGGGCCTTGATGTCCTTCGCGACCTTGTCCACCAGCGCAGCGGTCTTCGGGTATTGCATCGGGACCAGGGCTCTTCCGATCGCTGTTCCATAGGCTGCCAGGGTGAGCTTGACCTCTGCAGCAGCCAGCTGATTGTCCCGGATGGTGCGGGTCTGCTGGCACCACAGGACGATGGCCAAGTCTGCCTTCCCTGCATCTGAATCCGCCGGGGGGAAGGGCCCCAGGAAGGTCGCCAGCTCCGGCACTGCCACGGGCTGGGTGGCCGTTGCAGCCGCCTGCGTGAAGACCGGAACGCCCGATACGAGCAGCAGCATAAGACTCAACGACAAACGACGCATGGGCCACTCCCGAAGTTAGTGGTCAGTCTGCGTTGGGGTAACCATCAAGCCGATGGCCAGGCTGTAACAATCTCGCAACATGCACCACCTCCGGGCTTCTGCAGGCCGCATCGGCCAGGCGAATGGAAGCTATCGACAGGGATGCTCCAGCGCATCTGATTGACCCTGGAGGTTCACCCCACAGGAATGTCGCAGGGAATTCACTTCTGCCTTCGAGGGCCGACTCTATGCTCGAAGAGGAACTTGGTTCCCCTCGCGAGGTCGACTGTTCGACACCGATGGGGATGGGGTTTCTGAGGGCCTCTCCGGGGGGTGAGGTAGCAGCAAGGGAACCTCCTCCCTTGCTGCTTTGCCTGGCTCCGATGAGTCCTGGCCTCAGGGCCGACAGCATACGCTTCGACCCAACCAGGGGTGCCGGGGCTTCCAGGCACCGCCCAGACTGCTGCGTCAGGAGGCCTCGGGTTTTTGAGACGGTGGCAGCATGACGCGGAAGGTGGCGCCTTCGCCGGGGCGACTCTCGACGGTGACTTCACCTCCCATGAGTCGGCAGAGGTGCTTCACGATGGCCAGCCCCAGGCCCGTGCCAGGCTTGGCTTTGGCTGCCTGCGCCCGGTAGAAGCGCTCGAAGATCCGGCCCTGTTCTGCCTCGGGAATCCCAGGCCCCTGATCCCGCACCTCCCAGGTCTGCCCCTGGTCCGTCAAGGTCGCGGTGACCATGACCTGGCCTCCGGGCGGGGTGAACTTCACCGCGTTGGAAACCAGGTTCTCGAGGACCTGATTCAGGCGGAGGGGATCTGCCAGGATCCGGATACCAGCCGGAGCCGTCAGGCTGCCGGCCAATTCCACCCCTGTCCCACCATGCTGCTGTCGCAGCTCCTGCAGGGTGGTCTCGAAGAACGCGGTGGGATCCAGGCTCACAGGCGCCAGATGCAGGGCGCCGCTCTCGATGCGGCTGAGCTCTGAGAGGTCGCCGAGGAGCAGCGCCAGACGGTCCACGGAGCGCAGGATGGAGGCGGCATTGCCCCTGGCCACGTCAGGCAGTTCCTCCTCCTGGAGGTTCTCGGCGGCGATGCGGATGGCGGTCACGGGTGTCTTCAGCTCGTGGCTTACGTTGGAGATGAACTTCTGCCGGGTGGTCTCCAGGGCCTCCTGGCTGGTGATGTCGTCCAGGGTGAGCAGGACCCCGCTCACCGGACCCAGCGGCGCGAAGGGGATGGCCCGCACCCTCAGGGACCGAGCAGCCCGGGTGAGCCGCCACTCACCGCTGGTCCCCTGGTAGGCCCGCTTCACGGCCGCGCGCCCATCCGGATCCAGAAACACATCAGCCACGGGCATGCCCTTGGTAAGCGGGGCGCTCAGGCCGAGGTGGCGCTGGGCTGCGGGGTTGAACTGCTCCAGCTGCCCATCTGCGCCCAAGAGCAGGACTCCTTCCTCCAGCCTGGCCATGATGCCGGGCAGCAGGCGGTCTTCCCGAGCCGCCCGCTCGCGGAGCTCGAGGTTCGCACGCTCCAGGGCGGACCAGGCACCGGGCAAGTCCTCGATGGCCCGGGGGCCGGTGCCGGAGAGCAGCTGTTCGAGGGGAGCGGCCACCGGCCGCACCTGCCAGCGGGCCATGAGCACCATCACCAAGGCCAAAGTCAGCAACAGTCCCAGAATCCAGAGGAAGGAGGCACCCTTGTGGATGCTGGTCTCCAACCCGACCCCCAGGAAGAGCATGGAGGACAGACAAATCAAAGCCCGGCCCAGGAATACAGGTGTCCCTGACTTGACGTTTCGCTCCAGGTGATGCGGCTCCATGCCTCCAGACCATACACCGTCAAGGCCTGGGAGCCCAGCGCCAGACTTCAATTTTACGCTGCAGTTACGCCCGTGGACCCTGTAGAGTTGGATGTCGATGCAGGAGAATCCATGTCCTTGAACGCCCTGATGAGCTGGCTGAAACCCCGTGAGATGGTCTTTTTCGACCTCCTGGAGACTGCCACGGCCAACGCCTACCAGGCCGCCCAGCTCTTCGACCGGGAGATCCGCAGCAATGACCCCTCGCGCTTTGCTGAGCTCCGGCGCCAGATGAAGGACCTCGAGCACACCGGCGATGATCTGACCCACCAGATCATTGAACGCCTGAACCACACCTTCGTCACGCCCCTCGACCGGGAAGACATCCTCCACCTGGCCTTCGCCATCGACGACGTAGTCGATCGCATCCACTCCATCTGCGAGCGCCTGATTCTCTACCGGATCACGCAGGTGATGCCGGCGCTCACCGAGATCAGCTCGATCATTGTCGAAGGTGTGGGGGAGCTGATCCACCTGACAAAGTCCCTCCGGGACATGTCAAACCAGAAGGAGATCCGGGACCGCATCCGGCGGGTGCATGCCCTGGAGACCAAGGCCGACGCGATTTATCACGCGGCCCTGGCCCAGATCTTCGAGAACCCCAAGGATCCCATCGAGCTCATCAAGTGGAAGGAACTGCTGGAGCAGGCCGAGCACGCCACGGACAAGGTGGAGTTGGTGGCCAAGGTGATCGGCTCCACGGTCATGAAGAACGCCTGAGCAGGCCATGATAGAAGCCTTCCTCATCCCGTCCCTGGCGCTGCTCATCCTCCTTTCCTGGGGCATCGACTACATCAACGGGTTTCATGACACGGCCAACTCCATCGCCACGGTGGTGAGCACGGGGGTGCTTCCCGCCAAGTACGCCCTGGTCATGTCGGCCACGCTGAACTTTGCCGGCGCGCTGGCCGGCACCTCGGTCGCCACCACCATCGCCAAGGGGATCGCCGACAGCCAGTATGTGGTGCCTGCGGTCATCGCCGCAGCCCTGATGGCCGCCATCACCTGGGACCTCCTCACCTGGTGGTTCGGCATTCCCTCCAGCACCAGCCACACCCTCCTGGGGGGCTTGTCCGGAGCCGTCGTTGCCCACGCCGGCTTTGGCGCTCTCCACACCAAGAAGCTCGAAGAGATCGCACTCTTCATCATCCTCTCCCCCCTCATGGGGTTTCTGGTCGGTATGCTGCTCATCCTGCTGATCCTCTGGATCGTGCGCCATTTCTCGGGCCACCGGGTCAACTGGGTGTTCCGCAAGGCGCAGTTGGTCAGCGCGGCGGCCATGTCCTTCACGCACGGCCAGAACGACGCGCAGAAGGCCATGGGCATCATCTGTCTGGCGTTGATCGCCTACAAGTTTCACCTCCCCCTCGACGCCAAGCTGAAGGTGGTTATTCCCCTCTGGGTGAAGATCGGCAGCGCGAGCTTTATGGCCCTCGGTACCGCATCGGGGGGCTGGAAGATCATCAAGACCATGGGCTCGCGCATCGTGAAGCTACGACCCATCCATGGCTTCGCCGCTGAGACGGCGGCCGCCGCGGTCTTGTTCACCACCGCGCATTACGGCATTCCCGTCAGCACCACCCACAGCATCACTGGCGCCATCATGGGCGTGGGGACGACCATGAACGCCAGCGCCGTGCGCTGGGGCGTGGCCGGCAACATCGTCATGGCCTGGGTCCTGACCATCCCCATCAGCGCCCTGCTGGCGGCGGGCTTCCTGAAGCTGGTGACACCGTTCTTCTGAGCTTGTTCCTGAGAAGTGGCGGAGCCGACTCAAGGTCGTCACACACATCGCAGAACATGGGTGTCCCCGCGTTGCAGATGCCCGTCACTGCTAGGTCTCAGCCTATTTGCGCAGAGTTGGCACTCAGACCACACCGCTGTCATCCGGATCCCCGAGCCTGATCGTGAGACTCAGGGAGGAACGCCATGACGATCGAAACCCTCACCCCTCATCCGGAGGGTGCCCGCTACACAGTCCGGTCGCTGACCAGCGCGGACTTCACCCACCTCCGCCGACTGGAAGCGGAGATCTGGTCCGGTGACAGCACCGGCGAGCTCTGCCCCCACTACCTCCGGCTCTGCACGGAGCTCTACCGGGACTGGTGCTTCCTGGCCCTCGACGGGGACCGCCCCGTGGGCTACGTGCTCAACTTCGTGCAGGGCAAGACGGTCTACTGCGCGACCCTGGCCGTGCACCCCGAGTATCAGAAGGGCCGGGTCAACTACCTCCTCATCCGCGCCATGGTCTCCAAGCTGCTCAACGAGGATGTCGAGGAGTGCCGCTTCCTGGTGGAGCCCGGCAACAACGACGCCCGCAGCGTCCACAACGCCCTCGGCGCCCGGGTGATCGAGGAGGTCCAGGACTTCTACGCCCCCGGCGACACCCGGCTCTGGTCCGCCATCACCAAGGACGACCTGGAGCGGGTCAGGGCCCGCTACACCCGCCTCAAGCTGGTCTCCTGATGTCCTGGGCCGGGGTCCTCTGGCCCACCGCCGCCCTGCTGCCGCGCCTGGCGGCGGGAGCCGAGACCCAGCCCGACCTGCACCGCTGGGCCCAGCGTCTTCTGCCTGCCCTGGGCGTGGACCTCACCATCGAGGGGCGTCTGCGGACCGACGTCCCCCTCTGGGTGGCCAACCACCTCAGCTGGGTGGACCCGGTGGTGCTCATGAGCCTCCGCCCCATGGGCACCATCGCCAAGCGAGAGGTGACGCGCTATCCCATCCTGGGACGCTGGGCCCGCAAGTCCGGCATCCAGTTCGTGGACCGGACCGAACCCGCCAGCCGGGCCGCGGCCCTGGTCGCCTTCTGCACCGCCCTTCGCGCGGGCCGGGACATGCTGCTGTTCCCCGAAGGCACCACCACCCGGGGCGGTCGCCTGGCGCCACTCTACGCCGGGGGGCTCCACGCGGCCTACGAGCTGGGCATCCCGGCCCAGCCCCTGCGCATCGACAGCCCTGCACCGCACTACCCATGGACCGGTGATGAGACCCTGCTGCCCCACCTCCGGACCCTGCTTGCCACCCGCACCCCCGTGGTGATCACCGCCGGGGAGCCCCTCTATCCCAGCGACTATCCCGATGCCCTGGCCTGGCTCGCCGCCTTCCAGGCCGCCCTCACGCCCCGGAGCCTCGATGTCCTCTGACGTCCTCATGCAGAGCCTGTGCACGGGCCTGACGCCCTTCCTGGGCCTGCCCCACTGCGTGGAGCCCCGCGCGGCCACCGGCGTGGTCCTCGGGGTGCCCTGCGACGCTGGAGTCATCAACCGGCCCGGCGCCCGGCTGGGCCCCTGGGCCCTGCGGGCGGCATCCATGGGCATGGGCACCCACCCCATGCCCGAGCGCCTCCGGGAAGGCCGTGCCGAGGGCACCCCCGCCGCCGCCCGGGGCTGGGTGGACGGCGGCAACATCCCCACCCTGCCCTTCTCCCTGGCTGCGGCCCTTGAGACCGTGCAGGCCACCGTCGGCGCCTGGGCGCTGCGGGACTGCCGGACGCTGCTGCTGGGGGGGGACCACTCCCTCACCCTGGGTGCGCTGCGCGCCCTGGCCCTGCAGCATGGTCCCCTGGGCCTTCTGCACATCGACGCCCATCCGGACGCCGCCGACGGCGCGGCCTGGGGCACCGACATCCACCATGGCACCTGGCTGCGGCAGGCCATCCTCGAAGGCCTCTTGGATCCTCAGCGCGTGGTGCAGGCAGGCCTCCGGGCGCCCCGCTTCGATGACGAGGAGCTGCACTTCCTCCGGGCCGCGGGGGTGCGGCTGTGGACCCCCGCCGACCTGCGCGACGCCTCGCTGGCCTCCTGGCTCCAGGCGGACCTGGCCCTGGTGGGTCAAGGCCCCGCCTACCTCAGCCTGGACCTGGACGCCCTCGATCCCATCCTGACGCCCGCCGTGGCCGAGCCCGTGCCCGGCGGCTTGAGCCTGCCGGAGACCCTCCGCCTCATCCACGCGGCCAGGTCCTGGGCCCGGCCCTGGGTCGGCGCGGACCTCATGGAGCTGGCCCCCACCCTGGACGGCGCCGAGGCCACCGCCCGCGTCGCCGTCCACCTTGCCCTCCACCTGCTTGTCTGAGGAACCCATGTCCCCACTCGACGCCTTCCTCGATTACATCGGCTCCCTGAACTGGGATGACCTCGTCGCTGGCTATGACTTCGGCCTGCTCAGCTCCCTGGAGATCCAGTCCCAGGCCCCCGGGGAAGGCCTCGCTGTGCAGCGCCTGCGGGCCCTGGAGGGCTCGGCCCTCCTGACTTTCGAGGCCCACCTCTGGGCCGCCTGTGCCGAGGCCCAGGGGGTCACCCCCAGGCCCGGTAGCCTGCGCTGGGCCCAGGCCCAGGACCGCTGGCGCGAGGCCCTCCTCCGCGAGGCCCTGGCCACGGACTGCACCAACGCTCAGCTGGCCCAGGCTGTCGAGCGCCTCTACGAGCAGGTGGGCTGCCCCGAGGACATGCTGGCCATGCTGCGCCCCTCCCAGGCCTGGTCTGGCACCCTGGCCACCGTAGACCCCCGGGCTGTGAAGGCCTTCCTGGACCGCGCCCAGTCCCAGCGGAGGTGGCACTTCGGGGCGGCTTCCTGAGGGCGAGGGGTGCTAACCTCGACTCCCTGCAAAGGAGTCCCCATGCGCCCGTTCCTGCTCCCGCTTCTGCTGGCCACAGCTCTCAATGCCCAGGAAAAACCGGCGCCGGTGCGCCTGACGCCCCTGCGCCCCAGCCCCGCCTGCACGGTCTCCCAGGAGATCGGCATCAGCAAGGTCGAGCTCGCCTTCTCCCGCCCCTTCGTCAAGGGCCGCAAGATCTGGGGTGAGCTGGTCCCCTACGGCCAGGTCTGGCGGGTGGGCGCCAACAGCGCCACGACCCTCACCCTCAGCCACGCGGCCAAGGTGGCGGGCAAGGACATTCCGGCGGGCACCTACGGCTTCTTCGCCATTCCCGGCCCCAAGACCTGGACGCTGATCCTGAACCGGAAGGCGAAGCAGTGGGGCGCCTACGAGTACAAGCCGGAAGAAGACCAGCTGCGCTGGGAGGCCACGCCCGAGACTGGTCCCCTGGTCGAGTGCCTGGACTACCGCATCGTGCCCAGGGACGCCGCCAACGCCGTGATCGAGCTGGCCTGGGAGAAGCTGCGCGTCAGCTTCCAGCTGAGCTTCGACACCAAGGGCATCTACTGGGCCCACCTGGAGGCCACGCTGAAAAAGGCCCCGGAGACCGACTGGGTGCCCTGGTACCAGGCCGCCAAGTACTGCCAGGAACAGGGCCTCGAGCCCCAGCTGGCCCTGGCCTGGATCGAGAAGAGCCTGAAGGCCGGGGACAGCTTCTGGAACCATGAGACCGCTGCCCGGATCTACAAAGACGCCAAGCGCCTGCCCGAGGCCCTGGTGCACATCCAGAAGGCGATCGACCTATCCAAGGACAAAGCGCCCAAGGAATACACTGAAAACCTCGAGAAGGAGATCGCGGCCTGGAAGAAGGGCTGAGCCCCGGATTTAGGTTCTTCCGGGACTTCTGGGAATGCCAACCCTTCCATGGCCTCATCCATCTCCCAGGCAAAGCAACCACTCTCGCAGAGGCTGCAGAGAGGACTGAGGTTTGCAGAGAACAGCGGGTAATCCGAAGCCCTCAGCGCCCCTCCGCTCCACTCGTCTTTTCTCTGCGAGCGTGGTTGCTTTCCCCTGAGCGTGCGGGGAGTACACAGGGGGTGGGCGTGTCTTGGTGCCTATCCTGAAATCCCGAGTGAACCTGGATTCTCAGCGGTCGACCCAGCGCCGTCCCCCATCCAGGGTGAGGATCTCCCCGGTCAGGAAGGGGCTGTCCGCGGCGTAGCGCACGGCGCGGCAGAGATCGGCGGGCTCCCCGATCCGTTTCAGCAGGGTCCGGCTGGCCAGGAAGGCAGGATCCGATCCCTCGGCGGGCAGCAGGGTGCCCAGGGCGTGGCCCACCACCCGCACCCGGGGGGCCAGCAGCTGGGCCAGGCCCGGCACCAGCGCAGCCAGTCCGGCCTTGGCGGCGCTGTAGGGCAGGCGCTTGAGCCAGGGATGGTGGAGCGACGTGTCCAGCAGCAGCTGCAGGCAGGCCCCCTCCGCGAGGCGGGGCGCCAGGGCCTGGGCGCAGAGGAAAGGGAAGCCGAGGTTCAGGCGCCAGGTGGCCTCCAGGGACTCCGGCGTCCAAGTGCCCAGGGGGCTCTCGGGGAAGGTCCCGGCCAGCAATACCACCCCGGAAATAACCCAGCCCTGGGCCTGGAGAGTATCCAGATCTGCCATCATTCGGGAAACCAGATCGGGGCTCTCGGCATCCCACTGCAGGGTCCGGATCTGGGCTGTTTCCGCCAGGTCTTCCACCCAGGTTTCCCCCTCCCAGGGCTCTGAACTCGTCAGCACCAGGTCGTGATCCCGAGCCAGATCCTCCGCGAGCGCCCGGCCCAGCCGCCGCCTTCCGCCCACCAGCACCCAGCAGGACCTGCCGTTCCGTTCGCTCTGCACCATCTGGTCATTTTTCCACAAAGGCCTCATGAACCCCTACCTGAAACGCATCCGCTGGCGCCTGCTCTGGATCAGCTTCGCCTGCCTGACGCTGGCGCTGGGGTCCTATGCGCTGAACCAGTGGGTCTTCGCCCAGTCCGACGACCAGTGCTCCTGGGTGGTGGAGAAGGGCCGGGTGGTCATCCGGGAGATCCTGCCGGACGGCGTCGCAGAAGAGGCCGGACTGCTGGAGGGTGACGAGCTGGTGAAGATCCAGGGGCGCGCCTACGAGCCCACGGTGGAAGGCACCCTGAAGGCGCAGCGCTACATCAACGCAAAGCCCGAAGGCACCATCCTGATCTACACCGTCAAGCGCCAGGGCCGCCAGATCCTCATTCCCATCCGCCTGGTCAAGCCCCTGGACCTGGTGCAGCTGGCCCTGCTGGCCAACGGCATCCTCGCCTGGGCCATCAGCCTGCTGGTGGTCCTCTCGGCGCCGGAGCGGAAGTCCTCCCGGCACTTCTTCTACCTGGCCGCGACGGCCCTGCTGCTCTCCGGCGCGAATGTCGCCGGCAATGCGCCCGTGGCCATGACCGTCGTCATCATCCTCATGGGCGCCGTCGCCGCGGCGCTGCTGCCCCCGCTCTGGGTGCACTTCTTCCTGCGCTTCCCGCACCCCTTCGAGTGGCGGAAACACCGGGGCTTCCTGCGGGCGCTCTACGGCACCTTCGTGGTGCTGGCCCTGGTCCAGGCCCTGGCCCGCCTCTGGGTCGTGGCAGGGAGCGGCGTCTTGCTCACCCCCGGTGGCGGGTCGCCAGATGCCACGCTCCGGGCGTTCCTCATGGGTTTCGGCATCCTGACGATCGGCCTCTACTTTGCCGCGGCGCTCACGGGGCTCGGGTTCTTCGTGGTGGGCGTCATCCGCGCCCCGGACCACCACCGCCGAGCCCTGCTGCCCTCCCTGATCGTCGCCGCCGTCCTCTGCCTGGACCTGCTGGCCTGGGCCCTGCTCCAGGCCCGGTTCGGGAGCAGCCTCCTGTTCCGCCGGCAGGTCTTCATCTTCATGCTCCCGGCACCCCTGCTGCCCCTGACCTTCGCCTTCGCCATCTTCCGCCATGGGCTCTTCGACGTGCGCGTGGTGCTCCTGCGCTGGGTCAGCTACATGGCGGTGCTCGGCCTCACCCTCGCCGCCTACCTGGGCGGGCTGGCCTGGGCCTTCTCGCACCTGGCAGCGATTCCCTCCGGCTGGGCCGGCGCCCTCATCGGCCTCCTCGCCCTGCCCCTGGGCTGGGCCCTGCGCCGCCTGGTGCGCACCATCCGCCGCCGCTTCCGGCGCGACTTCGCCAGCACCCGGGAGGTGGCCCTCAGCATCGTGCGGGAGCCCCGCAAGCGCTTCAGCGAAGAGTCCCTGCTCAAGTCCGTGCGCCGGGCCCTGGACGAGGCCTTCCAGCCGCACTCCCTCGAGATCCTGCCCGTCCAGGACCAGCTGGTGCTCCTCCCCGCGGCCGAGGCCACAGATCGCGAGGAGCGCCGCATCCACTTCCCGGCCCAGCCCCTAAGGCTCCCGGCGGGGCTGCTGCGACTGGCCCGGGACAATCAGGAGCTGGTGCTGGGCCTGGGCAGCGAGGAGGCCGACTGGATCCGGGAGCAGGGCGGCACCCTGCGGGCCCACATGGATGCCCTGGAGGCGCAGCTGCTCCTTCTCATCCTCGCCGGGGATGCGCCCCACAGCGTGGTGCTGCTGGGCGGCAAGTACGCCCAGCTGAGCTACAGCCGAGAGGACCGGGACCTGCTCCGCGAGGTCGCCCAGGCCGCGGGCGGCTCGCTGGAGACCGCCGTGATGCACCAGCGCTTGGTGGCGCAGGAGCGCCTCAGCCAGGAGCTGGAGACCGCCCGGCGCATCCAGGAGGGGCTGGTGACCTCCCAGGTGCCGCCCATCCCCGGCTTCCAGGTGGCGCTGCGCCTGGAGCCCGCCCTGGAGACCGGGGGCGACCTCCTGTTCGTCAAGCGCCGCCCGAGCGGCAACTGGCTGGCGGCCGTGGGGGATGTCTGCGGCAAGGGCCTCGCCGCGGCCCTCTACATGGCCCAGGCCACGGCCCTGCTGGAGCAGGCCGCCCAGAGCGAGGACCAGGGCCTGGCGGAGATCCTGGCGTCGCTGGATCAGACCCTCCGTCACCTCCTGGGCCAGCGGGGCTTCCTCACCCTGATCCTGCTGGAGTGGGACGCGGCCGGGAACTACCGGCTGGCGCGGGCCGGGCACCCTGGCGCGTTGTTCCTCCAGCATCCAGGCGAGGATGGCACCACGGAACTGACCCCGGGCGGGCGAGGGCTGGGCCTCCGGCCGGCAGGCCCCGGCGACTGGCAAGTCACGGAGGGTACCCTGCCTCCGAAGGCCTGGCTGGTGCTCTATAGCGATGGGCTCTCCGAGGCCATGAACCGGGATGGCGAGCTCTACGGCCTGCCCCGGCTCTGCGGCCAGCTGCGCCGCCTCTGGGGCACCGGCAGCCCCCGGGCGGCCTGCGAGGCGATCTTCCAGGACGTGTCCGCCTTCGATACCCGGAACCCGGACGACCGCACCCTGTTTATCCTGGGAAGAGAGGCCTGAATGCGACGCTCCTCCTTCCGCTGGACCATCCCGACCCTGCTGGCCCTCCAGCTGGCCCTGCTCTGGGTCCAGGGCGCCCAGCTCTACCGCCAGAACCAGGTGCTCCAGGGGCTGCGCGAGGACGTCCAGGCCCTGTCCGACTCCTTCCAGGACGGGAAGATGCCGACCCAGGACCAGGAGGATGGCCCTGCGGTCCCCGCTCGCTACCAGGCCCCGAATCCGCCGCCCCGGCGCATCGCCGTGCTGGGAGCGGAAGAGGAACAGGACGCCGCCAAGGAGCTGAAGACCTCCCGGGACTCGGCCCAGAAAGCCGTCAAGGACGCCCGCGAGGTCCAGTCGAAGATCTCCATTGAGGAGAACATCCGCAAGGCCGATGAGACCCGCAAGGTCAACGCCGCCACAAACTCATGGCAGCGCTGGGTCTACGGCGCGCTCGGCCTCGTGGTGCTGGGCCTGATCGCGCGGGCCATCCTCCGCCGGAACGCCTGATGTCCCTCCTCGAGTATCTGCAGGCCGATCCCGAGTGCCGGAACCTGGCGGAAGGGGCCATCCACGCCGTGGCCCCGGCCCTGGATGACCCGGACCCCTCCCACCTGAACCTTCAGCTGAACGAGTGGGCCTTCACCCTGGCGGGCCGCATGCCCCTGCCCTGGAACACCCACAAGGCCATCGATGCCCTGAACGACCTGCTCTTCGTCGAGCTGGGCTTCCGGGGCGACCGGGAGACCTACGACGACCCCCTGAACGCCCTGCTGCCCGAGGTGGTCTCTCGTCGCAAAGGCCTGCCCATCGCCCTCTCCATCCTCTGGGTGGACCTGGCCCGGCGGCTGGGCTTCGACGCCGTGGGGGTGGGTCTGCCCGGACACTTCATCGCCGCCCTGCGCACGGACCTCGGGCTGCTCTGCTTCGACCCCTTTCATCAGGGGCGACCCGTGGGCGAGGAGAGCGGCGAGCACCTCGTCAAGTCCGCCACGGCGGGCCGGGTGGCCTTCCACCCGGAGATGCTGCGCGCCACGCCGGACCGCCAGATCCTCGCCCGCCTGGTGCGCAACCTGCATCAGCGCTTCATGCAGGCCGAGAGCTGGGACGAGGCCATCTGGACCAGCACCCACCTCGTCCTGCTGGATGCCGGGAACCCGCGGCCCCTCAAGGAGCGCGCCTTTGTGCACCTCCAGCGGAATGAACCCGGTCCGGCCCTGGTCGACCTGCGCGAGGCACTCCTGCTCAGCCCCGAGTCCGACCCCGAGATCCAGGCCTGGCTGCAGGCGCTGGAGAAATAAGCAGGGGCCCGAAGGCCCCCGCTCAATGGATCACTGACAGCCGACAGCTGATAGCTGACAGCTAAATAAAGCTACTTCTTCTGCGCCTCGACGACCGTGAGGGCCGTGAGGTGGATGATGTCATTCAGGTCGCTGTGCCGCTGCAGGACATGGACGGGAGCCGCCATGCCGCAGGTGATGGGGCCGATGACCTCGGCGCCCGCCAGCCGCTGCACCAGCTTGTAGGCAATGTTGCCACTGGTGAGGTCGGGGAAGATCAGCACGTTCGCGCCGCCCGGCAGGTCCACCCAGGGGTAGTTCTCGGCCAGGATGTCGGCACCGAGGGCGGTGTCAGCCTGCATCTCGCCGTCGCACTTGAGCTCGGGCCGGCGGGCCTTGACCAGTTCGGTGGCCTTCTGGACCTTGCGGACCAGGGGGTGCTCGACGCTGCCGAAGCTGGAGAAGGAGAGCATGGCCACCTTCGGTTCCATGTTGAAGGTGTCCTTGACCAGGTCCGCGGTGAGGAGGGCGATCTCCGCCAGCTCTTCGCTGTCCGGCTCGATGTTCATGGTGGTGTCGGAGAAGAACAGGACGCGGTTCTTCAGCACCATGGTGTAGACGCCGCAGACGCGCTTGACGCCCTTGCGGGTGCCGATCACTTCGAGGCAGGGCCGGATGGTGTCGGGGTAGTAGGAGGTCAGGCCGGCGATGAGGCCATCGGCCTTGCCCATGCGGCACATGAGGGCGCCGAAGTAGATGCGCTCGCGCACCTTCCGCTTGGCCTCGAACTTGGTGACGCCGCGACGGTTGCGGATCTTCCAATACTCGTCCTCGGCCTCCTGGCGCCAGGCCACCGTGGTGGGATCGAGGATCTCGATGCCCGCCAGGTCGATGCCGTGGTCGGCGGCGACGGCCTTGATCTTCTCGGGGCTGCCGAGGAGGATCGGCACGCAGATGCCTTCGTCCACCATCTGGGAGACCGCCTGCAGGATCAGGGGGTGGTCGCCTTCAGGGAAGACCACGCGCTTGGGATTCTCCTTGGCGCGGTTCACCACGCTGCGGATGACGTCCTTGCTGCGGCCCTGGAGGCCCTCAAGGCGCTCGATGTAGGCCTTCATGTCGGCGATGGGCTGCCTGGCAACGCCGGAATCCATGGCGGCCTTGGCGACGGCCGGAGCCACCCACAGCAGCACGCGGGGATCGAAGGGCTTGGGGATGATGTATTCCCGGCCGAAGGTGAACTTCTGGCCGGAGTAGGCGCGGCTGACAGAGTCCGGCACTTCCTCGCGGGCCAGGGCGGCCAGCGCCTGGGCGGCGGCCAGCTTCATGGGCTCGTTGATCTCGGAGGCACGCACGTCCAGAGCACCCCGGAAGATGAAGGGGAAGCCCAGGACGTTGTTCACCTGGTTGGGATAGTCGCTGCGGCCCGTGGCCAGGATGATGTCAGTCCGGGTGGCCATGGCCGTCGGGTAGTCGATCTCGGGGTCCGGGTTCGCCAGGGCGAACACGATGGGATCCTTGGCCATGCTCAGCAGCATCTCGGGGCTCAGGGCGCCCTTGCTGGAGCAGCCCACGAAGACGTCCGCGTTCGCGATGGTGTCGGCCAGGGTGCGCCACTCGCTGGGCTTGGCGAACCGATCCTTGTACTTGTTGTTGCCTTCCTTGCGGCCGGTGTAGACCAGGCCCTTGGTGTCGCAGAGCCAGAGGTTCTCCAGCTTGACGCCGGCGTTGATCATCATGTTCGCGCAGGCGATGGCGGAGGCGCCGGCGCCGGAGAACACGACCTTCATGTCACCGAGCTTCTTGCCGACGATCTCGGAGGCGTTCATGAGGGCGGCGGTGCTGATGATGGCCGTGCCGTGCTGGTCGTCATGGAAGACGGGGATGTTCATTTCCTTCTTGAGGCGGGTCTCGATCTCGAAGCACTCGGGGGCCTTGATGTCCTCGAGGTTCACGCCGCCGAAGGTGGGCTCCAGGGCCTTGACGACCTGGCAGAACCGGTCGATGTCGAGCTCGTCCACTTCGATGTCGAACACGTCGATGTCAGCGAAGCGCTTGAAGAGGACACCCTTGCCCTCCATGACGGGCTTGCCGGCCAGCGCGCCGATGTTGCCGAGGCCGAGTACCGCAGTGCCGTTGGAGATCACAGCAACCAGGTTGCCCTTGGCCGTGTACTCGTAGGCAAGCTCAGGATCCTTCTCGATGGCGAGGCAGGGTTCGGCGACGCCGGGGGAGTAGGCGAGGGACAGGTCCCGGGCCGTGGAACAGGGCTTGGTAGCCACGACTTCGATCTTCCCTTTTCGTCCCTGCGAATGGTAGTCGAGGGCTTCCTGTCTTTTCTTCATCGCCACACTCCTTGGATTGAGTGCCCTGTCAATGGGCTGAAGGCCACAGCTTACACCGCAGGACGGGCTATCCTTCCTGGAAGGTCATCAATTGCGGCCTTTGTTGCAGGGATCACATGCAAAGCTTCCCAGGCGGACGCCTCGGGGGTAGGCTTCCTCCATCACCCCGGAGTCTCCATGCGTGCCCTGCTGTTGGTGCTGCCCTGCCTGCTGACCGGCCTCGCTGCGGCTCAGAAAACACCGGCACCCCAAAAAGCTGTAGCGACAGCCAAGGAAGCCAAAGTGGAGTGGGACGGCGAGTGGACCCTGAAGGCCTCGCAGAGCGACAACGTCGATGAGCAGATCGACGCCCACCTCAAGGACCTGAACTTCGCCCTGAAGCTCTACTGGAAGAAGAAACTCCAGTCGGCCTGCCGCAGCTTCAGCAAGCTGGACATCCTCGCCGGGGACAGCTTCACCGTGACCCAGGGCAAGGAGCGGCCCATCGACACCCCCGGGGATGGCACCGAAGGCGAGTGGAAGCGCAGTGATGGCGAAGTCTTCAAGGCCAGCCTCACCCGGGCGGGGGCCACCCTGACCCAGACCCTCACCGGCGATGGCTTCGTCCTCAAGTATGTCTATTCCATGCGGAAGGATGGCGACTCCCTGGCCCTGCAGGCCACCTACACCCATCCCAAGCTGGACAATCCCTTCACCTACAAGCTGGTGTTCAAGCGGAACGACTGAGCCCGCCTTAGGTCAAACTGGGTGGATGCTCCTGCCCTCGCCGCCCCTGCCCTGTCGTCCCCCGTGGTGGGCCGCCGGCGGACACCTGCAGACGATCCTGGGCAACTACCTGCCAGGGGCCTTCCCAGAGCACCCTTCAGAGCCTTTCCGTCTCGCCCTGCCGGACGGGGACCAGCTGGCCGGGCGCCACTACCCCGGGGAGACCGACGTGCTGGTGCTGGTCTTCCACGGCCTCGGGGGCAGCGATCAGGCGCACTATGTGCAGCGCACGGTCACCCTGGCCCGGTCCCTGGGCCATCACGTCTGGACCGTAAACCACCGAGGCTGCGGCGAGGGTCGGGGCCTGGCCCGACGGCCCTACCACAGTGGCGCCGGGGACGACCTGGGCGCGGCCTTCGCCGCCGCCCGGCAGCAGCATCCCGGCCTGCGGCAGCTGGCGGTGGGCTACTCCCTCTCGGCCAACGCCCTGCTGCTGAACCTGGGCGGCGGCCTGCCCCAGCCTGCCGCCCAGCCCGACGCCGCCATCGCCGTGAATCCCCCTGTGGACCTGGGCGCCTGCTCCGATGCCATCCACACCGGCCTCAGCCGCCTCTACGAGCTGCGCTTCATCCGCCGCTGCCGCCAGGCGATCCACGAGCGGCAGGCAGACCGCCTGATCACCGAGACCTATGCCACCCGGCCCTTCATGAGCCTGCGCGAGTTCGACGACACCTACACCACCCAGGCCTCGGGCTTCCGGGACGCGGAGGACTACTACGCCCGCTGCTCGGCCCGCCACCACCTCGCGAAGATCACCGTGCCAACGGTGGTCATCATGGCCAAGGACGATCCCTTCATCCCCTGGCGGGACGCGGTGGAGGCGAACCCGTCGGCCAGCGTGCACCTGCACTTCGAGAACCACGGCGGCCACATGGGCTACCTCAGCCGCGACCTGCCCGGGCATCGCTGGCTGCCCTACGCCCTGGAGCACTACGCCAAGCAGCTGCTCAGCGCATGAGCGACCGCAGCTCGGCCACCAGGCCCGGCAGCAGCGCCGCAACCCGGTCCATCTGCCCGGCGGTGCTGCCCAGGCCCAGACTGAACCGCACGGTGCCCCGGGCGTAGGCCGCGGGAATCCGCATGGCCCGGAGCACGTGGCTGGGCTCGTGCATGCCAGTGCTGCAGGCGCTGCCCGTGGAGACGCAGATGCCCTGCTCGGCCAGCCGCAGCTGGAGGGCCTCACCCTCCAGACCCGCGAAGCCCATCAGGCTTGTGTTGGGCAGTCGCGGAGCACCCGCGCCGTGGACGCGCACTTCGGGGATCTCGGCCAGCACCCGCGCCTCGAAGCTGTCGCGCAGATCCTGAACCCGCGCCATCTCTGGCAGCCTAGCCTGGGCCAGAGTCGCGGCCCGGCCCAGCCCGACCAGGCCTGGCACGTTCTCGGTGCCGCCCCGTCGCCCCCGCTCCTGGGAGCCGCCCAGCATCAGGGGCTTCAGGCGCACGCCCCGGCGGATCATGAGCAGTCCGGTGCCCTTGGGACCATGAAACTTGTGACCGCTCAGGGTGAGTAGGTCGGCCCCCCAGGCCCCGGCGTCCACAGGCACCTTGCCCAGGCACTGGGTGGCATCCACCAGGAAGAGGGCGCCCTGTTGCCGGGCGAGGCGACCGGCCTCGACCACGGGGCTCAGCACCCCGGATTCGTTGTTGGCGGCGATGACGGCCACCAACGCCGTGTCTTGCCGCACCGCGGCGGCCAGGGCCTCGAGATCCAGGCGTCCGGCGCCGTCCACTCCGATGTCAGTCACCTCGCCGCCCTGGCTGCGCCACCAGAGGGCCAGGGCCCGCACGGCCGGGTGCTCCACCTCGGTGGTCACCAGGTGCCGCTTGGCCGGGAAGGCCTCCCAGACACCCCGGAGCGCATGGTTCAGCCCCTCGGTGCCACCGGAGGTGAAGACGACCTCCGCGGGGGTGCAGCCGATGAGCGCGGCCGCCTGTTCCCGGGCCGCCACCAGGGCACCATCGGCGAGATGGCCCAGGGCATAGGCCGAGCTGGCATTGCCGAAGCGCTCCGTGAACCAGGGCCGCATGGCCTCGAAGGCCTCGGGATCCAGGGGAGTGGTGGCATTATGGTCGAGGTAGATCAGTTCCATGGTGGGGTCATTCTCCCACTTCCCGGCGCGATGCGGCGATCTCTGCTCCAAGCCCTGTTGCCCTGGCGCTGATCAGAAACCAACCCCAGCACAGCCAGAGGATCAGGGTCCATGGAGTCCACAGGCAGAAGGCGGTTCTACACCCTGCTACCCTACGCCGGGCTGCTGCTGGGCCTGGCCCTGACTCTGATCGCCTGGCTGCTGGCCTGGCAGGAAGAGAGCTCCCGCCTCCAGTTCCAGCGGGAAGTCCGCGCCGAGGCTGCCTTCCAGGTTGTCCAGCACCGGATGGCCGCACTGGAGAAGCACCTCCAGGGCAGCGCCGTGTTCCTGGGCCGGTCGCCCCTGCCCTCCCGGGCCGAGTGGCGGGAGTATGTGCTTCGCTCCGACCTGCGTGGAGCCTATCCCGGCCTCCAGGGCCTGGGGTTCGCAGAATGGATTCCCGGCCTGAGCCTTAGCGCCCACGAGCGGCGGGTCCGGGCGGAAGGCCTGCCTGACTACCGCGTGCAGTCCGCTGGCCCGCTGCCCCGGGATCCCGCCGGCCTCAGTGCCGTGCTCTACCTGGAGCCGCTGGACGCCCGCAACCGCAGGAGTGTCGGGCTGGACCTGCTCGGGGAACCCCAGCGCCAGGAGGCCATGCTCCGCGCGCGGGACACCGGCCAGGTGGCCATGTCCGGCAAGGTCCGACTCGACGGTGAGGAGGCCACCGACAGCCAGACCGGGGTCCTGATGTTCGCGCCGGTTTACCGCCTGCAGGCACCCCTCGACAACCTGGAGGCCCGCCGAAAGGCCTTTCTCGGCTGGGCCTTCCTGCCCTTCAACGTGCGGCAGCTGCTGGGGGGCATCCTGCAGCAGGAAGTGCGCGATGCGGAAGTGGACCTCATCGACGGCGCACCTGACGGCATGGACCGGCGCATCTTCGAGTCCAGCCGGGAGGCCGCCGAAGCTGCGGGCCAGACCGGCACCACCCGCATGCTGGACGTGGGAGGCCGGAACTGGATCCTGAGCATCCGCCAGAACCAGGTGGGCGCGGCCATCCAGGGTGCCGGACGCCACTGGACGGTGCTGCTGACCGGCAGTGTGATCAGCCTGCTGCTGGCGGCCTTCTTCCTGGCCCTGACCCGCTCCGAGCGCGAGGCCCTGCGGCTGGCCAACGAGCGGAAGGCCCAGCTGCAGGAAGGCCACGACCGGCTGGCCGAGCTCTCCCAGCAGCTCAAGGAGGTCATCTGGGGCACCGACGCGGGCACCTGGGTCTGGGACATTCCCTCGGGCAGCATCACCATCAATGACCGCTGGGCCGAGATCGTCGGCCGGACTCTGGAAGAGCTCGCCCCGGCGAGCCTCCAGACCTGGGTGGACCTCACCCACCCGGAGGACCTGCAGCGCTCCAATGCGCTGGTCGAGCGATGTTTTCGGCGCGAGGACGAGACCTACCAGTGCGAAGTGCGGATGCGCCACCGGGACGGCAGCTGGGTTTGGGTGCTGGACCGCGGCCGGGTGGTGGACTGGACCGCCGAGGGGCAACCCCTCCGGATGTCCGGCACCCACCAGGACATCACCACCCGCAAAGAGGCGGAAGAGGCCATCGCCCAGTCCCAGGAAAAGTTCCGGACCGTGGCCGACTACACCTCCGACTGGGAGTACTGGGAGGGCACCGCGCACGAGCTCGTCTACATGAGCCCCTCCTGCGAGGCCATCACCGGCCACTCCCGCGAGGAGTTCATCGCCGACCCGGGCTTGCTGCTGCGCCTCGTCCATCCCGAGGACCGGTTCCTGGCCGAGGCACACCATCACTACCCCAGTGGCATGGAAGACGGGGCCCTGGACTTCCGGATCATCCGCCGGGATGGCGCCGTCCGCTGGATCTCCCATGTGTGCCATCCCGTCCGGGACGCCCACGGGAACTTCAAGGGGCACCGGGTCAGCAACCGGGACATCACCGCGCGCAAGCAGGCGCTGGAGGACCTCCAGGCCAGCGAAGAGCAGCTGCGCGCGATCTTCGAGAACGCCACCCTCGGCATCTTCTGGGCTGACGCGCAGGGTGTCATCCTGCGCTCCAACCCGACTTTTCAGCAGCTCGTCGGGCAGACCGCCGAGGAGCTGCTGGGCGTCACCTTCGACACCTTCACCCATCCGGCCCAGCAGACCCGCGACCTGCTGCTGCGCCAGGCGCTGCTGCAGGGCAAGTCGGACGAGCTGAGAACGGAGACCCGCTGGGTCCGCAACGATGGGCGGGAGCTCTGGGTCGCCCTCACGGTCCGGCCCGTCCGGGACGCCGAGGGCCGCCTGAAGTTCTACTCGGGCGTGGTGGATGACATCACGGGCAAGAAGCAGGCCCAGGACGAGCTGAAGCGGATCATGCGGGAGCAGGAGATCATCCTGGAGAACGCCAACGTCGGCATCTCCCTGGTCGTGGACCGCCGGCAGATCTGGATCAACCGCTGGATGGGGAAGGCCTTCCAGTATCCCCTCGAGGAGCTGGAAGGCCGTGACACCCGCCTGCTCTTCCCCTCGCAGGAGGCCTACGAGCAGGTGGGGCGGGACGCCTACCAAGTGCTCGCCCGGGGGGAGAACTACGAGACCGTCCACAAGCTCGTGCGCCGCGATGGCTCCCCCATCTGGATCCACCTCAATGGCAAGGCCATCGACCCTCCTGACCTGAGCCGGGGAACCCTGTGGATCCTCTCCGACGCCACCGCCCAGAAGGAGGCGGAGGACGCCCTCCGGGCGGATGAGGCCAGGTTCCGGTCCATGTTCGAGTCCCACAGCGCCGTGATGCTCCTCGTCGATCCTGAGGACGGCCGGATCCAGGACGCCAACCCCGCCGCGGCGGCCTTCTACGGCTATGACCGCGAACGCCTCCGAGGCATGAACATCGCCGAGATCAACACCCTGTCCCCGGAGCAGATCGCCGAGGAGATGCGGCGCTCCACCGACATGCAGAAGCGGACCTTTGTCTTCACCCACCGCCTGGCCAGCGGGGAGGTCCGGACCGTGGAAGTGAACTCCTCGCCCACGACCATCCTCGGCCGACAGGTGCTGTTCAGCATCATCCAGGACATCACCGAGCGGGCCAATCTCGAAATCGAGATCAGCCTCAGGCAGGCCTTGCTTGAGGAGCTGAACCGCTCCCTGGACGACCGCGTCAACCAGGCCCTGGAGGAGATCCGCACCAAGGACCAGATGCTCATCGCCCAGGGCCGCCAGGCCGCCATGGGCGAGATGATCGGCAACATCGCTCACCAGTGGCGCCAGCCTCTGAACGCCCTGGGGCTGGTGCTCTCCAACCTCAAGGACGCCTACGTGTTCGGGGAGATGCAACCCGAGCTGCTCGACAAGTCCGTGGCGGACGGCACGGCCCTCGTCCAGAAGATGTCGTCCACCATCAACGACTTCAGGAACTTCTTCAGACCCGAGAAGGAGAAGACCGTCTTCTCCGTCCAGGCCCAGATCCAGCAGGCGGTCACCCTGGTCGCCGCCGGCTTCCGCAATGCCAACATCACCATCGAGCTCCATGTCCCCCAGGACCTGCAGCTGTTCGGCTTCCCCAACGAGTTCTCCCAGGTGATCCTCAACCTCCTCAGCAACTCCCAGCAGGCCATCCAGCAGTCGGGCCAGCGGGCGGGCCTCGTCACTCTGACCACCTCGGAGGCCCATGGGATGGGCTGCCTGAGCGTGCAGGACAACGGTGGGGGGATTCCGGTGGAAATCCTGGACAAGATCTTCGAGCCCTACTTCTCGACCAAGGAACTGGGCACCGGAATCGGACTCTACATGTCAAAGCAGATCATCGAGCGCAATATGGATGGGCGGCTGGAAGGCCACAACAACGGCGCCGGTGCCGAGTTCATCATCCGCCTTCCGCTTGCAGGAGGTACCCCATGAGCCGTGACGTCCAGGATGCTGAGTTCCTGAAGTCGCTCACTGTGCTCTACGTCGAGGACGACGACCTGGGTCGCGCCCAGACGGAGATGTTCCTCAAGCGCCGGGTCGGCAAGCTGATCACTGCCGTCAACGGCGCCCAGGGCCTCGAGCTCTTCCGCACCCAGCCCATCCAGATGGTGATCACGGATGTGCTCATGCCCGTCATGGACGGCCTGACCATGGCCGAGGAGATCCGGAAGCTGTCCCCCGCGGTGCCCATCATCGTCACCACCGCCTTCGAGCAGACGGACTACCTGCTGAAGTCCATTGAGATCGGGATCGAGAAGTACGTCGTGAAGCCGATCCGGATCGAGCGGCTTGAGCATGCGCTGCTGGACTGCGCCCACCGCCTGCTCGGTGAGGAGCTGTTCCGGCAGAAGCTCTGGCTCGAGGCCGAAGCCCAGCGGCTGAAGCACCAGGAGAGCCTGCGGATCCTCACCTCGGGCATCGCCCACGACTTCAACAACCTGCTGCAGGCCATCCTCTCCGCCTTCACCCTGGCCAAGATGAAGCTGCCCCCCGGCAGTGAGGCCCACCGCAGCCTCGAGATCGCCGACCGGAGCTCCGAGCAGGCCCGGATCCTGGCCCGGCGCCTCTACACCCTGGCCGCGGGCGCCGAGGCCACGGACCACCTGGGGTCGCTGGACACGCTGATTCGCGAGTCCGTCAGCGGGGTCCTCGCAGGAACCCCCACCCAAGTGGAATACCGCTTCAGTGCCGAGCCCTGTGCCGTCCGCTTCAATGCCACCGCCCTGCGCCAGGTGTTCACCAGCCTGGCCACCAACGCCGGCGAGGCCATGCCCACGGGAGGCCGCCTCCTCGTCTCGACCGGAATCCGGACCCTGGCCGAGCGGGAGCTGATGCTCCTGCCCCCGGGGCGGTACCTGCACATCCAGCTGCAGGACACGGGCACCGGCATCGCCCCCAAGCACCTCCCGATGATCTTCGAGCCTTACTTCTCCACCAAAGAGCGGGGTAGCCAGAAGGGGATGGGACTGGGCCTGGCCTTGTGCGACACCCTCATCCGCTCCCAGGGCGGAGCCATCCTGGCCGAGTCTGTCGAGGGCCAGGGCACCACCCTTCACCTCTACCTGCCGGAAGTCCAATCGGCGAGCTGGCCCCCGAGCCTACAGAGCTAGCCGGCCCCCAGGCAGGCCAGGGCCTCGGCCCGGCCCGCGAGGCTGGGAGCCTTGCCCTGGAAGGTCCGACCGGAGCCGCCCCCCTTGGCGGTGAGGGCGGCCACCACGGCCCTGCCCGCCTGCGGCACATCCAGGGTCGAGGCCTCGCCTGCACTGAGCAGGAAGAGGCCCTGCCCCGCCACCTCGGTGGTGAGGAAGACGGCTTTGGCCGGGGCCAGGGCGAGGATGCCCCGGGCCAGCTTCTGCAGAAACCCCGCATCCCGCCCCTCCAGGTGGGCTTCCACCAGGGCCTCAGGCCTTGCTGCCAGGCCTGCGGACAGGCTCTCCGCCAGCTCCTCTTCGGTGCGGCGCAGCCGCTTCTCCAGGGCCAGCGACTGATCCAGTCGCGCCTGGAGGGTGGGAACCAGCTCCTCGTCCGGGGCGCCCAGCAGGGCCCGCAGGGCGGCCGTGCGCTGCTCGTGGGCGCCGAGGCGGCGGCGGACCCGGCCTCCGGCCAGGTAGAAGAGCCTGGTACCCCCGCGGATGCTCTCGGTGCCAAGCAGCTTCAGGGCCTCGATCTCACCGGTGTGCCGCAGGTGGGTACCGCCGCAGGTGTTCAGGTCCACGCCAGCGATCTCCACCAGGCGGATGTCCCCGGCATGGCCCTCGGGCAGCCCCCGGGACCGGACCCGCTCCAGGGTGTAGCCCTCGGGACTCACCCAGCGGGCCGCCACCTCGCGGTGGGCCCGGATTTCGGCGGCCACGGCCTCCTCCAGGCGCGCCAGGGCCGCAGGGGAGATGCCCGGGGTGGCCAGCTCGATGTCACAGACCTCGCTGCCCAGGTGGAAGGCCGTGGTGGCCCACTGGAACTGGTCCTGGGCCACGGCCGTGAGCAGGTGCTGGCCCGTGTGCTGCTGCATGTGGTCGAAGCGGCGCGCCCAGTCCAGGACCAGCGAGGCGGGCCCGACCGGCAGTGCCCCGTCGAGGTAGTGCCGGATTTCCCCGTCCCGCTTCTGAACGTCCAGCACCGGCCGCCCATTCACTGTTCCGAGGTCGCAGGGCTGGCCGCCGCCCTCGGGATAGAAGAGCGTGTCTGCCAGCACCACGAAGGGCCGGCCTTTCTCTTCGCCCGCATGGATGATGCGAGTCCCCAGGGAAGCGAGGAAGGGGTCCCGTTCGTAGGCAGGTGGCTGGCTCATGCGGGGAGCCTAGCACAGCGGGCCGTTCCATTTGGGCGGACAGCCCCATAGGTTAAGCTTCGAGTGTCCATGTCCCACATCCCCCTGCCCGAGCGCCTCCGCCCCGCCACCCTCGCCGAGGTGGTGGGCCAGGATCACCTGCTGGGACCCAAGGGCGCCCTCACCCGCCTCACCGCCGGGGGCCGGCTGCCCTCCATGGTGATGTGGGGTCCGCCGGGCACGGGCAAGACCACCCTGGCCCGCATCCTGGCCGAGGCCACGGGGCACGGCTTCATGGAGTTCTCCGGCGCCGGGGGCAGCGCCGCGGAGCTGAAGAAGTTCCTCCAGGAGAGCAAGGCCATGCCCCTCTTCCGGGGCGTGCCGCCCGTGGTCTTCCTGGACGAGATCCACCGCTTCAACCGCTCCCAGCAGGACATCCTGCTGCCCTACCTGGAGCGCGGCGAGGCCATCCTGATCGGCGCCACCACCGAGAACCCGGCCTTCTACCTGAACCCCGCGCTGCGCAGCCGCTGCCAGCTCATCGCCCTCAAGGCCCTGGAGCCCGGCCACATCCGGCAGGTGCTGGCCCGGGCCTGGGGCCGGGAGCGCGCCGGCCAGCCCGAGCCCACCGAGGTCTTCGAGTGGCTCTCCCACTGGGCCGGGGGCGACCTGCGCTCGGCGCTCTCGGGCCTCGAGACCTGGATGGAGATGCCGGACCCGGATCTGGAGTCCCTCCAGGGGGCCCTCGGCGGGCGCATGATGTTCGACCGCGCCGACGGCCACTACGACCTCGCCAGCGCCTTCCAGAAGAGCCTGCGCGGCTCCGACGCCGATGCCGCCCTCTACTACCTGAGCCGCATGATCCGCGGCGGCGAGGACCCCCGCTTCATCGCCCGACGCCTCATGGTCTGCTCTGCGGAAGACGTGGGCAATGCCGATCCCCAGGCCTTCCTGCTCTGCGAGGCGGCCAGCCGCGCCGTGGAGCAGATCGGCTGGCCCGAGGCCCGGATCCCCCTGGCCCAGGCCGTGCTCTACGTGGCCAACGCCCCGAAGAGCAACGCCACGATCCTGGGCATCGACGCGGCCCTGGCGGCGGAGGACGCCCCCATCCCCGACGCCATCCGGGATGCCCATACCGCCACCGCCCGCAAGGCCGGTCGCGGCTCGGGCTACCACTACTCCCACGACGACTACGACCGCCCCCAGGCCTTCCTGCCGGAGAAGTTCCAGGGCACCGCCTTCTACCAGCCCCGGCGGCCCCAGGAGCGGTCCTGGCGGGACCGGCAGGAGCCTGATGCCGCGGCCCTGGCGGCCCTCTGGGAGGCCTGGCTGGCGGCCCATCCCGAGGGCGGAGAGATTCCTCTGGAAGCCTGGAGCTCCGAGCTCGCCTGCAGCCGCGAGGCCACGGCCCGGGCCCTGGGCAAGCTGGCCCAGGGGCACTGCACTTTGAGCCGCAAGCTGGAGGCGAAGCCCATCTGAAGTGCCGTGCCTCCGAGGGCTGCTTCCTGGCGCGGAGGGGTAGCCCTGCAAACCGCAGCGGACCCCGAGAGGGTTCTTCAGCCCCGACACCAACTTCGGCGGGCCCAGGAAATATCTATTCTCACGATGGAACTGCGGGGGGCCGATATTTATGAGTGGAATATCGCTTTTTTGATGACCTCAAGAAATTCTGACCAAAACAGGTGACGCCCGCTTGGCCTCTCCTTCATCCATCTCCGGATAACCATGGTTCGTCCAGAACCGAGGCTGCGTGACGCGCTCTCCTGCTCCCACCCTGCGAAACCTGGCCCGCTTCGGGCTGCCGGGCGTCGTGCTGGCGCTGGGCCTGCTGCTGACCCTGGGCGCCTGGAGCCGCAGCCGCAGCGCCCACGAGCGTGAGGTCCATGCCTACTTCGGCTACCGCAGCCGCGACGCCGTAGCCCGGGTTGATGCCCGCCTCCTCCAGTACGAGCAGGTGCTGCTGGACGCCCGGGGGCTCTTCCAGGCCAATGCCGCGGTAAGCCGAAAGCAGTTCGCCGACTTCGTATCGAGCGTGGAAGTCGGCAAGCGCCACCCAGGCATCCAGGGCATCGGCTTCGCGCTGGTGGTCCCCGCCGCCGAGCTAGGGCGGCACCATTTGCAGATCCGCCGCGAGGGTTTCCCCGAGTATCGCCTCCGCCCCGAGGGGCAGCGGGACCTGTACACCTCGATCATCTACCTGGAGCCGTTCGCGGAGCGGAACCTCCGGGCCTTCGGCTACGACATGTTCTCCGAGCCCGTGCGCCAGGAGGCCATGCGCCGGGCGATGGATTCCGGCGACCCCGCCCTGTCCGGCAAGGTGCAGCTGGTGCAGGAGACCGACCAGGGCATCCAGGCCGGATTCCTGCTGTATGTCCCGGTCTATCAGAACGGCTGTCCCACCCTCACCGTCGAGGACCGGCGGCGCAACCTGAAGGGCTGGGTCTACGCCCCCTTCCGGATGAACGACTTCATGCGCGGTGTGCTGGGGGAAGGCGCACCGGACCTGGACCTGGAGATCTACGACGGGCCAGGGGCCAGTGCCGAGACCCGGATGTTTGATCTGCATCCCGCCCATGTCATCGGGATGTCCGCGCTTCCGCAAGCGATCGAGAGCCGATTTTTCGCGGGGCACTCCTGGACCGTGGCCACCCAGGCCCTGCCAGGACTCCTCGCCAGGCATGGCCAGGACCCTTCCCTGAGGGTTCTGGGGCTCGGCAGTCTCGTGAGCCTGCTCCTGGGCCTGACGGCCTACCTGCTCGCGCGGCACCTGGACAAGGTCCGAACCCTCAATGCCACCCTGGAGCAGAAAGTCCTGGAACGGACCCAGGCCCTGGCCGAGCGCGAGCTGCACTTCCGGATCGTAGCGGATCACACCTATGACTGGGAGCTCTGGGAAGACCCGAGTGGCGCCCTCTTATACTGTTCCCCCTCCTGCAAACGCATCACAGGCCACCCCACCGAGGCCTTCTTTAGCGATCCAGACCTGCTGGGGCGCCTGGTGCACCCCGAGGATCGGGTGAGCTGGCAGGCCCACCGGGCGCTGGTCGAGACCAGCACCGCAGCAGCTGCCCTGGCCAAGGGCAACGAATTCCAGTTCCGGGTGATCCGCCCCGATGGCGAGGTCCGCTGGATCGGCCATGTCTGCCATCCCATCCACGATGCCGCAGGCCACATCCTCGGCCACCGCATCTCGAACCGGGACATCACCGAGCGCAACCAGGCGGAGGAGGCGCTGCGGGTGAGTGAGAAGCAGCTCCTGACGGCGCAGCAGCTTGGCCAGTCCGGTTCCTGGATTTATGAGGCCGCTACGGGCGCAATCTGGGGCTCTGCCGAGGGGCTCCGCATCTTCGGCCTTCCTGCGGTGGCCGGGGCGTTTCCCCTCGCGGACGTCGAAGCCTGCATCCCGGAGCGCGAGCGGGTCCATCAGGCCCTCGAGGCCCTCCTCAGCGAGGGCCGGGACTACAACCTGGAGTATTCGGTCAACCCTGCCGACGGCTCTGCGCCCAGGATCATCCGCTCCATCGCCCAGCTCGAAAAGGACGACCAGGGCCACCCCCTGCGCGTCCTGGGCTTCCTGCAGGACATCACTGAGCGCAAACACCTGGAGGCGGCCCAGGCCGACCTCGAGGCCCGCAACCGCCAGCTCCAGAAAGCCGAGAGCCTGGGCCTCATGGCGGCCTCCATCGCCCACCACTTCAACAACAAGCTGCAGGCGGTGATGGCCAGCCTCGACATTCTGAGTGCCCTCCCCGAGGGGAGCGAACCCACCCGGTTCCTGGCCATGGCCAAGCTGTCCCTAGAAAAAGCGGCGGCGGTGAGCCGGCAGATGCTGGCCTACCTTGGCAACAGCCCCGGGGCGCGGGAGGCACTGTACCTGGGCGAGCTCTGCACGGCCAGCCTGCCCCACCTCCAACTGGGCCTGCCGGGTGGTGTCACGCTGCTGAGCTCCTGCCCCGAGCCAGGACCGGTCATCAAGGCCAATTCGGAGCAGCTCCAGGAGCTCCTGGCCAACCTGGTGGCCAATGCCTGGGAGGCCATGGGGCCCGCTGGGGGGCGTATCCGCCTGGGGCTCGGCACCTGCTCCGGAGCCACGCTTCCCACCACGAACCGCTTCCCGGTCGGGTGGCAGGCGCTGGGGACCGAGTATGCCTGGCTGGAGGTCGCGGATACCGGCGCCGGGATCGCGAGTGCGGACATTGAAAAGCTGTTCGACCCGTTCTTCTCCACCAAGTTCACCGGCCGCGGCCTGGGCCTGTCTGTGGTGCTGGGCCTGGTGCAGGCCCATGGCGGAGCCCTCACGGTGGCCAGCCAGCCGGGCCAGGGCAGCGTCTTCCGGGTCTATCTCCCGGTCTCGACGGAAGCGCCACCCACGCAGCCGGAGAGGCCCGTCCAGGCCCCTGAGCGCTATGCCGACGGCACCCTCCTGCTGGTGGATGACGATGATCTGCTACTCAGGGCGACCGGTCCCCTGGTGGAGCTGCTGGGATTCAGGCTGCTCACGGCGCAGGACGGCATCCAGGCCCTGGCGGTCTTCCGCCAGCATCAGGCAGACATCCGCTGCGTGGTGACGGACCTGACGATGCCGCGCCTGGATGGCTGGGGACTGCTGGCGGCGCTGCGCGAGCTGGACCCGGACCTGCCCGTGATCCTGGCCAGCGGCTACGACCAGGCCCAGGTGCTGGCGGACCCGCACCCGGATCACCCGCAGGCCATTCTGAGCAAGCCTTTCAGCCTTCAGCAGCTGCGCGATGCCCTGGGCCATGCCCTGGGCACCGCCCACCCTTAGAACCGTGACAGTCGGAAAGACTCCGTCCCTAGTCCTCGCTCGACCACCCCAGCAGGCTGACGCCATAGCGCTGGCCGCAGACGTGCAGGGGGACAGCCAGGACGGTGATGATGGCGCCGGTGTCCCGGGCGTAGGTCTGCACCAGGAAGTCCTCGCGCCCCGCCTTGGCTTCGCTGAGGTCGGCCACGCGCCGGAAGCTCTCCCGGCCGACCCGGTCCGGCAGGGACTCCGCGGCCTCGCCCAGGCCGTACCGGGCGCCCCGCACCAGCACCCGGTTATCCGTGAAGAAGCGCTTCACCCGGTTGCCCCCCAGGTCCTTGTCCGGCTGCCCGGTCCAGTCCTGGGTGAAGCGCCTGTTGTGAGAGGGCGCGTAGCTGTTCAGATCGAGGATCAAGGCGAAGGTGAGCCGCGGCTCCTGCTCCAGGACCCGGTCGAAGGCCTCCTGGAGGGGGCGGTCAACGAAGGCGTCGTAGGCCGTGCTGAACTTGGGCGGCGAGAACCCCTCGGGGGGCACGCGCAGCACGTTGAAGAACCGGGCCAGGCCCTGGACCGCGGCCCCGCGGAGCTCGCGGTAGTCCAGGGCCAGGACGTCATCGGCGTGCAGGCGCCCGTCGCGCACCGGAGCCTCCAGCACCTTGGCCGCCGTGGCCGCGAGCTCCCGGGCCAGCCCCAGGGCGCGGTGGCAGAGGGAGCCGGTGTCGTAGGGCGCGAGGTGGCGGTGACCCACCTCTGTGAAGGAGGCCAGACGGAAGGCGTCCTGGGCCACGGCCTCGGCCTCGGCCTTCAGCGTGCCCGTGGAGTCCAGCAGCCGAGTGGAGGCCTGGACCAGGGTGCGGGTCGCCCCCTGCTGCTGGGCGGTGGATTCAGCGATGTTCGCCACATGCCCCGCGGTGGACTCGGCCAGCCCCGCGATGCCCGAGAAGCGCTGCTCCACCGCCTCCACCTGGGTGCGGGTCTCCGAAGCCAGGGCCAGGCTCTGTTCCATGGCCTCCCGGGCGGGGTCCAGCTCCTGCCGGATGGCCGCCAGCAGGGCGCTGATCTCGTGGGTCTGCTGCGAGGTCCGGTCCGCCAGCTTGCGGACCTCGTCTGCCACCACCGCGAAGCCGCGACCGGCCTCCCCGGCGTGGGCCGCCTCGATGGCCGCGTTGAGGCTCAGCAGCCCGGTGCGGTCGGCGATCTCCTCGATGACCTGGGAGATCTCGTTCACCTGGAGGATGTGGCCCATGAGGGACGTGAGGCGCTCGGCGGTGAGGCCCGTCTGGTGCTGCAGCTGCCGGACGGTGGCCACGGCCTGGTCGCTCTCCTGCAGGCCCTGGCGCGTCAGGGCGGCCATGCGCCGGGTGGCGTCCGCGCTCTCCGTCGCCGCGGAGGTGGCCTGGGAGATGTTTCCGTCCAGGCCCTCCAGCGTCCCCTGCATGCTCCGGGTGCTGTCCAGGATCTGGTCCACCTCCCGGGCCAAGGTCTGCACCCGCAGCGAGGTGCGGGCCGCACCTGCGGCGGAGCGGTTGATGACTTTTTCCAGCCCGGCAAGGTCCTGCAGAAGCTGCGGAGACCTTTCCGCGGCCACTGGAGCTTGAGCCGATTTGGAGAAAGGATTGGCCATCTGACCTTCCCGGGGTATGAGATCTCTTTCGGCCCCCGGGGGCATTACTCAAGTTCAGTCCAGGAAACCCATGCGCCCCTCCTGGTAGTCCTGGATGGCCTGCTCGATCTCCTCCCGGGTGTTCATGACGAAGGGACCGTAGTGGGCGATGGGCTCCCGGAGGGGTTCCCCGGCCAGCAGCATGAGGCTGACCGGCGTCTCGGCCGTGAGCGTGAGGCTGTCGCCCTCGCCCAGCAGGGCTACGGTGTCCGCGGGAATCAGGTGGTCGCCGACCCGCACGGAGCCGTGCAGGGGCACCACGGCGGCCGTCCAGCCCGCAGGCACCGGAGCCGCAAAACGGGCCCCGGCTTCCAGCTCCAGGTGGGCGTAGGCGATGCGGGCCGGGGTCTGGGCCGGGCCCGTGACGCCAGCCCAGGTCCCTGCCAGCACCCGGAGACGGCCCCCGGAGACGGGCTGCCAGGGCATGGTCTCCGGCTGCAGGTCCGTGTAGCCCGGCGCGGAGCCCTTCTGGACCCGGGGCAGGTTGATCCAGAGCTGGACGCCCTCGATGGCGCCGCCGGTCTCCAAGTGTTCGGGCACCGGCATCTCCGCGTGCACGATGCCAGCGCCGGCGTTCATGAGCTGGGCGCCGCCGGGCCTCAGCAGCCCGGATCCCCCCGTGCTGTCCCGGTGCCGGAAGGCCCCCTGGATCAGGTAGGTCAGCGTCTGGAACCCGCGGTGGGGATGGGGCGGGAAGCCCGCGTCTGTACCCGGCGGCAGCACCATGGGACCGAAGTGGTCCATGAGCAGGAAGGGGTCCAGGGCCCGGAAGGCTTCGCTGCCGTGCTGACCCTGGCCCGGCACCAGCCGGGTGAGGGGCACGCGGTTGCCATCCTGGGTGGGCTGGCCGGGCACGAGGGCGAGCACGGATTTAGCGGTCATGGGCACCTCAGGCGAGATCGAAGAGGAGGACTTCCGAGGGGCTCTCGGCGTGGACGGTCAAGTGGGGCTCACCCTCGATGCGGGCGCTGTCACCCGCCTGGAGCCTCTGCCCGTTCAGCATGAGGCTGCCCCGGGCCACCTGCAGGAAGCCGAAGCGTCCAGGGTCCAGGACGGCCTGGGCTTCGCCTCCCGCCTCCAGGCGGGCCACAAACACCCGGACGTCCTGGAATACCTTCACCGAGCCCTCGGCGCCATCGGGGCTGGCGATGAGGCGCAGCCGGTTCTGGAGGTCAGCTTCCGGAAAGGTGACCTGGTCGTAGCGGGGCGCCAGGCCTGGCTTCTCGGGCAGCAGCCAGATCTGGAGGAAGTGGACCGGCTCCTCATTCGAGGCATTGAACTCGCTGTGGCGGATGCCGGTCCCGGCGCTCATGACCTGGGCCTCCCCGGGCCGGATGACCCCGTGGGTGCCGAGGCTGTCCCGGTGCTCCAGAGCCCCCTCCAGCACCCAGGTGAGAATCTCCATGTCCCGGTGGCCGTGGGTGCCGAAGCCCTGACCAGGCTGGACGCGGTCCTCGTTCAGGACCCGCAGGGCCCGGAACTGCATCTGGTCAGGGTCGTGGTAGTCGCCGAAGGAGAACGTGTGGCAGGTGTCGAGCCAGCCGAAATCAAAGTGGCCTCGGGTGGTGGCGGGTCGTGGGGTGATCATGGGCTCTCCTGGCTTCATTATGGGTGTTGCAACTCTTATTGCAAGCACTCGACCCGCAATTTTCAAAGGCGGCTGTGGAGCAAGGACTTATCTTGGGGGTGTCTGAAGGAGGACCGCCATGATCACTCGGGTGCTGGTGGGTGTGGACTTCTCTGCTGCGTCGAAGCAGGCCCTGGAGCGGGCCGGAAGCTGGGCAATCACCTGCGGTGTCCCGCTGGTGGCCATGCACGTGCTGCAGCCCCCGGCGCCCATGCTGCCCGAGGCTCAGATCGCCCTGCCGGATCCCGCCTGGCTCCAGACCATGGAAGACCATGCACGAGAACAGCTGGAAGGCTGGCTCAAACCCTTCCCCGGCGCCACGGTGATCGTGAAGTGGGGCGGACCGGCCGAGGAGCTCATCGCCGAGGCGGATCCCAAGACCCTGCTGGTGGTGGCCCAGGTCGGCCACTCCACCCTGGAGCGCCTGCTCTTCGGCAGCACCGCCGCCCGGGTGGTGCGCCTCGCCCCCTGCGATGTGCTGGTGGTGCGCACGGACAAGCAGGGCTGAGCCAACTCCTTGGAAAGGTCGATGCCCTACAGGGGTTCACGGCCTTGGGTGGCTTGGCCCTCCGACCTGACTCAAGGCAGGCTGCGTCCCCACCGATGGGAGGAGGTGTCCCCCCAGCCAGGGGTCTGTTTCCAAGAGGCCCCATGACCTTGCATGACCTTCAGGAGGAACCCCCCGAGGTGGAAGCCGCCACGCGCTGGAGCCGGCTTGCAGCCCGGCTCATCGATGGTCTGGTCTGCTTCGCGCCCCTGCCCTTGCTGTTCTTCCCATGCATTGGTTCGCTGGGGGCCCTGCTGGGCTTTGCGGGCATCCTGGCCGCCCAGGTCTGGCTGCTGGTGACCCGGGGGCAGACCCTCGGCAAGAAGGCCATGGCCATCGCCATCATCCGTTCCGACGGCGGCGTCCCTCCTGTGGGCTGGCTGCTGGTCCGGGAGTTCGCGATCCCGCTGGCGGTGGGGATCCTGCGCTACGGGGGCCACAACGATCCCTCCCCGGTCGGGCAGGTGTTCCAGTTCCTTCTCGGCTTCGTCTGGCTCATCGACTCCCTCTTCATCTTCAGCCCCACCCGCCGCTGCCTGCACGACCTGGTCGCCGACACCCACGTGGTGAAGGTGGACTGAGGACCACCCGGCAGCGTGGATGCGGCCCGGGGGGCCCCCTGGGCGAAGCCGGGCAACGCTCTGATAGGCTGGGTTCACCCTCCAAGACAAGCGTGACGGAGCCGACATGGGCGAGATCAACCAAGCTGAAGTTGAACGGATCTTCCTGTCCGCGCCCTTCATCCGCGACCTGGGCGCGAAGCTGGTCGCCGTGGCCCCCGGGGAGTGCTGCTCGTCCCTGATCCTGGAGGCGCGCCACCTCCAGCAGGATGGCTACGTGCATGCGGGCGTCCAGGCCACCCTCGCGGACCACACGGCGGGCGCCGCTGGCGCCACCCTGATCGAGCCCGGCCAGTTCGTGCTCTCCGCCGAGTTCAAGATCAACCTGCTCCGGGCGGCCAAGGGCAGCCAGCTCACCTGCTCGGCCAAGGTGCTCAAGCCCGGCTCCGCGCTGACGGTGGTGGAGTCCGAGGTCTACTGCGGCACAGCGGACGACCTCCGCCTGGTGTCCAAGGCCACGGTCACCCTCGCGATCCTGACGCCCCGCGCCGACAAGTGAACCGGAGCCCAGCCATGCCGATCATCCGGAATGCGGAGCTGCGCGATGCGGCCCCCCTCGCGGCCCTGGCCGAGCGGACTTTCCGGGAGACCTTCGAGGCCGCGAACACCCCGGAGGACATGGCCCTGCACTGCCGGGACCACTACAGCGAGGCGCTCCAGGGCCAGGAGATCCTGGATCCCGGCCTGACCACCCTGGTCTGCGAACACGAAGGTTGGCTCATCGCCTTCGCCCTGCTGCGGCGGGATCCGGCGCCCCCCTGCGTCCGCGCGGCTCGGCCCCTGGAGCTCCAGCGGCTCTACGTCGCCAGCGCCTGGCAGGGCAAGGGCCTCGCGCCGGAGCTCATGCGCCGGTGCCTGGCCCTAGCCGAGGCGGAAGGCGCGGACCAGGTCTGGCTGGGCGTCTGGGAACACAACCCCCGAGCCATCGCCTTCTACCGGAAGTTCGGCTTCCTGCAGGTCGGCGACCACGTCTTCCCCCTGGGCACCGACCCCCAGCGCGACCTCATCATGGTCCGGCCCGCCCTCGTTCGGTCCCTGCCCTAGAAGTCGTTCTATCTAATGAGAAACGGCCCGCTCCGGGCCGTTTCTCATCTGACAAAGGATTGTCTAGCGGTACGCCGGTATCCCCGTGACTTCCTGGCCGATGATGAGGGTGTGCATGTCATGCGTGCCCTCGTAGGTGTAGACGCTCTCGAGGTTCGCCATGTGCCGCATGATCGGATACTCGTCGAGGATGCCGTTGGCGCCGAGGATGGTGCGGGCCTTGCGACAGACCTCCAGGGCGATGTGCACGTTATTCATCTTGGCCATGGAGACCTGGGCGGTGGTGTAGGTCTTGGCGTCCTTGAGGCGCCCCAGCTGGTGCACCAGGAGCTGGCCCTTGGTGATCTCGGTGACCATCCAGGCCAGCTTCTCCTGCTGGAGCTGGTAGCTGGCGATGGGTTTGTCGAACTGGATGCGGGTCTTGGCGTAGTCCAGGGCGCACTGGTAGCAGGCGTCCGCAGCGCCCAGGACGCCCCAGGCGATGCCGTAGCGGGCCTGGGTGAGGCAGCCCAGGGGGCCCTTCAGGCCCTTCACGTTCGGCAGCATGGATGCCTCTTCGTCCACGAGGACGTCCTCGAGCACCAGCTCCGAGGTGGTGCTGGCCCGGAGGCTCCACTTGCCCTTCATCTCCGGGGCGCTGAAGCCGGGGGTGCCCTTCTCTACCAGGAAGCCGCGGATGCCCTCGGGAGTCTGAGCCCACACGATGGCCACATCGGCCACGGTGCCATTGGTGATCCACATCTTGGTGCCGTTGAGGCGCCACTTGCCGCCGGGCTCACGCACGGCGCGGGTGAGCATGCCGCCGGGGTTGGAGCCAAAATCCGGCTCGGTGAGACCGAAGCAGCCCACCACCTCGCCCGTGGCGAGCTTGGGCAGCCAGCGGCGCTTCTGGGCCTCGCTGCCGTAGGCGTAGATGGGCCACATGACCAGGCTGCCCTGCACCGAGGCGAAGGAGCGCAGGCCCGAGTCGCCGCGCTCGAGCTCGTACATCAGCAGGCCGTAGGCCACGTTGGAGACGCCCATGCAGCCGTATTCCTCGGGCAGGGACGGCCCGTAGAAGCCCAGCTCGCCCATCATGGGGATGAGGTGCCGGGGGAAGGTCTGGGCCTGGGCGTGCTGCTCGATGATGGGCAGCACCTCGGCGTTGATGAACTTGCGGGCCGTCTCGCGGATCATCCGCTCTTCGTCGGTCAGCAGGCCCTCGAAGCCCATGTAGTCCGTGATGTGGGTGAAGGTGGCGTAGGCGCCGGCCATGTGGATCTCCTGGGATGCCCTGAAGCCTCGGGCGAAGTGAAGTGACACGGCGCTGCAGCAGCGCGCCGCGGCCAGTCTAACCCCGGCCTGGGCCAGGGCGAACCGGCATCCCTCACTCGGCCCGGAAGGTGAGTGTCAGGACGGCCATCGCCTTGACGAACTGGAAACTCACTCCCCTTCCAGCAGGCGCTCCCCCCTGGCGTGGGGCACCTCATGGCAGTGCCGGCAGCGGGCCTCGTAGGCCTCCGCCGCGCCCACCAGCACCTGGCCACCGGTGTGGACCATGCGCTGGGTGCGGCTCGCCAGGGCGCCGCAGACCATGCAGATGGCCTGGAGCTTGGTGACGTAATCAGCCTTCGCCAGCAGGATCGGCATGATGCCGAAGGGCTCGCCGTTGGAGTCCTGGTCCAGGCCCCCGGCGATGACACGCACCCCGCGGTTGGCGAGGTCCTCGATGATGGGGATCAGGCCCTCGTCCATGAACTGGACCTCATCCAGGGCCACCACCTGGGCCTCGGGGTCCAGCTGTCGGGCCAGTTCCACCGTGTCCTTCACCGGGATGGCCTCGTGCTTGCGCTGGCTGTGGCTGGCGATGGCTGCGACGTCGTAGCGGTCATCCAGGGCGGGCTTGAACACCTGGACCTTCTGCCGGGCGATGACGGCTCGCTTGATCCGCCGGATGAGCTCTTCGGACTTGCCCGAGAACATGGGGCCGCAGATCACCTCCAGGGAACCCTGGCGCTGGTGCACAAACATCGGAAATCCTTACTTCTTTTTGGGGGTAGCGGCGGACTCAGGGGCCTGACGGGCCTGAGGCATCATGGGATCAGGAAGCCTCATCATATCCGGCACAGGATTCTTCCCGTCCAGGGGGCGGCCCAGGGCCATGGCCAGGGCGGTGCCTCCGTCCTGGGGCGAGGCCATGCGCAGGGCCCAGGCCTGGCGGAGCCGCGTCGGTCCCTCCGGCACCACCCGCACATCCACTGGCTGCAGGCTGGCCAGGCCCATGTTCATGGACCCGCGGTGGTGCGGAACGTACAGCACCAGGGGCACGAGGAAGGCCAGAGCCACCAGGGGCCAGAGCAACGGACTCGGGTCCCAGTCCTTGAGCGGCTGGTCCTGAGCACTGGCCTTGGCCCGGAGATCGGTCTGCTTGGGGGTCCTGGCAGTGAGGGGAACCAGCAGCCCGGCTTCGAGGAGATGGGCCACGGCCTTGCAGGTGTCCAGCTCCTCATAGCGGCTGACCTGGGTGGCTTCCGTGGTCGTCTGGGGCTGGCTGAAGTAGGAGAGCACCACTTCCTGCTCGTGGGTCAGCCCGGAGGAGCCGTGTTGCATCTGGCCCCGGCCGTCCAGCAGGGAGGACACATCGCGGTCGAGGTCGAGCTGGAGCGACTGGGCCACCGGCGACTTGCCGAGGGGCGTGTCCATGCCCGGAATCCGCCGCTCCACCTCGGGCCACTCGTCCTGGATGCGCGCCGCCTCCATGAGCACCGTATCCACGGGAATGGGTACAAAATGGTCCCGGTCCAGATCCTGGGGCAGCATGGAGTCGAACCGGTAGTCCCCTTCCACCCAGCGGAAGGTGCGGTGGAGGATGGAGGTGGCCTGGTTGAAGAGGGCGTCCTGCAGGTCCGAGGGGGTGACCTTGCCCGCCTCCAGCAGCAGGGTGCCCAGGCGCTTCAGGGTCTGGCGCTGCATCTGAACCATGGCCAGCAGCTCCTCGCCGGTGAGGCGACCGAGGCGCACGAGCATGGTGCCCAGCCGGTCCTCCAGGCGCACCTGGTTGGAATCGCAGCCGACGATCTCCCCGTTCTCAAAGAAGACCTTCACGAACTCCTGCCCCTGGGAGAGCACCAGGGTGCCGTTCTTCCCCTGGATCTTGATCATGTTGAACAGGGAGAACAGGTCGAAATCGCGGAGGGAGCCTTCCAATGCCATCTCAGGACCTCCCCAGAAACAGCTTCAGCCAGGAGCGGCCGTAGAACAGCAGCAGCAGTGCTGTGCCGACCGCCAGCCAGATGGAGACGGGGTCGGCCAGGATCTCGCCGGGGTAGCGAACGGAGCGTCCCGTGGCGAGGACCATGCCCACGGCCAGGCTGAAGGACAGGAACTCCACCAGGCCTTCGCGGGTCTGTCCCAGGAAAGCCAGGTCGCAGCCCGGCAGCACCACGATGAGGCTCTTGTGCAACCACCGGGTGGCTGTCTGATAGGCTGCCACTTCATCCAGCTTCTTGCGGCGGTTCTCCTGATGGAGGCCATCCCGCAGCACGAAGAGGTGGTGGCACTTGGGGCAGACTTCCGCGTCGGGACTGTCCGTGGTGTGGAAGGGCTCGCCGCAGCGGATGCACTGGGTGGGGTGGGCCATGCGGATGCTGGCCCGGACCCTCGCCAGGAAGAGGATCAGTCCGAGCAGAGGCAGCAGCAGGGTGATGAGGAAAGCGGGCTGGGTGAGGTGCTGCATCTCCTCGCCCTTGCCGGCGCCCGTGGCATCCCTCAGCGCCTGCACCCGCTCCGGCGTGTCCGGGAGCGGTATGGGGTAGGTGCGGGCCTCCTTGCACGCATCGTTCAGGGTGATCAGGAGGGCATAGGCCTCCGGGGAGGCGGCCTGGGCCTCGTCGCGCTTGGAGGAGCCCAGCGCGGTGTCCAGCCGATTGAAGGCAAGGATGCTCTGGTTCAGCAGCACTTCCATCTTCGGGGCCACGGCCTGGGCCTGCTCGAAGAACTGCTGGGCGCCGGCTACATCGCCAGTCTGGAACTTCGCGACCCCCAGGTTGTTGAGCACCTCGGCCTGCTCGGGATGGCGACCCACCAGGCTGCGGAAGCTCGCCTCTGCGGCCGCCCACTCCTGGTTCTGTAGGTGCGCCCAGCCCGCGAGGAAGACCTGGTCCGTCGGCGCCAGGTAGCGCAGGGTCGCTGGGGAAATCGGGTAGACCTGGGGCTGCAGCTGCAGGGTGAGCAGGCTTGGCTTGGGCTCCCGGGCAGCCCAGGGTTCGAGGGCGGCAAGGGCGGGATGCACCAGCTGGAGCACCAGGATGAAGGCGGTGACGCGGACTTCCCCAGGCAGCAGGAAGGGGGCGAGGAGGAACAGCCAGAGGAAGGCGGCGACCATCGGATCAAGGCCCAGGAGCACCGGCCCCGCCAGGAGGACAGCCCCCAGCGCGGCGGCGAGGGGAGCCGGAATCCGCCGACGCTGCAGAGCCTCTTCCCAGAGGTGCCGGAAGACATTGCGGTAGCGGAGCCCCATGGTGAGGGCCCAACCCCACAGCAGCAGCGTCGCGGCCAGGCGGAGCATGCCCAGGTGCTGGACCAGCCAGAGCCACCGGTGCACCGGATGCTCGACGCGGAGCCGGGTGAGGCGGAGCAGATCCGGGAAGCTCCAGAGCCAGCCCTGGATGCCCTGCTGCCGCATGAGAGTGATGCGAGTTCCCAGCAAGGTGGGGTGGTCCGGGGACCAGCGTTCCACCGCCTGCAGTCCCTCCAGGCCGAGCGCAGTCTTGCCGGCCAGGCCCTGTTGGCGGGCCCAGAAGGCCATGGCCTCCACCAGGGGCGACATGTCCATGGTCGAGTAGGTGCGACGCAGCGCTTCCACTTCCAGCTGGGCAGCACGGATGCCTTCCGGGTCGGCGGCGGCCACCGCATCCACGAGGTGCCGGGTCCGATGGCTGAGCGCGACCGCCGGGAGGGTTTCCACGTGGGTGGAGGTCGAGGCTCCGACCCCAGCAGCCAGCAGGCCTGGAGCTGGAATGAAAAACACAGCGGCCACCAGGAGGATCCTCCGAATGCCCCGCCTGATTCCCATGCCGATCCTCCTGCTTGGCGGCTGCATCATGATTTCGGGACTCCGGAGGCTTCGGCTGCGGGCTTCAGATCCATGGCGCGCATCCTCAGCTGGTAGAGAATCTCCTGCAGCTCCGCCGACTCGCTCTCACTGCGAGCCCCTTCCGTTTTTTCCTTCAGCACGCCAAGCAGATCTACGTAAAACCTTGCGGCGGCGGGATTGGCGGGTGGCGCTTCCTTCATCATCGGGTGCGGTACGCCCATGGCTAGCAGGGCCTGCTCAGTCAGCAGGTGCATCAGGGCGGTCAAGGATGCCTCGGGCATGGCTGGGGTCATGGGATACCTCGAACACTTTCAGGAGTTGTCTGGCGGGAAGCCTACCACAGCCCGAATTTTCCTGCACCCTCCTCGTGAATACGGGTTCTCCACGGCATCGATGCCGAGGCAAAGCCGTCTTTTGACGAAAAGCACTCGGCTGAAACCGGGCCCTGTGAAACCATGGATGGGTTTGGAGGAAGACCCATGCGACGCCTTGTTTTCGCCCTTATGCTCCCCGTGGCCTGCCTGTCCGTGCAGGCCGAATCGACCGGCCGGATTTCCGGGCAGGTCCTCGCCAAGGATGGAAAGCCCATTCCCGGGGTGAAGATCAACCTCAAGCGCACCGACCGCGCCTGGAGCAAGGACCTCACCGCAGACAAGAACGGGAAATACCTGCAGGTGGGCCTGGAGCCCCGGGACTTCGAGCTCACCATCTCCGCTGAAGGCTATACAGACTTTAAGGAATTCATCAAGATTCCCCTTGCCGATGTCCTGGTCAAGAACGTCACCCTGCTGACCCCCGCCGAGTCCCGCACCAGGGTGCTGGCCAGCGGTGGCACGGTGGTGGCCGTCGAGGATCCTGGAGCGGCCCTGGACGCGGAGGGCCGGGAAGCCTTCAACCAGGCCATCCCGTTCTACAACGAGGGCAAGTACGAGGATGCCCTGCCCCTGGTCGAGAAGGCCCACAAGGCCCTCAGCGAGGCCATGACCAAGCTGAAGAGCGAGGAGTCCAAAGCGGAGCTGGCCCCCGAGTTCCTGAAGATCGAGCGGGTGCTGGGCATCTGCCTGGCCCAGGCTGGTGCCGTCAAGGAAGCCGGCGAGCCCTACCTGCTCAAGGCCCTGGAGCGCAATCCCAAGGATGAGCGGGTGCTGACGGCCCTGATCTCGACCAGCAAGGCGAAGCAGGACAAGGCCGCCGAGCAGAAGTACGCCGCGGCCCTGGAGACCATCCAGGGGCCCAACCCGGACGTGGTCTACAACAAGGGCGTGGAGGCCTTCAACAACGGACAGACCAAGGAGGCCAAGACCTTCTTCCTGAAGGCCCTGGAGATCTCCGCGACTTACGCCGAGGCGCACTTCCTGCTGGCCATGGTGGAGTTCGGCGACAACAACCTGCGCGGGACCAAGCAGCATCTCGAGAAGTACATCGAGTTGGCCCCCACCGGCAAGAACGCCGCCACCGCCAAGGAAATGCTCAAGGATCCTTCGCTGAAGAAGATCAAGTAGGCGGCTACCGCCCAATAAAGGGTTCCTCGCTGTTTCAGGTGGGTAACGGGGTAACGGCCCCCAGCGGCGAGCCCCAAAGGGGTGCGAGTCCATCGAATCGAAGCTTGCCTGCGATGAGGTAGGCGATGGCCACGATGTTGCGGACGGTCCGATAGCCTC
>CAIZZF010000012.1 GCA_903937385.1 uncultured Holophagaceae bacterium | reverse complement strand
GGTGATCCCGGTGCCCGAGGGCGAGTTGGCGGAGAACTGCAGGGTCTGGCCCGGCGCCACCGAGGCCACGCTCGGCGTGATGGCCAGCACCAGATTGACCGCGGGCACCTGGGCGCCGTCGCTGCCGCCGCGGCAGCCCAGGGCGGCCAGCAGCAGCAGGGGGAGGAAGGCGAGGAGTTTCGGGGGGCGGGGGGTCAGCACGGTCCCCTCCTAGAGGGGCCAGAGGAGGCCGATGGTGGCCGTGTTCGCGGGCTTGTCCCCCTCAGGGAAGAACCCACCGCCTCCTGGCTGCAACAGTCTGTTGCTCTCGAACGGGGCAGCGGAGTCCTTCTCGGGCATCACAATCTCATGGGCTGTTAAGCAGGGTTACCTAGCGTCACCGGGGCTTTTGACGCTGGTTGTTGATAAGAGGGTAGCTTGTGCAATGGTCCGCGGGACACCGCAATGTAGGTTCTCAGGGCAATCCGCAGCCGGGTGTTCCCAGCCAGCAAGACACCAGGATCCTGAGTTCAAAGTTTGGCCAGAGGCGCCACTCCGACGGCCCGGGCCAGACGCCTTGTCGCATCCTCCATGGCATCGACCGCCTCGCCCCAAGGTTGAGAAGGAGCACAAATAGCCCCTCCTCCCTGGCGGCTCAGTTGGCTCAGTGGGCGCCTGATCCGGCCTTGGCGCCCCAGATGCGGGTCATGATGAAGGCGCCGATGAGGCTGAAGGGGATGATGGCGCCCACCCAGACCCAGGCGTGGGTGGGCTGGTGGCCGTGGGCGCCTGCCACCGCGAGGAGCGGCGTGCCGTCCCAGCCGTAGGTCTTGAGGATCCAGCCCAGGCCGAAGCCCGTCAGGCCCGAGCCGATGTACTGGATGCCGTCCAGGGCGCCGGTGACCGTGGCCGCGGCCTTCCGCCCGCCGAAGTCCATGCTGGCGGTGCCGCTGAGCATGCCATGCACGCCGAAGATGAACATGGCCGTGAGGCCCAGCAGGACCACGGCCCAGATCTGGCCGCCACGGGTGCCCTGGCCCAGGGTGAGGCCCAGCAGGACCAGCATGACCACCTGGACCAGGTAGAAGATGAAGGCCACGGGGGGGCGTCGGGACTGGAAGAGCCGGTCGCTCATCCAGCCGCAGAGCAGACCACCCAGGATGCCCCCGCCCATGAAGGCGATGCCTGTCCACCAGAACAGGTGTTCCTTCTTGCCCAGGTGGTAGATCTCCTGCAGGTACTCGGTGAAGTAGAGCATCACGCCCTGGCGCACAAAGCCCGTACAGAACTCCGCGAAGATCAGGGCCACGATGATCGGATTCCGGAACACCCGGCGGACCAGGTCGCGCAGGGGCAGGGGGGCGTCCTCGGCGAGGTGGGCGTTCGAGCCGTCCCCGGTGTCGAAGTCCGTCAGGCCCGCATGGCTGGGGCGGTTGCGCACCAGGAGCCAGTCCACGCCGAACATGAAGGCCATGGCGGCGGCGGGCACGAACCAGATGACCGTCCAGCTGTGGAAGCTGGCCAGCAGCCAGGCGCCGATGGTAGTGGCCAGGAAGTAGCCGGAGCTGATCATGGTGCCGAAGATGCCGCCGAAGACGCCCCGTTCCTTGACATGGAACCAGGTGCTGTTGACCTTCACCACGGACAGGGCCCCGAAGCTCTGGAAGTACATGTTCAGGCTCCAGAGCAGGCTCATGCTGAGCAGGATCTGGCTGACGTGGTTGTCCAGGAACATGAACCCGATGCCCACGTTCACCGCGGCCGCGCCCAGGGCGCCCACCAGGATGGCCTTGCGGCCGCCGAAGTAGTCCGCCAGGGGACCGTTGAGGGCCACGGATAGGCCGTAGGTCCAGAAGCCCGCGGTGGCGATGATGCCCATCTGGCCCTTGTCCAGGTGGTACCAGGCGCCGATGTCGTTTTTCACGATGTTGAAGTTGTAGCGACCCATGTACATGGCCGCGTAGGTCAGCCCCAGGGGAAACCAGTTCATGAAGCGGCGCAGGCGGAAGGCAGGGGTGTGATTCAAGGAACCCTCGATCTCTTCTGGAGTCGGACGGAGGCAGCGCCGCCCAGGTGTCGCCCGAGCTGCAATCGCGTCATTCGGCCTTGCGGAGGGTCTCGTCCGTGCCCGTCAGCTCCCAGGAGCCGCTGCGCCGCTCGAAGGTGGCGTGCCGGACCTTGATGTCACCCACCTTCACATCCGGGCGGGCGGCCTGGTACAGAGGGAACTGGGCCGTGGGCTTCTCGAGGCGGACCTCGTAGCCGACCCGGGCGCCTTCCCGGGTCTTCTCCGAGGCGAGGACTCGCACGAAGGTGCCCTCGGCGACGGGGATCTGGAAGCCCTTGGGGGCGGCCTTCACAAACTTGGGCGCGTTGGGTCGCAGGCGGAAGGTGACGGTCTCCCGGACCCCATCCTTCCGGAGGGTGACATCGAACCAGCCCGTGGGCTCCAGGTTCTCCTTGAGGTCGATCATGCGCTTGTGGTCGGGCGTGCCCCGCTCGGCGGACAGCTCCATCGGGACCGTGATGGGGACCATCACCGGGTAGTTCTTGCGGATCAGGTCCTCGGCCTTGCTGCGATCGAGCTTGGAGCTGCAGGCCAGGGTGAGGAGGAGGACGGGCAGGAGGAAGGCAGGGCGCATGGTCGATTCCTTTTCGGTTCGAAAAGGATGGTGACACAACTGGGGGTCCGCCTGGAAACCCCGGAGTATCCTATGGCCCCGGCACCATTGGAGCTTTCCCATGAATCCTGGCTATCTGGCCCACCTCAACCGCGAGCTCGAGCTCCTCAAGGAAGCGGGCCTCTACAAGACCGAGCGGGTCATCACCACCCCGCAGCAGCCCCGGCTGACAGCCAACGGCCGGCAGGTGGTCTGCCTCTGCGCCAACAACTACCTGGGCCTAGCCAACCACCCGGCGGTGATCGCGGCGGCCAAGGGGGTCATGGACAACCACGGCTTCGGCATGGCCTCGGTGCGCTTCATCTGCGGCACCCAGGACATCCACCGGGAGCTGGAGCTGAAGCTCGCGGGCTTCCTGGGCTTCGAGGACACGCAGCTGTATTCCTCCTGCTTCGACGCCAACGGCGCCATCTTCGAGGGGCTGCTGGGCGAGGAGGATGCGGTCATCAGCGACGCCCTGAACCACGCGTCGATCATCGACGGCATCCGGCTCTGCAAGGCCCAGCGGTTCCGCTATGCCAACTCCGACATGGCCGATCTGGAGGCCCAGCTCCAGGCCGCGGACGCCGCCGGCGCGCGCTTCAAGCTGGTGGTGACTGACGGCGTCTTCAGCATGGACGGCTACATCGCCAAGCTGGGCGCGATCTGCGACCTGGCCGAAAAATACGGCGCCATGGTGATGGTGGACGACAGCCACGCCGTGGGCTTCATGGGCGAGCACGGGCGCGGAACCCACGAGCACTGCGGGGTCATGGGGCGGGTGGACTTCATGACGGGCACCTTCGGCAAGGCCCTGGGGGGCGCCTCTGGTGGCTACATCGCCGGCAAGCGCGAGGCCATTGAGTGGCTGCGCCAGAAGGCCCGGCCCTACCTGTTCTCGAACTCCGTGGCGCCCTCCATCGTGGCGGCGACCCTGCAGGTCCTGGATCTGCTGGCGGACAGCGGGGACCTCATCCAGAAAGTGCACGCCAACGCCCGCCGCTTTCGCGCGGGCATGGAAGCCGCGGGCTTCAAGCTGCTGCCGGGCGAGCATCCCATCGTGCCCGTCATGCTCTACGAGGCGCCGCTGGCCCAGGAGTTCGCCCGCCGCCTGCTGGACGAGGGCGTCTACGTCATCGGCTTCTTCTTCCCGGTGGTGCCCAAGGGCCTGGCCCGCATCCGCACCCAGCTCTCCGCCGCCCACACCAGCGAGGACATCGACCACGCCATCGCCGCCTTCACCAAGGTGGGCAGGGAGTTGGGTGTTATCACTTCCTAAATCTTCGGTTCAGGGTTTCCTCTGGGCCGTGGCCGCCAGCACCTGGGCGACCAGGAGCAGCAGGCCCAGGTCCCGCAGGAGATCCCAGCGCATGTCGGCCAACCGCTCGGCCTCGGTTCGGGGTCCTGCGGTCCCGAAGCAGCCGCAGTCGATGGGGCGCTGCTGGGCGAGGTTGAGCGCCAGTCCCAAGACGAAGGCGAGCAGCAGGGTGCCCACCCACAGGGCGGCGGCCCGGACCCAGGCGCCCGCCAGCAGGGCCAGCCCGCAGAGCAGCTCCAGCCAGGGCAGCACCAGGGCCATGGGATTCAGGGCCAGGGCCGGCACCAGCTGGTAGCCCCAGATGGCCTTGGCCAGGCTCGGCGGGTCTGCGAGTTTGGGCAGGGCCGCCAGGATGAAGGTCACGCCGAGCGCGAGCCGGGCGAGCAGCGTGAGTCGGGGATGCAGCAGCCAGCGGCTCATCGTCCGCCCTTCTCGACCGGGTGGTTCCGGGCCACCCAGTCCGGGTAGCCCTCGCGGTAGATGAGCAGGTGGAAGTAGCCCTGAGCCAGGAGCTTCTCAGCGAGGAGCTGGGAATCCCGGCACTCCCCCCCGCTGCAGTAGATGACGATGGCATCGCCGGCAGCGGGGCGGTGCTGGGCCTTGAAGTCCAGCAGCCGGTCTTCCAGGTCCGCTTCCCAGACCGGGGTGTTCCAGGCGCCCGGGAGGTGACCTTCCGTGAACTCTCCGCTGCGGCGGGCGTCCAGGAAGGGCAGCCCAGCCTGGAAGGCCTGCCAGGCTGCCAGGCTGCTGATCTCGGTGATGGGCGCCGGGGCCGTGGGGGCCTGCTCAGGCACGGGAGTTGGCGCGGGCTTGGCTGGGGCTAGGGGCTTGGGGTTCTGGGGGGAGGGTTCCGATCCGGGAGGGCTGGGCTGCGGCAGGGGCTGGACTCGGTGTTCCGGTACGACGGGCGGGCTCGCGGGAGCGGGACCCAGGGCCAAGGCACTCCTCCAGGCGAGGCGGCGGGACGGAGCGGCCACCCGGTTGGCAACGACGGCTGCCAGGAGGGCGATGGCCCCCAGCGTCAGGACGCGGAGGGTGGTCGAGTGCCAGGGAAGTCGCATGGTCCGGGTTCGCTCAAAGGACGATGTACCGGTAGGTGCCCGGGATCTGCTCTTTCAGGAGGAGCTGGAGGGTCCACCGGCCGTCCGGGAAGCGCTCGTACATCTCCGCTGTGAGCACCGACTCCTTCAGCCAGGGCCGGATGTCTTCGTAGGAAGCGAAGACCGGCGGCTCCCAGGGCTCCGGCACCCGTACCTGCCGCCCCGAACCGGGCTTGATCCGGTCCATCAGCAGCGCGAGTCCGGCTTCGGGATCAGGCATTGAGCGGCTCCCAGAGGGCATTCACGCACCACAAAGGCATACAGAAATAATTAACCACAAAGGACACAAAGGCCACAAAGAAAGGCTCCGGTGAAGGGAGCGATTCTTTGTCGTCTTCCTGGCGTTACGCCTCGCCGGCCTTGTAGCCTTCGTCGTGGATATCCATGACGGCGCGGCCGGAGGGGTCGGCCATGTTCGCGAAGGCGGCGTCCCAGCGAAGGGCGGTCTCGGTGCTGCAGGCGACGCTGCGCTCGAAGGGGACGCAGTGGACGGCGGTGGCGCTGGGGAAGTGGTGCTCGAAGAGCTGGCGGTAGAGGTAGGCCTCCTTGGTCTCGGGGGTCTTCACCGGGAAGCGCTCCGCGGCGCCGGCCAGCATGGTGTCCGTGACTTCCTTCTCCGCGTAGGCCTTCAGGGAGTCGATCCAGGAGTAGCCGACGCCATCCGAGAACTGCTCCTTCTGGCGCCAGAGCACTTCGTCGGGAATGGCCCCCACGAAGGCCTGGCGCAGGGGCCACTTCTCCATGGGCTTGGGCCGGGGGGCGTTGCGGGGCAGCTTCACGTCCGGGTTCATGCGCATGGCCACGTCGAGAAACTCCCGGTCCAGGAAGGGCACGCGGGCCTCCACGCCCCAGGCGGCGCTGGACTTGTTGGCCCGGGCGCAGTCATAGAGGTGCAGCTTCTGGAGCTTGCGGACCAGTTCCTCGTGCAGCTCCTGGCCATTGGGAGCCTTGTGGAAGTAGAGGTAGCCGCCGAAGATCTCGTCCGCGCCTTCGCCGGACAGCACCATCTTGATGCCCATGGCCCGGATCTTCCGCATGAGGAGATACATGGGGGTCGAGGCCCGGATGGTGGTGACGTCGAAGGTCTCGATGTGGTGGATCACGTCGGAGAGGGCATCCAGGCCCTCCTGCACGGTGAAGTGGATTTCGTGGTGGATGGCGCCAATGTAGTCGGCCACCTTGCGGGCCGGGGCCAGGTCCGGGGCGCCGACCAGACCCACGGCGAAGCTGTGGATGCGGGGCCACCAGGCGGGGCCCGAGTCGCCCTCCTCCACGCGGTTGTCCCGGAACTTGGCCGCGACGGACGAGATGATGGAGGAGTCCACGCCGCCGGAGATGAGCACGCCGTAGGGCACGTCGCACATCAGCTGGCGGTGGACGGCGGCCTCCAGGGATTCGCGCAGGGCGACGGCGTCATAGGGCTCCGTGGGCACGTAGCCCGGCTCGGCCCAGTCCGGCTGGTAGTAGCGCTGGAAGCCCTTGTCCGCCTCGTGGCCCAGGAAGTAGGTGCCGGGTGGCACCTCGCGGATGCGGTCGCAGTGGCCCACCAGGGCCTTCATCTCCGAGGCGACGATGAGGTTCTCGTGCTTGTCCCAGCCCACATAGAGGGGGATGACGCCGATGGGATCCCGGGCGATGAGGTAGGTCTTGCGCTTGGGGTCGTAGAGCACGAAGGCGAAGATGCCGTTCATGCGGTTCAGGAAATCCCGGGGCTCCAGCTCGTCGTAGAGGTAGAGGATCACCTCGCAGTCCGACTTGGTCTGGAAGTCGTGGGCCTGGGTCAGCTCTTCGCGGAGCTCCTTGTGGTTGTAGATCTCGCCGTTGACCGCCAGCACGGTGCCCTTGCGCGTGTCCAGCAGGGGCTGGGCGCCATGCTCGACATCCACGATAGAGAGCCGCTCATGGACGAGGATGGCCCGTTCATCGCTGTAGATGCCGCTCCAGTCTGGCCCCCGGTGGCGGATCTTCCGGGCCATGGCCAGGGCCTGCCGCCGGAGCTCCGCCGGGTTGGACCGCGCCGGATCGATGCCGAGGATGGTGAGGATGCCGCACATGGAAGCTCCAAAAGAAAATGCCCCGATCCGCTTGCGCGAATCGGGGTGGTCCGGGGAAGCAGGAATCTAGGAGATGCCCTCACCGGCCCACGCACGATCCGCGCGAGGGAGCCGATTATTATTGCGGTTGGGCCGCGGGAGGGGAGTGGTCATTGAATCGCCTTGAGTCACTTTATCGGCCCGCTTCACAGATCGTCAAGTCCGGACCCGGTTCCTTGGCGGTGGTGGTGAAATGGAGGCAGTGGAGGACTCCATGAAGGCACTGCTCAAGTCCAAGCGCGAGGAAGGCATCTGGATGGGGGAGGTTCCCTTGCCGGAAGTCGGCCACAACGATGTGCTGATCCGGGTCCACAAGAGCGCCATCTGCGGCACCGACGTGCACATCTACAACTGGGATGAGTGGGCCCAGAAGACCATCCCCGTGCCCATGGTGGTGGGCCACGAATACTACGGCATCATCGAGCGGGTGGGCGGCGAGGTCGAGGGCTACAAGCCGGGCGACCGGGTCAGCGGCGAGGGCCACATCACCTGCGGCCACTGCCGCAACTGCCGGGCCGGCAAGCGACACCTCTGCCGCAACACTGTGGGCGTGGGCGTGAACCGCACGGGCTCTTTCGCGGAGTACCTGAGCATCCCGGCCTTCAACGTGTTCAAGGTGCCGGACAACGTCTCGGACGAAGCCGCCGCCATCTTCGATCCCTACGGCAACGCCGCCCACACGGCGCTCAGCTTCGACATGGTGGGCGAGGACGTCCTCATCACCGGCGCCGGTCCCATCGGCATCATGGCCGTGGCCATCGCCAAGCACGTGGGCGCCAGGCACGTGGTCATCACAGATGTGAACGAGTACCGCCTGGAGCTGGCCCGCAAGATGGGCGCGACCCTGGCTGTGAACGCTGCCAAGACCACCCTGCCGGAGGTGATGCAGCAGCTGGGCATGACCGAGGGCTTCGACGTGGGCCTGGAGATGAGCGGCAACCGCAATGCCTTCGAGTCGATGCTGGAGGCCATGCACCACGGCGGCCGCGTGGCCCTGCTGGGCATCCTGCCCGGGGACTGCGCTGTGGACTGGAGCCAGGTGATCTTCAAGGGGCTGATCCTGAAGGGGATCTATGGCCGGGAGATGTTCGAGACCTGGTACAAGATGGCCGCCATGCTCCAGAGCGGCCTGGACATCAGCCCCGTGATCACCCACCGCTTCGGCATCGACGACTTCCAGCAGGGCTTCGACGCCATGCGGAGCGGCCAGAGCGGCAAGGTGATCCTGGATTGGGGAGTCAGGTAGCTGTTCCTAGTCATTTGCCCTTTGCAAAATGCGGCCTTCGGGCCGCATTTTGATAGCTGCGCACAGGGTGCGCAGCTGGTCTCAAGGCTGGTTGGAACCTCAACGCAGCGGCTGGGGCTGGGGCAGGGGGGGGAAGCTGCTCTCGCCCAGGGGCAGGCCATCCTTGATGAGGGTGTCCGCGGCCAGGCCCTCGCCGCCGGGCGCAAGGTCGAGGCCGAGGCAGGCCAGGTAGTAGCCGTCGTATTTGGTGTTGAAGCGCTGCCGGGCGGGGCCGCGCTTGGTGGGCAGATCCTCGATGGGCCGGGTCACGTAGGGGCGGTAGAAGAACGGGTGTCCCCAGGGGGTCTCGGGCAGGCGGTCCACATACTCCGGCACCAGCTCGGCCAGGGCCGAGGGGTATTCCCCCCGCTTGCCCTTGTAGCGGATGAGGGCGTCGGTGACCCGCTTGATGGCGGCCCGGACCTGCTTCTGGCGGTCGGAGACATCCCGGCTCAGGAAGGCCTCGATGAGAAAGAGGTCCCGCTTGGCCTGGCGGGCGGCCTCGGTGTCTGGATAGCGCTCGGCCAGCTGCTTCATCATGGTCCGCGCTTCGGCGCTGCGGCCCTCCAGGTTCAGCTTCCGGGCCTCCTCGTAGAGGTTGCCGGGCAGGCGGGGGTCCTCGGAGGCGCAGCCCAGCAGCAGCAGGAGCGGCAGCAGGACGGGAAGCACACGCGGGTAGAGCATGGACCGAACCATAGCAGGACCGGGGGCCAGCTTGAAGTAGGATGGAAGCACCAAGGGGGACGTGATGACGGACAGGCCGATGCTGGTGGGCATCGTGGGAGGCTCCGGAAGCGGCAAGACCTCGGTGGCCGCCGAGCTGGTGAAGCGGCTGCGGAAGAAGGCCGTGGCCACCATGCTGCTGGACATGGACGCCTACTATGCCCCGCTTGAGGTGGTGAAGGGGCGGTTCGGCGGCCGGACCGTGAACTGGGACCATCCCCATGCCTTTGACCTGGAGCTGATGGCGGCCCACCTGATGGCGCTCCATCGGGGCGAGAGCATCCGCAAGCCCCGCTACGACTTCACCCTCTCGGACCGCACCGGGTGGGAGGAACCTGTGCCCCCGGGCAAGGTGGTCATCCTGGAGGGCCTGCTGCTCTTCGCCCTGCCGGAGCTGCGGGAACAGCTGGACATCAAGATCTTCGTGGACACGGACGCGGACATCCGGATCCTCCGGCGCATCCGGCGGGACACCCAGGAGCGCGGCCGCAGCCTTGAGAGCGTCATGGACCAGTACGAGAAGAGCGTCCGCCCCATGCACCTGGAGTTCGTGGAGCCCAGCAAGCGCTGGGCGGACCTGATCGTTCCCACAGGGGTGGAGAACCGCACGGCCCTGGATGTCATCACCCACCACATCTGCAGCCGGGTGCTCGGTCAGGGAGAGCCCCAGCATGTTTGAGAGCGGCCATAACCTCACCGCTGAGGTTTTTCGGGACCTGCCGGAGAGCGTCCAGCGCATTGATGTGCGGGAGCCCTGGGAACACGAGATCGCCCACCTGCCGGGTGCCATCCTGATCCCCCTGGGGGAGCTGTCCGCCAGGCTAGGGGAGCTGGATCCGGCCCGGCCCGTGGCCGCCTACTGCCACCACGGCGGCCGCAGCATGCAGGCGCTGCGGATTCTCCTTGGGGCGGGCTTCCAGGACTTGGCCCACCTGGCCGGCGGCATCAACGCCTACAGCCGGATGGATCCCTCCGTGCCGAGGTACTGATGCGCCTGCTCCATCAGCAGCCTGAGGGCTTCGATCCCGCCGTTCCCTGGATGCAGGAGTCCGAGAGCGTCCGGCAGGACTCGCGCATCTTCCGGCAGATCGTGGCCCAGCGCCGCAGCCCCCACACGGGGCGCCAGCACGCCTTCTACCGCCTCGAAGGGCCGGACTGGGTGAACGTGGTGGCCTTCACCCGGACCGGGGAGCTGCTGGTGGTCGAACAGTTCCGTCATGGCATCGACGCCTCGACCCTGGAGATCCCCGGGGGCGGCTGCGACCACGGCGAAGCCCCGGAAGGGGCGGCGCGCCGGGAGCTGCGGGAAGAGACGGGCTTCGTCTCCCGAAACTGGGTGTCCCTGGGCTCCTGCACCCCCAATCCCGCCACGCAGACCAACCGCTGCCACACCTTCCTGGCCCTGGACTGCGAGCCCGAGGGCGGGCTGGAGCTGGATCCCGCCGAGGAGCTCCAGGTCTGGGCCTGTGCCTGGGCCGAGTGGGAGACTCGCATGCGGCGGGGCGAGATCCACCACGCGCTGGTCCTGACGGCCTTCCAGCTGCTGAGCCTCTGGGAAGGCTGGCCAGGGCTGCGGCAGAGGCTGGAGACCTGAGATGCTCCGACCCGCCCTGCTTGCCCCCGTCTGCTGCGTGGCCCTGGTGGCCCAGCCCGCGGTGCCCTTCTGCCAGGTGGCCGGCGCCCCCAACCCGCGCTTCGAGGCGGAGCTGGACGCGGCCATCCAGGCCCTCGCACCAGCGGACCGGCGGACCTTCTTCAAGGAGCTGCGGACCAAGCAGCGTGAGCTGCAATATCGAATTCTCGAGGTGGAGCGCGGTCTCCAGCAGGCCCAGTCGCTCCGGAACACCCTCGAGCGCGAGGGCTCCCCGAACCTGCCCCAGGCCCAGGCCCTGGTGGTGGGCCAGTCCCGGGTGCTGGCGGAGTTCCGGGAGCTGGACCGGGTCATCGCCCGCAAGCGCTGGGTGGAGGATCCGCTCAAGCTTGACGCGGACGAGCTCAAGGTGGACCTCTACGGCGGCTTCCAGTTCTCCAGCCTCTTCAGTGAAGGGGACACCCAGGGCTCTTTCTTCTCCAAGTCGCGTCCTTTCGTGGCCCTGGACATCCGGCAGACCTTCCGTAGGCCGGCCCAGGACACCTGGTGGGAGGTCTTCAGCACCCTCGCCTTCCAGTCCTCCAGCTTCGAGACCTCGGAGACCCTGAACGTGATCACCAGCAGCGGCCACTTCCGGGGCGAGGTGGGCCTCTGGTGGATGCAGACCCTCACGGAGCGGGTGAGCTGGGGTGTGGTCGGCACCGCCGGGGTGGTGGGCTTCAGCCAGCCCGTGGTGCAGGAGGACTTGATCGGCACGGCCCGAAACGAATTCCGCAACCGCTTCAAGCTCGGCCTCACGACCCGGCAGGAGGAGGGCTCCTTCAAGGGCTCCTTCGCCGAGTGGTCCTACCTGCGCGATCCTCTCTTTCGCTACCAGGACAGGGTTTACATGCGGGGCCGGGTCGTCCTGTCCCAGTTCGGTTCCCAGGGCGCCAGTGGCGACTTCTACATGGAGGGCTCCGTGAACAAGGGCCGCCACGGGAAGGATGAGGCCGTGGTCCTGGTGGGCTTCCGGCTCAGCACGCTGGCCTTCTTCCGCAGCCTGGGCGGGCCCGCGAAGCCTTGAGCCGGCGCTTGGAAAAGTCGATCGTTCGGTCTTCATCTTTTCCAAGGCCGCTGTGGGCGTTAGTCTGGAAGCCTGATCACCCTGAGGAGTTCCCATGGCCAGCGAGTGCTCTTTCGACGTCGTCTGCAAGGTCGACCTGGACGAGGTCAAGAATGCGGTGTCCCAGGCCATGAAGGAGATCGGCCAGCGCTACGACTTCAAGGGTTCGGTCTCCAAGATCGAGCTGAAGGATGACAAGGTGCTGGTGCTCAGCAGCGACGACGAGGTGAAGCTCAAGGCCGTAATCGACGTGCTGCAGACCAAGCTGCACAAGCGCGGCGTCAGCATCCGCAGCATGGTCTACGGCAAGCTCGAGCCGGCGTCCAAGGGCAGCGTGCGCCAGGAGGTGACCATCAACCAGGGCATCCCCGTGGAGAAGGCCAAGGGTCTCATCAAGGCCATCAAGGACGCCAAAATCAAGGTGCAGGCCAGCATCCAGGGTGACCAGCTGCGGGTGAGCGGCAAGAGCCGCGACGACCTGCAGGAGGTCATCGCCCTCTTCAAGCGGGACGACCAGGGCCTGGACCTGCAGTTCACGAACTACCGGGGCTAAGGTGGCGCGCCTCGACCTCTCGCACTACTTCCTCCCCATCGCCCCCAAGCTGGCCGGGGTGGAGGCAGAGCTGCAGCGCATCCTGCAGAGCGATGTGGAGGTGGTCCAGAAGCTGGCCGACCACGTCCGGGGGGGCCAGGGCAAGCGCCTCCGGCCCGCGCTGGTCATGCTCTCCTCGCGGTTCTGCGGTGTGCAGAGCGAGGAGGATGTGCGCTTCGGAGCCGTCTTCGAACTGATCCACACGGCGACCCTGGTCCACGACGATGTCATCGACCACGCCCAGCTCCGGCGGGGCATGCCCACGCTGAACCGGCTCTGGGGCAACACCCTGACGGTGCTGTTCGGCGACCTGCTCTACCTGGTGGCCATGGGCGAGGCCATCGCCGGGCGCAGCTGGCGGATGATGGAGATCTTCGCGGAAGTGACCACCCGCATGATCGAGGGTGAGCTCATCCAGAACGACGTGCTCTTCAAGCTGGACACCAGCCGCAAGGACTACTTCGACATCCAGGAGCGCAAGACCGCGCTGCTGTTCAGCGGCTGCACCGAGAGCGGGGCCGTCCTCACGGGCCGGAGCCCGGAGGAGTGCCTGGCCATGCGGCAGTATGGCCTGGAAGTGGGCCGCGCCTTCCAGCTGGTGGACGACCTGCTGGACTACACCGCCACCAGCGCCGAGCTGGGCAAGCCCGCCTTCAGCGACCTGCGCGAGGGCAAGCTCACGCTGCCCATGCTGACCCTGCTGGAGTTGGCCCCGGACGAGGTCCGCGACCTGGTCCGCACCATCTGGGACCGGGGCGAGGAGGTGCCCATTCCAGCCGACGAGGAGGCCCGCCTGCGGGAGCTCATCGCCCGGCACGACGCCCTGGCCGAGACCCGGGACCTGGCCCTGCGCGCCTCCCGCAATGCCGTGGCGCACCTCGCTGCCGTGGCCGGTGACCCGGCCACAGGTGAGCTGCTGCGCGAGATCCCCGAAGCCCTGCTGTCGCGCAGCAAGTAGCGGCCTAGACGGTCTCGAGCAGGCGCTGGAATTCCGGAAGCTCCCGGAGGGCGTCCAGGTCGCCATCGTGGCGCAGCCAGTCCTTCTGGGTGAGGCCTGCGGCCACGGCCCGCTCCAGGCAGGCCAGGGCCTCGGCAGGTTCGCCCGCCAGGGCGTTGATGCAGCCGAGGTTGTAGAGCAGCATGGGATCGTCCGGGTCCATGCTCCGGGCCAAACGCGCCCAGGCCAGGCCCTTCTCCCGCTCGCCCAGGGCCACCAGGGCGTTGGCTCCGAGGTAGCGGGCCCGCTCGGCCTCGTCCTCGACGCCCAGGCTGTGGTAGGCCTGGGCCACGAGCAGGATGGCCTGGAAGTCCTCGGGGCGCAGGGCCGCCGCCCACTCGAAATACTCGATGGCGCGCTCGAGCTTCCCGGCGGCAAAGCAGTGCCGGGCATAGAAGTAGGCGGCCTCGTAGAGATTGGGATCCAGCCGCAGCGCGGTCTCGAAGGCTGCCTCGGCCTCCTCGGCCTGGCCCGCCGCGGAAAGGGCTGCGCCCCGGGATGCATGGGCTTCGGCGAGGGTGGGATCCAGTTCCAAAGCCCTTCGGCTGCAAGCCTCGGCGAGTTCCCGCTGGGCCTCGGTGCGCTCGATGTAGATGTGGGAGTAGGCCGCGCAGTTCGCCAGCCCCGCCCAGGCCGAGGCGTAGCTCGAGTCGAGGTCCAGGGCCCGCTGGAACATCTGGGCGGCGAAGGCCATCCCGTGGCGGTTGAAGCGGTAGTAGTAGCTCCGGCCGCGCAGGTAGTATTCGTAGGCTCGGAGGTCCAAGGCCCGCCGGATCAGGGGCGGCGGGGTGGTCTTGAGGGCCCCGGCAACGCCCTGGATGAGCTCTTCCAGGGCCGGGAACAGGTCCTTCCGGTCGAAGACAAAGGTCCGAGTCCACAGCACCTGATCATTGGCCACGGCGAGCAGCTCCGCCTTGACGCTCAACAGGTCGCCCTGGGGCTGGAGAGAGCCTCCCAGAACGGCGTCCGCCTGCAGGCGGCGCCCTATCTCGGCCAGGGCGAGGCCGGACCCTCCATACAGGAAGGAGGTGGTCCGCGAGATGACCCGGAGCCCCTCCACCTGGTTCAGCGCCTGGAGAAGCTCCTCCGCGAGCCCTTCCGCTAGCGGCTCCTCGCCGCCCTCGGGCCGCAAGTCCAGGAAGGGCAGCACGGCCACCACCGGGAGGCCCCGCCGGGACCGGGGGGGCAGGGGGCCCTTCGCGTGGACCGGGAACTGATGGAGCTGAGAGGACTTGCCTGATGGACCGGACATCTCCCGCCTCCCACCTTGTACAGCATGGGAAGGCCGCCTCGCCGCGCAAGGGCGGTCTCCTGGTCGGGATTCGGAGAAAGTCGGTCCGCGTTTAGGCCTCAGGCTCCCCGATCCGCAGGTCGAAGGGGATGCCGGCGCGCTTGCAGGCGGCGATGAAGGACTCCTTGTCTGGGCACCGGATGTAGGCCTCCATGGCCTCGACCTTCCGGTCCTTGATGAGCTCCACCAGGGCGTCATTCATCAGGCGCTGGCCGTAGCTGCGGCCGGTCTGCATCGCGCTGGCGATCTGGAAGTTCTTGCCCTCCCGGATCAGGTTCGCGATGGCCGGGGTGATGAAGAGGGTCTCCAGGGCCGCAATGCGGCCGCCGCCCACACGCTTCATCAGGATCTGGCTGACCACGCACTTGAGGGAGTCCGCGAGCATGACCCGGATCTGCTGCTGCCGGTCCGCGGGGAACTGGTCCACGATGCGGTCCACGGTGCCGATGGCGCTGCTGGTGTGCAGGGTGCCGAACACCAGATGGCCGGTGACGGCCGTTTCCAGGGCGATGGCGATGGTCTCCAGGTCCCGCATCTCGCCGACCATGACGATGTCCGGGTCCTCGCGCAGGGCCGCCCGGAGGCCGCTCTTGAAGCTGTCTGTGTGGGTGCCCACCTCGCGCTGGTTCACCAGGCAGCCCTTGCGGGGGTGCACGAACTCGATGGGATCCTCGATGGTGAGGATGTGGTCCCGCCGCTTCTGGTTGGCCAGGTCCACGATGGCGGCCAGGGTGGTGGACTTTCCGCTGCCCGTTGGGCCGGTCACCAGCACGAGCCCCTTGGAGAGCCCGGCCAGCCGGCGAATGGGCTCGGGCAACCCCAGCTTGTCAGGATCCGGCAGCTGGTTGGGGATGACCCGGCACACGAACCCGGGTCCCACCCGGTCCTGGAAGTAGTTCACGCGCAGGCGGCAGCCGCCGGCCTCGTAGGGATAGGCGAAGTCCGCGTCGTGGTGCTCCTGGAAGCGCTGCCAGGCCGAGGCCGTGGCCAGGGCCTCCATCATCTCCAGCAAGGTGGCAGGATCGATCGGGCCGAAGCCCTCGAGCTCCTGCATGTCGCCGTGGACGCGAGCCAGGGGCGGCTCATGGGCGGTGCAGTGCAGGTCGGAGCCCTTCTTCTCCAACAGCTTGGATAGCAGGCGCTCCGCGAGGGGATGGCCCTGGGCCTTGCGGCCGGGGCGGGGGACCGCCACGGGGCGAGGCGCTTCGGGGTCCGCCGCCTGGACCGCGGGGGCTACAGGCGCCGGAGGGGCTTCAGGTAATACCCCTGCCAGCGGCTTTGGGGAGGGACCCAGGTGGACCGCCAGGATCTGGGGAGTGTCCTGAAAGCGGCTCAGGCGGATCCGGAAGGCCTGGCCGCCCTGCTCGTAGTCGAACTCGGCCTGGCCGTCGTTCTGCCAGGTGCCCTTCAGGGCCGGGGGTACCACGTCACCCGCCAGCACCTCCACCATCACGGCGGGAAGCGGGTTGGGCAGCAGGTCCACGGTCTCGCCCGTTTTCAGTTCAAGCCGGGGTTTCCGGTCGGCTTTTACCTCTAGCCGGAGGCCTGCTTTCGCGATGACGTGGGAGAGCAGTCGATCCAGCTGGGCCATGGGAGGACTCCGGGACACTCAAAGGATGCCATGGGTCACAGCCTTCGTGGTTCGGCGCAGGGCGTTCGGCCGCTAGACTGGAGGTAACTCAACGGAGCCCGCATGAACATCCATGAATACCAAGCCAAAGAACTGCTCCGGCAGTACAAGGTGGCCACGCCCGATGGGCAGGTGGCCCAGGATGCCGAAGAGGCGCGCATGATCACGAAGGGCTTCGGCGGCGCCAGCGTCGTGAAGGCCCAGATCCACGCCGGTGGCCGCGGTAAGGGCGGCGGCGTCAAGTTCGCCACGGACCCCGACAAGGCCGCGGAGCTGTTCAAGGCCATGGCCGGCATGCAGCTGGTCACCAAGCAGACCGGTCCCGAGGGCCGTAAGGTCCGCACCGTGTTCCTCTCCAAGCCCGTGGACATCGCCCGGGAGCTCTACCTGAGCTTCCTGGTGGACCGCTCCTCCAGCCGCATCACCATCCTGGCCTCCACCGAGGGCGGCGTGGAGATCGAAGAGGTCGCCGAGAAGACCCCCGAGAAGATCGTCAAGGTCGCCGTGGATCCGGCCCTGGGCCTCTGTGGCTTCCAGGCCCGCCAAGTCGCCTTCGCGCTCGGCCTCGAGGGCGATGCCTTCAAGCAGGGCGTGGTCTTCCTGCAGAACCTCTACAAGCTCTTCGTGGACAAGGACTGCTCCATGGTGGAGATCAATCCGCTGGTGGTCACCAAGACGGGCGATGTCACGGCCCTGGACGCCAAGATCGGCTTCGATGACAACGGCCTCTTCCGGCACCCCGATGTCCTCGCCTTCCGCGACCTCAACGAAGAGGCCGAGGAGGAGATCGACGCCAGCAAGTACAACCTGAACTTCATCAAGCTGGATGGTGAGATCGGCTGCATGGTGAACGGCGCGGGCCTGGCCATGGGCACCATGGACATCATCAAGTACCACGGCGGCTCCCCCGCCAACTTCCTGGATGTGGGCGGCAGCGCCACCGAGGACGCGGTGAAGAACGCCTTCCGCATCATCCTCAACGACCCCGCCGTGAAGGCCGTGCTGGTGAACATCTTTGGCGGCATCATGCGCTGTGACATCGTCGCTGGTGGCATCGTGAAGGCCGCGAAGGAAATCGGCATCAAGGTGCCGGTGGTGGTTCGTCTCGAGGGCACCAACGTCGAGGAAGGCAAGGCCATCCTGGCTGCCAGCGGCCTGAACCTGATCGTTGCCGCCGACCTCAGGGACGCCGCCACCAAGGTCGTCGCCTCCATCGCCTAGCCTCTCCCCGGAACCCGACTGAATCTATTTTGCGAGGTATGACATGGCAGTTCTCGTGGGCAACCACACCAAACTCATCGTCCAGGGCATCACGGGCCGCGAAGGGCTCTTCCACGCCAAGGGCTGCCGCGACTACGGCACCAACGTGGTCGGCGGCGTGACCCCCGGCAAGGGCGGCACCGAGGTGGACGGCTTCCCCGTCTTCAACACCGTCAAGGAAGCCGTTGCCAAGACCGGCGCCAACGCCACCATGATCTTCGTGCCCCCAGGAGGCGCGGCAGACGGCATCCTCGAGGCCTTGGAAGGCGGCATCGAGCTGATCGTCTGCATCACCGAGGGCATCCCTGTCCTGGACATGGTCAAGGTCAAGCGCGTCCTGGCCGACTACCCCAACAGCCGACTGATCGGCCCCAACTGCCCCGGCATCATCAGCCCCGGCATCGCCAAGATCGGCATCATGCCCGGTCGCATCCACCTCAAGGGCAACGTCGGCGTGGTCAGCCGCTCGGGCACCCTCACCTATGAGGCCGTGGGCCAGCTCACCGCCCTGGGTATTGGCCAGAGCACCTGCATCGGCATCGGCGGCGACCCCGTCAACGGCACCAGCCACATCGATACCCTGCGCATGTTCCAGGATGACCCGGACACCCACGCCATCATCATGATCGGCGAGATCGGCGGCAGCGCCGAGGAAGAGGCCGCGGAGTTCGTGAAGCAATACGTCACGAAGCCTGTGGTGGCCTTCATCGCCGGCCAGACGGCCCCTCCGGGCCGCCGCATGGGCCACGCGGGCGCCATCATCTCCGGGGGCAAGGGCACCGCCGCCGAAAAGATGAAGGCCCTCACTGCCGCCGGCATCACCGTCGTGCAGAGCCCCGCCGACATGGGCAAGGCCCTGGCCGAGCGCCTCAAGGGCTGAGCTTTTTCGCAAGCTACAAAACAGGCGGCCCGGACTGGGCCGCCTGTTTTGTGTCGCCGCGATGCCTTCCCCACCAGTCCTGCCGCAGCCATACTGGCTTATGGCTGTCCCGACAGAAACCCCCTCCGGATCCCGCGGCCGCTTCCTGCGCCTGCTGCGCAAGGCCCACGCCTGGGTGGGACTGAGTGGCGCCAGCCTGGGCCTGCTGTTCGGCCTGACGGGCTTTCTGATGAGCCACCGATCCACACTGAAAATCCAGGCGGGGCACACCGAGGAGCGCCGCGTCCAGATCGAGCTGGAGCAGCCCCCGGCCACCATTGAAGCCCTGGCGGAGGGGCTGGCGACCCGCTTCAGTCTGCCCCTGTCACGCCTGCGCTGGCGGGTGCAGCCGCCCCGGCCTGCGCGCTTCGGCGGCCAGGCGGTGACGGCGGCCCCGGTGTGGACCGTGCAGGTGCTGGGGCACGCCCACTTCGCCAGGGCCACGTATCTGCCGGGCAATCGCACCGTGGACCTGGAGCAGAGCGACGCGAGTCCTCTGGCGGCGCTGCAGCGCCTGCACCGGGCCGAGGCGGGGCAGGTGGGGTGGATCCTGCTGGCGGATGCCTTCGCGGGCAGCCTACTCTTCCTGATTCTCAGCGGCACCCTGCTCTGGACCCGGCTCTCGGGGCCCCGGGTGCTCAGTGCCGGCCTGGCCCTGGGCGGCGCCCTGGTGTTGACCCTGATCGCCTCCCGCGCCTGGTAGGCCACCCGGCCCGGCTATCCTGTTGCCATGACGGAACTCATCAAGGCCCACCTGGATCACCGGCGCATCTGGCGGGACTTCGACTACTGCTACCCGGTGATCTCGCGGCGCAGCCGGGGCTTGAGCCTCGGGGTGAACCTGAACCCTGACAAGGTGTGCAACTTCGACTGCGTCTACTGCGAGGTGGATCACCAGACCCCGGCCCGGCGCCGGGACCTGGACCTGGCCCAGCTGGAACGTGAGCTGGGCCTGCTGCTGGACCTCGCGGCCAGCGGTGAGATCTACGACGTCCCTCCCTTCGACTCCGCCGCCTCGGCGCAGCGGCGCCTCAACGACATCGCCTTCAGTGGCGACGGCGAGCCCACCACCGCGCGGGAGTTTGCCGAGGTGATCGGTCGCATCGCCGGGCTGAAGGCCCAGCGGGGCCTCGAGGCCGTGAAGCTGGTGCTGATCACGGACTCCAGCCGTCTCCAGGCGCCCGAGGTGGTCCGGGGGCTGGAGCTGCTCATGGCGAACCAGGGCGAGGTCTGGGCCAAGCTGGATGCTGGTACCGAGGCCTTCTACCGCGAGATCTGCCGCAGCCAGGTGCCCTTCGAGCGCATCCTCGACAACCTGCTGGTTACCGCCCGCCGCTGGCCGATCCTCATCCAGACGCTCTTCCTCAGCTGGCAGGGCCATGGACCCGCCGAGGCCGAGCTGGAAGCCTACGCCCAGCGCCTGCAGCACCTCCAGGACCAGGGCGGGCAGCTCCAGGGCCTGCAGCTCTACACCGTGGCGCGCCCCACCCCCGAGCCGGAGGCGCGCCCCCTGCGCCACCGCGAGCTGGACGCCATCGCCGCGCGCCTCAAGGACCGCTTCCCGGCCCTGCCCATGGAGGTCTACTACGGGCCGGAGGACGGGGCCTGATGCGCAGGCTGCTGTCGGGCGCCCTGGCGCTGCTGCTCGTCGGCGGACTCGGCTGTCGCACCCGGCAGAAGCCAGGACCGGTGCCCCCGGCACCCACGAGCGTAAGCCTTGTGGCGGTGGGCGACATCCTCATGCACGAGGACGTGAAGACCGCCGCCAGTCAGGATCTGGGGGGCTTTCCCGCGCTCTGGGCGGATCTGGTGCCACTCTTCCAGGGGGCGGACCTGGCCTTTGGCAACCTGGAGACGCCCGTGGCGCCCACCATGGGACGACCGGGCGTGCCCTTCCAGTTCAACGCACCCGCGACGTTGCCGGCGGCCCTCCGCGCCAGCGGGTTCACGGTGTTGGCCACGGCCAACAACCACGCCTTCGACCAGGGCGCCAAGGGCGTGCGGGAGACCCTGCAGCGCCTGCGGGCGGAGCGCCTGGTGGCCTTGGGCAGCGGCGAGGACCGGGCCCAGGCGGAGGCGACCCAGATCCTCGAGCGCCAGGGCATCCGCGTGGCCTTTCTGGGCTTCACGGACCTCTTCAACCTGGACCTGAACCAGCGCGCCACGGAGCCCTGGGTTCGGCCCCTCGACCTCGAGCCCGCGCTCCAGGCCGTGCGCGAGGCCCGGGGCCGGGCCGAGGTGGTGGTGGTCAGCCTCCACTGGGGCAACGAGTACCAGCACCTGCCCACCAAGCGGCAGCGGGACCTCACCCGGGCGCTGGTGGGGGCCGGCTGCGACCTGATCCTGGGGCACCATCCCCATGTCCTCCAGCCCGTGGAGGTGGTCGAGGCCGAGGGCCGGAAGGCGCTGGTGGCCTACTCCCTGGGCAACTTCATCAGCAACCAGGACCGCATGTACCGGGCAGATCACTTTCCCGTGGCCGGGGGCGACAACCGCGACGGCGCGGCCCTGCAGGTCCGCTTCGAACGTCGGCCCGAGGGCGTGGTCTTGGCCGAGGCCCGGGTGGAGCCCCTCTGGACCGAGAACAACTGGGGCTCCGGCGCGCCGCGCCGGGAGCTCCGCGTCATCCGCGTGGCCGCTGCCGAAGCCCATGCCCGCGCGGAGCTGGACCGCCTCACGGATCCCCTGGCAGGCCCGAAGATCCATCCCGAGGCCAAGGCCCTCACCCGGGCCATCCTGGCCACCCAGGAGCGGCTCCGCACCCTCATCCTCCGCCGCCGCCGCGTCGCCGAGACCATCGGCGAGAGCTTCGTCAGGGCTCAGTGAATGCAGCCATCCTTCGCTGACTTGGTGATCTGCTCGGAATCGGCTGCGCCGATTCCGAGACGGAATGACATCTGGTGGTGGATCGTTTTTCTTTAGAGCCCCAGCCCGCCGGAATGCAGGTGCAGGACGGCGATGACGCGGGCGAGGTGATCGTCTTCGGTGCCGCCGACTTCGGCCATGAGCATGCGCAGGCCCTCGGCCACTTCGGCGCGGTCCACACCGGCGGCGAAGGCCTTGTCCTTCAGCTTCTTCTTGACGCTCTTCGGCTCCAGGCCCTCGGTGCGGGTGGGGCGCACCAGGGCGCAGGCCATGACGAAGCCGGTGATCTCGTCCGAGGCCAGCAGGGCCTTGTCCAGCAGGCTGTCGTAGGAGACGCCCCAGTGGGTGTAGTGGGCGCTGATGGCGTGGGCCAGGGCCTCCTCCTCGCGCTCCCGCAGCCAGGCAACGATGCGCCGCGGGTGCTCCTCGGGCCAGCTATCGTAGTCCGCATCGTGGAGCAGGCCCGCGAGGCCGAAGAGCTCGGCATCCTGGCCGTGCCGGGCGGCGAAGTCGCGCATGACCAGCTCCACAGAGCGGGCGTGGGTCCGCAGCTTCTCAGAGGGTGTCCAGGCACAGAGCAGCTGCCAGGCTTCGTCGCGGGTGAGCATGGGAAACTCCGGTCAGGGAATGACGAGGGTGGCGCGGGGCGGACCGGGCTCGGGGTCCCCCTGGTAGCGCACGGCCTCCAGAAACAGGCCCGAGGCGGGCGCGGCCTTGGCCCCCCAGTAGAGGTTGGCGGCATCCGTGGGGTTCCGCAGGTCCTCCTGGATTCGTCGCGGCTCCTCCTCGCCGAGGGCGCAGGCCACGGAGGCCCCGACCATGCGCCGCACCTGGCGGCGGAAGAAGTGGGAGGCGCGGACGCGGAGCAGGATGAGGGCCCCGGCCTCGGCCACCTCGCAGGTGAGGATGCGGGCGCGGCCGTCCTCCTCGGGATCCAGGTCCGCGAAGGCGGCGATGTCCTGGTCGCCCTGGAAGCTGGTCCAGGCGGCCCGGAGGCGGCCCAGGTCCAGGTTGCGCTTCACCCACCAGATCCAGGGCTTGCCGAAGGCGCTGCGGCGGCGGCAGATCTGGTAGAGATAGGTCCGATCCGCGGCGTCGTGGCGGGCGTGGAAGCGGGGTGAGCAAGTCTGGACGTCGCGGATGGCGATGTCGTGGGGCAGGGCGCTGTCGAGCAGGCGGCGCAGCTCTGCGGGGCGGGGCGCACCCCGGGAGTCCAGGTGCAGGTGGGCGACCTGACCCAGGGCGTGCACCCCGGCGTCGGTGCGCCCGGCGCCACCCAGGTGCAGCAGCTGCAGACCGGCCTGCTGAAGGACGTGCTCCAGACTGCCCGCCACGGTGCGGACGCCCTCCCGGGTCTGGCGGGCGCCCTGCTTCTGCCAGCCCTGGAACTTGCCGCCGTCATACTCGATCAGCAGCCGGTAGGCGGCCAGTGGTGCGGGTTTCACAGCCATGCTCAGCCCTTGACCACGGCCTGGACGGCCTCGATCAGGTGGGACGGGTCATGGATGGGCTTGGCGAGGTAGCCTTCAGCGCCGGTGACTTCCAGATACTTCTCGCGGTCGCCGAACATGGCATGCGCCGTGGCCAGCAGCACAGGAATCCCCCGGGTCGCGGGGTCCTTCTTGAGCAGCTGCGTGATGAAGATGCCATCCACCTTCTGCCCCTCGTAGCTCGAGCGGGAGAGGCTGACGTCCATGATGATCGCCGCGAGGTCGCCCTCCCGGGCCAGGCGCAGGATCTCGTCGACCTCTTCGGACACGACGACGTCATACCCGCCCTTCTTGACGAGCACAGTCTTGATGAACTTCACATTGATGGGGTCGTCCTCCACGAGGAGGATCCGGTTGGACATGAAGGCCTCTGGAGTCTCAGCCTAGCGGCACTCCCCGCGCGCTCCAAGCACCATGCGCTGTTTTCAGCAAAGGATGGGACGCGGCCCTAGTGGTAGCTACCCAGGCGCTGCCGGGTCTCCAGCTTGTCGAGCAGGTCGTCGGGCACCTGCAGGCCGCCGCGGCCCCGGCCCAGACGCAGGCCGGGCTTGTTGCCGCCGTGGTAGTCGCTACCGCCGGTGGCGACCATGCCCAGGCGGTCCGCCAGCCGCAGGAAATACTTCTGCTCGGAGGCGCGGTATTCGCCGTAGTAGGCCTCGAGACCCTCGAGCCCCTCCCGCTGGAGATCACCCATGGCGTCATCCCAGCGGAAGCGGCCGCCGTCGAAGCGCCCGGGGTGGGCCACCACGGGCACGCCGCCGGCTTCGCGGATCCAGCGGGCCGCCTCGTAGGGCGTCAGCTCCTGGCGGGGCACAAAGCCCGGGCAGTCATCGCCGATGAGGCGCTCGAAGGCCTCGGGCGGCCGGCGCACGTAGCCGCGCCGGGCCAGGGCCTTGGCGAAGTGGACCCGGGAGAGCAGGGGGGAGTCGGCCTGGGCCTGGACTTCCTCGCGGGTGATCGGATAGCCCAGCTCTGCGAGGCGGATCAGCATGCGGTCGTTCCGGTCCTCCCGCCGCCCGCGCAGCTCCACCAGACGGGCCTGGAAGGTGGCGTCATCGGGGTTCACCAGCAGGCCCAGCACGTGCAGGGACTGCCCCAGGAACATGCAGCTCAGCTCGGTACCCACCAGCAGCCGCACCTTGACCTGGCTCTGCATGGCCAGGAAGCCGGGGATGCCGCCCAGGGTGTCATGGTCCGTGAGGCACAGGGCCGTCAGGTGGGCTTCTTCGGCAAGCAGGGCCAGCCCCTCGGACGTGTCGGTGCCGTCGGAGTGGAGGGTGTGGCAATGCAGGTCAATCATGGGGCGCTCAGACGGGAGGCGGGAGCAGGCTCTTGTTCATGCGGTAGAGGGCGGCCAGCAGGGTCGCCACGGCCTGGAAGAGCTCCGGGGGGATCAGGCGATCCACATCCAGGGGGTCCAGGGCGGCGAGCAGGTCCGGATCCTTCGTGACCGTCACGCCATGCTGCCGGGCCAGGTCCAGGATGCGCTCCGCAAGGAGGCCCTGACCCTTGGCCACCAACCGGGGGGCGGCGTCCTGGAAGGGCGCCTCCGGCCGGTACCGCAGGGCGGCAGCGCGGGGACGGGAATTGACGGGGGGGCGGGCCATGGGCCCTTATCGACCGGAATCCCTACTGGACGAAGTTCGCGGCGCTCTGGGCGTCGTCGTTGGGCTCTTCCATGGCCAGGCGCCGGAACAGCTTCACGTCGACGAGGGACAGGACGCTCATGTAGGAGAAGCCGCTGAAGAACAGCCAGAGGAAGGGGACCGAGGCCCACTTGCGGATGTAGACCGCCACCAAGAGGGCGCCGAAGTAGTAGAGGGCGAAGCCGAGCTCCAGGAAGGTCATGAGGCTCTTGGGCACCTTGTAGGCCCGCTTGGAGGCGGAGTTGCCCTTGGCGTCCACGCCGTACTTGGGGGTGCGCTTGAACTCCTTGTCGTCGGTGAAGAAGCCTTCCAGCACGGCCTTGGCCTGGTTGAGGGCCAGCCCGATACCGAGGCCCATGAGGCCGGGGATGTACTTCAGGCGCTTGGTCCAGCCGGTGTTGTCCGTGAGTTCCTTCTGGGACAGCCCGAAGTAGAGGCCCACGCTGACTGCGTTCAGCAGGAAGAAGGGGCCGTCCGTCATCAGCAGCACGGGCACGGGCGTGCCGGCGCGGAAGATCATGGCGGGCACCATGATGATGGAGAGAACCACCATCAGCATGTAGTTGCAGTTGGCCGTGAGGTGGAACCAGCACTCCATCTTGGTGTGCAGGCTCTCGTCGGACTTCCAGATGGTGGTCATCAGCTTGCGGATGACCTGGGCGTTGCCCTTGGCCCAGCGGTGCTGCTGGCTCTTGAAGGCATTGACCTCCACGGGCAGCTCGGCGGGGACGACGAGGTCCTTCAGGTAGACGCCGCTCCAGCCCTTGAGCTGAGCGCGGTAGGAGAGGTCCGCATCTTCGGTGATGGTGTCGTGCTCCCAGCCCCCGGCATCGGCGATGGCGGCCACGCGCCACATGCCAGCGGTGCCGCTGAAGTTGAAGAAGGCCTTGGAGCGGTTGCGGGCGGTGTGCTCGAAGACGAAGTGCCCGTCGAGCAGGATGGCCTGCACCTGGGTCAGGAGGGAGAACTCGCGGTTGAGGTGGGCCCAGCAGCCCTGCACGAAGGCAACTTTCTTGTCCGCGAAGTGGGGCACGGCCTTGCGGAGGAAGTCCTCCGTGGGCAGGAAGTCGGCGTCGAACATGGCCACCAGCTCGCCCTTGGCGACCTTGAGGCCTTCGGAGAGGGCGCCCGCCTTGAAGCCCGTGCGGTCCGTCCGGTGCAGATACTGGATGTCGAAGCCCAGGGCCTTGTAGCGGTCCACGACGGCGCTGGCCACCTTGACCGTCTCGTCCGTGGAGTCGTCCAGCACCTGGATCTCCAGCTTCTCCTTGGGCCAGTCCATCTTCACGACGTAGTCCATGAGCCGCTCGATGACGTTCATCTCGTTGAACACCGCGAGCTGTACCGTCACCATGGGCAGGTAGTTCGCGTCGCCCTGGGGCTGGGGAACCTCCTTCTTGTGGCGGTAGTAGAGCACCAGGATCCAGAGGCGGTGGGCCCCATAGATGCTCAGGATGCTGAGCAGAACGAAGTAGGTCGTGAGCACAACGGTTCTGACGACTTCCATCACGGAATTAACCCCCAAGGTCCCGGTCATTGGGACAGCTTTATTGTGCCACGGGTCATAGGAAAATCCACGAAAATCCTAACATTCCGGCGCATGATGTCCGATGCCATCCAGTAGGATTGCACCATGGCCGACCCAGACATCCCCAACTACCCCAAAATGATCGGGCGCTACCAAGTCCAGCGTCTGCTGGGGTCTGGAGCCATGGGCAGCGTGGTGCTGGCCGAGGATCCCCGGATCAAGCGGAAGGTGGCCATCAAGCTCATCAAGCAAGATGCCGTGCGGACCCAGGCGGATCAGCACGAATACCTCATGCGGTTCCAGCGGGAGGCGGAGGTCTCGGGCCTGCTGAACCATCCCGGGATCGTGGCCATCTACGATGTGGGCGAGGAGGAGGGCTACGGCCCGTTCCTGGCCATGGAGTTCGTGCCCGGCAAGCCCCTGGACGGCATCATCCGGAGCGGCCCCGAGCTCAGCCTCAAAGAGAAGCTCCGGATCGCCGGGGGGCTGGCGGATGCCCTGGACCACGCCCATGCCAAGGGCATCGTCCACCGGGACGTCAAGCCGGGCAACGTCATGGTGGGCGAAGACGGCCGCCCCAAGCTCATGGACTTCGGCATCGCCAAGCGCGAGGATGCCAGCCTGACCCAGACCGGCACCTTCCTGGGCACGCCCAGCTACGCCAGCCCCGAGCAGATCCGCGAGGGCACCGTGGACAGCCGCTCGGACATCTTCAGCTTTGGCGTGCTGGTCTTTGAGCTCATGAGCGGCCAGTCGCCCTTCCCGGGCACCTCCATCAACACCATTCTTTACCGCATCGTCAACGACCCGCCCGTGGACATCCAGCCGCCGGTCATGGGCATCCTGCCGGAGGGCTGGCGGCGGGTGTTCGAGAAGGTGCTGGCCAAGAAGCCCGAGGACCGTTATCCCACCTGCACGGCCTTCATGCGGGATGTGCTGAACGCCGCGGTGGAGCTGGGCAAGGAGGACCGCCGGGAAATCATGAGCCTCCTCCACCTGAACGGCGAGGCACCGCTGCCGGAGATCGTCTCCACCTCCTTCGACGAGACCATGGTGGTGGCCCGGCCCGAGGCCCGGAAGTCGAGCTGGCCCTGGATTGCGGCCCTGGCCCTGGCGGTGGCCGTCGGCGGCGGCTGGTTCATCTTCTCGGGTAAGAAGGGCACTCGCCTCCAACTCGAGTCGGTCCCCACCGGGGCGAAGGTGTTCATGAACGACCTGAAGGCGGAGGTGGGCACCACGCCCCTGAGTCAGCCCCTGAACCAGGGCGACCGGCTGCGGATCGAGCTCAAGGGGCACCAGCCGATCAGCTACGAGTTCAAGCCGGGCGAGGTCCCACCCCCCTTCAAGCTCCAGCCCATCATCTCGGAGGAGCTGGTGGACTCGCTGCCCCAGGGCGCCAGCGTGGTGCTGGACGAGAAGTCCCTGGAGCGCACCACCCCCCTGAAGGTGACCTGGAATCAGGGTCAGCCGCACCGCCTGACGCTGACCAGGGGGAATCAGAACTACTCCCATGATTTCGGGCCGGGCGAGGTGCCAGGAGGCCGGGTGTTCGACCTGAAAGACGCCACCCAGACCCGGCAGGAGCCTTCCCTGGACCCCAATGCCCCGGGCGCGCTGAAACTGGCCGGCGGGTTCGCGGTGCGGGTGAAGGCCGATGGCAAGGACCTAGGCGAGCTCAGCCCCGGCGCCAAGCTGCCGCTCCCGCCCGGCCACCACAAGCTGGAGCTGACCAGTAGCCCCCATTTTTACAAGGACAGCCGGACCGTCTCGATTGTCGCCGGGCAGACCGCCACCCTCACGGTGCCGGAGCTGGCCACCATCACCGTGGAGACTATCCCGGGCGTTGGCAAGGTCCTGGTGGATGGCCAGGACACCGGCATCGAGAGCGATGGCAGCAGCATCCAGGTTGCCCTGGGGCGGCACACCCTTACCATAAGGGGACCCAAGGCTACCAAAATCATCAATATAGATGTGACAGGGCCCAAGGTCTTGGATAAGATCCCGCTCTGAACCGACCGCCTTGGGGGGCGGAGTAGAATCAGGGCCAGACGCAACCTTTCGTCCCAGCCGGGGTCCTAGGTTGATGGAGGTGCCCCCATGAAACCCATGAAGCAGGCGCTTGCGGTGATGGCGATTCTGGTTGGCGGTGGCTTGGCTCTGGCCGCCCAGCAGTCCGAGCGCGTCCCCCCGCCGTCCGAAAGCCGGGAGCCGGCCGATGCCCGCCCCCCCGCGCCAGCCCCCAAGGACCCTCCCCCACCACCCCCGGCGGTGCGGCCCGATCCCCCCGCGCCGGCACCCCAGCCCGTCCCTGAGAAGCGGGAAGCAGGCGGCCAGTGGGTCTACACCGACCAGTACGGTTGGGTCTGGATGCCCTATGGCGACACCTTCACCCACACCCCCCCCGATGGTGGAACTCCCAGCATGTATGTCTACTACCCCGAGTCCGGCTGGTGCTGGGTGATCGCGCCCTGGCTCTGGGGCTGGGGCCCCCGGCCCTACTTCGGAGTCTTCGGGCCTCGCTACTACGGCTGGTGGGGCATCGGCTTGGGGCGCTGGTACGGCTTCACTGGTCACTACGGCAGGCCGGGCTGGATGGTCCGGGGCTATTGGGGTGGCGGGCGCTGGAACGGTGTCACTCACTACGGCACCGGCGGCCACCCCGGCCCCCGCGGCGGCGGGCGCAGCCTGAGTCCGGGCTGGCGGCGCTGATCCAAGAAGCTAAGTGCCAACTGCGGGCAGGGTGACCCTGCCCGCAGCGTTGTTCCAAGCCTCGAGGCCCCCGACGCTCCTGCTCACCAGCTTCCTGGCGGCCCAGGTGGAGCTGCTCGAAGGCCTTCCCTGACGAGGCCGCGTCAGGCGTCCAGCTCGACCCAGACCTCGTTGCGCCGCAGGAACCAGAGCTGGAAGGGCGAGTCGAAGCGGGCCAGGACCGGTGCTCCAAGGGTTCGAATGCCGTCTTTCTTCAGGGTCGCCAGCAGGGCCGCTGCCTTGGCCTGGTAGCGCGCTTCCGACCAGGAGCCTGAGTAGCCCAGCACGGCGATGCGGCGGGCCGGAAGCTCCCGCAGGCGCACGCGGGGGTCGTTCGGGGTCGGCAGGGTGGCCAGGGCGGACCCCGCAGGCATGGTGAACTGCACCACAAACCCCTCCGCTGACGGCTTCAGGACCGTGGTTCCAGCTGCTTCCTGGATGACCGGAGCCGTCATGGCGATGCGGGCGCGGGTCTGGTTGTTGCCGAAGATGTAGCCCGCCAGCACCCGAAAACCGGCGTTGCCGGCCTCATCAAAGGCCGCGGTGACGGGCGTCTCTGCCACCAGCACCGGCTCGTAGCGGCGAATCTCGTAGGTGGTGGTGCGGGCCTCGACGGTGAAGCGAGGCTCTTCCACCGCCTGGGCGATCCCGGCAGTCAGGAGGGGAACGAGCAGGATGGCCGTCAGGGGACTGGGCATGGCAACTCCGGGGCAGGGGACAGGGAACGTCCTCCACTGGGATGCCACCCGCAGGGAAAACCTTCCCCGGGACTTTCCTTGGTAAGCCGCCTAGAGCTCGAACGCCTCGTGCAGCTTCGGCACTGTGACCGGGTGGCCCTTGGCCTGGAGGTCAGTCTGCATGGCGGTCAGGGCCTCGGGATCCCCGTGGACCAGGAAGGTCCGGGCGCCCGAGCCGCTGCCCTGGTGCCACCGCAGCAGGCCCTCCTGGTCCCCGTGGCCCGAGAAGCCGTTGATGGTGTAGATTCGCGCCCGAACGGGCACCTCCTGGCCGTAGAGGTGCAGGGTCCGGGCCCCATCGATCAGGTTGCGGGCCGGCGTACCGTGGGCCGCGTAGCCCACGAAGATGACGGCGCACTCGGGGCGGGGCAGCAGGCGCTCGAGGTGATGCAGCACCCGGCCCCCGGTGCACATGCCAGACCCGGCCAGGACGAGGGCCCCACGCCGGACATCGTTGATGGCCTTGGAGGCGATGCGGTCCCGGGCGAAGGACAGGCCGGGGAAGTCGAAGGGGTCCCGGGTCTCCAGCACCGCGCGGGTGCTCGGATCGTAGCACTCGGGGTGGTGGCGGAAGATGGCCACGGCGCTCTGGGCCATGGGAGAGTCCACGAAGACCTTCAGCCCGGCGGGGATGCGGCCATGCTCGTGGGCCTCCCGCAGGCCGTAGAGGATCTCCTGGGCCCGCTCCAGGGCGAAGGTGGGAACGACAATGTTCCCGCCCTGGGCCACCGTGTCGTTGATGGCCTCCTGAAACTCCCGGACGGTATCTGGCATGGATCGGTGGAGGCGGCCGCCGTAGGTGCTCTCCATGACCACCACGTCGGCTTCCGGGCAGACTTCAGGGTCCTTGATGATGGGGTGGTAGCGGCTGCCCAGGTCGCCCGAGAAGACGACGCGGCGCAGCTTCCCATCCTCCTGCGCTGCGATGCAGACGCTGGCGGAACCCAGGATGTGGCCCGCGTCCTGGAAGGTCACCACCAGGCCTTCGCTCAGCGGAATGGGTTGGCCGTAGCTGGCCCTCCGGCCGAAGAGGTGCAGGGCCCGGGCGACGGCCTGGCTGTCGTAGAGGGGCTCGGCATCGGCCCGGAAGTGCCGGTGGCCCCGCGCCGCGTGGCGCTTGGATCTCTCAGCCTCTTCCTCCTGCAGGCGCGCCGTGTCCTCCAGCACCAGCTGCACCAGATCCTGGGTCGCCGCGGTCGAGATGATCTCGCCGGCAAAACCCTGCTCCACCAGCAGGGGGATGCGGCCGCAATGGTCCAGGTGGGCGTGTGTGAGGAGCAGCACATCGATGGCCGCCGGATCAAAGCCGAAGCCCTGGCTGTTCTCGTCCCGCAGCTCCCGACTGCCTTGGTAGAGCCCGCAGTCCACCAGGATCTTCTTGCCACAGGCCTCCAAGAGATGGCAGGACCCCGTCACACCCAGGGCGGCTCCGTGAAAGGAAATGCGCATGGCGCCTCCCGGCGGGGCCGGTACGAACGACCAGCCCCTGGCCCAACATACGCCCATTATCAGCTCCCAGCCGATTTCAGCCGCCGAGGATCCCGCGCAGAGTGGCATCCGGGGCGGCGCGGATGGGCTCCAGCGCCCGGGGCCGTGGGGTTTTCGTTGGTGTGGACGTCAGAAGGCCCGCCACTGTTGCCAAGCCCCTTGCTCGTATCCTGTACCAGGCCCCACGCCTCTCCGAGGACCCCCTACCCATGCGCCTCACCACCCTTCAGCCTCCCGAGCCCGGCACTGCCCTGGAGGTGGCGCCGGGCGCGCGGTGGGCGCGGATGCCTATTCCCACGCCCCTGGGCCACGTGAACCTCTGGCTGCTGGCCGACGGGCCGGAGTGGACCGCCGTGGACACGGGCATCGCCACCCCCGCGGCCAAGGAGGCCTGGGAGCGCCTGCTGGAAACGCATCCGCTGCGGCGGCTCATTGCCACCCACTTCCACCCGGATCACCTGGGCCTCGCGGGCTGGCTGGAGGAGAAGGCGGGCGTGCCGCTCTGGATCACCTTCGGGGAGTACGCCACGGCCCAGCTGTTCTTCCACGGGATCGCCGGGTTCGCGCCAGAGGCCACCCAGGCCTTCTTCCGCAGCCACGGGCTGGAGGAAGCCCGCATCCAGAGCCGGGCCCTGGCCAGCAATCTCTACCGCCTGGGGGCGCCGACCCTCCCGCATACCTTCCGGCCTATCCGGGATGGGGAGTCCCTCTCGATCGGCGGCCGGGCCTGGCAGGTCATCTGCGGGCACGGGCACTCGCCGGATCACGCCAGCCTCTACTGCGCAGAGGCCGGGGTGCTGATCTCGGGCGATATGCTGCTGCCCCGCATCTCCACGAACGTGAGCGCCTTCGCAGCCATCCCGGACAGCGACCCGCTGGGCCTGTTCCTGGATTCCCTCGGGCGCCTCGAGGTCCTGCCCGCCGAGACCCTCGTGCTGCCCTCCCACGGGGTGCCCTTCCGGGGCCTGCACGCCCGCATCACCCAGCTCCGCGTGCACCATGCGTCCCGCTGCGCGGCCCTGGAGAAGGCCTGCGCGAGCGCCTCGCTGTCCGCGGCAGAGCTGATCCCCGTGGTGTTCGAGCGACCCATCACGGACCCCTTCCAGACCCTCTTCGCCATGGGGGAGTGCATCGCGCACCTGGCCTACCTGGAGCACCGGGGACTGCTGCAGCGCGAAGTGGACGGAGAGCAGGTCCGCTTCCGGGGCGTTTGAACTCCTAAGGCAAAAGGCTCTATGCCGCAGAGGATTGCCGAGGAGCGGAGGAGAGCAGAGAAGAACACGAAGGCTGTTCTCCGCTTTCCTCTGCTCCTCCGTCTTTCCTCCGCTAATGGATAGCTCTTGCTGTTCTGACGCGAATCAACGCCCCCTTGACGGGAGCGACCTCTTTCGCTACAACTAATCCCAACATGTCCAACACCCTGTCCCTGAACCTGCTCCTGGCCCTGCTGCTTAGCGGCACCGGGGAGGACTGAGAGCAGGCGGAAACATCGCACCGAAGCTCATCAAACCCTCTCCGCTGATCACGGAGAGGGTTTTTCGCATCTACCCCACCGCGTCAACCCGCCCCTTCTGGAGGATTCCATGCAAGCACGCCGCTACCGCCCCATCCCCCTCGTCAGCCTGCCCCAGCGCGCCTGGCCCGACCAGGAGATCACCACCGCGCCCATCTGGTGCAGCGTGGACCTGCGGGACGGCAACCAGGCCCTGGTTGAGCCCATGGGTTCCGACCGCAAGCTCCTTCTCTTCGAGACCCTGGTGAAGATGGGGTTCAAGGAGATCGAGGTCGGCTTCCCCGCGGCCTCGCAGACGGACTTCGACTTCGTCCGGCAGCTCATCGAAGAACACCGCATCCCTGCTGACGTCACCATCCAGGTGCTGACCCAGGCGCGGGAGAGCCTCATCAATCGCACGGTGGAAGCGGTGCAGGGAGCCCCCCGGGTGATTCTGCACCTCTACAACTCCACCTCCACCCTGCAGCGCCGGGTGGTCTTTGGCCTGGACCAGGCCGCCGTGCTGGACCTGGCCATCCAGGGCACACAGTGGGTAAAGGAAGCGGCCAAGGCCCTCACGGGCAGCCAGGTCACGCTCGAGTATTCCCCGGAGAGCTTCACCTCCACGGAGGTGGACTACGCCACCGAGGTCTGTGATGCGGTCATCGAGACCTGGGCCCCGGGGCCTGGGGAGAAGGTCATCCTCAACCTGCCGGCCACCGTGGAGGTGACCACGCCCAACCGCTACGCCGACCAGATCGAGTATGTGCACCGCAACCTGCGGCACCGCGACCAGGCCCTCATCAGCATCCACACCCACAACGACCGCGGCTGCTCCGTGGCCGCCACGGAGCTGGCCCTGCTGGCGGGCGCAGACCGCGTAGAAGGGACCCTCTTCGGCAACGGCGAGCGCACCGGCAACGTGGATGTCGTCACCGTGGCCCTCAACCTCTACACCCAGGGCGTCGATCCCGGGCTGGACCTGAGCAACCTGCCGGCCCTCGTGAAGGTGGCCGAGCACTGCAACCGCCTGCCGGTGCCTGCCCGCCACCCCTACGCCGGAGAGCTGGTGTTCACGGCCTTCAGTGGCTCGCACCAGGATGCGATCCGGAAGGGGTTCGAGGCCATGAAGCAGGAGCAGAATCCCTACTGGGAGGTGCCCTACCTGCCCATCGATCCCGCCGATGTGGGCCGCCAGTACGAGCCCATCATCCGCATCAACAGTCAGTCAGGGAAGGGCGGCGTGGCCTTCCTGCTGGAGCAGGACCACGGCTTCGCGGTGCCCAAGGCCCTGGCCCAGGAGTTCAGCCAGGTGGTGCAGCGCATCACGGACCGTACCGGCGAGGAGCTCAGCTCGGACCAGGTCTTCGAGACCTTCGAGCGCGAGTATCTGTCCCTGGGCCGCTTCGAGCTCACGGACTACGAGACTCACCGCCTGTCCCGGGAGAAGTGCCGCATGACAGCCACCTTGCTGGACCGGGGCACGAAGGTGGTGATCCAGGCCGAAGGCAACGGCCCCATCGACGCCTTCCTGCACGCCTTCCAGGAGACCTTCAACCTGGACGTCCACGTGTCCGACTACAGCGAGCACGCCCTGGGCCGGGGCGAGGGCGCGGAAGCCATCGCCTACGTCATGCTGCGGCTCGCCGACGGCTCCTCCCGCTACGGGGTGGGGCGCCACGCCGACATCCTGGAAGCCTCGCTGCAGGCGGTGCTCAGCTCCGCCAACCGGCTGGGCAACCACAGCCCGGCCGAGGACGGCAGCGGCCTCCGCGCCGAAGCCGCCAGCTGACCATTCAGAGCGAAGGCAGGCAGGGCCCGCCTCGGCGTCAGGAGTCGGTTTCCGGGGCGAGCTCCCCGAAGGCCATCTCCCCACCGATGCGGGCCGTGTAGCCAGTCAGCACCGCCGTGCTCATTACGATCAGAGCCAGCAGCCACAGTGACTTCCGGGTGCGCCGGTAGCGCCAGAAGGCATAGGTCGAGAGCAGGATCAGGGCGGTGGACAGGGCGGCCCCGATCACATGCAGCCGAAGCAGGCCATGGGCTGCCTGTTCTGGAGGCCAGGGGGTAATCCTGGGCCAGAACCCCATGGACAGGCTCCAACTGCGGCCCGAGAGGAGCACGAACGGCAGAATCGCCAACCCGGTCAGCAGGAGCAACCAGGAGCGGTGGACCCACTCTTCGCGCTCCGATGCGGGCCGGATCAGGGCCATGAACAGGCAGCCGCTGGCCAGCAGGATCGTAAAGACCGGGAAGGGATTGATGGCCGGGTGAAAGGGAAGGCGATCCATGGGAGCCTACGTGTCCTTTCTCTATGGTCGGCAAAGCCTCACGAGGAGGTAAGGCGATAGAACTCAAAAGTAGGCCGAACCGACATTGACGCCAATATATATTTAATTAGATAAAAAAGATATTTCAAATAATGTAGTCCCCCGCCAGGACCTGCACACGGTTGGGGCGCACGTAGACCTGCTGGCCCTCGGCGAGCTGCAGCTCCTCCAGGCGGGGCCGGGTCAGATGGACCTCCAGCTCCTGGCCCGAGGGCAGGTCCAGGCGCAGGCGGGCCAGGGGGCCCACAGACACCAGCTTGGTGATGCGGGCGGGCTCGCCGTCCGCAGGGTCCAGGCTCAGGTCCATGTCATGGGGTCGCGCGAAGGCCGTGCCGCCCTCCACCTGGTGGAGCTGGTTCATCTGCCCCACGAACCGGGCCACGAAGGCCGTGGCGGGGTGGTCATAGATGTCCCGGGGATGACCTACCTGCTCGATGCGGGCGCGGTTCATGACGGCCACGGTGTCGGCGACCTCCATGGCCTCCTCCTGGTCATGGGTGACCAGCACCGTCGTCACCTTCGAGACATCGTGCAGGCGGCGCAGCCACTGGCGCAGCTCGGCGCGCACCTGGGCGTCCAGGGCCCCGAAGGGCTCGTCCAGCAGCAGGACGCTGGGTTCCACGGCCAGGGCCCGGGCCAGGGCCACCCGCTGCCGCTGGCCGCCGCTGAGCTCCGAGGGCAGTCGCTGTCCGTAGCTGTCCATCTGGATGAGCTGGAGCAGCTCGTCCACGCGGGCCCGGATGACGTCCCGGCTGGGGCGCTGGGTCCGGGGCTTGACCTCCAGGCCGAAGGCGACGTTCTGGCGGACGCTCATGTGGGGAAACAGGGCGTAGTGCTGGAACACGAAGCCCACGTGCCGGTCCTGGGGTCGCCGGACGGTGGTGGCCTCGCCCCGGACCAGGACCTCGCCCTCATCGGGCGTTTCGAGGCCCGCGATCACGCGCAGCAGGGTGGTCTTGCCCGAGCCGCTGGGCCCCAGGAGGGCCACCAGGCTGCCCTCGGGGATGTCCAGGCTCACGCGGTCCAGGATGGTCTTGCCACCCAGGCGCTTGGACAGGTTGCGGACTTCGATGCTCATGCGGACTCCCGGTCCCGGCGGGCCCGCCAGGAAACGAAGGACTTCAGGGCCAGGCTCACTAAGGCCATGAGGCTCAGCAGCGTGGCGCAGGCGAAGGCCGCCCCGAACTGGTACTCGTTGTAGGTGGCTTCGATGTGCAGGGGCAGGGTCATGGTCTCGCCGCGGATGTGGCCGCTGACGACGCTGACCGCGCCGAACTCGCCCATGGCCCGGCTGGCGCAGAGGATCACGCCGTAGAGCAGGCCCCACTTGAGGGCGGGCAGCGTGACCCGCCAGAAGGTCTGGAGGGGGCTCGCGCCCAGCAGCTGGGCGGCCTCCTCGGACTCGGGCCCCAGGGCCTGCACCAGGGGCAGCAGCTCCCGGGCCACGAAGGGGAAGGTGACGAAGGCCGTGGCGAGGATGATGCCTGGCTTGGCGAAGATGATCTGGGTCCCGTGGCGGTCGAGCCAGGGGCCGAACCAGCCATCCAGCCCGCAGAGCAGCACGAACATCAGCCCGGCCACCACGGGCGAGATGGCGAAGGGCAGGTCCAGCACCGCCACCCAGAGCCCGTGGCCGGGGATCCGGTGCCGGCCCAGCAGCCAGGCCGCGGCCAGCCCGAAGACGCCGCTGAGGAGCACGGCGCAGAGGGTGCTGAGCAGGCTGAGCCGGATGGCCGCCGCGGCGTTCTCGTCCTGGAGGCTGGCGAGGAAGACGCGCCATCCTTCCGAGAGGGCCGAGTGGAAGATGTTGACCAGGGGCAGCAGCAGAAACACTGCCATGAAGACGACGGTGACGGCGGTCAGGGTCCAGCGCAGCCAGCGGGGTTCGGCCACGCCATCGGCGGGCAGGCGGAGGTCAGACATGGCGGCGGGCCTCCCCGAAGCGGCGGTGGAGCAGGTGGATGCCGGCCAGCACCAGGAGCGAGATGCCCAGCATGATCACGGCCAGGGCCACGGCCCCGTCGTAGTCGTATTGCTCCAGCTTCACCACGATGAGCAGCGGGGCGATCTCGGTCTTGAAGGGCAGGTTGCCCGACACGAAGACCACGCTGCCGTACTCGCCCACGGCCCGTGCGAAGGACAGCGCGAAGCCGCTGAGAATGGCGGGCAGCAGCTGGGGCAGCACCACCCGGCGCAGGGTGGCCCAGCGGGAGGCGCCCAGGCAGGTGGCGGCCTCCTCCATCTCCCGGGGGAGTTCCTCGAGCACCGGCTGGAGGCTGCGCACCATGAAGGGCAGGCTGACGAAGCTCAGGGCCAGCACCACTCCGGTGCGGTTGTAGACCACGGGAAAGGGCAGCAGGTGGCCGATCCAGCCCTTGGGGCCATAGAGTGACGACAGGGTAAGCCCGGCCACTGCCGTGGGGAGGGCGAAGGGCAGATCCACCAGGGCGTCCGCCAGGCGACGGCCCGGGAAGGGGTAGCGCACCAGGACCCAGGCGATGAGGGTGCCCCAAACCAGGTTGAAGAGGGCCGCCGCGAGGGCGGCCCCCAGGCTGAACAGGCAGGCCGTCTGGACCCGCGGGTTGCTGAGCACCGTCGCGAAGGTCCCGGCCTTGGCGTGCACGGCCTTGAGGGCCAGGGCCGCCAGGGGCAGCAGGATCATGAGGCTGGTGCCCAGCAGGGTGATGCCCGTGCTGAGGGCGAAGCCCGGACGGCGGGTGAAGGTCACTGTCGGCTCACTTCCCGGCGGCGATCTGGTCGAAGCTGCCGCCGTCCTTGAAGTGGGCCTCGTGGGCGCGGTCCCAGCCACCAAAGGGGTCGGCGATGGTGAACAGCTTCAGCTTCGGGAACTTCGCCCCGGCGGCCTTGAGGACCTTGGCATCCGTGGGGCGGAAGCCGTTCTGGGCGATGATCGCCTGGGCCTCGGGGGTGTAGAGGAACTCCAGGTAGGCCTTGGCCACGGCGGCGGTGCCCTTCTTCTGGACCACCTTGTCCACCCAGGCGATGGAGGGCTCCGCCAGGATGCTGATGGAGGGGATCACAATCTGAAACTTGCCCTTGCCGAGGCCTTCGGTCACCAGCAGGGCCTCGTTCTCCCAGGCCAGCAGCACATCACCCAGGCCGCGCTCCACGAAGGTGGTGGTGGCGCCGCGGGCGCCGCTGTCCAGCACGGGCACCTTCTTGAAGAGCTCCGTGACAAAGGTCCGGGCCTTGGCCTCGGAGCCGCCGCTCTGCTTCAGGGCCTGGCCCCAGGCCGCCAGGTAGTTCCAGCGGGCGCCGCCGCTGGTCTTGGGGTTCGGCGTGATGATCTGGACGCCGGGCTTGAGCAGGTCGTTCCAGTCGCGGATGCCCTTGGGGTTCCCGGCCCGCACGAGGAAGACCACCGTGGAGACGTAGGGCGAGCTGTTCTGGGGCAGGCGCTGCTGCCAGTCCTTGGCCAGCAGCTGGCGCTGGGTGGCGAGGGCGTCGATGTCGTGGGCCAGGGCGAGGGTCACGACGTCCGCGGGGAGGCCGTCGATCACGGAGCGGGCCTGCTTGCCTGAGCCGCCGTGGGACTGGGAGATGGTGACGGTCTGGCCGGTCTTGGCCTTCCACTGGGCCGCGAAGGCCGGGTTGATGGCCTGGTAGAGCTCGCGGGTGGGGTCGTAGGAGACGTTGAGCAGTTTCACCTCCTGGGCCTGGAGGGCGGTGCCCAGGGTGGCGAGGAGCAGGAGGGTGCGCAGCAGGGTTTTCATGGGTGGTTCCTTATCAAGTCAATGAAGCGTTGGGTCGGATTCGGGGCAGCGGGGGCTGAGGTGCATCGACAGCGGGTCATGGCGACTCCTTTTCGGGGGGAAGGGAAGGCCTCAGTAGGTCTCCTGGGCGAGCACCAGACCTGCGGCGACCGTGGCGTTGGTGGCTTCGTCGATGAGGATGAAACAGCCGCCGCTGCGCACCCAGCTGTGGGGATCTGCGGCGATGGGCTGCTGGAGCCGCAGGCTCACGGTGGCGATGTCGTTCATGGTCAGCTCCTCGGCGGGCACGGACTCCAGGGTCTGGAGGTCCATGCGGCCCAGGACGGCGGTCACATTGGCCCGCACCTCCCGGGTGCCGTGGCGCAGGATCAGCCGGCTCATGGGATCCAGGGGCCGCTCGCTGAACCAGCAGAGGGTGGCATTCAGGTCCCGGGTCCGGGCGGGCGCCTCGACGCTGCCGGCGATGAGGTCGCCCCGGCTCACGTCCACCTCGTCAGAGAGGTGCAGCGTCACGCTCTGCCCCACGACGCCTCGGAGGAGGTCGCGCCCGAAGAACTCGACGCGCCGCACCGTGGTCCGGATGCCCGAAGGCAGGATGGTCACCACGTCGCCGCGGGCCACGGAGCCGCTCTCGATGCGGCCCTGGTAGCCGCGATAGTCCAGGAGGGCTTCCGTGCGCGGGCGGCAGACCAGCTGCACCGGGAAGCGGAAGGGAGCGTCGAGATCCTCCTGGCCCAGCTCGAGGCCTTCCAGGTAGGCCATCAGCGTGGGGCCGGCATACCAGCCCAGCTGCCCGCCCCGATCCACCACCATGTCGCCCTTGAGCGCGGACAGGGGGATGAACTGCAGGTCGGTCACACCCAGCTTGGCGGCCAGGGGCTCCACTGCCGCGCGGATGCGCTGGTAGGTGGCCTCGTCGTAGCCCACCAGGTCCATCTTGTTGATGGCCACCACCACGTGGCGGACGCCCATCACCTGGGCCAGGGTCAGGTGGCGGCGGGTCTGGGGCAGCACGCCCTTGCGGGCGTCGATGAGCACGATGGCCAGGTCCGCCGTGGAGGCGCCGGTCACCATGTTGCGGGTGTACTGCTCGTGGCCCGGGGCGTCCGCCAGGATGTACTTCCGGGTGCCGGTGCTGAAGTAGCGGTAGGCCACATCGATGGTGATGCCCTGCTCCCGCTCGGCGGAGAGGCCATCGGTCAGCAGCGAGAGATCCACCTCCTCCAGGCCGCGCTTGCGGCTGGACACGGCCAGGGCATCCAGGGCGTCCGCCAGGATGGCCTTGCTGTCGTAGAGCAGGCGCCCGATGAGCGTGCTCTTGCCGTCATCCACGCTGCCGCAGGTGAGGAAGCGGAGCAGGCCGTTGTCGACGATCGTCTCGTGGCTCATCAGAAGTAGCCCTCCTTCTTGCGCTGCTCCATGGAGGCCTCGCTGGTCTGGTCATCGAGGCGCGTGGCGCCCCGCTCGGTGATCTCCGTGGTCGCCGTCTCCTTGACGATGGCCGCCAGGGTCTTGGCCGTGCTGGGCACCGGGGCCGTGCAGCTGATGTCACCCACGGTGCGGAAGCGGACGCTCATGCGCACCGACACCGCGCCTGCGGGCACCGGGGTCAGCGAGGTCACCGGCAGCAGCGCGCCGCCGCTCAGCACCACCACCTCGCGCTCGTGGGCGAAGTAGATGGAGGGCAGCTCCAGGCCCTCGTCCTCGATGTACTGCCAAACATCCAGCTCGGTCCAGTTGGAGATGGGGAAGGCCCGGATGTGCTCGCCGGGGTGGATGCGGGCGTTGTAGAGGTTCCAGAGCTCCGGCCGCTGGTTCTTGGGATCCCACTGGCCGAACTCGTCCCGGAAGCTGAAGATGCGCTCCTTGGCCCGGGCCTTCTCCTCGTCCCGGCGGGCGCCGCCGATGAGGCAGTCGAACTTGAACTCCTCCACGGTGTCCAGCAGGGTCACGCTCTGGTGGCGGTTGCGGCTCTCGCCGGGGCTGCGCAGGACAATGCGCCCCGCGGCGATGCTGTCCTCGAGGCTGCGGACGATGAGCCGCTCCCCCAGTTCCTCGGCCCGCTGGTCCCGGAAGGCGATGACCTCGGCATAGTTGTGGCCGGTGTCGATGTGCACCAGGGGGAACGGGAAGCGGCCGGGCCGGAAGGCCTTCTCCGCCAGCCGCAGCAGGACGAGGCTGTCCTTGCCGCCGCTGAAGAGGAGGGCCGGGTTCTGGCACTGGCCGGCCACCTCCCGGAGGATGTGGATGGCCTCGGACTCCAGGGCTTCGAGGTGGGTAAGGGTCTGGGTCATGGTCGTCCCTGGGTCGGGCGGTGGTGGAGGCCGCACTCTTTGTGTTCGGGGTGTTCCCACCACCAGCGGCCCGCGCGCAGGTCCTCGCCGGGCTGGATGGCGCGGGTGCAGGGTGCGCAGCCGATGGAGGGAAAGCCTGCGTCGTGGAGGGGATGGGTGGGGATCTGGTGGGCCTGGACGAAGGCCCAGACCTGCTCGTGGCCCCAGTCGAGAAGGGGTGCGACCTTCAGGCGCTCGGGGGTGCCGCCGTCGGGCTCGGCGGCGCGGAGGTCGCTCCGGGTGGGGCTCTGCTCGCGGCGCAGGCCCGTGAGCCAGGCCCGCGAGCCCGCCAGGGCGCGCCGGAGCGGTCGCAGCTTGCGCACCTCGCAGCAGGCGTGGCGCTGGGCGAGACCCTCGCGGAAGCCGAACAGCCCCTGCTCCGTCACCAGGGCTTCCACGTCGGCGGCCTCGGGGGAATAGGCCTCGAAGCGGAGCCCCGGATAGCACTGGCGCAGCCGGTCATAGGTCTCGTGGGTCTCGGGGTGCAGGCGGCCGGTGTCCAGGAGGAAGACCCGCACGGGCTGACCGGTCTGGGCGGCGAGGTGGACCAGCACGCTGTCCTCCACGCCGGCGCTGCAGGCGAGGGTCAGCTCCGGGCCGAAGGTGTCCGCGGCCCACTGGACCAGGGCCTGGGCTTCGAGACCCGCAGAAGGAAGGAGGGAGGACGCGGTCATGGGCGCTCCGGGCTGGCTTCCAGGAGGCGCTTCAGGGTCTCGGCCCCCAGGCCTGCGGCGAAGTTCCCGAAGGACGCAGTCGGGTCGGCCTGCGCCCAGGCCGCGAAGAGCCGGTCCAGGGCCGCTGGGAAGTCTGCGGGCGCCAGCTTGTGTAGCACCGGGAAGGCGAGGCGCGTGCCCTCGGGATCGCCGCCGACATACAGCGCGTAGCTGCTGCTGGTCTGGCCCACCAGGGCAAGCTCCGCGGTGTAGGGGCGGGCGCAGCCGTTGGCACAGCCCGTCACCCGGAAGACCAGGCTGCGGTCTCTCAGTCCCTGGCGTTCCAGGGCGCTGCGCAGCTGGTCCAGGAAGCCCGGGAGCGCCCGCTCGCCCTCGGTGAAGGCCATGCCGCACAGGGGCAGGGCCACGCAGGCCATGGCGCGGGAGGCCAGGGGATCAGGCGTTGTCAGGGGCCAGCCGTGGCGGGCGAAGAGGGCCTCCACGGCGGCGCGGTCCTCGCGCCGGAGGCCCAGCAGGATCAGGTCCTGGTCGGGGCTCAGCTGCACGCCGGGCTGGAAGGTCGCCGCCACCTCGCGCAGGGCGGCCTTGAGGGCACCCGCGATGCGGCCCCCGGAGATGGAGAGGCCCAGGGCCAGGGTGCCGTCGGTGCGATCCAGCCAGCCCAGCACCGGCGAGGTCCGCCAGGTGGGCAGGGGGCGCGCCTCAAAAACGACCCCCGCGCGGGCTTCCACGGCGGCCTGGAACCAGGCCCGGCCCTTGCGGGCGATCACGTATTTCAGGCGAGCCCGCTTGCGGTCCTCGCGGTTGCCCTCCTCGCGGAAGATGCTCACCGCGGCCTCGGCCACGGGGATGAGCGCCACAGCAGGGATCCACCCGAGCACGTCCGCCACCCGGGGGAAGGTGGTGGGGTCCCCGTGGGTCATGCCCATGCCGCCGCCGGCGGTGACGAAGAAGCCCTCGAGCAGGCCGGTGGCGTCGAAGGTGGCGGCCAGGCCCAGGTCGTTGGTGTAGAGGTCCACCAGGTTCTCGCCCGCCACGGTGACGCTGAACTTGAACTTGCGCGGCAGGTAGGTGGCGCCGAACAGCTTCTCCTGCTCCTGTTCGGGGTTCACGCGCTCCCCATCCAGCCAGATCTCCGCGTAGGCGTTGGAGACCGCCTGGAAGTGCAGGGCGAGGCGGTCCACCACGGCATCCAGCTGTGCCAGGTCCGGCCGCAGCCAGGGGTTGGGCGCCTGGGTCACGGTGCGGACCACGTCGCCGCAGGCGCCCTTGGTGGTCTGCAGCGCGGCGTCGAGGCCCTGCAGGGTGGCCTTGAGGTCGCCCTTCAGGACGCCGTGCAGCTCGAGGCTCTGCCGGGAGGTGAGGCGCAGTGTGGCGTCGCCGTAGCGGTCTGAGAGGTCATCCCAGGCCAGATACTGGGCTGCGGAGAGGCGCCCGCCGGGGATGCGGCCGCGCAGCATCAGCACAGGGGGCTTGTCCGCGGCGCCCCGCTCCTTCTGCTGGTAGAAGCCGTGGAACTTCACCAGGGTCTGGCTGTCCTTGGAGAAGGACGGATCCGGGCTGGCGAGCTCCGCTTCCAGGGTGCCCCGCAGGTGCCGGGAGCCGGCCTTCAGGGCTTCGATGGGGCTGAGGGTCATGGGCGCACCTCGGTCGGCAGGACGTGCTGCTGGAGCTGGCGCAGGAGGGCGCGGAGCACCTCGGCGCGCTGCGTGGGATCGGGCAGGGCCCGCTTCAGCTCCTGGCGCACCTGCACCAGGGCCTCGAACTCGGGGAGGGCCTCGTCCGGCACCAGGGCCTCCAGGGCTTCCCGCACCGCGCGGCTCAGGCCCGCGAAGGCGCCCTCGGTGGAGATGGCGGCCACGAAGGGTCCCCGGCGCAGGATGCTGGGGAAGAGGGCGTCGCAGGAGGCGGCGTCGTCCACGGCGTTGACCCACAGGCCCAGGGCCCGGGCGTGGGCGGCGATGACAGCATTGGCGGCGGGGTCGTTGGTGGCGCTGATGACCAGGTGCACGCCGTCCAGGTCGGCCGGGACGAAGGCCCGGTCGTGCAGCTCGGCGTCCAGGCCCGCGACCTCGCCCAGGAAGGCCTCGGAGAAGGCCAGGGCCACGACGCGCAGGCTGCAGTCCGTGGGGCGGAGGGCCCGGACCTTAGCCTGCGCGACGCTCCCGGCGCCCACCACGAGCACGCGTTTCCCGCGGAGATCCAGAAACAGGGGGAGCAGACTCATGAGGGAATTCCTGCGAAGGGTGGAAGCGGTGGTGGAGGGTCTCGCCGATGACGATGATTCCGGGGCCATCGGTGCGGGGTCGGAGGGCGCCGGCGGCGGCGTGGGCCAGGGTCGAGAAGGTGCTGGTCTGGCCTGGACACTGGGCTTGCTCCACCAGGACCACCGGGAGCTCCGGCGCGGCGCCGTGGTCCAGCAGGCGCCGGGCGAGGTCCCGCAAGGTGCGCGTCCCCATGTAGACGGCCAGGGTGCCTCCCACGGCCGCCAGGTCCCGCCAGGCGGCCTCGGAGTCCGGGAGATGGTGGCCTTCCAGCACCGTGATCCGGCGGCTCACCCCGCGGTGGGTGAGGGGGAAGCCCACGCCGGCCGCAGCGGCCTGCAAGGCGCTGACGCCCGGGATGACCTCGAAGGGGATGCCTGCGGCCTCCAGGGCCAGGGCCTCCTCGCTGCCCCGGGCGAAGATCAGGGGATCGCCGCCCTTGAGCCGCACCACGCGGCGGCCCGCGCGGGCGTGCTCGATGAGCAGGCGGTGGATGTCCGACTGGCGGGCGCTGGCCTTCCCGCAGCGCTTGCCCACGGGGATGATCTGGGCCGCCTGGGGAAACAGCTCCGCGAAGGAGGGATCCAGGAGGGCGTCCGGCAGGATCACCTCGGCCGCCGCCAGGGCGCGGAGGCCTCGGACCGTGATCAGGTCCGGGTGCCCCGGCCCCGCCCCGACGAGGCTGACGAATCCGGAGTGGCTGGGAGCGGGCTCGAACATCGGGACCTGGCTGAGAAGGGTTGCGGGGGAGCCCCCGAAGCGGCAGCGAGATTCAGCTTTACCCAAGTTGATTAAATTGTCAAGTTAATCAATAAAAACGATTATGTATTAAACAAGCCATGAAGCGTTTCTGAGCCGAAGCGGTCGAAGAACAAAGCCGGCCATCGTCAGGAGCGCCCCTAGCGGCAGGCCGGCCGCCTGCCCAAACAGGTCCCAGCCCAGGTCCAGTCCTCACAAATTCAGGGGGGAATGAGCTGGATCCCGCCTGGATCGTTCTCCATTTTTTTGCCTCCTCGCTGAATTGTGTGGGTAACCCTTTTTGCTGCTGATGGCATTTGAGGGGGCGATGTGGGAATCGCGCAGCGATTTCCAGCCGAAGGCCTGGGTGTGGGAAGGACGCGGACCCGAAGGGCGAGCGCAGCTCGTT
>CAIZZF010000011.1 GCA_903937385.1 uncultured Holophagaceae bacterium | reverse complement strand
CCAAGCCCCCACTCGGGCCATAGACTCCTTAGTCAGCAACGGCAGCCTCCTCTCCACTTGTTTCTTCGCAAATCCAAGTGAATCAGAGACTGCCGTTGCCCTGTCTATCTACCCCTCAAATCCCGGAAGAACCAAAAATTAACCACGAAGACCACCAAGACCACGAAGGAAGCCAAGATCGGCTGTCTTCTTCGTGGTCTTCCCGTCTTCGTGGTTGAGTCTTGCTTTGCCTGAAAATCGGCCGGATCAGCCATCGAGCTCGCGGTGCCTCACGCTGAGGGCGGCGACGTCGTTGCTAAGGCGGCTGGCCAGCATCTCGACCAGGGCCACGGAGCGGTGCTGGCCACCGGTGCAGCCGATGGCGAGGGTGTGGTAGGCGCGGCCCTCCTGCTGGACCAGCGGCAGGGACCAGCGCAGCCAGCTCTCGACCCGCTCCAGGAACTCGCGATAGTCGTTGGACTCGAGCAGGTATTCCTGCACGGGCCAGTCCCGACCGGTGAGCGGCTTGAGGGCTTCCACATAGAAGGGATTCGGGAGGAAACGGGCATCGAGGACCACGTCCGCATCCGCCGGAATCCCCCGCTTGAACCCGAAGCTGAGCAGCCGCACCGCCGTGTGGCGCGTGGGCAGCTGCGGCACCAGCGCCGCAATCCGCAGCCGCATGTCCGAGAGGTTCAGGTGGCTGGTGTCCAGGATGGTGGTAGCCAGGGCCCGGGTCTGTGCGAGCATCTCGCGCTCCCGCTTGAGGCTCTCAGCGGGGGTGCCCAGGTTCAGGTGGTGCGGGCGACGGGTCTCCGAAAAGCGGCGCACGAGCACCGCATCCTCGGCTTCCACGAAGATCACCTGCACCGAGCTGCCGTTGAGGCGGAGGCGCTCGAGCAGCGACGGAAACTCCTGGGCGAACTCCACCTGCCGACAGTCCATGCCCACCACCAGTCGGTTCATGCCCGGCTGCAGATGCTTCTCCAGCTCAAGCAGGGCCAGCAGGGGTTCCAGCAGGCGCGGCGAAACGTTATCCAGAGCCGTGCAGCCCGTATCCTCCAGAGCGCCCAACACAGAGTGCCGACCGGCTCCCGATAAGCCTGTGACGATGATGAGTTCCATCCCACAAAGCTAGCAGGGCCGAAGGTCCTGCCCAAGAAAATCGAAGGGGGCCAGCTGGCCCCCTTCGATTTTCTCAGGAGAAAAGCTAACTAATCCTCCAAGCCGCCCGCGGTGAAGCGCAGCACACGCTGGATGCCCTCGGGAGGGTTGCCCTGCTCATCGGGACCCAGCTCGAAGGTCTCGGAGGGGCCGCGGAAGGCGTCTTCGTCCGGCGTGTAGGCCGCCTGGGGCTCGACCCGGTAGAGGTAGGAGATGATCTCGTCCTCGTAGCCAAAGCGCATCTGCTCGAAGTACTCGTAGGACTCCCGCTTGTATTCCACGAGCGGGTCCTTCTGGCCGTAGCCGCGGAAGCCGATGGCCTCCTTGAGGTGGTCCATGACCAGCAGGTGGCGCTTCCAGGCGGCGTCGATGATCTGCAGGATGGACCAGCGCTCATAGCTGCGCATGCCTTCGCCGCCCAGCCGCTCGTCCTTGCCTTCGTAGTAGCTTCGGACCAGGGCCGAGAGGGCCGCAGAGGCCTGGGCCTGGGGCTGCTGGCCGATGGCGTCCACTTCGGGTCCAGTGAGGGTGAACAGCTGCTCCACGCGCTCGCGGAAGCCGGGCTGGTCCCGCTCGCCCTTGTCCTGGAGGAAGTCGTTGGCGATGCCCTCGGCGATCTCCCCGGCCACCTGCAGCACGTAATCCCGGGTGTTGCCCTTGAGGATCTCGGTGCGCAGCCCGTAGAAGAAGATGCGCTGCTTGTTCATCACGTCGTCGTATTCGAGCAGGTGCTTGCGGATCTCGAAGTGGTGGGTCTCCACGCGCTTCTGGCTGCGCTCGATGGCGCGGGTGACCATGCCTGCCTCGATGGGCTCGTCATCATTCATGCCCATGGCGCCCATGAGGTTCTTGATGCGATCGCCACCGAAGATCCGCATCAGGTCGTCCTCGAGGGACAGGTAGAAGCGGCTGCTGCCAGGGTCGCCCTGGCGGCCCGCGCGGCCGCGGAGCTGGTTGTCGATGCGGCGGCTCTCATGGCGCTCGGTGCCCAGGATGTGCAGGCCACCCAGGCCGACCACTTCCTCGTGTTCCGCCTTGGTCTGCTCGCGCATGTTCTCCACCAGGGCGGAGAACTCCGGGGTCTCGAAGCCCTCGGCGTCGTAGAGCGTGATGTCCTTCTTCTTGGCCTCGAGCCGGGCCAGCCCCTCGGGGTTGCCGCCGAGGATGATGTCCGTGCCGCGGCCTGCCATGTTGGTGGCGATGGTGACCGAGCCCTTGCGGCCGGCCTGGGCGACGATCTCCGCCTCGCGCTCGTGGTGTTTGGCGTTCAGCACGACGTGGGGGATGCGGGCGGCCTTGAGCGCGTCGGACAGGTCCTCGCTGCTCTCGATGCTCGCGGTGCCCACCAGCATGGGCTGCCCCTTGGTGTGCAGCTCGCGGATCTCCTCGACGATGGCCTTCTTCTTGCCGTTCCGCGTGGAGTAGACGGTGTCGGCGAAGTCCTTGCGGACCATGGGCATGTTCGTGGGCACCACGATCACGTCCAGCTTGTAGATGGAGTGCAGCTCCGTGGCCTCGGTCTCGGCGGTGCCGGTCATGCCCGCCAGCCGCTTGTACATGCGGAAGAAGTTCTGGAAGGTCACGGTGGCGAGGGTCTGGTTCTCCGCGTTGACCTCCACGCCCTCCTTGGCCTCGATGGCCTGGTGCAGGCCGTTGGACCAGCGACGACCCGGCATGAGGCGGCCCGTGAACTCGTCCACGATGACCACTTCCATGCCCTTGCCGTCTTCCTTGGGGCGGACCATGTAGTCCACGTCCAGGCGGTAGAGGTTGTGGGCCAGCAGGGCCTGGCTGAGGCCGTGCAGGGTCTCGATGCTGGTGGGATCGTAGAGGTTGGTCACACCCAGCAGGTGCTCGGCGTGGTGGATGCCGTCATCGGTGAGCATCACCTGGCGGTCCTTCTCGTCCACCTTGTAGTGCACCTCGGGCTTGAGCTTCGGCACGATGGCGTCGATGCGGAAGTATTTGGAGGTGTCCTCCTCGCTGCTGCCCGCGATGATCAGGGGCGTGCGGGCCTCGTCGATGAGGATCGAGTCCACTTCGTCCACGATCGCGTAGTTGAAGCCGCGCTGGGTGAACTCCTCCAGGTCCCACTTCATGTTGTCGCGGAGGTAGTCGAAGCCCAGCTCGTTGTTGGTGGCGTAGGTGATGTCACAGGCGTAGGCGTCGCGCCGCTGCTGGTCGTCCAGGCCGTGCTGGACCACCCCGATGGTGAGGCCGAGCCAGGAGTAGAGTCGACCCATCCACTCGGCGTCGCGGCGGGCCAGGTAGTCGTTCACGGTGACCAGGTGGGCGCCCTTGCCCGCCAGGGCGTGGAGGTAGAGCGGCAGCGTGGCGGTGAGGGTCTTGCCTTCACCGGTGCGCATCTCAGCCACATTCCCCTCGTGCAGGGCCATGCCGCCCACGAGCTGCACGTCGAAGTGCCGCATCTTGAGCACGCGCTTGCTGCCCTCGCGGGCCACGGCAAAAGCCTCGGGCAGGATGTCGTCCAGGGTGGCGCCCTTCGCCAGCTTTTCCTTGAGATAGGGCGTCTTGGCCTTCAGGGCCTCATCGCTGAGCCCCGCCATTTCCGGCTCGAAGTCGTTGATCGATTGGACCTTGGCCCACAGGCGCTTGAGCTCCCGGTCATTCTTGGAGCCGATCAGTTTCTTCAGGAGGGTCTCGATCATGCTAGTCGTCCAGTCGCGTAAACCACCGATTGTAGCGCGAGACGGCCTCTTTTCCCACCCTCAGAGCTGTCAGGCAAGCCTTCCTGGTTGCCGAATTTAGCTACCCAGGACACACTAATCGTTTGGATTCTGGAGGAACCATGGCCATCGAACGCACCTTCGCCATCGTCAAGCCTGACGCCGTCAAGGACGGTCACATCGGCGAGATCGTCACCACCATCGAGCAGAGTGGCCTGAAGGTCGTCGGCCTGAAGCTGACCCGCCTGACCCCCGCCCTCTGCCAAGGCTTCTACCATGAGCACGTGGGCAAGGGCTTCTATGCGGACCTGGAGGCCTTCATGTGCGAGGGCCCCGTCACCCTCCTGGTGCTGGAGGGCGAGAACGCCATCCTGCGCTGGCGCGAGCTCATGGGCGCCACCAACCCCGCCCAGGCCGCCGCGGGCAGCCTCCGTCAGCGCTTCGGCAGCAGCATCGGCCGCAATGCCACCCACGGCAGCGACAAGCCCGAGAGCGCCAAGTTCGAGGTCAGCTACTTCTTCAGCGCCTTCGAGCAGCAGTAGGGCACAGAGCCCCCGCCTTCCTGGCAGACTAAATCGATGGACCACTCTTCCGCCCCCATCCAGGTGGCTGTCTGCGAGGACAACGATGCCCTGCGGGACATCCTGGTCTCCGTGCTGCCCCGCTTCGGCCTCCGGGTCTTCGGCGTGGGTTCCTCAGAGGCCCTGGACCGCCTCCTGCAGGAGCGGCCCGTGGACATCGTGGTGCTGGACATCGGCCTGCCCGGCGAGGACGGCCTGTCCGCCGCGGCCCGCCTGCGCCGGGAGCGCCCCCACCTGGGCATCGTCATGGTCACGGCCCGGGCTCTCCTGGACGACCGCATCCGCGGGATGCACCAGGGAGCGGACCTCTACTTCGTCAAGCCCGTGGACATGGCCGAGCTGGCCGCCTCCCTGACCAGCCTCCACCGGCGCCTGGCTCAGGCCAAGCCGCGGCTGCGGCAGCCCTGGAAGCTCTCTCCGGGGCGGGGCGTGCTGGAGGCCCCGGATGGCACGGCCATCGACCTCACCGAGAACGAGCGCCTCATCCTGACCCGCCTGCTGGCGGACCCCGGCGCCAGCGTGGACCGCGAGGAGCTGTTGCGGGCCCTCTCCTGGCAGGAGGACGACCGGGTCTACCAGCGCCTCGCCAGCACCGTCAGCCGCCTGCGGGCCAAGGTGGCCGCGGCCGCGCCCGAGGACGCCTTCCCCCTCCGCACCCTGCGCAACACCGGCTTCGCCTTCCGGGTGGACGAGGCCCCCCCGTCATGAGCCGCCTGCTCCGCAGCCTGGGACTCCTGCTGCTGGGCCTGAGCCTCTGGGCCGTGCCACCTGTGCATCTGGGCCAGGAGAGCCGCCACGCCCTGGCCGGACACCTGGAGCTTCTCGCAGGCGCCCCGGCGGAGACGCTTGAGCAGGCCCTGCAGGCCGCCGCCGAGGGGCGCTTCGTGGCCCAGCCCGGCAACATCGCCAAGGGCTACGCCAAGAGTCCCATCTGGGTCCGCTTCACCGTGCGATCCACCGAAAAGCTACACCCCGTCTCCTGGCTGGAGGTGAAGCCCGCCTACCTCCGCGAGGTCACCCTCTACACACCCCGCCCTGGCGGCGGCTACGAAGCTGTCACCGCCGGGGCCGGACTGCCCTTTGCCGTGCGCCAGATCCCCTACCTGGCGCCGGTGTTCCGCCTGGAGGCCCCGACCCAGCCCGGCGATGCCACCTACTACTTGCGGGCCGAGACACCGGGCGCCCGCACCCTGCGGCCGGTCCTCTGGGAACCTGGCACCTTCCAGCAGGCGGTGTCCACCGAGGCCCTGCTCTACGGACTCTTCTTCGGCGTAGGCCTCATCATCCTGGCCACCAACCTGATCTACCTGGTCAAGCTGCGGGAGCCCATCCACTTCTACTACGCCGCCTATCTCGCGGCCACGCTCCTGATGTTCGCCACCCTCAACGGTCATGCGGAGCGCTACCTGTGGCCTGAGTCCGACTTCTCCATCCGCTGGGGCGTGCCGCTCTCCGTGGTGGTGCAGCCCTGGCTGGCGGTGGCCATCTTCTCCATCCTGACCGACTTCGGCAGCGCCTTCCCCCGAGTGGACCGGGCCTACCGGGCCGCGGGCGTGGGGCTGACCGCCGCCTTTCTCCTGGCCACCGCCCTGGGCGGCTACTACCGGGTGGCGCCGCTCACCCAGGTGGTCCTGCTGGTGATCATCATTCTCAACCTGGCCGGGGCTCTGGTCATGTCCCTGCGGCGCAACCGGACGGCGCTGTTCTACCTGCTGGCCTTCTCCCCGCAGCTGGTGGGCGGCCTCCTCCGCCTCTCCAGCAACCTCGCCCTGCATCAGGCCGATTTCCTGTCGGAGTACGGTATGCATATGGGCGCCATGGTCCACCTGGTCCTCATGAGCCTGCCCCTGGCCGACCGCATGGGCCGCATCAAGGAGGAGCGGGACGCCGCGCAGCGGGAGACCCTGGAGACCATCGCCCGGCACCAGCGGGAGCTTGAGGACCAGGTCGAGGCCCGCACCCTGGAGCTGCGGCAGGAGCAGGCCCGCACTACCGAGGCCCTGGACCACGAGCGCGAGGTGGTGGCCGAGCAGCGCCAGTTCCTGTCCCTGGTCTCCCACGAGTTCCGCACCCCCCTGGCGGTCATGGACGGCGCCGCCCAGATGGCCCGCCTCTCCGTGGAGGCGCCGTCCAAAGATCTGGTCCGCAGCACCCAGGCCATCCAGCAGGGCGTGGGCAGCCTGCTGCACCTGCTCGACACCTGGCTCACCACGGACCGCATCGCCTCGGGCCTGCGGGCCCTGCAGCCCGAACCTGTGGTGCTGCCCGCGCTGCTGACCGAGGTGGTGAAGCGGGCCGCGGACACCTCCCGGCGCGACCTGCGGGCGGACCTGGACGACCTGCCCCCAACCACCCTCTGCGACCGGGACCTGCTGGGTGCCGCCCTGCTGAACCTGCTGGACAACGCCTTCAAGTAGTCCCCCGCGGGCAGCCCTGTGCACCTGCGGGCCCAGGCCCAGGACGGCTGGCTCCATCTGGAGGTTCAGGATCAGGGCCAGGGCATCCCCGCCGATCAGCTCCCGCAGCTCACCACCCGCTACTTCCGGGGCCGCAACGTCGGCCAGATCCCCGGCATGGGCCTGGGCCTGCATCTGGTGCGCACCATCGCCGAGCTCCACGGCGGCCGCCTCGAGTTGGAGAGCGCCGAAGGCCAGGGCACCACGGCGAGGCTGGTGCTGCCGGTCGGGGACTCCCTGCCCGACTGAACCACAGCTTTGGTGCCAGCCCTCAGCGACCCACGGTGGTCGTTGGGCCTAAGGCATCGAGGCAGTCTCAGGGGAGCACCTGGACCCCGCTGCGGACCTGCGGCTGGTCGCCACCATAGACCAGGAAGGGGTCGATGGCCTGGCCGATGGACCGGGCTTCCAGGGCCTCCTTCGCAGCCAGGAGCGGCTTCAGCCAGGAGCCCTCCAGGGTCTGCCCGGATTTGATTTCCACGAGGCGGATGCGGTCGGGTTCCTGCAGGACCAGATCCACCTCCAGCCCAGCGACCTCCCGGTAGGGGCAGGCAGCGGCCTCCAGGCCCTGGTGGAGGTGCCGCTTCATCACCTCCGAGGCCACCCAGCTCTCGAAGATGGCGCCCCGCAAGGGGTGCGTCGCCACCTGCTGGGCTGTGCGGAGGCCCAGCAGGTGGCAGGCCAGGCCCGCATCGTAGAAGTGCAGCTTGGGAGCCTTGACCAGCCGCTTGCGGTGGTTGGTGTGCCACGATCCCAGCCGGAAGCAGAGGAAGCGGCTCTCCATCCCCGTCAACAAGGCTTTTGAAACAGGGATGCAGGGGATGAAGGGGATAAAGGCAAAGGATCTTTGGCCACCGATGAACACCGATGAACACCGATGAACACCGATGAACACCGATGAACACCGATGAACACCGATGAACACCGATGAACACCGATTAAAAGCTGATAAAGAATGAATACAATGCTTATTATCTATTTTTTATCATGCTTTTATGAGCCGTTATCGGTGTTCATCGGTGGCTGCTTTTGCCTTTTGCTTGAATTCCTCAGCCGGTGGTTTCAGCGCCCGCAGGGATGGGGCAAGGCCGGGGTTCGCCGCTGTGGACGATGTTCAGGCGGCGGTCCTCCCGGTTGACGAAGGTCTGCAGCTCCCGCAGGGCGGCGCGGGTGGCGGGGTCCAGCTCGGGCAGACCCACCAGCTCCAGCCGCAGGTCCCGGGGGCGGCCCTCCAGCAGGGGGGCGAGGGCGTCTCGCAGCCGCGCCACCTCCGGCGGACCCAGGGGCCCGTGGACCCACAGGTGGATCCGGCCGGTGCTCACTTCCATCTGGAACGACATGGGGCCTGGGGCTCGCTTTCCTTGGGGCTGCGGCTGCCCCCCGGGGGAGAGCAGCCGCAGAACAGGGGCCTCTGCGCAGGGATCGCTCAGAAGCTGATTTCCGCCTTGCCGTTGTTGCCGCTGAGCAGGAGGGACTCGCCCCCGAGGGGGGTCCAGGAGCCGTTCGTCACGCCGCCAAGGTAACCGGAGCCGCCGGCACCGCTGGCATCTCCGCCGAAACTGCCACCGTAGTAACCGCCGCCGCCGCCGCAAAAGAAGCGACCGGTACTAGACAATGTGCCACCGGAGCTGGCGTTCCCACCATAACCGAAGCCGCCTGCTCCGAAACCGCCTCCCCATGCGCCGGTAAAACCACCTTGACTTTGGCCGCCAGGAGAACTTGCCACGGGATTGACACTGTAGGTCTGGAATGCGCCCCAGGAGCCGGCGGCTGAACCGGTCCCACCGTTACCGCCACCATTACCGCCTTGCGCAGCAGAAGAAAAGGGAGCAAAACTGCCGCTGTACCCGGATTGGGCAGAGGCCCAAGTCAGCCAGCCGACCACATTGGCGCCACCGCCACCGCCACCGCCGGCCACGATGACTCGGTTGGTGAGGGCGGATCCCCCGGCCCGCACATCGGTACCGCCGCCACCCCCGCCCACGCCGGGGCCGTAACTCGCCCCGAGGACATTGCAGTAGGAATTTCCGCCCCCGTTGTAACCGCCGGCGGCGTAGGTATCCATGGTGGTGGTGCGGCCACCGGTACCTCCCACCACGATGGTGAGAACTTGGCCCGGCGTTACAGCCAGGGTGCCGCGGGCGTAGCCGCCATAGCCACCAGGGATGGAGCTACCGCTACCACTACCATCGCTTCCATACATGCCACCCGCGCCCCAGACCTTGACGGTCACGGAGGTGACGCCCGCGGGCACGGTCCAGGTCTGGAGGCCGCCGGTGTAGCTGAGTTTGACGACATTGGTGGGCGTGAAGCTGATCTCACCGCCATAGGAGGTGCCCACGTTGTTGGTGGCGTAGGCCTTCAAGTAATAGGTGGTACCCGTCGTGAGTCCGGTGATGCTGCTGGCGAAGGCACCGGACTGAACCACCGTGTCGGTGGTGTGCTCGCCGCTGATCGATTCAGTCCCAGAACTCGTGCTCCAGCACACGCCGACGGCGGTGATGGGGGTCCCGCCGGTGGCGCTGATGGATCCCCCGCTCACGACTGCAGTCCCCGTGAGCCCGCTATAGGCGGTGGTGGTCAGGGTCGGCGCGATGGTGGGCGTGGTGAAGCTGACCTCCGTGCCGTAGGCGGTGCCCGCGCTGTTGGTGGCATAGGCCCGGACATAGTAGGTCGTGCCGGGGAGCAGGCCCGTGAGGCTGCTGGTCCAGGTGGCCCCCACGGTGTTCGTGGTCTTGGTGGCGAGGGCCACCGTGGGTCCGCTGGTGGTGCCCCAGCAGACGCCGTTGGCCGAGATGGTGCCGCCGCCATTGGTCCCCAGGGTGCCGCCGGAGCTGGCCGTGGTGGCCGTGAGGCTGCTGATGGCCGTGGTGGCCGAGACGGTGGGCGCCACCACCAGGGTGGTGAAGCTGCTCTGCGCGCCGTAGGCCGTGCCCGCCGCGCTGGTGGCGTAGGCCCGGATGTAGTAGAGCGTGCCCGGGGCCAGGCCTGTGAGGCTGGCCGTGAAGGCCCCGGACTGCACCAGCGTCGCCGCTGCCGCCACGCTGTTGGACGTGGTCGGCGCCGCGGTGGTGGCGTAGGCCACGCCGGCGGCCGTGATGGTGCCGATGGCCGTGCCCGAGATGGACCCGCCGCTGGTCGCGCTTGCACCAGTGATGCTGGTGGCGGCGGTGGTGGACAGGGTGGCCAGGTTGGGCAGCGTGGTGAAGCTCACCTGGTTGCCATAGACGGTGCCCACACTGTTGGTGGCATAGGCCCGCACGTAGTAGAGGGTGTTCGCCGTCAGGCCCGTCAGGCTGCTGCTGAAGCTGCCGCTCTGGGCAGCCGTATCCGTGGTCTTGGAGTTGGCGGTGGTGGGACTGGCCGTGAGGGCCCAGCACACACCATTGGCCGTGATGGCCGCCCCGCCGTTCGAGGTGATGGTCACCCCGGAGCTGGCGGTCGTCTGGGCGATGGAGCTGGCCGTGGTGGTGGTGATGATGGCCGCCACCGGCGCCGTGGTGATCTTCGACCAGAAGAAGCCGGTGTTCACGAAGAGGCCCGGCGTGACGTCGTTGGAGGTGGCCGTGTTCCAGACCAGCATCCCGGCCACGTGGGCCGAGAGGGGCGCGGGGTTGTAGGTGGCCACCAGGGCCAGGCGGGGCATCAGCAGGCCCTTGGCGGTGCTGCTGACGTCCAGCGCTGCGTTCGCGTCGGGCGTGGTGGTGCCCACGCCCACGGAGCCCGTGGCATAGCCGATGTCGGTGTTGGTGGTGGTCCACTGGCTGGCGGAGCTGGCGCCCCAGCTCGCGTTGGTGCCGTCCGTGGTCAGCACCTTGCCGCTGTTGCTGGCCTGGGCGGGCAGGATGGCGTTGGCCGCCCCCGCCTTGCTGTTGGCGCCCGTGCCCCCCTGAGCCAGGGGCAACACCCCGCTGACCTCGGTGGCGAGGTTGATGGCACTGCCGCTGCTGGCAGCGGTGACCTGCCCCTGGGCGTTCACGGTGACATTGGCCCGGGCATAGGTGCCGGCCGTGACACCGGTGGTGTCGAGGGCGAGGGTGCCCGTCCCGGTGATGGTGCCGCCCGTGAGGCCCGTGCCTGCGGTGACGCTGGTGACGCCGCCCGAGCCACTGGCCCCGGTGCCCAGCTGCCCGGTGGTGGTGTCGATCACCACGGTCTTGGTGGTGCCCAGGCCCGCGGCATTGGCGATGCCCTTGATGAAGGTCTTTTCCGTCAAGGCATTGCCGAGCACGGTGGTGTTGCTCCCCTGCCCGGCGGCGCTGGCGCCGATGACGATCTCGTTGGTGATGAGGGCGGCGTTGGTGCCTGCGGCGGAGGCGCTGCTGCCGGCGCCGAGGTAGAGGTTGTTCGAGCCGTAGGCCAGGGCGGTGCCCGTGGCGCCCGCCCCCTGCCCGATCGCCGTGTTGAGCATGCCGGTGTTCAGGCTGGTGAGGGCGCTCTCGCCCAGGGCCGTGTTGGAGTCACCGGCCGCGAGTACGAACAGGGCCTTGGCGCCGACCGCGGTGTTCTGGCCGCCGGTGGTGTTCTGGGCGAGGGCCCGGAAGCCGAGGCCCAGGTTGTAGCCGCCCGTGGTGCTGAGCTGCAGGGCCCCATAGCCGAAGGCCGAGTTGAAGCCGGAGGTATTGGCCGCCAGGGCCCCGTAGCCGAAGCCCGAGTTGAAGCCGGCCGTGGTGTTGGCCGCCAGGGCCCCGCTGCCGAAGGCCGAGCTGAAGCTGGCCGTGGTGTTGGCGGCCAGGGCCCCCTTGCCGAAGGCGGTGTTGTCGGTGCCGCTGTTGCTGAGCAGCACCCCGTCGCCGCCCCGGGTGTTGGAAGTGGCGGGACCGAAGGAGGCGATGCCGGTGGCCTTGACGTTGGTCAGCTGGGAGCCATCCACGGCGGGCAGCATGGCGTTGGCATCCAGGGCCACCACGTTGGTGGCGGCGGTGCCGAGGGTGAGGCCCAGGTTGCTCCGGGCCGCCGCCGCATCGATGGCGCCGGTGCCGCCGCGGGCGACCGCGAGGGTGCCGCTGGAGATGTTGGTGGCGTTGGTGGTGTCCACGTTGGCCACATTGCCCAGGCCCAGGTTGGTGCGGGCCTGCGAGTCCGTGCTGGCCCCGGTGCCGCCCTTGGCGAGGGGGAGGAGCCCCGTCACCTTGGTCCCGGTCAGGTCCACGGCCCCCGTGGCAAGGTGGTCCCCGGTCACGCCACCGGTGGCGATGCCCACCTTCGGCGCACTGTAGGTGAGGCCATTCTCGAAGCTGTAGTTGGAGGCGCCATTGAACTGCACCCACGAGGTGCTGGCCAAGATGTAGACGTAGCCGTTGGCGGGGCCCGTGGCGAAGACGGACATGCTGTTCACGGGTGACATGAAGTCCCAGGTCGCGCCGTTGTATTGGGCGATGGCATTGTCATGGGCGGCCCAGGTGCCGGCAGCCGGGGTGCCCACGATGTAGCGGTCGCCGGTGGTCGGAACCAACGGCGGAGTGGCCAGGATGCTGATGACCGGCGCCTGCCAGGCCAGGCCGTTGGCGATCATGTCCACGTAGGCCTTGTTGGCGGCGTCGCCGTCCTGGCCGGGCGTGCCCAGGCCCGTGATGGCGGTAGCGGCAAAGCCGCCCGCGGCGTTGCGCTTCACCAGCGTCGAGAGCGTGGCAGCATCCGTGGCGGCCTTGGTCAGCGCCACGCTGGTGGCCACATCGGCAGCGGGAACACCGCCCACGAAACCCACCACGGTGGATCCCTGGTTGCCCGTCACATCCCCCAGCAGGCTGCCGGTGAAGCCGAGGGCCGTGCCGCTGACATTGCCCGTGACGTTGCCCGTCACATTGCCCGCGAGGGGCCCGGTGAACGCGGTGGCCGACACGGGTCCCGTGAAGGCAGCTCCGGTCAGGGCCGCCTTGTTGTTGAAGGTGAGCCAGTCCGTGTCCAGGAGGTAGCCCGGCTGAGTCCCGCTGGCCGGCACCATGCTGATGAGCGGCGTGCTGCTGCCGGAGGCGACCACGATGGGTGCCGTGCCGCTGACGCTGGTGACCGTGCCGCTGCCCTTGGCACTGAAGGCGTTGAAATCCCCCTGGGCCAGGTAGCCGTCATGGGAGGCATCGGCCTTGGTGATGCCGATGACGGGCGAGCTGGCGCCGCCGGTGATGTCCACGCTGAGGGGCGTGCCCGCGGCGGCGCTCACGCTGGTGACCCCGCTGGTGAGGCTGTGGCCGGGGGTGACCCAGCCGGTGCCGCTGTAGATCTTGAGGTCCTTGTCATGGGTGTCGTACACCATCAGACCCTCGACCGGGCTGCTGATGTTGCCGCTGGTCATGTCCCTGCGGGGCGGCAGGAAGCCCTTGGTGCTGCTGGTCAGGTCCAGCAGCGCGCTGCCGGCGGGGCTGGCCGTGCCGATGCCCACCGAGCCGCTGCCGCTGGGGCTGAGGAGGACGGGCTGGTCCGTGCCGCCCGCCGCCAGGGTGAGGGCGCCGGTGCCCGTGATGGAGCCCGTGGTCGTGCCCGTGCCGCCGCTGGCGACGGCCAGGGTCCCCCCCAGCGCGATGGTGCCGCTGGAGGTGATGGCACTGCTGGCGGTGAGGCCGGTCGTGCCGGGGTCGATGCCCACGCTGGTGACGGTGCCCTTGAGGCTGAAGGCGAGGAAGTCCGTGGCGGCCAGGTAGCCGTCCACGCCGGTGGTGGCCCGGGTGATGCCGAGGGTGCCCAGGCTGGTGATGGGGCCGCCGGTGAGTGGCCCGGTGGTGGCGATGCTGGTCACGGTGCCCGTGGCGCTGCTGGTGCCGAAGGGGCCACTCCAGTACTTCGCGTCCGGGGTGCCGCTGTTGTAGTAGAAGCCGGGGGTGTCGTCGGTCTGGTAGATCAGCAGGCCCGTGGCCGGGGAGGCGATGGCGCCGCGCTCGGCAGAGGTCATGCGGGGCGCGAGGAAGCCCTTGCTGGCGCTGGTGAGATCCAGCAGTGCACTGGCGTTGGGCGTGCTGGTACCGAGGCCCATGGCACCGGCGGTGTAGGCCACGCTGGTGCCGTTGAGGCTGAACGGGCTGACCCCGCTGGCACCAGCCGCGCCGGTATCACCCTTGGAGCCCTGGGGGCCGATGGGTCCGGCAGAGCCGGTGGCACCGGCCAGGCCCTGGGGGCCGGTGGCGCCGGTGGCGCCCTGAGCGCCCGTGACACCCTGGAGACCCTGCGCTCCCTGGGGGCCGACGATGCTGACGGAGCCGCCGGGCCAGCTGCCGCCGACCTTGGGTCCAAAGATCATGTTCGTGGTGGTGTTCACGTAGAAGTCGCCGTTCACGCCCACGCTGGCGCTGGGATCACCACTGCCCGACAGCGCCGCGTTGCCCGCGATGAGGATCTGGCCGGAGGTACCCGTGACGCCCTGGGGGCCCGTGGCACCGGCCACGCCCTGCGGCCCTTGCGGTCCGGTGGCGCCGTTGATGCCGTTGGCCCCGGCGAGCCCCTGGGGGCCCTGGACGCCCTGGATGCCCTGCTGGCCTTGCGGCCCGACGATGCTGACGGAGCTGCCCGACCACACGCCGCCCGCCTTGGGCCCATAGATCATGTTGTTCGCGGTGTTCACATAGAAGTCGCCGTTCACGCCGAGGCTGTCGGCGGGAGCACCCGTGCCCGAGAGGGCCGCGTTCCCCGCAATGAGGATCTGGCCGTTGCTGCCGCTGACGCCTTGTTCACCCTGGCTGCCACTGGGGCCCTGGCTGCCCGTGGCGCCGGTGGCACCCGTGGCGCCCGCGGACCCGCTGGGGCCCGCGGGTCCGGTGGGGCCTGCCACCCCGGCCGCTCCCTGGCCCCCCTGGGCGCCCGTGGCACCCAGCTCACCCGCAGGACCGATGGGACCCACAGGCCCCGTGGCGCCGACCAGGCCCTGGGGGCCGATGGGGCCCGCGAGGCCCTGGGGTCCCACGATGCCTTGCAGACCCTGGGGTCCCTGGGGGCCGACCATGCTCACGGATCCCGCCGGCCAGAGGCCCGCGGTCTTGGGTCCAAACACCATGTTCGTCGTGATGTTCACGTAGAAGTCGCCGTCCACACCGAGGCTGGCCGTGGGGTTGCTGGTCCCAGACAGGGCCGCCTTCCCCGCGATCAGGACTTGGCCGGCACTGCCGGTGGCGCCCTCGGGACCCACGGGCCCCGCCACGCCCTGCGGACCTTGCGGCCCGGTGGCGCCGTTGATGCCGTTGACTCCCGCCAGGCCCTGGGGGCCCTGGGTGCCCTGCACGCCCTGGACGCCCTGGGGGCCGATGATCGACACCGACCCTGCGGGCCACGCGCCGCCGGTCTTGGGGCCGAACAGCATGTTCGTCGTGGTGTTCACATAGAAGTCCCCGTTCACACCCACGCTGCTGGCGGGGCTTGTGGTCCCCGACAGCGCCGCGCTCCCGGCCACCAGCGTCTGGCCGTCACTGCCCCGCACGCCCTGAATGCCCTGGACCCCCTGAGCGCCCTGCGCGCCTGCCGTGCCCGTGGCGCCCGCCACACCCTGCGGACCCACCGAGCCCGCCGCGCCGGAGGTGCCCGTGGGCCCCGCGGGACCTGCTGTCCCCGTGGAGCCCTGGCTGCCCTGCACGCCGGCCGGACCCTGGGGACCCTGGGCTCCCGTCAGTCCCTGCACGCCCGCCGGCCCCTGGGGGCCCACCAGGTTCACCCCCGCCACGGGCCAGGCACCCGCGGCCCTGGGGCCGTAGAGCACATAGCTCGCCGTGTTGATGTAGAAGTCCCCGTCCACGCCCAGGCTCGCCGCCGGGACCGTCGTGCCGTAGAGCACCGACTTGCCCGCGATCAGCGTCTGGCCCGCCGCGCCCGTGTCGCCCTTGGCACCGGTGGCACCGGTCGCACCGATGGGACCCTGGGGGCCCACCGGACCCGCCGGTCCCGCCACGCCGGCCACACCACTGGGGCCCGCCGGGCCCTGCGTGCCCTGGGCACCCGCCACGCCCTGCGTGCCCGCCGGTCCCGCGGGGCCGGTGAGGCTCACCGAACCGCCGGGCCAGGCGCCGGAGGTCTTGGGGCCGAACACCATGTTCGTCGTGATGTTCACGTAGAAGTCGCCGTCCACGCCCACGCTGGCGCTGGGGTTCACAGTGCCCGACAGCGCCGCCTTGCCCGCGATCAGGACCTGACCGGCCGTGCCGCTGTTTCCCTGGGGGCCCGTGGGACCCGCCACGCCCTGAGGCCCCTGGGGCCCCGTGGCTCCGTTCACACCGTTGCTGCCCGCCACGCCCTGCCCGCCCTGGATGCCCTGGGCGCCGGTCTGGCCCTGCGGCCCGACCATGCTCACGGACCCGCTCGGCCACGTACCGCCCACCTTGGGGCCAAAGATCATGTTCGTGGTGAGGTTCACGTAGAAGTCGCCATCCACGCCAACGGTGCTGGCGGGATTCGTCGTCCCCGACAGCGCTGCGCTGCCCGCGATCAGGATCTGCCCGTTGCTCCCCGCCACGCCCTGCCCGCCCTGGATACCCTGCACGCCCTGGGGGCCAGTTGCGCCCGTAAGACCTGTCGCGCCCTGGGAACCCGTGGCCCCGGTGCCGCCCGTCGGCCCCGCCACGCCCTCGAGACCCTGGGGGCCCGTGGCACCGGTCAAGCCCGTGGGGCCGACCTCACCCTGCAGTCCCCGCAGGCCCTGGAGGCCGAGGGGGCCCTGGGCACCCGTAGCGCCGGTGGACCCCGTCGAGCCGATGGCACCCGCCACGCCCTGGAGGCCCTGCGGCCCTGCGGGGCCGATGATGTTCACGCCCGCCACCGGCCACAGGCCCGAAGCCTTCGGCCCATAGAGGGTGCTGGTCGCCGTGTTCAGGTAGAAGTCACCGTCCGCGCCCTGCGTCGTCGGGTTGCTCGCGCCATTCAGAAGGGCCTTGGCGGCGATGACCGTCTGGCCGCTCACGCCCGCCGTGCCCTGCGCACCCTGGGGGCCTGTGGCGCCCGTCGCGCCCGTGGGCCCGATGGGTCCCGTGAAACCCATGGGGCCCATGGGGCCCGTGCTGCCCGTCGCGCCCTGGGAGCCCGCCACGCCTGTCGCTCCCGTCGGTCCCGCCGGACCCACCGGGCCGCCTGACGGGCCCTGCGGACCCACCAGCGACACACCCGTCAGGCCCGCCCAGCTGGCGCCCACCTTGGGCCCATAGAACAGGCTCGTGGTGGTGTCGAGGTAGAAGTCCCCCGCCGCCCCGCCCGCCTTGGTGGCCACCGGGCCACCCGCGCCGTGGTAGATCGTCCTGCCGTCCAGGCCACTCAGGCCCGGCGCCCCGACCGCACCCGCGGGACCCGCCGGGCCCACTGGACCTGCCAGGCCCGTCGGGCCCGCGGGGCCCTGCGGCCCGGTCTGGCCCGGGGCGCCCGCCACCGTGCCCGGCACCCACTTGGCGCCGTTGAACACCAGGGCCTGGCCCGCCGTGGGCGCGGTGGTGGTCAGGTCGAGCGGCGTCCCCTGCAGCTTCATGATCAGGATCTGGTTCTGCGTGCCGCTGAGGTCGCCGCTGAAGCTGCCCGTGACTTCCCACGCGCTGCGCGCCTGGAAGGCCGGCACGATGGTCGCATCCGGCGTCAGGGCCTGTCCGGACAGCGTGACGTGCAGCTTCAGCCCCGCCTTGCCCAGCATGGCCGACGGCAGCCCCGGCATCCCCGTGCTGCCCAGCACCACCGAGTAGAGGCCGTCGGTCACCGTCAGGGTCAGCGGGCCAGAGCTCCACTGCTCCGCCCCCGCACTGTCCAGGATGCTGAACACGAACTGCCGCGCCCCGTTGGCCGCCGTGGCGCCTTCGATCAGCCGCCCCTGATAGGCGATGGTCGGCGCCGGCGCCGCGTCCGCGGCCGCCGCAAGCGGCTGCTCCTGCGCGAACAGAGGCGGCACGCAGCAAGCAATGGCTGCGGCGAAGGAGAGCGTGCGGAACATCTGGAGCATGGTTCACCTGTGGGTGTTCGGTCGTGACTCGTGGTGCTGTGCTGCTCGGATTCGCTGCTCGAATCCGAGATGGGAAAAGCTTTGCGGGGTTGCTGCCGTGCTGCCTGGCGGTGCTGCTTTTCCTGCTTGCTCTGCTTTCTTGCTTTTGCTTGTCTTCGTG
>CAIZZF010000010.1 GCA_903937385.1 uncultured Holophagaceae bacterium | reverse complement strand
GCACCTACGACACGGCGACCGTGATCACGACCGAGCCGAACGGGCTGGTGGCTGACCTGCCCCACCATCGGATGCCAGCCATCCTGCCCGCATCGGACTGGGCGACGTGGTTGGACCCGGCGTCCCCGGTGGAGACACTTCAGGCAGTCCTCCGGCCTTGCCCATCTGACTGGTTGGAAGCCCGAGTTGGCGGGCCTCAGGAATTCTCACTGGACTGAGATCGCCGTCTTAGGTTGAGTGACTACGATTGCGATTCCTCGCCGGACGGTATCCTAAGTCATGAGGGTTGCTGATTCACGATCATCAGTCCTCCCTACCGCTTGGCATTGTGGGGCGTGGCTGGGCATGGCTCGATTGGGTCTGGCATGGTTTGGTGCGGCAGGGCGAGGCAAGGCGTTAACCAGGCGGGAGTCGTGCCCCGCTATTTTTGATCTTGGTCATCCGCGACGCTGGCGCTCCCTGACATCGTAAGCAGAAGTGCTGGCTACAACGTTCCTGTCGATCCAAGCCTTGATGTCGCCGATCCGGTAGAGGACCTGCCGAGGCCCATTTTTGACGAACTGGGGACCTTCCCCGGTCATCCGCCACTGGGCCAGGGTCGCTTCGGCTACGCCGATGAACTTGGCGGCCTCCTTGGCACGGATGACGTATCGGTCGAGTTCCCCATCCTGGGGAGGCTTCGAATCAGGGCGGGGCTCAAGGGCGGCATACAGCCCCATGATCATGGTCTCCAAGCGTTCGAGTTGGCGGCGCAGACCCTTCACATCCTCGGAAAGGTGGGCCAGGTTGTCCGCCCTTTCCAGCCACGCCAACTTCGATTCCACGACCTTGCGGGCGTCATCCAATCTCCGGCGAGCGGATTCCTGAGCCTCGACACTGGGTGAAGGGGTGGTGCGTTCAGATCGACGTGGGCTCATGGCCATCCTCCTGGGAAAGGAGGCACGATCATCCCTTTCTTCATCGGCGTCAACATCACCGCTGGGGCCGAGGGTCTGGATGGTTGGAAGCCAGGGCCGGAGGGCCAGGGGACTTCTCTATGGACTGACTTCGGCGGAAGGGGAAGTGCGTCCAGGGCAGACTAGGCAGACTGTTGCTCCGCTTCATCGACGAGACCGATGCAGCTCCGAAGCTTACAGAGACAGACGCCTCCCGAGCTAGGCTGTCCTGCCTCATGGAACTTGGCACATAGGAAACTGGCCTCCATGAGCATCATGGTCATCGAGTGGAGGTGCCCCAGGAGGTTGATCGCTGCTTCGGTCCGCTCCTTCATCTGCCTGGGGTCCAAGGGTTCAACATAACCCGAGACCTTCAATGCGAGTTGGGTGAGACGGGGATTGACCCCGCCGATGGGCAGAAGTTTTTCCAACACCTGGACTGCTCCAAGGGCCTGATTCGCAATGCCGGGGATGTCGTCTTCCCCCCGGAAGTAAGTGGAAAGAAGGGTGGGGAGGTCAAGGGAACCTTCCGGGCCGTAGCCGGACCCCGTCCAGAGCCAATGGCGGTATGCACTCAACTCGTCGAGCTTCTTGCTGAAAGTTTCGATCTGCTTCTGCTGGATGTTCAGTTCTTCGAAATTGATGGGTGTAGCCATGACGGACCACCTAACGGGTAGATAAGGACGGTTGAGAGGTTCCCCTAAGACCTACCCTCTTCGGGGTGTAGGTAAGGAGAAGGAAGGTTCTGATAATGGGTGTTATCGGATGAATCGCGAGGCAGAGACGGGTGTCCTGACCGATTGGGGTATGGCCTCGGCGGGGCTCCTGACCACGACGAACTCCCATGATTGGACTTTCGACCACGTCGCTCGCGTGTTCGTCGAAACGGAATGCGTCTCCCCGGCCACAAGAAGGGCCTACCTTGGGCAGTTGGTGCGTGGGGCCAGGATGCTCCAGGTGGTCACCTTCACGGAGATCAAGTTGGGACACTTGCTGGTCTTGAAGAAGCTGATCATGGACGCCGAGGCATCGCCTTCCACCAAGGGGCAGTTCATGGCCGCCTGGCGCACCTTCATGAAGTGGCGGTGCCTACGTCCCGTCCACAGGATCTCCGTGGAAGACATCGAAGACATCCTCCGGGCACCCAAGGCCAGGGTGATCAGGCCCTACGACGTTCTCAGCCGTGCCGAGATCGTAAAGATGGTCGAATCGGCAGTGACTCTTCGGGACCGGGGCATACTCCTCGTGATGTTGGGTGCCGGTCTTCGTGTCTCAGAGGTGGTAGGTCTGGATTGTCGCGACGTCCGCCTTGATGGCGATGGCGAGTATTACTTGTTGGTGCACGGCAAGGGCAGAAAGGACCGACAGGTCCCCGTCCACCAGGAAGTCGTGGACGGCTTCCATCTCTACCTTGGCCAGGACAGGAGGGCTCTCGGTGATGATGGACCGCTCTTCCTAGCCCATGATCGTGCTCGAAGTAAGCGTCCCCCCGCACGGATGACGACGAGGGCGCTGGGCCTCCTGATCGCCACCTTGACTCAGGCTTGTGGCATCCACGGCAAGAAGGTCAGTCCACATGCACTGCGGCACACCTACGCGATTGCAGCGTTACGGCAAGGCGGTAATGTCGTCGCGGTGGCCAAACTATTGGGTCATGCCCAGGTGTCCACAACTCAGCGGTATCTGGACCACCTCGAACTCGGAGAACTTCGGAAGGTCGTGCCGAAGGTGTTGGCGTAGACCTCAACACTGGTAGCAGCATTATTTCGTTGTCAAAGGTCTGGTGTCGCCTTGCATCGTCAGCTTGGCTTGGCGTCATCCTCGATCTGTCCTTCCAGGTCACCTGCGAGCAGCTTGGTGAGGCTGGACACACTTTCACTCCAATCCAAACTGAGGTCGTCGAGCCAGTAATCCGGCAATAGGTGCAGAAGATTGTTGGTGATGTAATGACTGGCTTCACGGTCGGCACAGGTCATCATTCGCACCTTCATCTGGTGGATGTCCGGCATCACTGATGGCTTCGTATCGGAGCCGAGCCGCTCCCACCAACTCTGGGCCATTGGGTGGATTGGGGCAGATGAGGAAGGTGTGGACCGTCCATCGTCCTGGCCATCCGCTGCTTTCACTACCCGACCGGATTTACTCATCTTGGCGAGGATGTCTTTGTAGAGAAGCAGGGTCATCCCCTCCAACACCGTCTCTTTATACCCACCATCCGCCACCTTCCACCGCCTTGGGAGCAGTGTCATGGTCCTTGAACTGAAGTAGGCTTCAGCTTCCTGGGTAGCATGAAATGAGGCCAGGGGCTTCATCTCCGCCAGGAGGCACTTGGTGGGTCTGGCTTCCAGTCCAAGGCGCTGCCACCACGACAGAAGCCTCGGGTGTGCAGATTTGGATTCAGCACTTCGACAGGCTTGGACATCCAGTGTCTGTAGTGAGGAGACAGGTTCGCTGTCTTCTGGCCGCTCGCCAGCATAATTGGAAATGACCAATTCCAACGCTTCCTCTGGGGGCTGACTAGAACCGTCAATGATCCCAATGACGAGGTCGTCGTTATACGCTTCGATCAGGGGGTAAATCTCCTGAACCAGATGGTCTAGTAACACCTGCCTTGTGTGGAAGTTGTCAGGGGCACGTCGCAGCCCCCACTCCACAGGGAGTCCGAAAAGGGTTTCGGTCCTAAAGTAATAATCGACCTCATCCGGAAGACGAATCTTGGCGAGTTGATGCATGTCCTCGACAAGGAATTCCTCCGTTGGCGGGGTTTTCATCCCGAGGCGTTTCCACCACGGTTGGAGCATAGGGTGCTCGATATGGGCCTCGGCGGGGCTGTCATGATTAGGCTCATGCTGGCCAGGGTGTTGGCTGGATGTAGCTCCGGCGAGGCTGTCAGAACTAGTCTTCTGCGGGACGAGGTTTGATGCGGATGAGGCTCCGACGAAGCCGCGAGTCTGGGTTTCCACCGACTGCATGGTGGGGTCTGAGGGTTCTGCTACCGGCCTGGAGTGTCCACCTGCATTAGGCGGACACTGCCCTACCGGCTCTTGTGCAGGATGCTGATCTTCTCTGTGAGCATCCCGTCCTGCCTGATTTATCACCGCGTCATTGAGCGGCTTGCGGCCCTGGCACAGACCAGTGTTGAGAGAGCGCGAGGGCTCCCCAGTGACTTCCGTCGCAGCATTAACATCTTCTATATCTGCTGTTGTTGATACCGATGCGCCCCCGGTGGGGACGTCGAAGGAGTGAGGGCCACCTTGGCAGAGGTAGGCCACTGCACCCATTGAATCCCTGCCCGCCGCAAGAATGGAGTGGGCATCGAGGATGCCCTGACTGTGGGTTGCCCCACAGGCACATTCATCACCGACATGGCGAACCAGACGGTGGCAGGACAGGCAGAGCGGGGTCGAGCGGTCAACTGCTCCAACCCTCTTGAAAGCGATGGCATTCTCGGCCACACGCCTTCTCACTTGCCGGTAGACCTGACGGAGAGCTTCCGCAGGAATACCTTTGAGCTTAGGATCCACGAAGACCATCAGAGCCCGGATGCTGGGGGCGATCTGGTAGGCCAGTCGTTGGATGAACTTCGGATCTCGTAGTGTTGCGGGCGTCACCGTCGTGGCCACGGTCTGGCCCGAGCCGCTCTCCAGGACGAGGTGGAGGCCCTCAGGGGTGGCCACCATGGCTAGGCAGTCCTCCCGGCCCCCCTGGGTGCCCTTGGGCGTCCCGCTGGGGGTCTCGTGGAGGAAGTTCAGGGCTGTTCCGTTGTGGGCCATGGCGATGTCGTGGACACCGACGTAGCCCTGGGACTTCAGGTAGGACTTGGCGAACTTCAACTGGGACTCGACCACCAGGGGCATGGAGTCCCGCTGCTTCTTAGGCCGCAGGGGGCCGTTGGCCTTCCTGCGGACCTTGTCGTATGCGGCGATGGCGGCGGGGATGATCTCCTTGGCCAGTTTGAGAACTCGATCTTTCCGGGCATCGCCAAGGACACGGTCAAAACATTGGTCGTCGGGCTTCACGAAGAACACACTGCGATGACCACAATTCCGGTCAACCCCTACCAGGGCATTCATCGCCTGCGTGTAGAGACGAAGTGAAGGTTTGGCATCCGGGATCGGATCCGTGAGGGCGTGAGTTACACGCGAAGTTGAGGAGTGGGCCAACATGACCCTAAATCTAGCGCCGCAAGCGAGCTTGGTCAATGATTAAGTTGAATTATTTCATGCGTAACGAAATTGTCGTCTACATCAACCAGGATAGGAGTAGAGGGCAATTCGGGCTCCTGTTCGCCACCAAAAAAAATCCACTAGAATGCATTCCGAAGTGACCGCTGGGGTGTTCCCAAGGGTTGTGCTGGGCGGTGCCTGCACCGTGGGCGTCCGGTCAGGCAGGAAGACTCCGCATCATGAATGGGGACGATTCGACATCGCCTCTGTGAACCTCCCCCTTCTGCTGGCGTTCAGTAACGAGGGGTTGGCTTCCCAGGGAAGCGCCAGGAGCGGACGGAGGGGGCAGGGCTGACAGACAAGGTGTCATCGAACCCTCCGGCATCAACAGGCCATTGGTGGGGACCAGTCAGCTCATCTCCTGTGCAACAGGGAGGGCATACCTATCAGGGGACAGGATGGACATGGTCGCGACGACCACGGTTCTGTTGGGTGCAGGGAGGCGGAGCCTTCGCTATTGGGGGCAGGGGCGAGGCGAAGCCGAGCTGGGGTGCAGGGGCAAAGCCCCGCTGCTTTGGTTGCAGGGTGAGGCGAAGCCGAACCTGGGGTGCAGGGGCAAAGCCCCGCTTTCTTCCCTTGCCCCCACACCCCTGAACCCATCTATAAGTGAAAACAGATTACACAGGGCAGCATTACCATCTTCTATATCTTGTAATATACGTGGAAAAACGTGCAACTAGCCAGAAATCAATACTTGCAAAATATACCTGCGGTCTGAAAGTGCCTTTGAAGCCCCTGTCTACACGTAAGTGTTGATCCAGTTTTCAAAATGTAGGCACCTGGATCCACTGTTGACGCGAGTCTACGCATGATTCTCATCTCGACCTGTTCGTTCAAGGGTTGCCCCGACCACCTGCCCCTGATCTGGCGACTGCGTTGGGGTCTAGGTGAACCAGGACAGATGTTGCTATCACCCTCCCACCCTCCTCCAGAACGCAGGGGCCTGGTGTGGCTCGTGTCGGTGAACCCGTTGGTGGGTGATGGCGAACCCGACCTACCTGGCGGCACCTGGCGTCTCTAGTGAAAGCGATCAGGCCCCGGTGACGGCCAAGTCCTTGGGGGGCTTCAAGGCTCCATAGACTTTATGCAGCAGGTGCTCCAGGGCCAGCTTCCTGAATTCGCCGTCGCCCATGAGCCGGGTGAAGATTTCCTCGTTGCCTTCCATGCGGTCGATGACCAAGCCCTCGAACGCCTTCTCGAAGACGTAGCGGAAGTCCTCCTTGGAATTGGCCGCCGCCGCCTTCTGGAGGGTGTCGCTCTCGATGGCCTCCTCCTGGATCTGATCGAAGAAGAGCTGGTCGGCCTGGGTGAAGTCCGTGCCGAATCGCTCGTTGAGGATGTCGATGAGTTCGGACAGGGCGATCTTGTAGTCTTCCTGGCCGGTGCCCACGTCGCTGGGACCTTTCAAGGGCTTGCCCTCACCGGAGGTCAGGTCGATCTGCCCCTCGCTGATCTTTTGCAGCCGGTAATACTGAAGCTCGACCTCGTCTTCCAGGTGGTAGCCCGGCCCAGTCTCCCGCTTGGGTAACTTGGTGAGCAGGAACCGCAGGTAGGTGTAGAGCTGCTCCAGGTCCGAGTCCTGATAGGGGATCACCTGTGACAGGAAGCCATACATGTTGCGGAAGTTCACCAGGAGGGCCTTGGCGTCCTCGCGCTCGTCCTCGGGGCGCTCCTTGAACCGGTCCACGGCCTGGTCCAGGATGCCATTCATCTGGGCGTTGTCCTGGACGGTCTCCTTGCGGGTTGGCTTGAAGTAGACAGCGGCGAATGCCTTGACCTCCTCCTCGAAGATCAGCTTGGTCTCTTCGATCTGATGCTGGAGCCGATAGAGATGCTGCGGGTCGGTCAGGGGGTCCGTGGGCGTGTCCTCGTAGTAGGGCTTGAACGCCTTGAATATCTCCTCGGGCTTGTTGCGGAAGTCGAGGATGAAAGTGTCCTCCTTGCCCACCGTGGTCCGGTTCAGCCGGGAGAGGGTCTGCACTGCCTGGAGACCCGTGAGCTTCTTGTCCACATACATGGTGTGCAGCAGGGGCTGGGTGACAGGACAACCTGGCCCTCTGGGATCTCCTCTAGTTGCTTGTTCTCGCTGGCATCGAAGTGGCCGCCGCTCACGGCGCTGAGCTTCAGGACGCCCAACTCGTCCCCCTCGGCAGGCACGTTGCTTGCCCGGGGGCTCCAGCCTTGGTCGATCCCATGAACAAGGAAACGAAGTCGCCTGGCCTTCCAGGTAGTAGGAAGCTCGCCGAGCGCATTGGAACCGCTGGGGCAATAGTCAGGGTAGGCCCGGTAGGTCACTTCCTGCCTCGCTTGGCCTGCTTCTCGACGGCTTCGAGGGTCTTCAGGTCCTCCTCGTCGGCGGCAAGGGCTTCCGTCCCCCGGCGGTTTTGGTCGAAGGTCTCGTAGCGGTCGTAGGCGATGAGCTTCATGTCGTCGTTGCTGATGCTCCCGGCGTGGCTCAGCACGGGGCGGTCATTGAACGCCAGCAGGCGGTCCACGTTCTGCCGCCAGTAGTCGAGGGTGAGGGGCTGGCGCTCCTTGACCCTGAGTTCGGCCTGCTCCAGGAAGATCACAACGAGGCGGTTCAGGGTGTCAACCTCATCGGCACTCAGGTAGTTCTTGGCGATGATGACGTCGCTCTTACGCACCCGGGTGGCGCTCCAGGTGGTGAGGGCCATGTTGGGAGAGGCGGGGTCGGCCCGGGATACCACGATCTCGGCAGCCGTCTTCTGGGCCACGGCGAACAGGAGCTTGTTCTGCACCTCGGCGAAGAAGAGCTGGGCGTTCCGGTCGTCGGCCTGATAGTCGGCACTGAGGGCGAAAAGGTCGCGGACCTTCTGATAGAAGCGTTTTTCGGAGGCCCGGATCTCCCGAATGCGGGCCAGGAGTTCATCGAAGTAGTCCCAGCCGCCTGGGTTCTTGAGGCGCTCGTCGTCCATGACGAAACCCTTGATGAGGTATTCAGCCAGATGACCGGTGGCCCACTGACGGAACTGGGTGCCACGTAGACCCTTCACCCGGTAGCCCACCGCCAGGATCATCTCTAGGCGATACAACTGGGTGCGGTAGTTCTTGCCATCAGCGGCAGTTGTCAAGGATTCCTTGACCACTGAATCGGCTGTCAACTCGCCTTCTTTGAATATGTTGCGGATGTGAAGACTGACGTTCTGCTTGGTTGTGGCAAAGAGTTCACCGATTTCCGACTGGGAGAGCCACACGCTCCCCCCCATGGCCCGAAGCTGCACCAGGGCCTTGCCATCGTCCGTCCGGTAGAGGATGACCTCGGCGCTCACAGGGTCACCGCTTCCAGCATGGTCATGATCTCCCTCTCCAGGTCCTTGATGTCGGTCTCGATCTTGGCCAGGGGACGTGGGGGCTCATACTGGTAGAAGTGCCGATTGAAGGGGATCTCGTAGCCGACCCTGATCTTGCTGTGGTCAATCCAGGCATCCGGGCGATAGGGCAAAACTTCGGCCTTGAGGTAGGCTTCGCAGTGGTCCTGCACCAAGTCCAACAAGGCGGTGGCGTCTACCTTCCCCTTGTTCTTCTTGCCCTCGTAGTCGATGGGTAACGGCAGCGCGATGCCGGAAGGCAAGGGCACGTTCTCGGTGTCCCGCAGGTCCGCATCGGGTTCGGGCTTGCCCTTGGCATCGGTGCAAGGGTCGGCTGAGGGGTCCTTCTCGCCGAGGCTGCCGCAGGCCAGGAGGGCATTCTTGAGTGGCCCGTCCATGGTGATGTCCGCCTTCTTGAATGCCTCGGCCAACAGCTTCTGGAAGGTTTCCCGGTTCTTGGTCACCTGCCCGGCGTTGAACCGGGGCTTCAACCCATCCAGCACCTCCAGGATGGCGGCCTGGGCAGCCTCCCCTGCGAGGACTTCCTCCTCCATCTTCTGCTTGTTCTTCCGCTTCCGGGAGATGGCCAGGGCCATGAAAGACGTGCTCGCCTTGAAGCGGTCGATCCGCTCGTCGGTCACCGCGAAGTTGAGACGCAGGGGGCGCTCAACGGTGATCTTGAGAAACCCGAACTCCTGATTGTCGAAGATCCTGCTGACTGGGAGGCTCTTGGCCTGGTCCCGCTTGGGGTCGATGTTGGTCTGGATCTCCCCCACGGTCATGCGGACACCGTCCTGGAAGTCACCGTAGAGCTTGGTCAGAACCTCGATGTGATTGGGGGAGCCCTCAGCGCCGTCGCCGATTTTCTTGCGCTTATCCCCCAGGCTCTTCTTCATCTTCCAGGCGAAGTCGGTGCCGTTGATGAGCTGGACCTTCCCGGCGCGGTTGGATGGTTTGCGGTTGGTGACGATCCACACGTAGGTGGAGATGCCGGTGTTGTAGAAGAGTTGGTCGGGGAGCCCAACGACGGCCTCCAGCATGTCGTTCTCGATGATCCAGCGGCGGATGTTGCTCTCACCGCTGCCCGCGTCGCCGGTGAAGAGCGGCGAGCCATTGAAGACGATGGCAATGCGCGAGCCCTCGTCGTCGGTGGCGGAGCGCATCTTGGAGATCATGTGCAACAGGAACAGGAGCGCCCCGTCGTTGATGCGGGGCAGGCCGGGACCGAACCGCCCGTTGAAGCCGAACTCGTTGTGCTCCTTGGTGACGTGATCCTTCTCGGGCTTCCACTCGACCCCGAAGGGAGGGTTGGCAAGCATGTAGTGGAACTGCTCATCCGGGTGACCATCGCCGTCAACGTAGCCGTCCTTGGTCTTGCCGGTGCCCAGGGTGTCCCCGAAGGCGATGTTCTTCACGTCCTCGCCCTTGATCATGAGATCGGACCCGCAGATGGCGAAGGACTCGGGGTTGTATTCCTGGCCGAAGAGCCCAAGGGTGGCGGTGGGGTTCAGGCCTGTCTCGGGATCTTTGATGAGCTTCTCGGACTCCGACAGCATCCCGCCGGTGCCACAGGTGGGATCGTAGATTTTGATGACCTTGCCTGGCTTGTAGACCAGGTCGTCATGGGTGAAGAGGAGGTTGACCATCAGCCCGATCACTTCGCGGGGGGTGAAGTGGTCCCCGGCCTCCTCGTTGGCCTGCTCATTGAAGCGCCTGACCAGATCCTCGAAGAGGTAGCCCATGCCGATGTTCGGGATCGCATCCGGGTGCAGGTCGATGGCGGCGACCCGCTTGATGACCTCGAAGAGCCGGTTGGCTTCTTCCAGTTTCTCGATCTCCTCCTCGAACTTGAACTTTTCAATGATCTTCCGGGCACGGGAGGAGAACCCAGCCATGTAGTTGATCAGGTTGCTGGCCAACTTGTCCGGGTCGCCCAGGAGCTTGTCGAAGGTGAAGTCGCTGGTGTTGTGGAAGGTGAGGCCGAACTTGTGGTTGATGGTCTTCTCGATGGCGTCCGCGTCCGATTTGCCATCGGCCTTGAGCTTTTTGTGCATGGTGATGACAGCAGCCTTGCTGGCTTCCAACACACAATCCAGGCGGCGTAGGACGACCAGGGGGATCATCACCCGTCGGTATTGCGGTGGCCGGTAGGGGCCACGGAGGAGGTTGGCGATATCCCAGATGACGTCGCCCTGTTGCTTGAAGGTGTCGAGGTTCTTCATGAAGAGCACTCTTTCAATTAATTCCGTGTCTGGGAGCCATGGGACAGGGCAGGTATGTCGATAATTTCGTTCATTTTAGCAGGCCATCCCCGCCCTCCAGCAGAGTGATTGAGGCCAGGGTTGGTTCCGTCAGGGTAGGTTTCCTTGACCACCAGGGCACCGGCCAGCATGGGTGGCGGGCTTCATGATCCCTTCATACATCACTCAAGGCGACAGGCACTGACCAAAGACTTATGCCCACAGGTGGCGCTCTGACCTTCAAGTCAAGGCAGGGGCGTCGCACAGCAGGAAGGCACTCTGGTCCTGCTGTGGCTGGGATAGCTAGCAATCCCAGGGGAGACATTCTAAAAAACAATTGTCTGACTTCGCACCTACGCAGTTGGCTGCGCTGGGGTGCCCTTGGCTGCACCTGGCTGACATTGGGTTGCCCAGGGTCAGTAAAGTTAAAACCGAACTTTCAGATCCGATCGTGAGGCGGCCCACATCCCCGCCCTCAACGATCGGAGGAGCCATGCAGAACAGCCCTGAGGAAGACTACATTTTTGACTTCTGGGTTCCAGAGAAGACATGTGCCAAGTATCTCGGCATCAGCACGAGGGCACTGGCCAAGCTCCGCAAGGAGGGAGCGGCCCCAGCTCATATCCGCGTTTCACCCAGGGGGTTGGTCCTCTACCCTTCTGAGGCCATCAACGACTATCTCCGCGACATCTGGTTGAACTCGCCGAAGCCCGAGCCTGAGACCGAAAAGATCGAGGAGCTATAAGATGAGCGACTTCGTTCAGACCAGGATGCAAGATCGGATGCATGTCGCTGTAGAGGCCGTAGCGACGATCGCTCGGCTGCTCAACCACACCATGCAATCAACCCCTTCACTGGCCCCAGCGTTGGCGGAACAAGTGCGAGAGGCCTTTGACGACCCCTGGAACCCCCGTATTCAACCTCTCGGCCTGCCGATGGTCTTTGCTACCTGGCGATGCAGCGACGCGGCTTATGGATGGGCTATCCATCTCTCTGTCCATGCTGGGAAAGCCCTGATTTCCTATGACAAGGGGCATCTCTTCAATTCCCCGATACCCCTTGTTCAAGTGGTGCTCGGAGACCTCGAAGGTGTTACAACCCGCGTTGCTGCGGACGCCCAGTTGGCCATGTTCAGACTGATGGCCCTCTCGATTCTATCGACCGGTGTTGGCGAGGTAACACTCCTGCCGAGTTCTTCTCCACGGGTGGCGGCTCCGACTGGGGACCAGGGTCAGAAGAAGGTAGAGGCCAGGACCTTCGCCCCCTAGGCCGTCAGGCCGATGTGATCCCGATCCATTGAGCACCAGGGGGCCGGTGGCCTTACCGATGTGAATGCAGTCATCACCGGTCTCCTGGTGCTGCGCTCCTTGAATCATGTCGCCAGAACTTCCACATAGGGCCTACACAAGCTGACGTGTAATACAGAAGATCGCTTGGAGCCTCTATCACCATGGACGTAGACGAACTTCACCGCCTCATTGATGGCAATCACCCCGTAATCGACAGCGAGGGCCGCCTGAAGGTCTCCGTTGCGGGTAGGAGGCCGCACATGGTCCACGCTACCTGGGAGGAGGCTGCTCGCCTCTGGGCTCAACATCCGGGCCGGATCGGGATCATGTGTTTCGATCCCACGGCCACAGCCATGCAGGAGAAGGTGACCGGAGAGCCTGGATGATCTCATCGGTCACTGCCTCCTTGGCAAAGCTCATCAAGTTGCTCTATCAGCCAAGGCACTCCTGCCGCGACGTCCACGGCCCCTGGGATGCCTTCATGGAAGGCAGGGCGGCTGAGGGTCGCGGGGACACTCAGGGGTCCATCAGGCTCTTCCTGGAGTCCGCGAAGGCCGGGCTGCCGGTGGCGGGAGTATCAATGTGGTTCAGCTACAGGGTTGGGGTTGGGGTGATAGCTGATCCTGTCGCAGCACACGCCTGGGCGCAGCGAGCAACCGCCCTGGGGTGGCCGGAGGGGGTGCTGGAGCCGGTTGTCAGCGAAGACGGCCACGGCCCTGCGAATCCCACGTGGTGAGCACAATCGCCATCTTCATCGGGGCCTACCTTGTCGTCGGCGGCATCATGGCGGCCAGGTCAATGTCCCGGATCTACAGCCCAGATCGGCATACGTGGCGACGGGAAGCCCTGGGGCTCAGCGCCTTCGAATCTGAACGCAGGACACGGTTCTTCGCCTCCGCCCACGGTTTCCTCACTGTGTTCGCCTGGGCGCAGTTCGGATGGCCCGTCGTGGCCGCTGCTGTGATGGCGGACAGGTGGCGCGAGAGACGGCGTGTGGGGGAAGACCAAGCTCTCGCAGAAACCCCGATGACCTCAACGAGGAGTCCCCTGTGAACCGGCCATCAGGGAATCGTGAGAGGCAGGATTCTGGTGTGGTGAAGCCATCGTTCTGGGCACTTCGCCGCTACGCCAACCAGGTAAGGCATAGCCACCTAAACGCAGGCATGGAGCGGTTCTACACCGAATTGAACCGTTTCAATTTTGGGCACTTTCGCCTGCTATACGACGTCATCATCACGTCGCATTCGGTAGCATTTTCCGACACCTTCCACGCCGTCTGGGCAATAAGGGAAAAGGCCCGCAAACCTAGTGTTGGCGGGCCTCTTCGTGGTTGGTAGCGGGGGTAGGATTTGAACCTACGACCTTTGGGTTATGAGCCCAACGAGCTACCGGACTGCTCCACCCCGCGGTAGGGACTTGAGTGTAGCAGGGGTGGGGGCAATGGCAAGGGGAGTTGATATGCTCGTGGCCTGGGTCGGAGGTTCGATGAGACTGCGCTGGGTGGCTCTGCTGGTGATGTGCGCCACGGCGGGGATGGCTGCGGGTCCGCGAACCTGGACGACGGAGAAGTGGTTCGAGAAGCCCAAGTCGCCGCGAATCGCCAACTACCGCATCGAGGCGACGCTGGACTTCGAGCACAAGGCACTGGAGGGCCGGGAGACGCTGTCGTGGCGGAACACGGGCACGGCGCCAACGCAGGAGCTGCCGCTGCACCTGTATCTGAATGCCTTCAAGGGGCCCCAGAGCCGCTTCATGAAGGAGAGCGGCGGCCAGCTGGGCCCGGACCGGCAGGAGCGGCCTGCGGAGTCCGCCTCCTGGGGCTACTGCCGCCTGACCAGCGTCCGCATGGAGGGCCGGGACCTGGAGGGGCATGACGGCGAGGACGAGACGGTCCGCTGGCTGAAGCTGCCCCGCGCCGTGGCGCCGGGGGAGACCATCCACGTGGAGATCGCCTGGGAGAACCGCTATCCAAAGGTGTTCGCCCGCAGCGGCTGGGCCGAGGACTTCCTCATGTCGGGGCAGTGGTTCCCCAAGGTGGGCGTCTACCAGGGCGACCGCTGGAACTGCCACGCCTACCACGGGAACACGGAGTTTTTCGCGGACTTCGGAGTCTATGACGTGGCGCTCTCTTTGCCCAACGCGCTGGGACTGGCCCACACGGGCACCCAGACCAACTTCGTGACCGAGGTTGAGCTGGATCCGAAGCGGCCGCTGAACGTGATCTGGCGCCTGCATGCGGAGGACGTGCACGACTTCGCCTGGGCGGTGATGCCCCGGGAGGGTTGGCGCCACCCGGCGATGTACGAGTACCGCGGCGTGCAGGTCTTCTACTACATCAACGGCGTCAACCGCGGCAACTTCCAGCGCCAGCGCCGGGCCGTGGAGAACGCGCTGCGGTGGAGCGAGGAGTGGTACTTCAAGTATCCCTACCCGACCCTGACGGTGATCGACACGCCCGGGGAGGCGGCAGGGGCCGACGGCATGGAATACCCGACGCTGATCACAGCCAGCTCCGTGCGCTTCGATCCGCTCAAGCAGCGGGTTCTGCCTGAACAGCTGACGGTCCACGAGTATGGCCACCAGTTCTTCTATGGGATGCTGGCCAGCAATGAGTTCGAGGAACCCTGGCTGGACGAGGGCATGACCAGCTGGTTCACGCACAAGGCCATGGCCCGCAGCTACCAGGCGCTGTTCAGCAGCCGTCGGTTCCAGCGGCCCACGGACTTTAATGCGTGGTCGAACTACTGGTCCAAGCCCTCGGCGGATCCCCTCACGCGCTTCGGCTTCAAGACGTTAACTGAGAACACCTACCACATCGCCGCCTATGCCAAGCCCACCCTGGTGCTCAACCAGCTGGAGGCCATGTTGGGCCGGCCCGTGATGGAGCAGGTCATGCGCGCCTACTCCCAGGAGATGGCCTTCAAGCACCCGACCCGGGCCGACTTCCGGCGCATCGCCGAGCGGGTCTCCGGGCGGGACCTCAGTGCGTTCTGGCGGGACTTCATCGAGGGCACTGACACGCTCGACTACGTCATCAGCGGCGTCAAGACTCAGGAAGTTACCGAAGGGGGCTGGCTCTTCTCGGACAAGGCACCGGTCTTCGCCGCGCCGCAGCCCGCAGCCCCGGGTCGTGTGGGCTCCATCACCCTCGAGCGGAAAGGCGGCCTGAGGATGCCCATCACTCTCTGGGTGCGCCTGGAGAACAAGGAGGAGCAGCGCCTGGCCTGGGATGGGCAGGACCGCTGGATCACCTACGAGTTCAACTCGCCGGTGGCTGCGGCGGTGCTGGATCCGGACGGGAACTACCCGCTCCTCAAGGACCGGCTGCACGCCAGCTACACGCAGAAGCCCGTGCGCCGCGGCTTCCACTACTGGGCCCAGATGCTCTGGGGCGCCGTGGCGGGCTTCCTTCAGGGCGGGGGCATCGGCTAGGGCTGCCGGGGGGCGGCGTCGCCCATGCGGACGGAGCGCAGGTGGCCCCGATCGTCCAGCTCGATGAGGATGGGGAACCACGCCAGTCCCAGGTGTTCGAAGGCCCGGCTGCTGGGGGCGAAGTGGGCCGAGCGGCCCGCGGCCCGAAGCCGGTCAGCCAGGGTCTGGCCTTCCGCCAGCGCGGTGCCGGTGAGGCTGGCCTCCCGGTCGTCGTGGTTGCCAGAGGGACTGGGGATGATCCAGACGGTCCCGGGTGGGAGGGCGGGCAGGGGTCCCGCCTCGGCGGGATGGATCCAGATGCGGGAGGCGCCCAGCTGGTCCAGGCGGGCATCGCGGTAGTCGAGCTCGGGCAGGGACCAGAGACGCAGGTCCGGCGAGGGGCCGCCGAGCAGCCCGAAGAGCCGCTGGAAGCCCTGGATCGTCTCGGCGGCGTCTTGGCCCGCCTGGACCCGGATGGCCGCGAGTCGTGCCTCATCCTGCTCGGCCAGGGCCCAGCAGAGGGCGTGCCGCAGGGCGAAGCCGCGAAGGACGCCCGGCCGGGCGGCCAGCAGCCGATCCTCCCAGGCCCGGCGCAGCGGGGGCGGGAAGGCGCCGTCCCGCACCCGGCGCTGGCCCCAGCGCCAGAGGGCCAGGCTGGTGCCGCCCTGGCGCTGGGTCAGGGTCTTGAGCCGAGATGGCACGTGTTCGGGACGGGCCTGCAGGAGGCTCCGCAGGGCCTGGGCTTCCCGGGCCTCAGCGCCGCCCGCGTAGGGGCTGGCCGGGAGGCCGTGGTCCGGGTTGAAGCTGGCCGCGGCCAGCAGCCAGCGGTAGTCCAGGGCGGCGGGGCCCTTGAGGTTCGGGGCCGCAGGCTGCGTCCAGCCCCAGTCGAGGGCCTCCAGCAGCGCAGTCTCCGCCTCGGCGTAGTCTGAGGGTGCGGGCGCCACGAGGGCGGGGGGTGAGGGCTGGGAGAGAAGGGGCACGAAAACTCGCTTAGAATGGTCATCCGCATCATACGGGAGTTCCCTTGTCCCCAGCCCCCCTGATTCTGACGCCCCGCGAGCGCCTCGTGGTGGCCCTCGACGTGCCCACGGCCAAGGAGGCCCTGGCCATGGCCGAGCGGCTGTCGGGCCGGGTGGGAATGCTCAAGGTGGGTCTCGAGCTCTTCTGTGCCGAGGGTCCGGCCTTCGTGCGGGAGCTGCAGAAGCAGGTGCCGGTCTTTCTCGATCTCAAGCTGCACGACATCCCCAACACCGTGCGGCGGGCCCTGGACGCGGTGCTGCGCCTGGACCCGCTCCTGGTGAACGTCCATGCCCAGGGGGGTCCGGCCATGCTGGAGGCGGCGGTGGAGGCCCTCCGCGCCCACCGGGCGGCCGGGGGCCGGACCGAGCTGCTGGCCGTCACGGTGCTCACCAGCCTGGACCGGGAGGCCCTGGCGGCCCTGGGCCACGCGGGACAGCCCGAGGACCTGGCCCTGGCCTACGCGAAGCTGGCGCACCAGTGCGGCTGCGGCGGCGTGGTCTGCTCCGCCTGGGAGGCCGCGGCCATCCGCGATGCCTGTGGCGAGGCCTTCCATCGGCTGACGCCGGGCATCCGGCCCGCCGGGGCCGCCATCCAGGACCAGGCCCGGGTCATGACGCCGGCCCAGGCGCTGAAGCAGGGCTCCACCTGGCTCGTGGTGGGCCGTCCCATCACCCACGCTGCCGATCCCGCCGCCGCCGCCGAGGCAATCGTGGCCGAGATGCAGGGCTGATGTCCGTCGGCACGCCTCTCGTCTTCCGGCCCTCGTTCGCGCAGCGGGCCATGGCCATGCTCCTGTTCGCGGGCTCCTGGCTGGTGGGCGTGCGCGCCCTGGCCCAGATCCTGGAGCGCCTGCCCGTGCTGCGGGCCTCCCTGAAGGTGGCCGAGGCGGCCAGTGAGCCCACCTGGTCTTTCTGGATCGCCATCACGGCTGCCATTGGCGCGGTGATCGCCGGCAGTGTCCTCCTGGTGGCCACGCTCCTAGGCGTCCTGCTGGTGGAGGGCTCCAGCGTGATGCTGGATGAGCTGGGCATCTCGGTGGAGCACAATGCCCTCCCGGCGCCCCTGGCTCGCCGCTTCGGGGCGGGGCGGCTGCCCTGGAAGCACGTGTCCCGCCTGACCCGCTCCGGCCCCTTCTTCGTGCTGAAGGGCGGGGCCGAGCCTGCCCACGGCGGCCAGCCGGATCCAGAGCTGAAGTTCCTCCTGGTGGAGCAGCTGGAGCGGCTGATCCACACCATCCTGGAACGCAGTGCCAACTTGAAGCACGAGGACTGATGCCCCACTGGACCGAGGTGTTCGGCTTTCTCACCGGGGCGGGCTGCGTGGCCCTCCTGGTGCGGCAGAACATCTGGAACTGGCCTCTGGGCATCGCCAACAACCTGACCTTCATCGTGCTGTTCAACCGCACGGGACTCTATGCGGATGTGGGGCTGCAGGTCTTCTACATCGCCATCTCCCTCTACGGCTGGTGGCACTGGCTGCATGGCGGCCGCGACCACGGGACCCTGACCGTGAGCCGGGTGAGGCCGGGCACGGCCCTGCTGCTGGCGGGCGCGGTGGCGCTCAGCACCGCGCTCCTGACCTTCCTGCTGCGCCGGTATACGAACAGCACCGTGCCGGTCCTGGACTCGCTGATCACGTCTCTCAGCCTGGTTGCGCAGTTCATGATGACCCGCAAGTGGGTCGAGAACTGGCCCGTGTGGATCCTGGCCAACTGCATCTCCGTCGGCCTGCTGATCTTCAAGGGCCTCTACGTCACTAGCCTCCTCTACGTGGTGTATCAGGGCCTGTGCCTCATGGGCTGGAAAGAGTGGCGCGCCGCGCTGCGGCCCAATGAGGCTGTGGCCTGAGTTGAAGAAAAAACAACCACTCTCGCGGAGAAAAGACGAGGGGAGCGGAGGGGCGCGGAGGGTTTTGGGTTAGCCGCTTTTCTCGGCGACCTCAGCCATCTCTGCGCTCTCGGCGAGCGTTTTTTGCTCTAGGCCCCGGCGCTTTTCGATCCCGACCATCGGAACCGCTAACGCTTGAGGTAGGTCTCGCCACCCTTCATGGTGCCGGTGGGTCCGTGGGCGGGGCCCTTCTTCCGGGCCGCGGCCCGGGGCTGGCCCCACTGGCGGGCGAGCTCGGTGGCCTCGGGGTTGCCCGGGGCCAGGGCCAGCACCTCGGCGAGGTCGGCGCGGGCCTCGTCCCGCCGGCCCAGCTTCTCCCGCAGGAGGGCGCGCTTCAGGAAGCCCCAGGGGTTCGCGGGCTCCTGCCGGATGATCTCGGCGTAATCGGCCTCGGCCTCGACCCAGCGTCCGGCCTCCTCGGCGGTCTCGCCGCAGAGCAGGTTGGTCACGGCGCAGTAGCCCAGCCAGGCCTTCTGCTGCGCGAACTCGGCAGCCGTGAACCGGGACTTGGCCTGGGCCAGGCGGGCCGCCTGGTCCAGGTGGTGCAGGGCTTTCTCCGTGTGGGCATCTACCCGGGCGAAGATCTCGGCGTCGCCGCTGGTCCGGTAGAAGTCCCGCTGGACGCGGCCCTCGGCGCGATACTGGTCGAACATCCGGGTGCCCGGATACAGGGCCAGGGGACTGATCTGGCAGTCGCTGGGCCGGGTGTCCCGGATGAAGGCGGCGGTCTCCTCCACATCGGCCCAGGTCTCGCCGGGGATGCCGGTGATCAGGTAGATGCCCAGGTTCATCCCTACCTTGCGGAGGGACTCCAGGGCCTTGCGGGCATGGCGGAGGTTGGTGCCCTTGTCCAGCAGGGCCAGCACCCGTTCGCTGCCATGCTCAACGCCGAACTGCATGAACTCGCAGCCGGCCCGCTTCATGGCCACCAGCCGGTCCTCGTCCACCAGGTTCACCCGGCTCTGGCAGTTCCAGAGCGGATGCAGGCCGCTGGCCTGGATGCCCTCCATGAGCTCCAGCACGCGCGCCCGGTTGGCGGTGAAGGTGTCATCCCGGAAGCTGAAGTAGGTGAGGCCGTGGCGCTCCCGCAGGAGGCGCAGCTCCCGCAGCACCGAGGCCGCGCTGCGGAAGCGGATGGAGGTGCCCCAGAACTCCGGCGTGTTGCAGAAGTTGCAGGTGGCGGGACAGCCGCGGCTGGTGCTGAGGTAGGCCAGCTGGCCGACGTCGTCGAGGAAGTCTGCCTCCAGGTGCTCGGCGGGGATCCCCACGGCATCAAGGTCCTCAAGGGGCGCCTGGGGCAGGGTGCGGCCATCCCGGAAGATCAGCCCCGGAGTGTGCTTCCAGAGGGTGCTGCCCGGGGCCGCCGCCAGGCGCTCAACGAGGCCCAGGAGGGTCTGCTCGCCCTCGCCCTGGACGATGGCGTCGAGGGCGGGGCAGTCCTCGAAGACTTCTTCCGCCAGGTGGGTGGGGTGCGGGCCCCCGGCCAGGAGGATCGCCCCGGGACAGGCCTCCCGCGCCCAGGCCAGGAGGTCTGCCGAGCGCTTGCGGTTGAACGTGAACATCGAGATGCCCACCACCGCGGGGTTCAGATTCCGGAGGTAGGCCAGGACCTCCTTCCGCCCCTTGCCGCTCAGATTGGCCACACGACAGGGAAAGGCCCGGGACTTAAGCATCGCCTGCAGATAGCCGAGACCTATGGGAAGGAAGGTCATCCACTCGTCCCCGAAGCCGCTGCGGGGGGCGCTGTAGGCAAGAAGCGTTTGGGGTGGGGGCATGAGTCGCAATTCCAGAGCTTCCCAGTCTAGGGACTCCTCAGCATGATGGAAGCAGGAACCCGCAGGGAGGCGCATTGACCGGCAATCTGATCCGCAACCCGGAGACCATCTCGGAGATCTTCCAGCGCGCCTGTGAGCGCCGGGAGTTGATGATCCTCGTGACGCCCTACCTGCGGTTCGAGTCCTCGTTCCTCCGCGTCATCGGGGACGACCTGCACGTGGCTGCCACCATGGGCCGGGAAGATGCCGTGTTCGGGCTCCGCAGCGGAGAGCTCAAGATCCGCTTCCCCCACGGGGTGAGCTTCCTGGAGGCCGCCACCCAGCTCAAGGGCTTCGGCATGGTCGACGGCCGGCGGACCCTGCGGCTCGCCCTGCCGCCGACCCTGCAGGAGGAGGACCACCGGGGGGCCTACCGCGTGGACCGGGTGGGCCGGGTCGTGGTCACCTTCAGCACGCCCAAATACGACCTGGTCACCGGGACGCTGGTGGACATCAGCACCACCGGGGCGCGGATCTTCAGCACCCGGGACTTCGGGGAGGGTGAGCTCCAGGTCGGCGAGGAAATGGCCATCACCGTCCAGCTTACCGACCTGATCCGCATCAACACCAAGGTCAAGCTGCGTCACGTGCGCAACCGCACCTTTGGCGTCGAATACCGGCCCCAGCTGGATGACCACATCCTCCACCCCCTCTCCCGCTGGGTGTTCGAGCGGCGGGAGGAGGATCTCGACCGGATCGCCCGGCGGGGCGTGGAGACCGCCGCCGCCGCCCCTGAGGTGGGCCGCCTGGTGAGTCGTCCGCCCACGGGCCTGGTGCTGGTCTCGGCGGACGCGGCTCTGGAGGCCACCCTCCAGGACCTGCTCGGCGGGCTCCAGCCCCTCACGCGAATCGTGCCCACCATGGCGGCCCTGAAGCAGGCCTACAACCAGAAGCCGGCCCTGGTGCTCTACCACGTGCCGAACCTCAGCCTGGACAGCCGCCGTCGGCTGAAACCCATGGTGGAGACCCTCCAGGGCCGGGTGCCCTTCCTGCTCCTGGGCACGGCCATCGATGGCGGGGCGCTCCTGGAGCTGGGCAGCGAGCTCCGGGCCGCCGTGTCCATCGTGTTCAATCCGGAGCGCGGGACCTTCTTCCAGCGGCTGGTGCAGGGGGTGCTCCGGCGCACCTACGAAGGGGGCGAGTCGCCCATGGCACCGGTGGAGCCCGAGAATCCCTGAGGCAGGTCAAGCCTCGTCGGGGCAGGCTGGAACCGGTAGAATCAAGGCTTCCGGAGCCTCCATGTCCGCAGCCCACGAACCTGCCGTCACTGAAACCCTGGCCCTGGAGCTGGGGCTCTCGAAGGACGAGTGGCAGGTCATCCTGCGGCTCCTGGAGGGGCGGCTGCCCTCCTATCCGGAGCTGGGCGTGTTCAGCGCCATGTGGAGCGAGCACTGCTCCTACAAGTCCAGCCGCCTCCACCTGAAGAACCTGCCCACGGAAGGGCCGCGGGTCATCCAGGGGCCGGGCGAGAACGCGGGCGTGGTGGACATCGGCGACGGCTGGGCCGTGGCCTTCAAGATGGAGAGCCACAACCACCCCAGCTTCATCGAGCCCTACCAGGGCGCGGCCACGGGCGTGGGCGGCATCCTGCGCGACGTCTTCACCATGGGCGCCCGGCCTCTGGCCAACCTGAACTCCCTGCGCTTCGGCGAGCTGGACGCGCCCCGGATGAAGAGCCTGGTGAAGGGTGTCGCCGCGGGCATCTCGGGCTACGGCAACTGCATGGGCATCCCCATGCTCGGCGGCGATGCCTGCTTCGACGGCTGCTACAACGGCAACATCCTGGTGAATGCGTTCACCCTGGGCGTGCTGCGCTCGGACCGGATCTTCAAGGGCTTCGCCTCCGGCGTGGGCAACAAGATGATGTACATCGGCTCCAAGACCGGCCGGGACGGCATCCACGGCGCCAGCATGGCCTCGGCGGAGTTCGGCGAGGGCAGCGAGGAGAAGCGGCCCACGGTGCAGGTGGGGGATCCCTTCACGGAGAAGCTGCTGCTGGAGGCCTGCCTCGAGATCTTCCAGACGGACTGGGTCATCGGCATCCAGGACATGGGCGCCGCGGGCCTCACGTCCAGCAGCTTCGAGATGGCCAGCCGCGCCGGCACGGGCCTGGAGATCCGCCTGGACCAGGTGCCCCAGCGCGAGGAGCACATGACACCCTTCGAGCTCCTGCTCAGCGAGAGCCAGGAGCGCATGCTGCTGGTGGCCCGCCCTGGCTGCGAGGAGAAGATCACGGCGGTGCTGCACAAGTGGGGCCTGGACGCCTGCGTGGTGGGCGAGGTCACCGAGAGCGGCCGCTTCGTTGGCAGCTGGCACGGCGAGCCTGTCATCAACCTGCCCATTCAGCCCCTGGTGGACGCCGCACCCAAGTACGACCGCCCCCGGCAGCGGCCTGGCTACCTGGAGGCCGTGACGGCCGCGCCCCTGCCCGCGGACCTGAAGCCCGCCGAGGTGGAAGGCACCCTCCGCCGCCTGCTCCAGCAGCCCACCATCGCCAGCAAACACTGGATCTTCGAGCAGTACGACGGAACGGTCCGCAGCAACACCCTGCTGGGCATGGGCCGGGGCGACGCGGGGATCATCCGGGTGAAGGATGAGGCGGGCCGGGATACCGGCAAGGCCGTGGCCATGAGCAGCGACTGCAACAGCCGCTTCTGCTACCTGGATCCCTTCTGGGGCGCCGCCCACGCCGTGGCCGAGGCCTGCCGCAACCTGGCCTGCGTGGGTGCTGAGCCCATCGGCCTCTCGGACTGCCTGAACTACGGCAATCCCGAGAAGGCCGAGAACATGTGGACCTTCGAGCAGGGCTGCCTCGGCATCCGCCAGGCCTGCCTGGCCCTGGATGTGCCCATCGTGTCGGGCAACGTGAGCCTCTACAACGACACCGAGGGCCAGAGCATCTTCCCGACGCCCATGATCGCCGCCGTGGGCCTGGTGGAGGACTGCGCAGGGCAGGTGGCCGTCGATGCACCGGACGCTACGGCCCTGGCCGGCGTGGGCAACCGCATCTGCGGCTCGGGCTTCCGCGCGGCGCACGATGGGATCTTCCTGCTCGGGGCAACCCGCGATGAGCTGGGCGGCAGCGAATACCTGAAGCTGCGCACGGGCAAGGTGGAGGGCGCCTGTCCCGAGCTGCGGCTGGATGAGGAGCTCCGGCTCCAGGCCTGCGTCCGCGAGGGCATCCGCATGGGCCTGATCCGCAGCGCCCACGACACCAGCGAGGGCGGCCTCCTGACCACGGTGTTGGAGAGCGCCTTCGGCGGGAGCATGGGCTGCCAGCTGCTGCTGACCCAGGGCTCCCTGCGCCTGGACAGCCTGCTCTTCGGCGAGACTGTGGGCCGCATCGTGGTGAGCGTGGATCCCGAAGGCGAGGCCAGCCTGGCGACCCTCTGCAGCACCCACCGGGTGCCCCTCACGAAGATCGGCACCTCCGGCGGCCGCAGGGTCACCCTGGCGGTGGACGGCCAGCCCCTGCTCGACGCGGACGCCGCCGAGCTGAAGGCGCTCTTCGACGAGGCCTTGGAGCGGGCGCTCTCCTAGGCCTCCAGCCGTTTCCTAGATGCCGATGGCAGAAGGTGTCTTCACCTTCTGCAGCAGGCGCTCCAGCACCAGCTCCTCGTCCTTCAGCTCAGCCTTGAAGGCCCGGCGGTCGGTGTGGTGGATTTCGTGGTGCAGCTCCTCGAGCCTGTGGCTGAGCAGTCTCTGCACCAGATCGGTTTCCTTGCCATCAAGGTAGAGATCCATGGTGACCTCCTGCCCCGGCCACTCGACTCCCGACGGCCGGGTCCGGAGGAAATATCGGGTCTTCGCCCGGGTCCCGCCACCCTAGCGCAGCAATCGCCCCGGCAGGAGGAACAGCCCCTTGATGAGGCCGAAGACCCCTTCGACCGCAAACCCCAGCAGCCGCAGCGGCAGGAGGAGCAGCCAGACCAGGGGATAGAGGACCAGGGCCAGCAGCGCCAGGGGCCAGCAAACGAGCAGCAGGATGAGCCAGAGCAGGAACGCGGCCATGGAAGCCTCCCGCTTCCAGGTTCCTTCCTGCGTGCCCCGCAGGTGGCTGGGAATCGGCCAATGCCCCTGGGGGGCCGGTCGGCGCCGGAGGTATGATCCAGGGCACGCCCTCGCGAGGTCACTCATGTCCAATCTTGACGACTCCACCGCCTTCGGCCGCCGGGCCTTCCTGGGAGTCACCCTGGCCACCGGTGCGGCGGCCCTGGTGGGGGCTGACCCGAAGACCGCCCGGGGCCCCCGCCGCCTGGTGTTGGAGGAGGCGACCGTGGAGGATCTGCAGGCCGGCATGGCCGCAGGCCGCTGGACGGCTGTGGACCTGGTGCGCCAGTACCAGGCCCGGATCCGGGCGCTGGATCAGGCGGGGCCGCAGCTCCGGGCGGTGCTGCAGCTGAATCCAGACGCCCCGGCCATCGCCGCCGCCCTGGATGCCGAGCGCAAGGCGGGGAAAGTGCGCGGTCCCCTCCACGGCATTCCCGTGCTGCTCAAGGACAACCTCGATACCGCGGACCGGATGCTCACCACGGCGGGCTCCCTGGCCCTGGCCGACGCGCCGACCCCGAAGGAGGACGCCTTCGTCGTGCGGCAGCTGCGGGCGGCAGGGGCGGTGATCCTGGGCAAGACCAACCTGAGCGAGTGGGCGAACCTGCGCTCCACCCGCAGCAGCAGCGGCTGGAGCGGGCGCGGCGGCCAGACCCGGAACCCCTATGCCCTGGACCGGAGCCCCAGTGGCTCCAGCTCCGGCTCGGGTGCGGCGGTGGCGGCGAGTCTCTGCGCCGTGGCCGTGGGCACCGAGACCGATGGCTCCGTGGTGAGTCCCGCCAACGCCAACGGCCTGGTGGGGCTGAAGCCCACGGTGGGACTCGTGAGCCGGAGCGGCATCATCCCCATCTCGCACACCCAGGACACCGCCGGACCCATGGCCCGCACGGTGCGGGACGCCGCCCTCCTGCTGGGGGCCATGACCGGCGCAGATGCCAGAGACACCACCACCGCCGGAGCCCCGGCGCCGCAGGACTACACGCGCTTCCTCGTCCGGGATGGGCTGAGGGGGGCGCGGCTCGGGGTCGTGAAGAACCTGCTGGGCGTGCATGCCCACGTGGACGCGGTGCTGCTGCCGGCCCTGGAGGTGCTCAAGGCCCAGGGCGCCACCCTGGTGGAGGTGGAGCTCAAGTCCGCCGCCTACGAGGATGCGGAGCTGGAGGTGCTGCTCTTCGAGTTCAAGGCGGGCCTGAACGCCTACCTCGGCGGCCGCGGCGGGAAGGTGAAGGATCTGGCCAGCCTGCTGGCCTTCAACGAGGCCCGGAAGGCTGAGGAGATGCCCTTCTTCGGCCAGGAGCTGCTGAGCCAGACCCAGGCCAAGGGGCCGCTCTCGGAGCCCGCCTACCGCAAGGCGCTGGAGACCTGCGGCCAGGCGCGGCGGGAGCTCCTGGCTCTGCTCGATCAACATCAGCTGCAGGCGCTGGTGGGGCCCACCGGCGCACCCGCCTGGCTCATCGACCACCTGAACGGCGACAGCTCCAGCCTCAGCTTCTCCACGCCCGCGGCGGTGGCGGGCTGCCCCCACCTCACCGTTCCGGCGGGGCTTGCCTCGGGGCTGCCCGTGGGCCTCTCCTTCGTGGGCGCCCCCTGGCAGGAAGGGCTCCTGCTGAAGCTGGGCTACGCCTTCGAGCAGGCCACCCACGCCCGGCGGGCGCCCAGGTACCTGGCGACCGGGGTGGTCACCCGTTGACAGGCTCCGACAGGCCGTTCACGCTGGCTTCTTTCCCTCAGGAGATTCCATGAAGCGCGCCCTCTTCGCCCTCCTTCTGGCAGCCTCGGTGGCAGCCGTGGCCCAGGCTCCCAAGCCCGCGCCGGCCTCCGCCAAGCCCGCCCCCGCTCCGGCTGCAGCGCCGGCCAAGGCCGCCCCGGCTGCGGCGCCCGTGAAGGCCGCCGCCATCGTCGCCAACAAGGACTCGAAGGTCTACCACCGGTCGGACTGCAAGACCGCCGCAAAGATGAAGGAAGCCAACAAGACCACCTTCGCCTCCGCCGCCGAGGCCGACAAGGCCGGCTACAAGGCCTGCAAAGTCTGCAAGCCCTGAACGGCAAGCCCTTTTCCCAAACCTGACCCTTCACCGAGGTGCCCATGAAGTTGCTCCTGCCCCTGCTGCTCGCCGCCTCCCTGGCGGCCCCGGCCCAGATTCCCTCCAAGGCCGACCTCAAGGCCCAGGCCGATGCCGCCGTCGACAAGGGCAAGGCCAAGGCGGACGAGAAGGTCGACCAGGGCAAGGCCAAGGCTGACGCCAAGGCCACCGCGGCCAAGGCCAAGGCCGATGCCAAGGCTGGCGCGGTGCCTGGGGCCGGCGACAAGGTAAAGGCCGCCACGGCCAAGGGGGAGGGCGCCGCAAAGGCCGGCACCGAGAAGGCCAAGGGCAAGTCCAAGCAGGGCACCGAGAAGGGTGCGGCCAAGGCCAAGGCCGTCACGGAGAAGGCGGCCAAGTAGGCCGCTCCGGCACAAGCAGAGGGCGCCTGGCGGCGCCCTCTTGCTTTGGCCAGCTTGGAGGTCAGTCCTTCCGGCGGGGGAACTGCCGCTCGTAGGCTTCCTGCGCGTATTCGCTGGGCGGCACGCTGAAGCGGCGCTTGAAGGCGCGGGTGAAGGCGCTGGCGTCGTAGAAGCCGAGGATCTTCGCCACGTCGCTGGGGCGCTCGCCGTTGGCCAGCAGGGTCACGGCCCGCTGGAGGCGGCGCTCGATGAGGTACTGGTGGGGCGTGGTGCTGGTGGCCTCGCGGAACAGGCGGATGAAGTGATCCGGGGTGCAGCGGGCCATGGTGGCCAGCTCGGGCACGCTGTTCTTGGCACCGATGTGGACTTCCATGTGGTCCAGGACGAGCTGGAGGGTAGAGCGGTTCAGGCGGTAGGGGAAGCGGCCCCGGTCCTCCTTCTCAGTCAGGCGGGAGAGCTCTGCGCCGAGGAGGATGAGGAACAGCTCGCGGGTCATGAGCTGGACGCCATCCGGATTGGAAAGCTCCTGGCTGAAGATGCTGAAGAGCTGCTTGAGGCTGAGGCTGCGCAGCACGGCGAAGCTGGATTCCTGCCACTTGCGGGGCGGGTGCTGCAGGGAGCTGAGCAGGGGCTCCGGGAAGGGGCCCTCCATGAACAGCGCCGTGAAGCCGAAGGGCGTGTTGGGGTGGTGCCGCTTCAGGGTGTGTCCGAATCCGGGCAGCAGCAGGGCCAGGTCGCCCGAACGGATGACGCCTTCTTCCCGATCCTCGCCCGTGCAGACGCGCACGGCGTGGGTGGGCTGCAGCAGGGTCCAGGCATCCCGGGCGGGCAGCAGCTTCCCCGGAACGGGGTCGCGCTTCAGCACGGAGAGGCGGAGCGGTCCGCTGGTGTAGGTTTGGAGATTCTTTGTTTCGGGTTCGCTCATGGCTCAAGAAAAACCAGGCATGCCTATCGAGGCGTCCCAGGAAGGTTGACAGGAAAACCCCCCTCCATGCCTTTAATTTTCACAGCCGTGTGAGTTGTGACCATTGTCAGACAGTGGACCCGAGACTCCGGAAAATTCCCAGGCCCCCGGTGGCTCCCAGCTTCGGATCCACGGCCCGCTCGGGGTGGGGCATCATCCCCAGCACGTTGCCCCGGAGGTTCACGATGCCGGCGATGCCGTTCATGGAGCCATTGGGCACATGGTCCTCGCCGATCTCCCCGGACGGCGAGCAGTAGCGGAAGGCCACGCCGCCCCTGGCTTCCAGGTCTGCCAGCTCGGCGGGATCCAGGGTGAAGTTGCCTTCGGCGTGGGCGATGGGAACCTGGAAGACCGCGCCGGCCTTCATGGCCCGGGTGAAGGGCAGGTCTGCCCGCTCGACCCGCAGGTGGACGTCCGCGTGGATGAAGCGCAGGGATTCGTTCCGCAGCAGCGCACCTGGCAGCAGGTGGGCCTCACAGAGGATCTGGAAGCCGTTGCAGACGCCCAGGACCAGGCCGCCGTTGTCGGCGTGGCGTTTGATGTCGGCCATGATGGGCGCCAGGGCGGCGATGGCGCCGCAGCGCAGGTAGTCCCCGTAGCTGAAGCCGCCGGGCACGAAGACCAGCTCGGTGTTCTCCGGCAGCCGCGTCTCCTGGTGCCACACGGGGATCGTTTCCCAGCCCATCACGGTGCCGCAGGCGTGCAAGGCGTCGTGATCGCAGTTGGAGCCCGGGAAGACCGGGACCGCCACGCGCATCACAGGACCTCGATGGAGGCCTTCTCCATCACGGGATTGACCAGCAGCTTTTCGCACATGGCGAGGGCCTTGGCCTTCACTTCGACCGGGTCCGTGCCGGGCACGTCCAGCTCGATCAGTCGGCCGATGCGCACGTGCTCCACCTCGAACCCGAAGCCGTGCAGTCCCTGCTCCACCGCCTTGCCCTGAGGGTCCAGGATCCCGGGCTTCAACTGCACCGACACGCGCACCTTCATGGGGTCCTCCAGAGTCCAGTGTATCTGAGCGCTGAGCTCAGGGCCGCCAGCGATGGGCCTCCAGGTCCAGGTTGCCCAGGTCGTCCACCTCGATGCCCTCGTCCCGCAGCCGGCCGATCTGCTCGAAGGCGCCCCACCAGCGGCCCCGGCTGGGCACGTAGCCCCGGGTGTTCACCACGCGGTGCCAGGGGAGGGGGGTTCCCTCTGGCAGGCCCGAGAGCACCATGCCCACCTGCCGAGGCCGCTGCGGGTAGCCCGCCAGAGCCGCCACCTGCCCGTAGGAGGCCAGCCGACCCTTCGGAATCTCCGCTACCACCGCCAGCACCAGCGAGCGGAAATCCGGCGGCGGAGCCTCGGGTTCAACAAGCTTGGGCATGCAACCTACTCTACCTAATTTTTGGTTCATCCGGGATTTCAGGGAAGGCACCATGACACGCCAACCCCACACCCTGGGTGTTCTCGGCACGCTCCGGGGAAAGCAACCACTCTCGCAGAGAAAGGACGAGGGGAGCGGAGGAGCGCTGAGGGTTGCGGGTTACCCGCTGTGCTCTGCGAACCTCAGCCCTCTCCGCGCCCTCTGCGAGAGGGGTTGCTCTTCCTCCACGAGCCGGATGAATCCGTGGAGAGTTGCCCTTCCCCGAAATTCCGGAAGAGCCTGGTTTTTTGGCACTTTTTTGTGTTCTTTGTGCCCTTTGTGGCTGATCCTTCGGCGGTGGTCGCTGGGCTCAGGCCTGGACGCCGGGGCGCTGGTCGGCGGGGACGCGGGAGCGGAAGCCGCCTTCGTAGCTGTGCCAGTGGCCCAGCTCGGTCTCGGGGTAGGCCCAGCACCAGTAGCCGTCGCCCGAATCAAAGTCCACGAGCCAGAGGCCCTTCACCTCGGCCTCCAAGTCCTGCATGCTCTGCTGCCAGCTCTGCACCAGAGTCTGCAGGCGCTCCCGCAGGTCGCTGGCGCGCTCCTCGTCGGAACTGTCCTCGGCCTGGCTCAACTCCTCGGCGAGCGAGGCCGCCAGGGTGTAAACGGGTTCCGTCGTGGCCATCACCTGCGGCATCAGGGCGCGGGCTTCTTCGAGGGTGAAAATGCGGCCCATGGTGCCTCCGTTGCTCCATGATAAACCCATGCGGTTCCTTCCCCTGGTCCCATCCAGTTCCGACCCTGCGCCCTGGGTGCCCCTGGCGCCGTTGATGTTGCAGTGGGACGGGTTCCTGCACGGGGGCTGGTCCCTGGGCCTGCGGCTGGGGCTGGCCATTCACGCGGTGTTCCTGCCGGGCGAGGCGCCCGCCGAGGAGGGTCTGGCGGTGCTGCGCCAGGGGCTCGGGGCGGACTTCCTGGTGCTCCCCGTGCGCCAGCCGGCGTCCCGCGCGGCGGGCTTCAAGCTGCTCGAGCAGCTCGAGTACCTGCTGGAGGCCACCTCTGGCCGGGGCGTAAAGCTGGCCCTGCGTCTGGAGGCGGGCGCCGAGGCGACTGTGCTCGACCTGCTGCGCGAGGCCCGGGGGGAGGCCGTGGGCTTCTGCTGGCACCCGGGCACGGTGGATGCCGAGCCTCTGGCGGACCGCCTCTGGTGCGGTGTCTGCGCGCCCGGCTCCGACCTGCGCGCCCTGCAGGCGCTGGGCTACCGCTGGGACATGGCCCTGCCCGCCGAGGCGCCGGAGCGCTTCCGGGAGGAGGCGGCGGCGCTGGCGGCTGCCCACCCGCCGGTGCTGTTCCCTGCCGAGATGCCGACCACGGCCCTGGGCCGCCCGGTGGTGCCCGATGACAGCGTCGTCTTCGGCAAACATTGGGACGGAAGCGGAGACCGCCCGTGAGCCCGACCCTGCTGGTGATCGCCGGTGAGGACTCGGGCGACCTGCATGGCGCGGAGCTGCTGCGGGAGCTGAAGGCCCGGCGCCCTGATCTGCGCATCGTGGGCGTGGGCGGGCCGCGCATGACGCCCTACCTCGACCGCAAGCTGGCGGATGTGCAGGACCTCGCTGTGGTGGGCTTCGTCGAAGTCCTCCGCCACCTGCCCCGGCTGAACCGGCTGTTCAAGGCCATCCTCGCTGCCGCGCAGGAGGAGGCGATCAGCGATGCCCTGCTCATCGACTACCCGGGCTTCAACCTGCGGCTGGCCAAGGCCCTGCGCCGGGACCGGCCAGCCGTGCGGCTGCACCAGTACGTGTGCCCCCAGGTCTGGGCCTGGAAGAAGGGCCGCATCCCCGAGCTGGGCACGGTGCTGGATACCCTGTTCTGCCTCTTCGACTTCGAGCCGGAGCTGTTCCGGGGCTACCCCGTGGACGCCCGCTTCGTGGGCCATCCGCTGGTGGAGCTCGTGCATCCCGAGTGCGAGCGCGAGGCCTTCTTCGCCGAGACCGGCCTGGATCCGCAGCGGCCCCTGGTGGCCCTGCTGCCGGGCAGCCGCAAGGGCGAGATCCAGCGCCTGCTGCCCCCCATGGCGGAGCTGGTGCGGCGCTGGCAGCAGGCCCGGCCCGAGGTGCAGTGGGTGCTTCCGGTGGCGCCGACGCTGGCGACCGAGTTCGTGCGGGGCTACCTCCAGGGCGCCCCGGTGGTGCTGGTGGAGGGGCGCACCTACGCCGCCCGGGCCTACGCGGACGCGGCACTGGTCGCCTCCGGGACCGCGACCCTGGAGACCGCCCTGCTCGGCACCCCCTTCGCGATCGTCTACCGCCTGAACGCCCTCACCTACCAGATCGCCAAGCGCCTCGTGAAAGTGCCCCACTTCGGCCTCGCCAACGTGGTGGCCCGGCGGGAGGTGGCCCCGGAGCTGCTGCAGGACGAGGTCAATCCCGAACGGCTGGGCCAGGAACTCACCCGCCTGCTGGATCCCGACGAGGCCCGGCGGCTCCGGGCCGGACTGGCCGAGGTCCGGGGTCACCTGGGCGAGCCCGGGGCGGCCGCCCGGGTGGTCGAAGACCTGCTGCGGAAGTTGTAAACCTATTCCGCGTTCAGATCATCTCACTGGCGAAGAGGTTCCCATGATCCCCTGGCTCTGCACGATCCCCCTGCTGTTGCTCCAGCCCGCCGCGGCGCCCCTGCCGGTCGTGGACGCCAAGGACCTGCCGCCCGCGGCCCGTGGTCCCCTGGCCCCCCGGGCGCCCGACCGCGGGGTCGACGGAAGCATGCTCAGCACCATGCGCCACCGGGCGCGGCAGGCCGGACTCCCGGCGCTGCAGCTGCCCACCGGCAGCGTGCGGGTGAAGGACAAGGTCCCCGACATCAGTGGCTGGCGCGCCTACGCCATCGAGGTGCCCGCCGGTGAGAGCGTGCGGGTGCAGGTGGTGGAGGGCCGCAGGGCCTGGTTCAGGGTGCTGGGTGTGAATGCCTGGGGCGAGCTGGAGGAGGGCCTGCTCCAGAACCGCATTCCCAGTGGGGAACCCCGGGCCAGCTACAAGAATCCGAAGCGGGAGACCCGAACCATCTACTTCATCGTCGATACCCTGGATGCCAACATGCTGGGCGAGGAGTTCGAGGTCGAAGTCATCCGCAATTAGTCGGCCGATGTCTCCGGCACGGGCTTGGGTGCGAGGGGCAGGCGCTGGGGGAAGGCGTCCTTGAAGGCCTGTCGGAGGGGCTTCGGGGCACTCTGCCAGGCCCTTGTGGCCGCGCCGGAGGTGGGATAGGTGCCGTAGCAGGCCTGCCAGAGGCGCAGGCCGTCCTTCCGCTGGAAGGGCAGGATCAGGATCATGGGAGCCTTTTCGCCGGCGGCGCGGGCCACGAGCTTCAGCCCCTTGGGCGGGCCGGAGACCACCATCCGGGTGGTCCAGGAGCCCGCAGGGGCGGCGGCCCTCAGGGTCTCCCCTCGGTGCAGGGCCTCAGGCAGGTCCATGCTTTCCAGGGGCTTGATGGCCTCTTCCGGGTCTTTCAGGTCCTTCTCGCTGAGGACGATCCGGGGTTCCTCCACGCGGACTTCCAGGCTGCGGGAGGAGCCGCCCATGAGGTTGCTGACGCTCAGCGTGTAGACCGTGGTCCGGTCCGGGACCACGGCGATGCTGGACTGGCCGTCCAGCTCCAGGCCGCCGGGTTCCAGGTGGACCTTGGCGTTGCCCTGGCAGGACCAGCGCAGCTCCACTTGCTCCCCGGGCCTCACGACCTGGCGGCTGGCGGTGAAGGTGCAAGCCACCGCGGGCAGGGGCAGCGCACCCGCCCCGGGACCCAGGACCGCGACTTCCAGGGTGCGGCTCTGCCCCCCGGCGGCGTTGTTGGCGGTGATGGTGTAGCGGGTGTTCTCCATGGGCGTGACGGTCACCTCGCTCTTGCCGTCGAGCTCCATGCCACCGGGCTCCAGGCGGACCTTGGCGCTGCCGGCGCACTCCCACTTGAGCACCACCGGCTCACCCGGCAGCACGGCCCGGGTGCTGGCGTCGAAGGCGCAGATGCGGGCGGGCTCGCCCAGGGGCAGGCCCGGGGTGACACGCACCTCGGCGTGCCCCAGCTCCAGGCCGTTCGGGCGGGCGTCGAAGACGCGGTAGGTGGTGGTGTAGCCCGGGCGCAGGGTGACCTGGGAGCGGGCCGGGAGGATCATGCCGCCAGGTTCCAGGCGGATGCGGGGTACCTGGGTGCAGGACCAGGTCAACAGCACCGAGTCGCCGGGTCGGACCTCGCTGGGCTCCAGAGTCAAGGTGCAGGGCGATGGGACCTGGGCGAGGCAGAGGACCGTGGTCAGAGCGAGCAGCGGAAGCATGGGGTGAGTCTACCTTGGGTGGCGGGGTTCCTGCGCCCCTCTGCTGCCCCTGGCCTGGTGAGGATGAGGTCGAGCCCCCAGGGGGACGTCTCCCGCACCCCGCAGGGGGAGGGGTGGCCCTTGACAGATCATGTGTTTGAAACAATCGTGTTGGCAGTGATGTTTGTCAGGGGCTGGTCAGAAAAAGGAGATGGAATAATGGCTACGGCTCCGCATTCCACGCTCGCCCCGCGCAAGAAGACCCCCGCCAAGCCCGGGGCCAGGATCCAGCATCGCCAGTGGGACACCGAGCTGCACCGGAACGGCCAGACCTGGGTGCTGTCCATCGAGGTAGACTCCCGCCCCTGCACGCTCATCGATCCAGATGGCCATCCCACCGAGGTCTTCCCGGCTTCCGGTACCTACAAGCTGGTCTTCCCGGCGGGCTCGCGCTCACCGCTGGTGAGCCTCGCCATCGATCCAGACCCCGGCCCAGGCCGGAGCTAGCCGACCAGGCTTGGCCCCGCCAGCAGCTACATGCGCAGGCAGGTCTCTGCTGCCCGGTCTGGGTGCTCAAGCAGGGCTTCGACTCGTAGCAGATACCAGGCCACGGCGGCCAGGAGCGCCGGTCCCGCCGGTTGGATCCGGTGGGGCAGGCCCACCTCCGCCTGCGCCAGGATGGGCTCATCCGGGATCATCTTGTGCGAGGTGTCCGGCCGGAGCGTGAGGCGGACGAGGGTCATGCCATCCGGGTCGAGGAAGGCCCCGCCGCCTTCGACCCCTTCCAGGCGGACCCAGTCGAAGGTGTCCCCGCTCAGGAAGACCAGCTTCCCGTGCCCCAGGGGATGGGGATGGAAGGTGGCGAGATCCACGTGGGAGTCGACCTCCCGGAGGGTCACCGTGTCGGCGGGGAAGCCCCGGTGCTTCAGGGTCCAGGCCCCGTCGGCGGTTTGCACCCGGGCCAGGGTGTTGTCCCCGGGCTGGAAGGCGAGGGTGGCGACGACACCCTCCTTCCCGTGTAGGGCGAAGGACGGGCGAATCCCGGGAGCCCTCTGCCACGTGAGGGGCGTGGTCTCAAGTCTGATGAGCGCTGGCATGGCGTTCCCCCTTTCCTTGGGGCGCACTTGCGCATCCTTCAATGTAGGTCCGGAACCACCCTCCGGAAAGGGCGTCGCCAGGAAAAGACCTGGATTCAACCTTCTGGGATCCGCCTCGCCCCGCTTAGTTGCCCAGGTAGGTGAACCAGAACCGGATCCCGAGGTACTGCCCCTCGTAGCCCTCGGGCAGGCGCTGCAGGGGGGCGGCTCGGAGGACTGCCATGCGGGCGCTCTCATCCATGGCCGAGTTGCCGCTGGGAATCTCCACGCGCACGCGGTCGAGGCTCCCGTCCTTGGCGATGCGGAAGTAGATCTGCACCCGGCCCTGGGTGTTGGAGACCCGGTTCCAGTTGGCGGTGATGCGGGTCTGAACCTGCTGCAGATACCAGACGAAGGGGAAGTCGCCGTCCACGCCCCCCACCAGGCCCACGCCGCCCTGCACGCCAGAGCTGGGGTTCAGGCCGGGCACGCTGCTGCCGGCTCCGAAGGCGGCGCCATTGCCTGTGCCTACGGCACCCGCCACGGGGTTTGCGGTGGCGGTCTTGCCCTTGGCGGCGGTGGTGCCGGTGCCCTGGCTGGTGGTGTCCTTGCTGTCGCCCTTGGCGGCGGCCTTGGTGGTCTTGCTGGCGAAGGGATCTGGCGTGGTGGCGGAGGGGGCCGTGGCCCGCACGGGAGCCACCTCCTCCACGCGCCGGAGGCGCTCGCCGGACTTGCCCACCTCCATGGCTTCAGACCCTCCAGAGGCCCCGGCCATGGCGGCGGGGAGGTTCACCCAGGTGACCTTCAGGTCCTCGGCCCTGGGGGTGGCGCTGCCCCGGGGCCAGAAGAAGACGGCCCCGAGGAGCACATGCAAGCCGATGCTGATGGCCAGGCCCCGCGTCCAGTCCAGCTCGCCCAGGTGGGCGCGGCTGCGGAGGTAGACCTGGAGGTCCTGGCTCATTTCACGTCGAGGCGCGGGGCGGCGGGCGCGGCGGCAGTGACGAAGCCCACCTGGGTGAAGCCGGCCTCCCGGATGGCGTCCACCACCTGGATGACGCGGCCGTAGGGCACGTTGTGGTCGGCCCGCACCAGTACCGGGCGCTTGCCGCCGGTCTGGGCCTTGGCCTTCAGCTGGTTGGCCAGCACCGGCAGGGGTACGAAGGCTTTCTCGAACTCCAGGCGGCCATCGAAGGTGACTGAGACGGTCAGGGCCTCGCTCTCCAGGTTGCGGCCCGTGCGGCTCTCCGGCAGCTTCACGTCCACGCCGGTGGTCATCATGGGCGCCGCGATCATGAAGATGATCAGCAGCACCAGCATGACGTCGATGAGCGGCGTCATGTTGATGTCGGCCATCGCGCCGCGCCTGGATCCTGGGGTGAAGGCCATGCTGCTCCCGGGGCTGAAGTCCCCAGTCTAGCGCGGCGGATGGCTCGGGCCCCATCTCCCCCTCCTATCCCGGCTTAAGTCCCGGTATCCTGGGCCAAGATCTTTCATCCAATGTGTTTCCATTCCTTCCAGACCTGGGGCAGCCGCAGCTCCCCAGCCCATGAGGACCGCTGCCATGAAACTCCGCACCCTGGCCCTGCTTCCCCTTCTGGTCCTCGCGGGCTGCAAACCGACCGCCAAGGAGATCAAGATCGGCGTCTCGGCGCCGACCACTGGCAGCATCTCCGCCACCGGGCAGTCCGCCAAGAACGCGATCGCCCTGGTCCAGGACGAGATCAACGCCGGGGGTGGGGTCCAGGTCGGCGACAAGCAGGTGAAGGTGCGCTTCATCCTTGAGGACGACGAGGACAAGCCTGAGTCCACGGCCACGGTGTTCCAGAAGCTCATCAACCAGGACAGGGTGCTGGCCATCGTCGGCTCCTACACCAGCAAGTGCTCGAACGCCGGCGCCCCCATCGCCGAGGCTTCCGGCATCCCCGTGGTCTCGCCCTGGTCCACCAATCCCAACGTCACCAAGGGCCGGAAGTTCATCTTCCGGGCCTGCTTCATCGATCCCTTCCAGGGCCGCGTGGTGGCCCAGTTCGCCACCAGCAAGCTCAAGGCCAAGACTGGCGCCGTGCTCTACGACGTGGCCAGCGACTACAACAAGGGCATCGCCGAGGTCTTCCGCGACGAGTTCACCAAGATGGGCGGGAAGATCGTCGGCTTCGAGACCTACAACACCAAGGACACGGACTTCTCGGCCCAGCTCACGAAGATCAAGGGCTCGAATCCCGAGGTGCTGTTCCTCCCCAACTACTTCAACGAGGTCCCCCTCCAGATCCAGCAGGCCCGCAAGCTGGGCCTCACGGCGGTCATGCTGGGCGGGGATGGCTGGGACAACCCCGAGCTGGTGAAGCTGGGCGGCAAGGTCATGGATGGGAACTACTTCTCCAACCACTACTCGCCCGACATCGACAACCCCATCGCCAAGGGCTTCATCGCCAAATACAAGGCCCGCTTCGGCCTCGTTCCGGACGCGGCGGCGGCCCTCACCTATGACTCCGCCAACCTGATCCTCAAGGCCGTGGCCACCGCCGGCAAGGCCGACTCCAAGGCCATCCGCGACGCGCTGGCCGCCACGGTCGGCTTCCAGGGCGTCACGGGCAACATCACTTACGGCGGCGGCGGCGATCCCGTGAAGGGCGCCGTGGTCATCAAGGTCGAGGATGGCAAGTTCGTCTTCGACAGCGCCGTGAACCCCTAGGCCCGGGTCGGCCCGCCCTTGGACACCATCATCCAGCAGCTCTTCAACGCCGCCCAGCTCGGGGCGGTGTATGCCCTGATCGCGCTGGGCTACAGCATGGTGTACGGCATCATCCGGCTCATCAACTTCGCCCACGGTGACATCTTCATGCTCGGGGGCTTCATCGGGCTGCTGCTCACCACGCGCTTCGGCTGGATGCCCTTCTACCTGCTGCTGCCCCTGGCCATGCTGCTGACCGCGCTGGTGGGAGTCACCATCGAGCGGGTGGCCTACCGCCGGCTGCGGAACGCGCAGCGCATGTCCGTGGTCATCACCACCCTGGGGGTGGGCATCTTCCTGGAGAACCTGGTGCGCCTCACGGTGGGCCCCGAGACGCGGCAGATCCCCGCCCGCCTGCCCTCGGCGCCGGTGGTCTGGCTCCAGCAGCACCTGGGCGCCTTCGTCACCTGGGACAAGCTGCTGATCATCCTGATCTCCCTGGCCCTCATGGCGATCCTCTGGCTGGTGGTGAATCGGACCCTGATCGGCACGGCTATGCGGGCCGTGGCCGACAACAAGGACGCGGTACCCCTCATGGGCGTGAACCTCAACCTGGTCATCGCCGTCACCTTCGCCATCGGCTCGGCCCTGGCGGCGGCGGGCGGCATCTTCTACGGCCAGGCCTACTCCATCGATCCCTACATGGGCATCGACCTGGGCTGGAAGGCCTTCATCGCCGCAGTGATCGGCGGCATCGGCTCCATCGAGGGCGCGGTGCTGGGCTCCTTCCTGCTGGCGGGGGTGGAGGTCATCACCGTGGCCTACCTGTCCTCGAACCTGAAGAACGGCATCGCCTTCGGCCTGCTGATCCTGCTCCTCCTTGTCTGGCCCTGGGGCATCATGGGCAAGCCCACCCTGAAGAAGGTGTAGACCGCCGATGTCCACTCAGCCCCAGCCGGAGCACACCGCGCCTCCCCCGGAACCCGGACAGTCCAAGGTCCGCTTCTGGATGGTCTGCGCCCTGATCCTGGCCCTCGCCCTGCCCCTGCAGCTCTCCGTGGACGCGGGCCTCTTCCCGGACGTGCTCAACCCCTACTACCTGCACCTGCTGACCATCATCGGCATGAACATCATCCTGGTGGCCAGCCTCAACCTTCTGAACGGCTACCTGGGCGAGTTCGCCCTGGGGCATGCGGGCTTCATGGCCGTGGGCGCCTACACGGCGGCGCTGCTCGCGACGAAGGCACTGCCTTCCGCCGCGGCCCTGCCGCCGGTTCTCGGCACCTGCATCATCCTCGTCGTCACCCTGGGTGGGGCCATGCTCATGGCCGCCGGGGTCGGCTACCTCATCGGGCTGGTGACCTTCAAGACCGTGGGCGACTACCTGGCGATCATCACCCTCGGGTTCAACATGATCATCGTCAACGCCATCCAGAACATGGACTTCGTCGGCGGCCCCCGGGGCTTCACGGGCATCCCCAAGAACACCAACTTCCTGGCCGTGGCGGTCTGCGCGCTGCTGACCCTCGGCCTGCTGCGCAACCTGATCCAGTCCAGCTTCGGCCGCGTGTGGGTGTCCATCCGGGAGAACGCCATCGCCGCAGAGCTGATGGGCGTCTCCATCGCCCGGGCCAAGAACTGGGCCTTCACCATCGCCGCGGCCTTCGCCGGGCTGGCGGGGGGCCTCTGGGCCCAGAACCAGCAGTTCATCACGCCGCGCAGCTTCGACTACATCAAGACCACCGAGATCCTGGTCATGCTCTACCTGGGCGGCATGGCCAGCCTGAGCGGCTCGATCCTGGGCGTGGTGGCCTACACGCTGCTGATGGAGCTGCTGCGGAACCTGCTGAGCACCTTCGCCCCGCAGCTGGCGGAGTGGCGCATGCTCATCAGTCCCCTGATCCTGATCATCATCATGCTGACGCGCCAGACGGGCCTGCTGGGCAACCGGGAGTGGCGCTGGCTGCGGCCCCGGCAGGGGGCGTGATGGGGCTGCGCATCACGGACCTCACCAAGTGCTTCGGCGGCCTCACCGCCGTGGCCGGCTTCAACCTGGAACTGGGCGACCGCGACCTCCAGGGCATCATTGGCCCCAACGGCGCGGGCAAGACCACGGTGTTCAACCTGATCACCGGGGTCTACGCGCCGGATCGCGGGCAGATCCAGCTGGGTGACCACACGGTCAGCGGGCTGCCCTCGGACGCCATCGCCCGGGCCGGCATCGCCCGCACCTTCCAGAACATCCGGCTCTTCGCGCAGATGACGGTGCTGGACAACATCACCATGGCCCTCCACGCCCGGGCGGGCTATGGGCTGTGGGAGGCCGCCTTCCGCACCGGGAACTTCCTCCGCCAGGAGGCGCGGCTGCTGGCCGAGAGCCGGGAGCACCTGGCCCGCTTCGGCCTGCTGGACCGCCAGCGCGAACAGGCTGGCAGCCTGCCTTACGGCGAGCAGCGCCGCCTGGAGATCGCCCGCGCCCTGGCGACGGGTCCCAAGGTGCTGCTGCTGGACGAACCCGCCGCGGGCATGAACCCCCGGGAGGTGGAGGAGCTGATCCAGCTCATCCAGCAGGTCCACCGGGACTTCTCCCTGGCCATCCTGCTCATCGAACACCAGCTCCCGGTGGTGATGGAGCTCTGCCGCGAGGTGCAGGTGCTGGACTTCGGCGAGACCATCGCCAGTGGCGCTCCCCAGGAGGTCGTCCGCAATCCCCTGGTGATCGAGGCCTACCTGGGCGAAGAGGAGGCGCCGGCATGACCCTCCTGCGCGTGGAAAACCTTGCCGTCTCCTACGGCGCCATCAAGGCCCTGCACGGCATCAACCTCACCATCGAGGAAGGCGAGATCGTCTCCCTGCTGGGCGCCAACGGCGCCGGCAAGTCCACGACCCTGCGCGCCATCTCCCGGATGCTGCCCCTCCAGGGCGGCGACATCTTCTACCGGGACCAGAGCGTGAAGCAGATCCCCGCCCATCAGCTGGTGGCCATGGGCATTGGCCACGTGCCCGAGGGGCGCGGCATCTTCCCCAATCTCACGGTGCAGGAGAACCTGGCCCTGGCGGCCTGGACCCAGAAGAACAAGCAGCGACTCGCCGCCTCCTACGAGAAAGTGTTTGCCCTCTTCCCCCGGCTGGAGGAGCGCCTCCCCCAGCTGGGTGGCACCCTCTCGGGCGGCGAGCAGCAGATGCTGGCCGTGGGTCGCGCCCTCATGACGGACTGCCAGCTCATGCTGCTGGACGAGCCCTCCATGGGGCTGAGTCCCCTGCTGGTGAAGGAGGTCTTCCGCGCCCTCCAGGCCATCAACGCCCAGGGCATGACCATCCTGCTGGTGGAGCAGAACGCCCACATGGCCCTCAAGATTGCCCACCGCGGCTACGTCCTGGAGAACGGCCGCATGGTCCTCGAAGGTCCCGCCGCCGAGCTGGCCAAGGATCCCCGGGTGAAAGAGGCCTACCTGGGCGGCGCTACGACCTAGGGTGCTTTCCCCGAGGAACCGGAAAGAAGTGCCACCGAAAAATGAAAAAATTTGCCACCGATGAACACCGATTAAAAGCTGATCAAACAAGGACACCAAGGTTCTGTTTTTATCATGTCTTTATCGGTGTTCATCGGTGGTTAAAACGCAGTTTGTCTTTATCCCCTTCATCCCCTGTATCCCTGTGAAAACTGCTTTGGAACAGGGATGAAGGGGATGAACGGGATAACAGCAAAAGCCACTGCTTCCGGGTTCTCGTCGGTGTGGGTGGACCTGCCTGCCCTCAGACCGCCACAGGTGTCAGGACGTATCTGCCTTTGGCATCGCGGCTGAGGGTGCCAGCCAGGGTGTCGGGGTCATGGTAGAAGGCGCAGAGGTCGTTGGTGCCCGTGAGCTCCTGGAGCACCTTCAGGCGCTCATCCACGCAGGTGACCACGTCCAGGTCGTAGCCCATGCACCAGGCGGGCTGGATATGGCGGGAGGTGGGGATCAGGTCGGACACGAAGAACAGCTTGCGGCCACCGCCTTCCACCACCACGATCTGCAGGCCCTTGATGTGGCCCGGGGCGGGACGCACGGAGATCCCGGGCAGCACCTCGGCGGCGCCGTTCACAGTGTCCAGCACGCCCGCAGCCTCCAGGGGCTCCCAGTTGGGGGGCAGGTAGCTGGCCTTCACCCGCAGGTGGGGCTTCCTGGCGTCGGCCAGGTCCTGGGCCTGCACCAGGTAGCGGGCGTTGGGGAAGCTGGGCACGGCCTGGCCGTCGGGGCCAAGGCGGGTGCTGCCGCCCGCGTGGTCGAAGTGCAGGTGCGTGAGGATGCAGAGGGTGATGTCCTCGGGCTTCACGCCAACCTTGGCGAGATTGGCATCGAGGATGCCCCGGCCGGCGAGCTTGAACCGGGCCATGAAGTCGTCGGTCTCCTTGTCGCCGTTGCCGTTCTCCACCAGGATCACGTGCTTCTTGCCGTTCACCTCGCCGCGGATGAGCAGGCACTGGGTGTCCATGAGGATCTGGTTGTCCGCGTCCGCAGGGTGCACGCGGTTCCACACGGCCTTGGGCACGGTGCCGTACATGGCGCCGCCATCCAGGCGGAAGCTGCCGGCGCTGACGAACTGGACATCCCAGGGACCGAACTGCATGGCGTGCTCCTTCAAGGCGGGGTTTGGCTCAGAATGCCAGCACTTTCCTCGCGGCGGCGAGGACCTTGTCGGTGTTGGGGAGGGTGGCGCGCTCGAGGATGCGGTTGAAGCCCACAGGGGTGAACTCGCTGCCGACCCGCTCCACGGGGGCGTCGAGCCAGGGGAAGCACTCCGAGGCGGCGATGGCCGCCAGCTCGCCGCCGAAGCCGCCGAAGACCTTGTCCTCGTGGGCGATGAGCACCCGGTGGGTCTTCCGGACCGAGCGCACGATGGCCTCGGTGTCCAGGGGGCTGAGGCAGCGGAGGTCCACCACCTCCACGGAGCGGCCTTCCTTCTCGAGCCGGGCCGCAGCCTCCAGGGCGAAGTGCACCGGGGTGCCGTAGGCGAGGATGGTGAGCTCGGTGCCTGCGCGGCGGACGCGGGCCTTGCCGAAGGGCACGGCGAAGTCCGGGGGCACCACGGTGTAGGCCAGCTTCGAGTTGTAGAGGAACTTCGGCTCCAGGTAGAGCGTGGTCCCGCGGCTGCGCATGGCCGTGCGCAGCAGGCCCGCCGCGTCATCCGCGAAGGCCGGCACCACCACGCGGATGCCGGGCAAGGTGGTGAGCCAGCCTTCCACATTCTGCGAGTGGTAGAGGCCGCCGCCGATGTAGCCGCCGGAGGCGATGCGGATGGTGACGTTGGGGGAGAACTGGCCGGCGCTGCGCCAGTAGTCGTGGCTGGTCTCGACGATCTGCTCGGCCGCGGGCCAGATGTAGTCGGCGAACTCTGCGCCTTCCACGACGACGCGGATCTTGTCGTCCAGCCGCGAGAAGCCATTGGCGGTGCCCACGATGTAGTCCTCGGCGATGGGGCCGTTGAACACGCGCTTCTCGCCGAACTCCTGCTGCAGCCCCTTCGACACGTTGAAGATGCCGCCCTTCTCCTTGTTGGCCATGTCCTGGCCCCAGATGAAGGTGTCGGGGTTGTGGCGGAACTCGGCCTTGAGGGTCTGGTTCAGGGCCGTGATGACGCTGACCGGATCACCGGCGGCCTGGTGGGTGCCGTCGGGATAGTCCGGTGACACCCAGGCCTCGGGGATGATGAAGTCGTGGATGCTGGCGGGCTCGGGATTCGGCGCGGCCATGGCCAGGTCGTGGGCGGCGAGGTAGCGGGCCTGGTTCTCGGACTCGATGGCCTCCAGCTCGGCCTCGTTGAGGCCCTGCTCCAGGCAGTAGGCCCGGAAGCGGGGCAGGGGATCCCGGGCCTTGGCCTCGGCGCGCTCGGCCTCGTCCCGGTAGAGCTCATGGCGGTCCGAGTTGGAGTGGCTGCCGATGCGGACGCAGGTGGCATAGACCATGGCGGGGCCCTGGCCCGTGCGGACGTAGGCCCGGGCCGCGTCCATGGCGCGCAGGGAGTCCGGGAAGTCGAGGCCGTCGCACTTGATGATCTTCAGGTTCGGGAAGCCGCTGAAGTTGTCGCAGATGTGCTCGTTGGCGCTCTGGTCCCGCTTGGGCACCGAGATGCCGTAGCCGTTGTCCTGGATGACGAAGATGACCGGCAGCTGCTCGCGGTCCGCGCCGTTGATGCTCTCGAAGCAGTAGCCCTCAGACAGCGAGGACTCCCCCTGGCTGCAGTAGACGATGCTGTCCCGCTCGTAGTACTTCACCGCGCGGCCCAGGCCCACGGCGTGCTGGGTGTGGTTGCCCGTGAGGCTGGAGACGTTCTGGATGCCGATGGAGGGCTTGGCGAAGTGGTTGCTCATGTGGCGACCGCCGCCGGCTACATCCGAGGCCTTGGAGATGCCGTTCAGGAGCAGCTCCTCGGCGGTGACCCCCGCGGCCAGGCAGGTCAGGAGGTCCCGGTAGTAGGGGAACAGAAAGTCCTGCCCCGCCCGGAAGCCCAGGCCCAGGGCCAGCTGGATGCCGTCATGGCCGGCGCAGGGGGCGTGATAGGACCAGCCGATGGCCTGCTTGAGGTAGTTGGGCGCCTTGTTGTCCAGGATCCGGCCCAGGTGCATGAGCTCGTACCAGTGGCAGAGCTCCTCTCGGCTAGGGCCTGCCTGGCCGTCCAGGGCGCTCGGGGCCGCCTTCACCAGGGTCGGAGTAGCCAACCTTCACCTCCAAAGAGCCATTTCCCTAACATACTGTTCAAACATCTATCATCATCCCACAGCGGGCCTGCGCAGCCTAGGGACAGACCCCGGCCTTCAGCCTCAGCCATGGTTCCACACCAGGGGCTTGGCCTCGCGGTTGGCGTCGGTGAAGGCCTTTGCGACGCGCCGCAGCGCCCCGTTCATGGTCATGTCCTTGCCATCGGGGAACCAGAGGGTCATGCCCGTCGGGTGGTTGCCGAGGTGCTTGCGGAGGCGCTCCACCAGCACCTCGGCGCCGGACTCGGACGTGTGTGGCATGAGCAGCAGATATTCATCGGCGGACAGCTCCACCAGCAGGTCCTCGCCCCGGAGATACGCGGAAGCCGACGTCAGGCGGCCCTTGGTGCCGGCCTTCATCGGCTGGGACCAGAGCGCGAGCGCCATGGGCTCCCGGCGCCGACGGGACATGAACAGCGTGGACCGGAGCCAGATGTCCAGGAAGCGGCGGTTCGGAAGCCCCGAGCGGGCACTCTGCAGGGTGCTGTCCTCCACGATGGCGCTGCTCAGCTCCAGCGCCTCCATGGCGGAGTGCAGCTCCTGCTTGAGGTTCTCGGACTCCATGGTCCGGGCCATGAGCTGGCCCAGGGTCATGAGCAGGGAGACCTGCCCCCGGGTGAAGGGCCGGGGACCGTGGTGCTGGACGCAGAGGGTGCCGATGGAGCGGTCCTCAAGCTGGAGCGCCACGCCGGCATAGCCGCGGATGCCCAGCTTCAGGTGGCCGCTACTCCTGCGCCACCGGGCCTCCTTGGCGGCGTCCCGGATGACCAGGGGCCGGTCGGGATGGGTGAGGACGAAGGGGCAGAAGCCCTGCTCGGGCGCCTCGAAGATCCCGTTCATGTTGCCCTTTGGGCTTACGGCCCACCAGAACACCTCGTAGCCCAGACCGGTGACCCGGGTCAGCAGGGCCCGGTCAACACCCAGGGACTGCACCAGGAGGGCCAGTCCCCGCTCGAAGAGCTTGGCGGGATCCGTCCGGCTCTTCTTGAGCAGATCGGACAACGCCGCGAGAGGGTCAGGAGTGCCCCTGCGGCGCTTGACGGGGTTGGCCACCACTTCGGGGATCTCCAATAGGTGCCTCTAGGGTGCCGGGGTTTGAGCGGGGCGCAAGGTCTACCAGCTGACCACGCGGAGGGAGGGACTGATCTCGGACTGGAGCAGTCCCTCAATGTAATACAGGGTGCCGCTGGTGGAGGAGGGGCAGGAGCCGCAGGCGCCGTGATAGCTGATCTGCAGGGTCTGGCCATCGAAGGAGATGACTTCGAGGCCGCCGCCGTCGCCAGCCAGGCCGGGCCGAACCCGGGTGTCCAGCAGCTCGTTGATGCGGGCCAGGGTCTCGTCCGCGTCGCCGCCCGGGGAGAGGGGAGCCGTGTCCCCGGTGGCATCCTCGGGCAGCTTCAGGTCCTCGATGGCGTCGCAGATGGGATCGATGAGGTCGCTCCAAACGGCGGACGGCTCCTTGTTTACGGTGACGAAGCGGTCCATGTAGAACACCGAGGTGATTTTCCCCAGCCCGAAGAGGCAGGAGCCCAAGGGGTCCCCCACCGCCGCGCCAAAGTCCTTGAAGGAACGCGATCCCCCCTTGAGCAGGGCCGGGTTCACCAGGAACTTGAGGGCGTCCGGGTTGGGGGTGGGTTCGATGTTGATGACCTTGGGCATGGCAGGCTCCCAGTAAAGTTTACCAAATTCGTCAAGTAATTGGCGGTACATAATCGTCAAATGACCCATCCCATTGGCGCGGTGTTCATGGATCCCGGCAGGCCCCTCATCCTGGTGACGGGGGCCACCGGCTACATCGGCGGCCGCCTGGTGCCACGCCTGGTGGCGGCGGGCCACCGGGTGCGGTGCCTGGTGCGGAACCCGGACCGGCTCTCGGGCCGGCGCTGGCCCGGGGTTGAACTGGTCAAGGGCGATGTCTCCAATGCCGAGTCCCTGGCCGCCGCGCTGGAGGGCGTCACCCAGGCCTACTACCTGGTCCATGCCATGGGTGAGGACAGCCCCGACTTCCGGGGCCGGGACCTGCGCCAGGCCCTGACCTTTGCCGACGCCTGCGCCCAGGCCGGGGTGCGCCGGATCCTCTACCTGGGCGGCCTGGGCGACCCCACGGGCCACCGCAGTGACCACCTGGCCAGCCGGCAGGAGGTCGGAGCGGCCCTGGGTTCCGCCGGGGTGCCGGTGCTGGAGTTCCGGGCCGCGGTGATCGTGGGCAGCGGCAGCGCCAGCTTCGAGATGATCCGCCACCTCACGGAGCGCCTCCCCTTCATGATCACCCCGCGCTGGGTGAACACCCGCTGCCAGCCCATCGGCGTACGGGACATCCTGGCCTATCTCGTAGAGGCCCTGACGCATCCGGAGGTCGCCGGCATCTTCGAGGTCGGCGGCCAGGATGTGCTCGACTACCGCAGCATGATGCTTGGTTATGCGGAGGCCCGCGGGCTGCGCCGGATCATCATTCCCATGAACGTGCCCCTGCCCATCCTCTCGGTGCTCTGGGTGGACCTGATGACCCCCATTCCCCTGGTGCTGGCGGGGCCCCTGGTGGAAGGGATGAGCACCGAGGTGGTGGTCCGGGATCCCCGCGCCCTGGAGGTCTTCGCGGTGCGCCCCATGAGCTACCGGGAGGCCGTGACCCTGGCCCTGCAGCGCCTGGATGAGGACGGGGTGGAGACCACCTGGGCCTCCAGCCTCGCCGGCGAGCCCGAGGGGGCCTCCCTTGGCTCGCACGAGGGCATGCTGCTGGAGCGGCACCAGTGCCACGTGAAGGCGCCGCCTCAGGAAGTCTTCCGCGTGTTCTGCGCCCTGGGCGGGGAGAACGGCTGGCCCGCGGGCAACTGGCTCTGGCAGATCCGGGGCATGCTGGATCGCCTCTTCAATGGCGTGGGCATGCGCCGGGGCCGGCGGCATCCCCGGGAGCTGCGCGTGGGTGACCCCGTGGACTTCTGGCGGGTGGAGGCGGTGGAGGAGGACCGGCTGCTGCGCCTGCGGGCGGAGATGAAGACCAACGGCGACGCCTGGCTGCAGTTCACGGTGCGCCCCGAGGGTGAGGGCTCGCGCCTAGAGCAGATCGCGTTCTTCGAGCCCCACGGGCTGCTGGGACTGATCTACTGGTACTCGGTGCTGCCCTTCCATCTCTTCGTCTTCCCCGGAATGATCCGGACCTTGAGGCGCCGCGCCGAAGCGGCCGCGGCCGGAACAGGAAAGTGACCATGCTTGATGCGCAACGCGAGGCCTGCCTGAGCGCCGCCCAGGCCGGGGCCGAGGTCCTGGTGGGGTATTTCCGGAAGCTGGATCCCGCCACCATCACCGAGAAGACCAAGAACGACTATGTGAGCAACGCCGACCGCGAAGCCGAAGCCGCCATCCGCGCCGTGCTGGCGGCCCGGTTCCCGGACGATGGCTTTCTCGGGGAGGAATCCGGCGGCTCCGGGAGTACGGAGACCCTCTGGATCGTGGATCCCCTGGACGGCACGCTGAATTTCATCCAGGGCTTCCCCCACTGGTGCGTCTCCGTGGCCCTGTGGGACGCGGCGGGTCCCGTGGTGGGCTGCGTGCTGGATCCCCTGCGCGGGGACTGCTTCCTGGCGGCCCGGGGTCAGGGCGCCAGCTGGAACGGCAAGCCCATGCGCGTGTCCCGGCAGCCGGGCCTGGATGGGGCCTTCCTGGCCACGGGCTTCGCCTATCAGCTGGGCGATCGCTGGCCCCTGTTCAACGCCGCGCTGGGCCGCGTCTTCCCCCGCGCCAAGGGCCTCCGCCGCGCCGGCAGCGCCGCCCTGGATCTGGCCCACGTCGCCTGCGGCATCTACGACGGCTTCTTCGAGCTGGGCCTCAAACCCTGGGACATCGCCGCCGGAGTCCTCCTCGTCACCGAAGCCGGCGGCGTCCTCACCGACTGGGAAGGCCGCCAGGACTGGTTCCAGAGCGGCAACCTCGTCAGCGGCACACCAGGCGTCGCGCCTGAGCTGTTGGACGCGCTTAGAGGATAAGGATCAACTGATCCACCACGAAGACTCGAAGACACGAAGAAGGACTTGAGGTGTTCCTTCTGCTTTTCTTCGTGCCTTCGTGTCTTCGTGGTGATCTTTGTTTGCTTTTGCCCTTGTGTCTTTAGCCTACGCCTCAGCTTTGGCCTGGCGGCTGTAGACGACGACGTAGAGGCAGAGGGCGACGAGGGCGATGAGGCCGAGCCACTCGCCGAGGGCGCCTTCGGCGGCGTGGGCGCTGAGGAGCGGGAAGCCCTCGGTCCACTTGAGCTTCACGAAGCTTGCCACGACACCCATGATGGCGCCGCCGGCCATGAGGCCGCTGGCGATGAGCACACCGCGGTTCTCCCGGGCCTTGGCGTCCTCTTCAGTGGTGCCCCTCTTGGGCCGGTTCACCCAGTGGGCCAGGAGGCCGCCCAGGAAGAGGGGGGTGTTCAGCTCGATGGGCAGGTACATGCCCAGCGCGAAGCCCAGGGCCGGCAGCTCCACCATGCGCAGCACGATGGAGAGCATGACACCGAGGCCGAAGGCGTACCAGCGCAGGGGCATGGACACGGTGCCGAAGATGCCTTCGAGGATGGCCTTCATGGCGCTGGCCTGGGGGGCGGGGATGGAGCTGCCCAGGGCCATGGTGCCGTCCAGGTTCACCTGCTTGGCCATGAGCCACATCGCGATGCCCGTGAAGATGGCCGCCACCAGGGTGCCCACGAACTTCCAGGCGATCTGCCGCGCGGGGGTGGAGCCGATCCAGTGGCCGATCTTCAGGTCCGTGCTGAAGGCGCCGGAGGCGGCCAGGGCCGTGCAGACGATGCCGCCCACCATCATGGTGAGGAACATCCCGTAGCCGCCGGTGAAGTTCAGCTTGAGCATGAGCACGCCGGTGATGACCAGGGTCAGCATGGTCATGCCGCTGATGGGGTTGGTGCCGATGGTGGCGATGGCGCGGGCGGCCACCGGGGCGAAGAAGAACGAGATGACCATGACGACGCTGGTGGCCACCAGGGCCGGCACCAGGGCGTTGCGGATGCCCAGGCCGAAGCTCAGGAAGGCCAGGGTGCCCACCACGCAGGTGACCAGGCCCGCAGCGATCCAGGAGCCCGCCAGGGTGCGGTCCGTGCGCACGGTGACAGCAGCCTCGGCGGCGGCATCCCGGTTCATCAGCGCCTTCAGGTTGCTGATGATGCTGCGGATCATGTTGGGCATGGACGCGGCCACGCCCATGATGCCGGCACCGGCGATGGCGCCCACGCCGACGATGCGGATGTAGGAGAAGAACACCTGCTCCGGCGTCATGCTGGCGATGAGCTTGGTACCCGGCGCCACGACGATGGGCACGTACTGGCCGATGGCGTGGAAGAGGGGCACCAGCACGAACATGCTGAAGAACGACCCGGCCGCGATCACGGCGCTGTACTTCAGGCCGATGATGTAGCCGATGCCCAGGGTGGCGGCGCTGTTCAGGAAGTTGAAGGACATGAACTTCTCGCGCAGGGCGTGGCCCACCCAGACGTGCTCCAGACGCAGGTACTCGCCCATGCCCCGGAAGATGGACACGATGCCGTCGTAGGCCGCGCCGATGAAGGCGGCCACGGCCAGCTCCTTGGCCTGGTTGCCGGCCTTCTCGCCGGTGACCAGGATCTCCGCCGTGGCGGTGGCCTCGGGCCAGGGGAAGATGCCGTGGTTCTCCACCATGAAGTGGTGGCGCAGGGGCACCAGGAACAGGATGCCGATGCAGCCGCCCAGGAAGCTCACGATCACCACCTGCCACAGCGTGGGCGTGGGCACGCCGCTGCCCGGAGTCTGGGCCAGGATGTAGAGGGCGGGGATGGTGAAGGCCGCGCCACTCACCACGTGGCTGCTGTTGGCGCCGATGCTCTGGACGATGACGTTCTCGAGGATGGTGTTCTTGCGCGGGAAGAAGCGGGAGAGGCCCACAGCCAGGATGGCGATGGGGATGGCGGCCTCGATGCCCTGGCCCAGCTTGAGGGCCAGGTAGGCCGCAGCCATGCTGAAGATCGCGCAGAAGATGAGGCCCATGGTGATGGCCCGGGGGGTGACCTCAGGCACGCCGTCCTGGGGCACCAGCGGCACGTAGGCTTCGCCCAGGTCCAGGGGCCGCCGCGCATTAAGGGGCAGGCCCTTGATCTCCTGGGGTTCGGATTCGTGGGACATGGGGACTCCTCGAGAACGATAGGCAAGATGCGGTTCAGAATCGGTGCTTCAGGATCCCACTTTTTCGCGGCAGGCATCCAGGTAGAGGCCCGCGGCCAGGAGCAGGAACACGGCCAGGCCGATCCAGTTGCCCCAGGCGCCGACGAACACCCCGAAGCCGCCCCAGGTGGTCACATCCGGGATGAGGTGCACGTGGGCGGAGTCCTCGAGGAACTTGAGGAAGGCGGCGAACACGCCCACCAGGGCCCCCCCGGCGATGAAGCCCGAGGCGATCAGGGTGCCCTTCTCGTGGCGGGCTTTGGCGAGCGTCGCATCCTTGCTGGAGCGCTCCACGAACCAGGCCACGGCCGCCCCCAGGACCAACGGGGAGTTCAGCTCCATAGGCAGGTACATCCCCATGGCGAAGGCCAGGCCGGACACGCCGCACATCTCCACCGAGGCGGCAATGACGGCGCCGATGCCATACATGAACCAGGGGGCGCCAGCGCCGCCGAAAACGCCCCGCAGCACCGCGGCCATGGCGTTGGGTTGGGGCGCGGGCAGCGGATGGGGGTGCAGGGCGCTGGGAGAGAACCCATAGACCTTGGCCATGAGCAGGATCACGGCGGTGGTGGCCACCGAGGCCGCGATGCTGCCGACAATGTTGCTGATCTCGATGGTGCGGGGCGTGGCGCCCAGCCAGTAGCCGATCTTGTACTGGGTGACCAGGGAGCCGGCCATGGAGAGGGCCGAGCAGACGACCCCGCCCACCAGCAGCACCTGGAGCATCCCGCTCCGGCCCGCCAGCCCCAGAGAGGACAGGGCCGCGGCAGTGATGATGAGGGTGGTCAGGGTCATGCCGCTGATGGGGGTGGTGCTGATCATGGCCACGGCCCAGGCGCTCACGGCGGTGAACAGGAAGGTGATGACCAGGGTCAGGGCCGTGGCGGCCAGGGCCAGGTGCAGGCTCCGGGTCTCGCCCGCCAGCACCGAGAACCGGAAGTAGGCGAGGATGGCCAGGGCCACGCCCACGATGCCCAGCAGGTTCACGCTCATGGGCATCGCGCGGTCCGTGCGGATGTCCTCGGTCTGCTGAGCGCCGCCCTTCAGGAGGTGGACGATCTCGCCGAAGGCCTGCTTCGTGGCCTTCGCGATCACCGGGGACATCTTCAGGATGGAGATGAGGCCCGCGGCGAAGATGCCGCCGATGCCCACGGGCCGGACGTAATTGGCGAAGATGGCCTCGTAGCCCATGGTGTGCAGCGGGACGGCGCCGGTGGAGATAGCCCCGGGGATGAACTGGCCCAGGTGCGCAAAGAGGGGCACCAGCACCAGGAAGCTCAGCAGGCTGCCCGCCATGATGATGGCCGCGTACTGGATGCCCATGATGTAGCCCAGGCCCAGCACCGCGGCGGCGGTGTTCATGGAGAACACGGCCTTGAAGCGGCCAGTGAACCCATCCAGCACGCCGATGGAGGCGGTGCTGAAGTTCTCGGCCCAGCCGCGCATGGCGGGCCCCACGAAGTCGAAGGCGGCGGCGGTGAGGGCGGAGTAGGTCAGCACGATGGCGCTGTGACCGCCCCGCTTCCCGGCCATGAGGATCTCGGTAGTGGCGGTGGCCTCGGGAAAGGGCAGGCGGCCGTGCAGGTCCCGCACGAAGTAGCGGCGGAAGGGGGCCAGGAAGAACACGCCCAGGATGCCGCCCAGCAGGGGCACCAGGAAGATCTGCCAGAAACCCGTCTTCAGCTCCAGGATGTGCAGGGCGGGCATGACGAAGACGCTGCCGCCGGCGATGATCCCGCTGGTGGCGCCGATGGCCAGCACGTTCACGTTCTCGAGCAGGGTAGAGGACCGGCTCTTGAGGACCTTCACCGCGAGGACGGAGAAGCCCACGGCCAGGATGGAGATGGGGATGGCGCTCTCGATGCCCTGGCCCAGCTTCAGGGCGATGTAGGTGGCGGCGGCGGAGAACAGCACGGACCAGATGAAGCCCGAGACCACGCTGCGCACGGTGACCTCGGGCGGGTGCTCCGTGGCCGGGATGACCGGCTGGTAGGTCTCGCCTTCGCGGAGTTCCCGGAAGGCATTCTCGGGCAGGCGGAGCCCCTCTCCGTTCGGTTCAGAGCTCATGGCTGCACCGGCAGGGATGGACGGCTGGGCGTGCGGGCTGGACCATCAGGCGGGGAACTTGTCGAGCATGCCCTGCACCACGCGGCGAGAGAGGCCGTGGTAGCCGGGGCTGGCGGCGGCGTAGAGCTCGCGGGCCAGGGCCCGGGTGCGCGGGGTGGCCTCCAGGGCGCCGTAGAGGGGCCGGAGGTACTTCATGCGGCCTACCCGCAGGAGGACTTCGCGCAGCCTCGGGAAGGCCGGCTCGTAGTCCGCGGCGGCGGCGAGGGTGAGCCACTCCACCAGGATCTCGTGGTTGCCCCGGCCCATGAGCTGGAAGTGGGTGTCCAGCCAGGCGCAGTCCGCCTGCGTGATCTGGCGTGGCAGCTTCTGGAGGTAGACCAGCAGCTCGTTGGTGCTCCAGGAAGCGATCTGGCTGGCGCTGGGCCGGTCACCCTTCGCCCAGCCCTCCGCGAGCGTCGTGAGGGTGTCCAGCATGGCGCTGTGGAACTGCGGGGCGCTGGCGGGCAGGCCCGGCTCATCCAGGTAGGCGCGGGCGTGCACGGCCTCCAGGGCGCCGGGCAGCTTGGCCTCTACGAAGGAACAGAACTGCTCGGTGGTGATGGAGGTGAAGCGATGGGCGTCCATGTACTCCCGGAGGAAGCGGTGGAAGCGGTCCTCGCCCACCTCGCGCTCCAGGGCCGCCACCAGGCGGGCGCCCTTCTCGTAGGGGATGCTGGAGAAGGCATCGTCGGGATCGATGCCGGTCAGGTGCAGGCGTAGCACCGTCAGGTGCGGCTCATGGGCGAAGCGCTCCAGGCTGTCCTCCAGGGCCTTCTGGCCCATGGCCCAGCCCAGGGCCGCCGCGTCGTCGCCGTGCAGGGTGCGGAGGATCTTGCGCTCGGCCCAGACGGTGAAGCCTTCGTTGAGCCAGAAGTGCTCCATGCTGGCGTTGGTGACCAGGTTGCCGGTCCAGCTGTGAGCCAGCTCATGCGCCACCACATCCACCAGGCTGCGGTCCCCCGCCAGCAGGGTGGGCGTGAGGAAGGTCATGCGCGGGTTCTCCATGCCGCCGTAGGGGAAGGAGGGCGGCAGCACGAGCATGTCGTAGCGGTCCCAGGGGTAGGGCCCGAAGAGGCCCTCGGCCTTGAGGATCATGTCCTCCACGCCCGCGAACTCCCAGGCGGCGGCCTCGACAGTCTCGGGCTCGGCCCAGACGCGGGCGCGGGGGCTGAGGTCGCGACAGGCGAGGCGGCCCACGGCCAGGGCCAGCAGGTAGGAGGGAATGGGCTGGGGCATGGTGAAGCGGAAGGTGTGGCGACCGTCCCCGGTGGGTTCATCGCCCGCGGGGCCCGCGCTCATGACCGCCGTGAGGCCCTCGGGTACGGTCACCTCGGCCTTGTAGGCCACGCGGACCACGGGCGTGTCCTGGCAGGGCACCATGGTGCGGGCGTGGATCTGCTGGCACTGGCTGAAGAGGTAGGGGGCCACCTTGCCTTCGGTCTGGCTGGGCTCCAGCCACTGAAGGGCCATGGCATCCGGTGAGGTGCGGTAGCTGATGGCCACTTCCTGCGTCTCCGCGGGCAGGTCCAGGCGCAGGCGGCTGCCGAGGATGGCGTCCGGCTCGCCCAGCTCCCAGGGGATGGGACCGTGCCCCGGCACCTGCACCGACAGGATCTCCAGGCCCTTGGTGTCGAGGTCCAGCGTGCCGGTGGCGTTCGCGCCGAACTCCAGCACCACCTCTCCGTCGATGCGCTTCGTGGCGAAGTCCACCCCCAGCTTCAGCTGCAGGCGCCGGGCCTTGGGCTGCACAGAGTCGTAGTAGGAGTGCGGATCGGGGCGGCGCATAAGGACCTCGAGAGACTCAGAATGATACCCATTTCAACCAATCACGAGGCCCCGCTCGCGGGGCCTCGTATCTGAAAATCGGAGATTTTCAGTCTTCGTCAGGTGCCAATCCCTCAACCTTCTTTACCTTGATGACGTCCCCGTGTTCCTTGACGATGCAGCGGAGCCAGTCCTCGGGCGCCTTGGGGTGGGTGACTTCGCCCTTGGGACCACGCACGTTGCCGTCAAGGTACTTCCAGACCAGGAACTCGCCCAGCTTCTTCCAGCGGGCCATGAGCTTGTCTGTCTCCTGGGCGGCGCAGCGGGTGAGGTAGGCCTGCGCCTGGGCGGGGTCCTTCCGGTAGAGCTCCAGGGCGGTGCGGTCCACTTCGGCCTGACCGGCAAGGTAGCGGCCCTCGTATTCGCGCTGCACTTTCTGCACGTCCACGATCATGTCGCTCCAGCGGGTGTAGGTGTAGTTGGAGACGAAGTTGAAGGTCCAGAAGGCGCTGTCCCAGCTGAACTCGTCGAAGTTGCCGGTACCGATGGCGAAGGCCTTGGGCGGCGCGGTGATGGCGCAGCTGATGGGCACGTAGACGGTGGTGAAGGTGTCATCCACGCCGAACCAGAGCACGCCGCCGACAGGGCCGGGCAGCCAGCCGCGGGACTGGCTCACGAAGGAGAAGCCGGTCTGCTGGGTGCTGATGGCCCGCTCGTGGATGTAGTCCTGGCCGTCGATCTTGAAGCCCATGGGCCGCCAGCGGTAGGGCAGCTTGTAGGCCCCGGCCCCCACGTCCTGGGTCATGTCGAACTCGGTGCCCTCGTAGTGGTCCCGCATCAGCTCCATGGCGTCGCGGACGTCGAGCTTGGCATCGGGCTTGATGAACAGCGGCATGGGCTTGGCGCCCTTCTCGGCCTTCACGAAGTCGATGGGCAGCTTGAGGCTGGGCGCGGCGCGGCGGAAGATGCTCCAGACGCGGGCCTCGCAGGCCCGCAGGGCGCCGAAGGAGAGAGGTGCGTAGGTATCCGAGAAGCTGAAGGACTTGTCCTCGCCCTTGAACCAGCCCTTGGCGCGGGCGAAGGAGATCAGGTCCTTGCTATAGAAGGTCGTGGCGGGATCGTTGAGGGGGAACCGGCGGATGCGGGCCTGGTTGGCGTGAGCGCTGATGGTGCCATCCGGGAGCTTGGTAGCCACCCAGTGGGCGCCCGTCTGGCCCTTGCCCCTGCCGATCATCTCGAGGATCCAGACCTCGTCGGGATCGGCGAGGGAGAAGCTCTCTCCGCTGCTGGCGTAGCCGTATTCCTCCACCAGCCTGGTCATCACTTCGATGGCCTCCCGGGCCGTCTTGGCGCGCTCCAGGGCGAGATAGATGAGGCTGCCGTAGTCGAGGATGCCGCTGGGGCCGGCCAGGTCCTTGCGGCCGCCGAAGGTCGTTTCCGCGATGGCGAGCTGGTGCTCGTTCATGTTGCCGACGCGGGTGTAGGTGATCGGCGCTTCGGGGATGCTGCCCAGCACCTTGCCGGTGTCGAAGGTGAAGCCGCTGTCCCACTCGCGGATCTCGCGCCGGGCGCCGGGCAGGTGCCGGCCTCCGGCCTTGAAGTAGAGCTCCCCGTACAGCGTGTGGCTGTCGGCGGAGTAGGTCACCATGGTCGAGCCATCCTTGCTCGCGCCCTTGGTGATGAGCAGGTTGGTGCAGGCGTCCAGGGCTGCGCCGGCGGTGAGCAGGCAGGCCAGCAGGACGAGGGGGCGGATGCGCATGGGAACCTCGGGTGGATCTGGAGGGGACGGTGGCTACCAGATGGCGGGACGCACCTTGGCGTCACGCTTCATGGGCTGGCCGTCGGAGCAACCGAAGGCCTCGTAGAACTCGGGCAGGTTGGACAGGGGGCCGTTCACCCGCTCCCGGCCGGGGCTGTGGGGATCCGTCTTGAGGCGCAGGGAGAGGGCCGCCTCGCGGATGTGGTTGCGCCAGACCGTGGCGGCGCCGAGGAAGAAGCGCTGGGGCCCCGTGAAGCCGTCGATGGCCGCCGGCACGGGCTTGCCCTTCAGGCTGTTCTGGTAGGCCGCGAAGGCGATCTTGAGGCCACCGATGTCCGCGATGTTTTCGCCCAGGGTGAGCTTGCCATTCACATGCTCGCCCTTGAGCGGCTCATAGGCGTCGTACTGCTTGACCACCATGTCGGTGCGGGACTCGTAGGCCTGCTTGTCCGCCTCAGTCCACCAGTTCTTGAGGTTGCCCTGGGCATCGAACTGGCTGCCGCTGTCGTCGAAGCCGTGGGTCATCTCGTGGCCGATCACGAAGCCCAGGGAGCCGTAGTTCACGGCGTCATCGGCCTTGGGATCGAAGAAGGGCGGCTGCAGGATGCCGGCGGGAAACACGATCTCGTTCATGGAGGCGCTGTAATACGCGTTCACGGTGGGCGGGGTCATGCCCCACTCCGTGCGGTCGATGGCCTTGCCCAGCTTGGCCAGGTTCTCCTGGACGCGGAAGGCGGAGGCCCGGCGGACATTGCCGAAGGCATCGTCGCGCTTGACGTCGAAGGCGTAGGTCTTCCACTTGTCGGGGTAGCCGATCTTCACACCGAAGGCGTTGTGCTTGGTGATGGCCTGCTGCTTGGTCTCGGCGCCCATCCAGTCCAGGTTCGTGATGCGCTCCCGCAGGGCCACCCGCAGGTTCTCGACCATGTCCAGCACCCGCTTCTTCGACTCCGGGGGGAAGGCCACCTTCACGTAGAGCTGGCCCAGGGCCTCGCCCAGAATGGCGTCGGTCAGGGCCTCGATGCGCTTGGCGCGGGGCTCGCGCTCGGGGGTCCCGTTCAGCACTTTGCCCTGGAAGGCGAAGGCTTCTTCGCCGAAGGCCTTGGGCAGCAGGTTGGCGGACGCATTGAGGGCGTGCCAGCGCAGGTAGGTGCGCCACTGGGTGGCGGGGGTCTCCGCGGCCAGCTGGCCGAAGGCCTTGAAGTAGGAGGGCTGGCTGAGGTTGAGGTCCTTGACCGCCACCCCCCGGGCCTGGAAGTAGCCCTGCCAGTCGAACCCCGGCGCCTCGGCCGCGACCTGATCCAGGGTGCGCTTGTTGTAGCGCTTCATGGGGTTCCGCAGCTCCACGCGGGTCCACTGGGCCGTGGCCATGCGGGTCTCGAGCTCCAGGATGACCTTGGCGCGAACTGCGGCCAGGGCCGGGCTGTCACCGGCCAGCTGGAGCATCTTGGCCACGTGGGCCTCGTACTTGGCCCGGATGTCGCGGCTGCGGGCATCGTCCTTCAGGTAATAGTCCCGGTCGGGGAGGCCGGTGCCGCCCTGCATGAGGTTACCCATGTAGCGGGTGGATTCCTTGGCGTCCTGACCGACGAAGAAGCCGAAGCCGCCGGGCAGGCCCTGGGTGTGGAGCTTCGCCAGCAGGGCCGGCAGCTGCTTCGTGTCCTGCAGGCCGTCGATGGTCGCGAAGATGGGCTTCAGCGGGGCGAGGCCCCGCTTGTCGATGGCGGCCTCGTCCATGCCGGCGGCGTAGAAGTCCCCGACCTTCTGCTGGACACTGCTCTTGGCCCAGGTGGTCTTCGCGCTGGTCTCCTCGAGGATCTGCTTGAGGATGGCGCGGTTTCGCTCGCTCACTTCCTCGAAGGCGCCGTAGCGCGCCTTGTCCGCGGGCAGGGTGTGGCTCTTGAGCCAGCCGCCATTGGCGTAGGTGTAGAAGTCCTCGCAGGGCTTCACGGAGGCGTCGATGTTCACGGGATCGACGCCGGGTTTTTCGCCGGCCACCAGGGCCAGGGTCGCCAGGCCGAGGCAGAGGCACAGGGAGGCGCGAAAGGGGGAAGCCATGGGTAACCTCGTAAGATGAGGGAGAAAGATTATCACAGGGCCAGCCAGCCCCGGGAGACCGCCTCTGGCGACCTGGGGCTTGGGCTCTGGCGCGGGCAGGGTTGTCCTAGAAGCGGACGGTGGTGAACTCGCCTTCCTTCATGTGGACCGTGTCGATGAAGCGCACCTGGCGGCTGCCGTAGGTGAGGATCAGGCTGGAGGTGCGGACGCCGTGGCCGAAGTGCATGACGCCCTTCAGCAGGTTGCCGTGGGTGACGCCGCACGCGGCGAAGACGATCTGCTTGCCGGGGCAGAGGTCGTCCGTGAAGTAGATGCGGTCGAAATCCACGCCCATGGCTTCCGCCTTCTCGCGGCTGGCGGTGTTGGTGTCCACCTTGAGGCGGCCCTGGATCTCGCCGTTGAGGCACTTCAGCGCGGCAGCGGAGAGCACGCCCTCGGGAGCGCCGCCCGTGCCCATGACTGCGTGGATGCCGGTGCCGCTGACCGCGGCGCTGATGGCGGCGCTGAGATCGCCGTCGCCGATGAGCTGGATGCGGGCGCCGGCCTTGCGGATGTCGGCGATGAGCTGGGCATGGCGCTCGCGGTCCAGCACGCTGACGGTGATCTCGGAGACCTGCCGGTTGAGGGCCTTGGCGATGATGGAGAGGGTGTCTCCCACCGGCGCGTCGAGGCTGACCTTGCCCTTGGCAGAGGGGCCGACCACCAGCTTCTCCATGTAGAGGTCCGGCGCGTGCAGCAGGCCGCCCTGTTCCGTGGCCGCCAGCACCGCGATGGCGTTGGGCGCACCCGTGGCGCAGAGGTTGGTGCCTTCCAGGGGATCCACGGCGATGTCCACGGCTGGGTTGTCGCCATCCAGATCCGCCCCCATGCCCACCTTCTCGCCGATGTAGAGCATGGGCGCCTCGTCACGCTCGCCCTCGCCGATGACGATGGTGGCGTCCATGCGGACGGACTCCATGGCCTTTCGCATCGCCTCCACGGCCAGCTTGTCACTGTGCTTGCGGCGACCGTGGCCGATGGACGTGGCGCAGGCAATGGCAGCTTCTTCAACCACCCTCAGGAATTCGAGCGACAGGGTCTGTTCCATGGTGTGAGCTCCTGGGAGGTGGGGTGGGTAAAACTCAGGCCAGGCGGTTGACGCTCTGGCGGATCCAGTCGACGAAGGCCTCGGAGCCTGCCTCGACCGGGAACATCAGAATCTCGGGCACTTCGTAGGTGTGCAGGTCCGTGATCACTTCGGACACCTGGGGAAAGAGCTCGATGGTGGTCTTGATGACCAGCATGACCTCCTCGTCGAGGTGGGTCTCACCCTTGAAGTAATAGTAACTTTTGACGCTGGGAATGATGTTCACGCAGGCAGCATAGGCCTGATCCACCAGCGCGGCGGCGATGGTGAGAGCTGTCTCTTCGCTTCCGCAGGTGGTGACGATGGTGCAGACGTCGCTCATCGAGTGAACTCCCCGCCCGGCGGGCGGAACCCCTCATTGTAGCTTGGGATACCTTGAGTTGCAGGTCACGAAACGGCGGCGGGTGTCGGGATTTCCTGGACCGTGGTCTGACCACGCGGGAGGCTCCGACTCCGCGACTGAGCGAAGCGAAGAGCGGGAGCGCCCTTCGGTGGAGGGCGCATCAGGCGGAGGTTGCACCTCGGGCCGCCTCCGCCTGACGCAGGCTCCCCAGGAGCCGACTCCGTGCGCGCCTCCGCGCGCGGAGTCGGAGCCTCCTCGGAGGTCCGAATCCTCTCGCGCTTTTCCGACCAATAAAAAGGGGGCCGACGGCCCCCTTTTTATTGGTCGGGGCGAGAGGATTCGAACCTCCGACCTCTCGGTCCCGAACCGAGCGCTCTACCAGGCTGAGCCACGCCCCGACGAAGGTTTGACTGTACTCGAATCCCTGGGTGGGGTCCAGCGCTACTCAGGCTCGAGGCCCAGACGGACCCGCTCCTGGTGGCGGGTTTCCAGCAGGAGCAGGGCCCGCCGGAGGGGATCGGGATCCTGGGGCAGGGCTGGGGTTGGGACGGGGGGATCACAGGGCACGATCTGGATGCCCCGGAGGGACAGGCGCAGGGCGCGCTGGATGCGGTCCCGCAGCTGGGGCCAGACGGCGAGGGAGGCCTCCCGCAGGGCCGCGACACGGGTTAGCTCCCAGCAGCCGATGACGAGGACCTCCCGTTCCACGCGCAGGAGGCGGGTGCGGTCGGCCAGGGCCGGGCCCATGACGAAGTGCCAGGCCTGCCGCAGGCGGGCCTCGGCCAGCTGGTTCGGCTTCCGGGCCCCCACGGGCACCAGGCGCGGGGCGGCCCTCACGGCTTCCGCCGGGGCGGGGGCAGGGGTGCGCAGGCCCGCTCGCCATTCAGGAGGATGGGCGAGGCCAGGGTGGGGACCATGGTGTGGGTATCGGAGTCGAAGAGGGGCTGCAGCAGGTTGTGCAGCTCGCCTCCCTTGCGGAACAGCACCTCGTCCACGCTGCGGACCGGGCTGGCGGGGATGGCGTTGGCGGCGCACATCTCCAGCACTTCGGTCACGGTGCTGCCTTGGGTGCGCGCTTCGATGAGGGCCACGAGCTCCACCCGGTCCCGCACCCGGCCGCGGTTCTTGCGCCAGTCCGGGCGGGTCTCCAGGTCGAGGTCCAGCCACATGGCCAGCACCTCGAACTGCCGGTCGCTCCCGATGCCGATGGCCACGTCCCCGTCGCTGCAGCAGAAGGACTGGTAGGGCACGATCTGGGGATGGGCGTTGCCCCAGCGCTGCGGGGGCTCGCCGGTCATCAGCGAGCCGGCGGCGACGTTGACCAGCCCCGCCAGGGCCGCCTCCATGAGCGGCACCTCGATGTGGATGGCCTCGCCCGTGCGCTCGCGGTGGAGCAGGGCCGCCTGGATGCCGTTGGCGCAGTAGAGGCCCGCCAGCACATCGACCAGGGCCACGCCCACCTTCATGGGCCGGCCCTCGGGCTCGCCGGTGATGTCCATCCAGCCGCTCTCCGCCTGGATGATGAAGTCGTAGCCGGCCCGGCGGGAGGCGGTCACGTCCGATGCGAAGCCACGCACCGAGGCCAGGATCAGCTTGGGAAACTTCGCATGGAGCCGCTTCCAGCCGAGGCCCAGGCGGTCCGCGGAGTCTGAGCGGAAGTTCTCCACCAGCACATCGGCGTCCTTCAGCAGCTCGAAGAGGACCTCGCGGCCCTCGTCGGTGTGGAGGTCGATGGTCTGGCTGAGCTTGCCCCGGTTGGCGCAGCGGAAGTAGGCGCTCTCGCCCTCTTCGCCGTCTTCGAAGGGAGGCCCCCAGCCCCGGGTGGGGTCGCCGCCCGGGGGCTCCAGCTTCTGCACCTCGGCCCCGAAGTCCGCCAGCAGCTGCGTGGCGAAGGGACCCGCCAGCACGCAGGACAGGTCCACGACCTTGAAGTGGGAAAGGGGGTTGAGCATCGGGTTCTCCGGCTCCAGCCTACTTCATGTCCACCTGGACCTCGCCCTCCAGGTAGGCCTGGGACTTGAAGGCCTCGGGCCCCGTGGTCAGCGCCGCGACCTTGAAGGCCTTCAGGCTGCCGCTGAGCATGAGGCTGGGCGCCAGGGGGCGGTTGAGGCCGGCCTGGACGGCTTCCCGCAGGCCCTGGAACTGCTGGTCCATGAGGAAGTGGGCCTTCTCCACCAGCAGCTTCTGCAGGCCCGAATGGTTGAGCCAGACGCCCATGCGGGTCAGCCAGCTCTGGCTGTCCAGGGTGAAGTCCAGGTCGGCCAGACGCAGGGAGCTGGTGGCCGGATCAGAGATGGGCCGTCCCGACAGGACCACCTTGCCCGTGACGCGGCCCTTGACGCCGATCTCCAGCAGGGCCCGGCCCTGGTCCCCCCAGACGCGGGCCGAGGTGATCTCGAAGCGGCCCTTGTCCGTGTCGAAGGTCTTGCCCACCACCTCCGTGATCAGCTGCTGCGTGGCGTGGACGTAGGAGAGCTCGGCCTCGACCCGGAGCCGAAACCCGGGCCTGGGACTGGCGTTCGGCTCAAGGTCCGGCAGCGGCGTGGCCACGACCACGGGCTTCGCGCCCAGCACCAGCCGGGGCTGGGCCTCGATCTCCGGGGTGATGACCAGGGTCCGGCCCTGGGTGACCAGGGGGGCGATGCGGATGCGCCGGGGCTGGAACAGCAGGTAGAGATCCTTCCGCAGCTCGATGGGCTGGCTGAAGAGGTTCCAGGCCTCCTGGGCCTTCTGGCGGGCCAGGGCGTTCTCGCGGACCAGCTGGGCCAGAGCCTCTGTGCCCGTCGCGAGGTTCTCCTTCATGCCGGCGGTCACCTGGTTGGTGATGTCGAAGCCGAGGAAGGTGATCTCGCAGGTGTTCAGGGGCGTCACCTCGAAGGCGGTCTGGCGCAGGGCCACGCCCCAGCCCGGGAGGATCCCGATCTCGGTCTTGAGCTCGAGCAGCACCCGGCGCGGGGGCTCCGGGCTGCGGCCGCAGGACCCCATCACCGTGTAGCGGTTGCCCAGGGTCCGCAGGCCCACATCCATGCCGAAGTTGGCCACCATGCGCAGCGAGAGCTGGGCGTCCTTCATCTGCACCAGCAGGGGCTCCCGGATCAGGTTGAAGCGGAAGTAGGACCGGGGCTTGCCCTTGATCTCGGCCCAGGTCTCGACGTTGGGCGGCGAGAGTGGCACCTGGGCCTCGACCTGCTTCATCAGCGCGGACAGGTCCACCCGGATGGGCAGGGCCAGGCTGGAGGACTCCAGCTCCTCCACCAGCGCCGGCAGAGGCGGCGCCTGGGCCGCCAGGGGCAGGGCGAGCAGCAGCAGGATGGAGAGGCGGCGGGGGAAGCTCATGGGCTCCCCCAAGTTATCAGGCCAGGGCGCGTTCGTAGGCCTTGCCCAGGGTGAGGGCGATCTCCTCGGGGCTATGGCCCAGGAAATCCGAGCGCTGCATGAGGTGCAGCAGCTGGCCGTCCTTCAGGATGGCGGCCTGGGGGCTGGTCGGCATGGCCCCCTCGAAGTACTCGCGGGCCTGGGCCGTGGCCTCCTTCTCCATGCCTGCGAAGACCGTGACCAGCTGATCGAAGCGCAGGCCCATGGCGCCCAGGGCCGCCACCACACCGGGCCGGGCTCCGGCCGCGGCACAGCCGCAGACGCTGTTTACCAGCACCAGCGTGGTGCCCGGCCGCTGCAGCGCCTCATCCACCTGGGCCGCGCTCATCAGCTGGCGGAAGCCCACCTGGGTGAGTTCCTCGCGCATGGGGGCGACCATTTCTTCGGGGTAATTACTCATATGTTGATAACCTCTGCAATTGTAATGGTTTGAATGGTGGTTGCAAGGTCGACTTACAATCCACCTACAATGCAGTCCATTCTACGCGGAAAAAGTTTCTTTGACGGAGGAATCCATACGCTTTTGGTCAACTTTCACATAGAGCATCGTAGTTTCGATGTCCTCATGCCTTGCCAGCTTCGAGACAGTGGCTAGGTCATGGTCAAGACTCAAGGCCGTGATGTAGGAGGCCCTGAGAGAATGGGGAGTGAGTTTGACCTTGAGAGTGTTGCTGATTTTCTGAAGATGCCAGCGGAGAACCTTTGAGTTGTAAGGCTTGCCTGTCTTGGGATTGGTGTAGATGTGGGTCAAGCTTTTATTCGGCTGCTCTAGTGCCATCTGGAGCCAATCGCGCATAGGGTCAGGAACTTTGAGCGATGTCGCTTCCTTCCCCTTCGTCAGTCCATGCATCCCTGGTATGTAGTGCCCGGTCTGCTGATTCCAGGAAGCCCATTTCATATCTACGGCTTCCTGACTGCGCAGGCCAAGGTAAAGCATGGCTCTAAGCTGGAATCGAATGTGGGGTAGGTTTATTTTGTCAACTTCCTCAAGAAATGCAGTGTATTCACATAAATTAACTACATTACGCTTGAACTCAGGCTCATCAAAGGTTTCGAGCTTGGCCGCTGGAGAAAACTTGATGTAGTCATCTTTCACCAAGAAGGTAAAGAGGGACTTAATACACTGAATAAGATTGTTACTTGTTGTTGGTTTGTGGTTTCTTACTGTTCCACCCTTTGTATAAGTTCCCTGGTTGTATTCTCTAACGACCTTCCTGAGCATTGATTGGGATATTTTATCTGCCTTGATGTGGCCTAATGGTTTGGTGAGAACCCTTCTGAGTATTTTAACGGTATAGGTAATGTAGTTGTCTGTTACCTCGCCTTTTTTAGCCTTTTCCCATAATTCGATAGCTTCGACCACACTGGGAATGCTCTTGGATGTCGGCATTCCCTGAGCTTCCTTCTTTTTATCCAGAATAAATTGCCTAGCTTCGTCTCTCGCATACTTGAGCGTAGTATTGATTAGCAGTTTCTGCCATGTCCTTTTATTATGGAACAAGCGAACATAGTAATTTCCATATTCATCAACATATAGATTTGGTTCAATTGACTTTATCTTGGTCTTTGGCTTCTTCATGGCACCTCTGCCATTAATATCAGCCGCAAATAGATGACGGTAAACTTTTTTAGCCATTATGACGAAACCTGCACTCTCCATGGCTAATACTCAATGAGGTGCTGGTTTGAATAAGAGGTTAAATTATATATAAAGGCTTACCGTCCCTGAACCATTGGTGGGTAATCACCCTGTCCCGAATGTCCCTTTCGTTTACCCTCAGGCAACTATCCCCGCTCCGGTCGGAGGAGTAGGCGGAGAGCCCTCTGGAATGTCTGGGGTCCAGGATTGACATTCGCTATTTATTCGCCATCCTGGATAGTCCAGGAGGTGCTCATGGAAGTCCAAGCCCACACCACCCCGGAGAGTCGCCAGGCCCTGCGGAGCTACCTTCGGAATAGACGCCTGACGACCTCGATTCACCAGACAATCACGACTCAGACCCTCAACGACCTTGAGGAGGCCCTTCGCCTCCTGCAAGGTATCCATCACCCCTCTGCGGCATGGACTGAAGAGATTGAAGACTTTCTAGCCAAACGAGTGCCCACCCCGGCTCAGAATCCCGCCTGGGCGCTTCCGGGTTTGTTTGCCGGGGAGTGAAGTGTCCGACACGGGTCAATTCTATGAACTTCGGAATCGCCTTCGCGCCAGCCTGTCCCGGCATCACTGGACCCTTGGTAAACCATTCAGCCCAATTCAGGAGGATGCCTGGAGCCTCCTGAATGAGGTTGAGCAGATGGCGAACCTGCTCCGACAGGTCGAAAGGGACCTGGCTCCGGAAAACAGATCGGAGTTCGCCTACAAGGTGCGGCAGACGGTTCTGATGCACTTCCCCGCAGTGAAGAGTGGCGGGTAGACAGTAGGAGCCCACTCTTCCTGCGAGTTCAAATGCCATCCTTCAGTTGGACAGCCCTTGTCACATAAATTCAGGCAATCTGACCTTCTGAGGTTTTGGTTTGGGAGGTCCACCTATGCCAGTTGTCCACCTAGTCACTTGGCCTCCAAATTCGAGAGTTTCCTTCTACAACGGTCGAGGCGAACGGCTTTGGCAAGCATCTGCCTACAGGTATGACTTGGCTGAGAACCTGATGTTTGGTTGGGATAAGGCTTCTCGTCAAATCCATTTCGGCTTCTCTACGAAGAACAAACATTGGACCGATTGGAACGAAGAGAACATCTCACTAATTGAAACGGTGATCCGGGATGATTTTGCTTACGATGGCTATCGGGTGAACATTACCCGCACTTCGACAAACATCGGCGCCAAGTGTTCCGATGAGTTCGTTTGGAAACTGATCATCCGGGGTGGCTTCAAGCTTCTGGAACAGTTCTACTATTAATGCTCCAGCGTCCCTTTCCGTGAGGTTTCACCAATGTTGGAATCAGAACTCAGAGAGATTGAGGAGGGGTTTCACTCCCTGATTCAATTGCGGCTAGCTGAGTTTCGGGTTTCCCCTCCAAAGGAGCTGCCTCACCTTGATGGCCTCAGAGCTACCAAGAAGAAGCCAGCCTGGTTTGATGTGGATGGGATGTATGGGGGCTTCTCTTATTACTTCCTGTCCCGAAAGGTCCCTGCAAAGCTCATTGTTGAGAGCTGGTCACGCATTATTGGGGGATCGGGTCAAAGACACCTCGTCACCTCTTCCACCACTGAGCTTGTTGAGGCTGGATTCGTTTGAACCTCGGTGCAGGCGTGGCCGGTTAGCTCCATTCGCTAGGAATTCGAATGACTTCACAGGTTCCCATCTCACCGGCTCTCCGCAAGGAACTCACAAGGGTCTATGAAGAAATTATGTGGCTCGCACAAAGAGAGGAGGTCACCTCTAGCCACGCCCGTGGTTGGTACACCCACATCATTGCTGAGCGAATGAAAACTAGAATTCGCAGGTTCACGGGGATGGTGTCTGAGAAAGCAGCGCGGAATCCAGAGGCCGAACTTCGCCTTGAGCATTTTCTTCGCATTCAGACGGCTCTGACCGAGTTGGTATCTCGCCACAAAACCTTCAAACGGGGTAGACCACTGGAATTCATTAGGTTGGTGGTCGAATACGAGCAAGTGCATGTAGTGACCATTGATGAGAACTATGCGGCAATGAGGGCCAAAGGAGACTACAAGGAGGCCAACATTAAACTACTTACTTGGAGCAGGCTCCCTCGCGCTACCAAATTGATTCTGTGGCCAAAGATGCTCAATGGAAGAGTGTGCAATGCCGATGAATATGCTGTGGCTAAGGCAGGTCGGGTCTAACCTCTCGATAAAACCGGCCCCTGCCACATTGCCTTGTCAAACCTGTTCACTACACCTTCAGGGCCACCACAGTCATGTCGTCTGCCCTGCCAGACCTCCCAGCTTCATTGAGGATCTTGGCTGGGAACTCGGAGAAATGAAGGGACAAGGACCTGCTCCAAAGGTTCCGGAGCTTAGGGAGATTGAGTGGCGTCCAGGCTCCGTCGGACATCAAAAGTAGAATGTCCCCCCGATTGATCCGGTGGTGGATGGGGAAGGGAACAACTTCCCCGCTACCCAATCGAGACTTTCCGGCCTCCTCGGTAAGGATCTGGATCTCCCCGTCCATCGGAAGGTGGTAGAGCCGAGAGTCTCCAGCGCACACCCCAACTACACGGTCGTGTATGATCGCCATCGCCAGAAAAGTGCTTTGCGCTCCGCCAAGCAGTGCCGAGTCCATCAGGTGAGTCCAATTCGCCCAAGTCTGAAACAGCTGGAAGTCTTCAGGGGATGCCTGAGAGGCGAGGCCATCAAGAATCTTAAGTGCACGCTTCGCCACTTGCCCTGCATTGCCAGAACCGTCACAGAGGGCCGCATATGGAATGGCACCTCTTCCAATCAGAAAGGCATCCTCGTTCGCGGAGCGTCCATCTTGGGTTCTTGAGTTCCCATAGATTTCCATGAGGGCTATGAATTGCTGGTCATGAAATGAATCCAGTTGTTTGGCCTAGAGGGTAGCATCAGGATGATGAAGGTGTGGCATGGGGGCTGAACTATGGCAGATCCGAAAAAATCCTTGAAACTGCTTCGAGCACTTACCGACCTTGGGTTCACGGACGAAGCCTTTGCACACCTCCATCACTTCCGTTTAACGAATAAGAAGGCGCTTATATCGGCTCATCGCTACTACTGTGAGAAGATCCTGATTTTTCAGCCTGGTGGAGAGAACGAGCTGGTTCAACAACGGCTTGATATGGTTTTGAGGGCGTACCGTTCAGGGGGCTTTCAATCAAAGGATTCTAGCGTTTTCTGTGCACTTGCTGATGCGGCATTCTATGAGTTGCCACCTATTGTGATGAACGGTCAGGTAAATTCTGGCGGAGGCAAGAAGGAAGTGGAGTTGGGTTCTGAAGAAAGGAGTGACAAGAGAGCAATTGGCCTTGCCGAAAGTCCATCCCCCTCTCTTTTTGATGAATGCGTGCGCCAGATTGAAGCCACCTACCTAGACCTCGGTTACGGTCTTGGATGGCGATTTTTGAATGTAAGCAAAAATGTGCTCAATTCCCCAGTCAAAATAGCCTTCATAACGATAAATCCAGGCGGGGAGGTCATTCCATCTGATCACCCAGATGCGAGTTGTGAGAACGGGCTTTCTCACTTGGTTGAAAGCTGGGACGGTATGCCTCCGGGCCAATCGACACTTCAATTGCAAGTTCAGGGGCTATTTCGGGCCTTGGCACAGGGGTTGAAATTCCATGGACCATTCGAGGACCTGATGGCAGGGTCCTTGATTTCACAATTTATTCCGTTCCGATCGCCGACCGTTTCAGCACTCCCTCGCAAGGAAGAATCCATCGAGTTCGGCCGCTCCCTTTGGGGTCGCATTCTCCCCATTGTGTCTCCAACTATCATCGTTTGCCTTGGCAGGGAAGTGCAGAGGGAACTGAGAACCCTCATCCAAAATTCTATGGATGCTTCAGAAAAATCGAGCCGGTCCTATGAAACAGGGTGGGGTCAATACAAAGCTGATCTGGACGAGTACGATAGTCCGCTCGGGCCAGTTCGACTGCTGTATCTTCCACATCTCTCCAGGTACCAGTTGTTCGGTAATCCAAAATGCAGCCAAAATATACAGAACCTGATAGAAGCAGTGTGTGAGGGTCTCTAGTTAACCTTCAATCTGAAATCAATCAGACTCGGTACGCTGCACTCAATCCCACAGAGCGATCATGATGACAAATCCAGCAACACCTTTCATTGGTCTCCCGTGAAGCACCAATACTTCGGCGACATCAACGACTATCGGAAGTACGGCCTTCTGCGTTTGCTGGCTGGGGTTGGTGACCTCCGAATTGGCTTAGCTTGGATGCTGACTCCAGATGATGATCGGGCAGATGGTGGCAAGATCGACTACCTCGACTACCCCGATCGTTGGCGGCGATCTGACCCGAATCTGTTCGACTTCCTTTCAGGAACCGTGGCCAAGGGCTCTCAAAGAGACCTAACTACCTTCGAGAACGCCAATCTAATTCCCCAGGCCGTGTACCACTCTGATCTCCTGGGGGACAGCCATGCAGAACGGACGAATTACATGGACTCTTTGATGTCCAGGTTCAACGATCTGGACTTGGTCTTCTTCGATCCGGACAACGGTCTGGAGATTCGGAGTCGCACCATAGGACGGAAGGGCTTTTCCAAGTATTTGGCCATCAGCGAAGCAACCAAGGTTTTCGGGGCCGGGAAGTCCCTGCTGATCTACCAGCACTTTGGGAGAGTGAAACGAGAGGTCTACATCCCGACCCAGATGGAACGACTTGGATTAGCGACAGGGGCCGCAAAAATCGTAGCCCTCGCCACTTCCAATGTCCTTTTCCTCTTCGCCCTACAGTGGGACCACACGGCAGCAGTCAGGCATTCTCTTCGAATCCTATCGGAACGGTGGCCGGGGCAGTTCAAGGAAGCAAGCATGACTGCGACATCCTAATCGCTAGGTTTCTGCCCCGGATTGGATGTGAATGTGAACCTTGCTGAAGTTGACAAAAACAAAGAACCCGCTCCATAACGCCCAGCGGTTTGTCGCCATTTACCGGCGCTCTCCTGATAACCTGGTCTTCAATTCATGAGGCGTCCATGGGGTTCGAACCCAGAGTCCTTCTATTACTTTTGTCAGTGTTACCTGTAATGGGTCAGGAGACAGGTGAAAGGGTTACAAAGGATTCGTTATTGGTTAGTAAGAAAGAGCATTCATCAATCTCGGAATTACGAGCTAAAGCTTCAGGAGGAGATGCAGAATCTCAGTACAACCTAGCCGGTCATTACGGTCTAGGCCAGCTATTGCCACAGGACTTTACAGAGGTTGCTAGGTGGGCTAGAAAGGCCGCAATCCAAGGTCATGCGGGTGGTCAGTACCTCCTAGGTGTCTGCTATGGTCTTGGGAAAGGGGTCCCGTTGAACCAACCGGAGGCAGTCAAATGGTTCAAGAAATCAGCGAACCAAGGAAATGTACTGGCTCAATATAATTTGGGGGTTTGCTATACCGAAGGCAAGGGAGTCCGACAGGACTACTTGGAGGCTTTAAGGTGGTCCCGAATGGCAGCAGATAAGGGAAACCCTGAAGCCCAATTCCTAGTCGCAGCCTGTTATGGACTTGGCCACGGCGTACCGGAAAACTTTGAAGAAGCCTATGTATGGGCTAGCCTAGCTGCGGCTCAAGGGCACAATAATGGGATCAAATTTCATGAATTGATCCAAACCAAACTTGCCCCCAAGGCAATCAAACGGGCCCAAGCCCGAGCTGAGAAACTCAAAGCGGAAATACTACTGAGGAAAAATCGTTTATAAGAGGGAACTATATGCGACACCTTAAAACATCATTACTAATACTTCAATGCATATGTGCAATATCTATACACGCCGAGGAGTATATCAGTATTCCATCTACACTCTTCTATAATAAACTACGGTTTGGAATGACCCCCGAGATGGTATCCAAGTCCCTCGACACCAAGGGAAGTAATATAGGATGCAAGGAACTCACAAAGGAAGATTTTTCTTATAGGTCCGGAGTAGATCAAAAATTATGCGTGAAAAACCTTGAAAATGATAACGGCGATAACATCGAGTACAAACTTTATTATGTAAATAATCAACTTGTAAACATTATTTCATTTTACAAACCAGTAGACAAAAGCATTGATCTTGATGTATATTTTAATGAAAAAATGAACTCCCTTCGCAAAGTAATAAAAGGAGCAAATATCACCTGCACTACAGAATCTAATAATAGAAAAAGATGCAGCTTCCATACTCCAATTGCGTCAATTGACTTTTCACAATATTCCTCCGGAGTGATGATCAGTGTAAGACCACCATATCTTCTTGCAGAAGAATACGAACGAAAGGAATCGAATGGGCCTGTATATGTATCAATATATGGACTTGAAGTTGGCAAATCAAAACTAGATGATTTAAAGAACTCAGCCGTCAAAAACAACTGGAAGGTTAGGAAAAAGGAAGAACTTTTCGCATTTAATAACCCAAACCAGACCACATACATCATCAAGTTGCCAGAACCTTCGGATGTTCACACGCTTTTGGCTGAATTCGAAGGAGATACCCTCATGAGTTTCACTTATTGGTTCATTGACCCCTATGGGGTAGGTGGTAAATCCGTTAAGTCCGACATTAATTACCTGAACCTGCTTAGTGGCAAATATGGCAATCCTTATAGCAAGTCAAGTGGCGACTACCAGTCTACCGAATGGCGAGTAAACAGGGGATTCAGGAACGAAGTGGAAATTAGGACAGATCAAACGGAAGGTCTGGAAATGAAATACATCAGATATACAGATGTGAGGCTAGACACGCACCGCAACATCCAGGACATCAACAAGCGAATTGACGAAATGGTGAAGAGGGTTTCTGTATCAAAGATTGATCTTTGAGAATGGGCGCCAGGACCTACTGGAACCATGGGATCAAATTCGTTGGCTAGTGAACCAGGGAAGCACACGATGGCCTGGCCGAAGGCCGAGAGACCAGGCATCCGCGATCCGCTCAGCGCCTTGGTGAAGGCAGGTGCTATGGATGGTGTAATTAATCCAAATCATTCATTCTTGATCTCAAGTAGCTCAAGCACACAACTCTTCCACAGGGGGTATCAAAATGCCAAACATTGCCTCGGTCATGAAGGATGAGATCGTTCGCCTAGCTAAGAAAGAAGTCCGCAAGGAAGCAGAGGGCCTTAAGAAATCATCGGCGCAGTACCGGTCTGATATCGCGGCCCTAAAGCGACAGGTGGCCGCCCTAGAGAAGCAGGTTGCCAGACTTGGGAAGAATGGGCCTAAGAAGGCGACTGTTGAGGTGGAGGGTGAGGCATCCACTAAGTTCAGGTTCAGTGCTAAGCGAATTGCCGCCCAGAGGCAGAAGCTAGGTCTGTCTGCCGGGGATATGGGGGCTCTGATCGGTGTCTCAGCCCAGACCATCTATAACTGGGAGGCCGAGAAGTCCCGGCCCCGACAGAGCCAGCTCGCCGCCATCGCCGCCGTTAGGAAGCTCGGCAAGAAGGCAATCCAGGCTCAATTAGCCAACTAGGCGAAACAGGCTAAGGACCCCTTCAAGATCCATATCAATGTCATCCGATGATTCTTCGATTGGCACTGCTGCGTAGATTCCTCCATTCGCCAGCACAGAATTGATTATCCAAAGGGCTGTATTATCGTTATACGACCTGCGTTTTCTCAAACCATTCTGGCCCCATAGGAACAATTCTCCAGGATTTCGACCCTTGGGGTTCGATGGGTCGAGTGGTCCGTGTTTATGCGCGAATACCTTGACGCGCTCACGATTGGAGGGAGCACCGATTTCGATAGTGAAAGCTCCCACGCCATCATTGGCATGAATTCTGGCGCTTCTTAGCGGCAATTTGTTCTGAAGAGCCGAAGACATGTAATCCACTACCGGCATGAATTCAGGATTTTTTGGGCAGCATTCTTGGCGATTTCGTTCGAGCATTTTCCCGAGTTGCTCGAAGAACCCTTGGGTGTGGCCTGGGATGTTGTTCATTTTGTCGAAAAGCATAATGTCATTCATAATCGTTTCTCCTTTTAGCTCTCGGTATTCCTCCTTCAAGAAGCTCAATCCGTGGTTGGCAATTCTGCGAAGGTATTTGGGAAGGTCCCCTGTCAATGAAGTTAAGGTTTACGAACTAGGACTTGAGGTGCCGAGTTTGGGTGGTGCTCTGTCAGTGGGTTCCATCTGCCTTACCTCCTTGCGTCCTCTGATTCCTATTACTGGCTTCTTCGGGGTTCTTGGTGGCCACGAATGGATTTTTCTTAAGCCAAGCCTCCTCTCCTAGTGCCTGGGTGACTTGTCGTTTGATCAATACCGGCGATATTTCCTCCGGAGGTAATACCCATGGGGCTTTTTAGTAAGAAACAGCCAGAACGGACACCGAAGGTAGAGGAATCGCCTGAAGAACTCGGGGGAATCAGATATGTCGCTGGCAAAGGTGGGAAGGGAGCCAAGGCAAGTTATCTTGTGAACAATGAATCTTTGCCTGTCTCCGTAATTACCCGCATCGAACGCCTCTGCCTTGAAAAGCCAGAGCAACGACACGGGTTCATCTTCCATTCGGCCTTGGAGAGGCGGTATGGGAAGGTGTTGGAATCAATTGAAAGACTGGGGCTCTCGTACCAAGCCGCACTCAAATTGATGGTCGAATTGAAGCCTACGAAGAAACCCCACCTCGGACATCGGGGGAGCCGAATCAATAAGACAGCCGCAGTATTGGCCAGGGCGATTTGCCGCAGGTTCAAGGGCAACACTGAGGAGGAAATCACCTCCTCCTTCTATGAGTTGGTTCAGAAGGAGGAGTTTCGGTCAGAGCTCAAAACGATCATTCAGAAGCTCGATACTGACTTCGGCCGGAACAGCCTAGGTTATGTAAAGTCTAATAAGCGCACCGGCCGACCTGGCCTTAAAGGCAAGGCGGTTCGCCGAAAGTAGCTACCCGACCTTGAATCCAGTCAGTTGAAGTCTGATTGGATTCAAGGGCCATTCCCCCACTCGACATTCAGATACGACTTGGTGATCTAATCATCAGCCTCATTTGCCCCTCCCTCCCCAGTTGGGAATTCTCGAAATGTTTAAATCTGCAACTCGCCTTGGTTGGGCTAGTTCAGCAAGTGTTCGCATCTTGACGCTAGGCCAGATTCGTTCAGGGTCCTCCCTGAACGGATTCCTATCAGAGCCTCCGAAGACAGGGCGATCATCAAGAAACTGTGCAGCTTCTGAGTAGACCTGCTCTTCATTTTCCTCTAGTGCCTGTTCATTACCCACGACCCCATAGTAATTGTTGTACCCATTGACTCCGTAGATAGCAGAGCCCTGTAGCCTTCCGATTAGGTGAGGTGAGTTCCCTTCAGACCATTCTTCTTCATACCTTCTCATTCGATCTTTCCATTTCAGAATTGCCTTCTTCCTTCTCTTCTCTTCCGTTCTGTGACCCAGTTGATAGTTGCCTTCGACTGACCTATGCCATGAGAGTTCAAATCCAAGAAAGCTAAGCATTCTTGGACCTTCACCTTCCAGTAGAGGGTCAATGTCTGGATTGGAGATATTTCGAACCGTGGTTTTGTCCTCATTTAGAGAAAGGCCATATTGCTCGATTCGCTCCTGGATCATCCTGTGGGCCAGTCTCGCATCTTCTTCAGATCCGCAGAGGACAAGGAAGTCATCCGCATATCTGATCAGCTTTCCCCAGCCTTTGAGGGAAGGGAGAATGCTTTCATGGAAGTAGAGATCAAGAACATAGTGAAGGAAGAGATTCGACAGCAAGGGAGCCAGAACTCCACCCTGAGGTAAGCCTTTGGGAGAGGAGTTACCGTTAGATTTCTTCTGCCTCATAGAGCCGAGCATCGACTCAATCGAGTGTAGAAGAATTGCATCCTTGAAATAGAGGCGGAAAATACGCATGAACGGTTGATGCAGGACATTGGTGAAGAATTTCAGGATGTCCGCATCAATTACCCAAACTCTTTGGCGTTCCCTGATTTCTGAGTCAAGATCATGAATTGCCATATGGCAGTTCTGATTCGGACGGTATCCGTAGGAGCATTTGAGAAACACTCTGTCTAAGATTGGTCCGATGATCAGAAGCCAGGTGCACTGGATAACCCTATCTTTGAAGATAGGGATCATCAGAGTCCTTGTGCTACCGTCCAGATTCTCGATCAGGGCTTCCATGTAGGGACTGTGCCTGTATGATTTGGATTTCACTTCATTCACAAGCATCATGGGATCAGTGCATGTGAGGAAGTCATATAGGGTCTGTCTATCAACTCCGGGACAGCCATTTGGGTTTACTAGCTGGGTAGCTGTATAGAACCTCTGAAGGTCAAAGTAATGGTTAAGACTGGTGAGCGGGAATTTCTGCTCAAGATGCGCCTGGTTTAGGAAGGTGACCTCGGCTGCCTGTCTGAGTGCCTTATTCCTGACTTTCGCGGTCAGGATGGTTCTCAAATGCTGCTTGCAACGCCTCTGTGTGCGGTTGATCCACTGAGATCGACCATGTAGGCTTTGTTTCCCTGTATTCATTGGGGATTCAGTTGTGCTGTCCATGAGGTTCGACCTCCTTCCTTAAATCCAAGTAAAACTGTAGTAAATAACGGTTTGGCGCCTCAGGGTCATGGGCTTCTCGCGGTTGGCGGATGTGAATGGTTGCCGTGAGGCTTGATTTCACCTGGTTGCCGAGCGAGAAGCCCATGACCCTCTATTGAAGGGAGGTGGTCTTGAGGCTTGAGTCGGATCTAGACCTCTAAGAGAGAGACCATTCCCCTCAGACCTGGGCTCCATGAGCTGTATAGAACCCGTTCTAAGACCACTTGAAGTATCGAATCGGTGGCGTCTCTGCTGTTTCATGGTTAGCCCCTTCGATGGCTTGATACTGCTTTGAAGGGGATTTCTGAATGTCCTCTGCACCGTTTCCTCCCGAGCTACCCCGAACCCAGAACATCTGGGAGGGGGTACTCAGCCGATACTGGTTCTGAGGACAGTTCATCCTGGGAATTGAGCTGGGCCGACAGATTGGCCCGTCGATTGGTCGGACCAGCTCGAAGATCAAAGGCGTCCAGGAACATACCTGACCTTCCTTCGGCTCCGAACTCCATCGCTCCAGGCGCCGGTTCCAGGGCGAAAAGATATAGTCACGCCCAATTGGCGCACTTATATGATTTCGATGTTGATATAATTAGATTTATTGTTCATGACTTCCGTAAAATTCCCCAAATTCAGTACTAATACTGAGTAAAAGTTGAATTAAACCATTTCAATCATGAACTTCTCACCTCTTTATAGAGGTGACCCAATGAGAACAACCGCACAGATCGACAGAGAGACCGCTCTATTCCTTGAAGGAGCTGAACAAAACGCCGTCGAGGAAGGCCAAACAAATGGAATAAAATGGGTTAAGCCAGTCAATGAGGATAGGCACCTGTTTAAATTCTCAGCCAGATTCCTATTGGCCCCAAGGAAGACTTAGTCGAACCGTCCGTAGGCAAATCAACGACTGGTTATCTGCCCTGGGAATCAACCAGGGCCTGAAGCTGAGCCCGGATGTTCCCCAGCCACTCCTGCTTTAGGAATTGCCCTACCGACTCTTCGCCATCCTTTCTGATTTCCAGCCATGCTGATTCGGCCACCTCTGCTGCCTGGTCCACCACGCCTTCACATAAGGCATTAAGATCCTGGAGGACAAGTTCTGAAGGGAAGGCTGCCGTGAACCCCCTGATGGCTGTGGTGAGTTCCTGGTTCAACCTCTTATGAAGTGACCCTGCTCCCCCCTTGTCTGGAGATGAACCCAGAGCGACCAGAAGGTTCAGGCCGAGCAACCCTTCGATGACGCTGATCCAAGCGGTCCGCTCTGACTGAGACGAAGGGAGGCCGATCCACGGAGGCTGGGCTTTCTGAGGTTTCCGCCCCGTGCATCGAAACCGTTCTCCTGCATAAGCACCCGAAGCCTCGGCACGCTTTCTCTGGACAGGATCTTTCAGCCCCGAATAGAGGCGCTTCAGATAGCCGGTAGCCTCATGGACTTGGGCTACCCATGCAGTGAGCTGAGCGTTCATTCTCTGCTAATCCAATTAAATCTAACTGTTTAGAAGATTAGCATGGTCTCTCAAAGGATACCTTTCACTAACAGAGCTCACCCCTCACTGGATTGGTGGATACATGGGATGGATGTGTCATCCATTGACCAATTCCCTCGATTATCCTGAGATTTCATTGCACTTACTGACTGTATTCAGATTGCCACCGAGGCCAACCTAAATAGATACTAATCTTAAGCTTAAGACGATACCCCTGTCCCTTGGCCCGATTACCCCAGTTGACCATTCCAATGCTTCATCGGAGTCAGAGCCCCCATGTTCGAGCAGACCTTCAAGAACATCGACGACATCCTGCACAAGGATGCGGGGTGCACCAGTGAACTGGACTACACAGAGCAGTCCTCTTGGTTGCTGTTCCTGAAGTATCTCGACGCCCTGGAGCAGGACAAGGCAACGGAGGCGGCCCTGGAGGGCAAGCCCTACGCCTACATTCTGGACAAGCCCTACCGGTGGGGAACCTGGGCGGCACCGAAGGGTAAGGACGGGAAACTGGATCACAACGCCGCCCTGACTGGCGATGACCTCCGCGATTTCGTGAACCAGAAGCTCTTCCCCTATCTGCATGGCTTCAAGCAGAAGGCCAGCGGGCCGGACACCACGGAATACAAGATTGGGGAAATATACGGGGAGATCAAGAACCGCATCCAGAGCGGCTACAACCTGCGGGAGGTCATCGACCTGGTGGACGAACTCCGGTTCAAGTCCCAGGTCGAGAAGCACGAACTCTCCCACTTGTATGAAGCCAAGATCAAGAACATGGGTAACGCGGGGCGCAACGGTGGTGAGTACTACACACCCCGGCCGCTGATTCGGGCCATCATCCAGGTGGTCCAGCCCAAGATCGGCCAGCGCATCTACGACCCGGCAGTAGGGTCGGCTGGGTTCCTTTGCGAATCCTTTGAGTTCCTGAAGAAGAAGCCGGGCCTGACTACGGCGGATCTGACCACCCTCCAGAAGCGGACCTTCTACGCTAAGGAGAAGAAGAGCCTCGCCTATGTCATAGCGATCATGAACATGATCCTGCATGGCATTGAGGCCCCCAACATCATCCACACGAACACTCTGGCCGAGAATCTTTCGGACATTCAGGAGAAGGACCGCTACGACATCGTGCTGGCCAACCCACCCTTCGGAGGCAAGGAACGCCTGGAGGTTCAGCAGAACTTCCCCATCCGGACGGGTGAGACGGCCTACCTGTTCCTCCAGCACTTCATCAAGAGCCTGAAGGCCGGTGGACGAGCTGGCATCGTCATCAAAAACACCTTTCTCAGCAATACCGACAACGCATCAGTGTCATTGCGGAAGAAATTACTGGAGGAGTGCAACCTTCACACAGTGCTGGACTGCCCCAGCGGCACCTTCCAGGGGGCTGGTGTGAAGACCGTGGTGCTGTTCTTCGAGAAGGGTTCACCTACCAAGAAGGTTTGGTACTACCAGCTTCAGCCGGGCAGAAACATGGGGAAGACCAATCCCCTGAACGATGAGGATCTAGTCGATTTCCTTACCCTGCAAAAGACTGTGGCAGATTCCCCCAAGTCCTGGTCCGTGGACATGAAGGCCATCGACAAGGCTACCTTCGACTTGTCCGTGAAAAACCCCAACGGTGGCGAGGAAGTTGTCCTTCGGAGCCCTGAGGACATCTTGGATGAGATCGCGGCCCTAGATGCGGAGAGCTCCGAAGTCCTAGCGATCATCCGGGGGTTGCTGTGAAAACGGAGTGGAAGCAGGTTCCGTTTGAAGAAGCCATCGAACATGTCACCTATACCAACAAGATCCAGCGAAAGGATTTCCTGGAAGAGGGCGAATTCCCAATCGTTTCTCAGGAAGAGAGCTTCCTTAACGGGTACTGGGACAAGGCTGCGGATTTATTCAAAGTAGAAAGGCCCGTTGTTCTATTCGGTGACCACACCAGGGTTCTCAAATACATTGATTTTGATTTTGTGTTGGGGGCGGATGGAGTCAAAATCCTGAAACCTAAACCATTCCTGCTTCCGAAATTTTTCTACTACCAGTTACTGAGTGCTGACATCAGGCAACTAGGGTACGCCCGACACTACCGATTGCTTAAAGAACTAAAGGTTGCATATCCAATTTTGCCTGAACAGCAGCGCATCGTCACCATCCTCGATGAAGCCTTCGATGGAATTGCTGCCGCCACAGCTAACGCCGAGAAGAACCTTCAAAACGCACAAGAGGTGTTCGAGAGCCACTTGCAGTCAATTTTCAATTCACGCGGTTCGGGATGGGAGAGAGTTCAACTTGAGACGCTCCTTGAGCGTGGCTGGATTGAGAGTCATTTGGACGGGAACCATGGAGGTGATTACCCCAGGAAGGAGGAGTTCATCACTCAGGGTGTGCCCTACATTTCTGCGAACTGCCTGGATGGTGATCGTTTGGATATGTCTCGCGCTAAATATCTGTCGCATGAACGGGCGGCCCTTCTTCGTAAGGGCATAGCCAAGAACAATGATGTTCTTTTTGCCCACAACGCCACAGTGGGACCAGTGTCAATTCTGCAAACAGTCGAACCGAAGGTGATCCTTGGAACATCCCTCACTTATTACCGTTGCAACTCAGACCACATTCTCCCGATGTACCTAGCCCATTACATGCGTTCGTTTGGGTTCAAGTCGCAGTACACCTCGATCATGCGACAGTCCACGAGAAACCAGGTCCCCATTACAAAACAGCGAGAGTTCTACCATGTCATCCCGCCTGTGAATGAGCAGAGGGTCATCATTGACCAACTAGACGGCATCATGGAAACTTCCCAGAGACTTGAGAACATTCTTCAACAGAAACTCACGGCCCTAGATGAATTGAAGCAATCCCTCCTCCACCGTGCCTTCAACGGCAACCTGTGACAGGGCCGATACTGTGAACGAAGCCCTAGAGCCCGAGCAACCTGAAGCTCCTCCCGTCGCATGGTCGGACTCGACCAAGGAGAAGTTGAACCAAGATGAAGTGTTCAATGGCCTACTCGACCATGGGTTGTTTGCAGAAAAGCTCCCACCTTGCTTTACATCAGTGGGGCTAGCCAACTTTGTTTCTGAAACAATAAAGGGCATCCTGAATGAGCCCGATGAGAAAAACCTCCGAAATGCCATTGATAAATGTGCTCACGATTATGTGAGATTCGAAGCCCTCCGGGATACCAACATCCCAAGGCATATGGGGATCCCACATCCCGAGTCTTACGCAGTTCAGGCTTTGGCAATCTCCAAACATTGGCGAGAAATTGCGACCCATTGCAACCTACCAAGGCCAACGATAAGCCGTATCTATGTTCGCCATGTTGGTAATGGCCGTATTTTCGAGATGAACTACAGGGGCACTGAGCGTTTCCGGTTAGAAGAGGAGGAACTAGAGTGGATGGCTGGGGCGCAGTATGTTGTTGAAGCCGATATTGCCTCGTGCTTTCCAAGCATATATTCACATTCTATTCCATGGGCATTGCACACCAAAGATCAGGCAAAGAAAACCAGTAGCCTAATTAGACTGTCTGGGAACCTGCTGGATAAGTGCACACAAAACACGAGGGATCGGCAAACGAATGGTCTGCTAATCGGTCCAAATGCATCAAATATCATCTCCGAGATCATTTTGACCAGCATTGATGCCGACCTTCAAAGGAAAGGACATCGGAAGGTCAAACGCCATATTGACGATTATCGCTTCTATGCTAATAGTCACGAGGAAGCTGAGAAATTCATTCAGGATCTTGGGCTAAGTCTTCGGATCTTTGAGTTGTCCCTAAATGAAAAGAAGACATGCATCAAGGCTTTGCCGCGTCCAAGTGATGAAAACTGGGTGTTGGTGCTGAACCGCTTCCCGTTCCCTGAAGGAGGTGAAGTTCGTTTCTCGGTAATTCGATCATTCCTTGATCAGGCGCTAGAATGTGCTCAGATTGCTGGTAAATCTACTCCGCTGAACTATGCGATCAAGGTGATTGCAAAAGGACGGACACAGGACAATCCAAGTGAGCCAGTTTTTGCGCGCAAACTCAACTCTCGTGCAAAGCGCATGTATGTAAGAGAAGCTATGAATCTCACGCTGGCATACCCGTATTTGCTGCCATTGCTTGATAAGTTTGTGTTCGCCAATTATTGGATTGATGGACTTGACTCCAAGATCGCAGAACTCTCCGCTTCGCTTATTAAACTCGGTTTGCGTAAACTCTATCCAGACACCATCACACATGCACTTTACCTCGCCTTGAAACACGAAACCCTGTTGCCTTTGACGGATGAAGAGCTTATCGAGATTGTTGGACTGGGCGACTGTTTTGCCAATGTCATGCTGCTTGAATATGCAAAGCGGAACAGGCGAAAAAGGATAGCGGCGGCTGTGACCAAGTGTGCAAAAAACCTCCTCTCGGCAGAATCCAGAGAAATAGATAAACACTGGTTACTTGTTTACCAAGTGTGGTCAGTGAGCCAACTCGATGGAAACGGACAGGGGTTCCTTGCGAGGTTAAAGGAAAAGGGGTTTGAGTTTTTCTCGGCTCCAAAGCCTCGCTCTGAAAAACTGACAACGGAAGATGTGCCCGAAGCAAATTTCTCCATGGTGTGGAGTGAATATTTCTGAGGGCCCCCCATGAACGAAGCCGAAACCCGAGCTGAGCACATCGACCCTGCCCTGAAGGCAGCGGGGTGGGGTGTGGTCGAGGGCAGCCGCATCCTTCGGGAATACGGCATTACCCAGGGGCGGCTCCAAGGGGGCGGCAAACGGGCCAAGGCCGAGATCGCGGACTATGTGCTTGTCTACCGCAACACCAAGCTGGCCGTGGTGGAGGCCAAAGCCTGGGACAAGCCCTATACGGAGGGTGTGGGGCAGGCCAAGAGCTACGCTGCAAAGCTGGCCGTCCGGTTCACCTATGCAACCAATGGACAGGCCATCTACGGCATGGACATGGCCCTGGGCCAGGAAGGGGATGTTTCAGCCTTCCCAAACCCAGATGAACTATGGGACCGGACCTATGCTGAGGAGAACGCTTGGCGGGACCGGTTCGCCGCCGTGCCTTTCGAGGACAAGGGTGGCTCTCACCCTGGTCGCTACTACCAAGACATCGCCGTTCAACGGGTGCTGGAGGCTCTGGCGGCAGGCCAGAAACGCATCCTGCTAACCCTGGCCACTGGCACTGGTAAGACCTTCATTGCCTTCCAAATTGCTTGGAAGCTCTTCCAGAGCCGCTGGAACCTGACCGGGGAACCCACCCGCAGGCCCCGGATTCTCTTCCTGGCAGATCGAAATATCTTGGCGAACCAAGCATACAACGCCTTCTCGGCCTTCCCGGATGACGCCCTGGTTCGTATCGCTCCGGATGAGATCCGCAAGAAGGGCAAGGTCCCCAAGAACGGCAGCATCTTCTTCACCATCTTCCAGACCTTCATGTGCGGACCCGAGGGCACGGAATACTTCGGAGAGTATCCACCCGACTTCTTCGACTTCATCGTCATTGACGAGTGCCATCGGGGAGGGGCCAAGGATGAGAGTTCCTGGCGGGGCATCCTCGATTACTTCGCTCCTGCGGTGAAGCTGGGCCTCACGGCCACCCCTAAGCGGACGGACAATGTGGACACCTACGCCTACTTCGGTGAGCCCGTGTTCGTCTATTCCTTGAAGGAAGGCATCAACGATGGCTTCCTGACACCCTTCAAGGTGAAGCAAATCGCCACCACCCTGGATGAATATGTCTACACCCCGGATGACATCCTGATCGAAGGGGAGGTCGAGGAAGGCAAGCGGTACACCGAGCCCGACTTCAACAGGATCATCGAGATCAAGGAGCGGGAAGCCTACCGGGTGAAGGTCTTCATGGACCAGATGAACCAGAATGAGAAGTCCCTGGTGTTCTGCGCCACCCAGGCCCACGCCCTGGCCGTGCGAGACCTCATCAACCAGCTGAGCAGCAGCACTAACCCCCTCTATTGTGTCCGCGTCACTGCAAATGACGGAGCTCTGGGTGATCAGCACCTGCGGGATTTCCAGGACAACGAAAAGACCATTCCTACCATCCTCACCACCTCCCAGAAACTCTCAACGGGAGTAGATGCTCGGAATGTCCGGAACATCGTCCTGATGCGGCCCGTAAACTCCATGATCGAGTTCAAGCAGATCATCGGGCGGGGAACCCGGCTCTTTGAGGGCAAAGACTACTTCACCATCTATGACTTCGTACAGGCATACCACCACTTCAATGATCCCGAGTGGGACGGTGAGATCGAACCCGAGGGTGATGCTGGATCGACTCGAAAACAGCAACGGAACGGCCCAGACCCCGAACCGAAGGAAAAGGAGAAAGAACAACAGCAGAAAACTAAGATCAAGCTGGCGGACGGGAAGGAACGGAATATCCAGCACATGATGTCCACCACCTTCTGGAGTGCTGATGGCAGGCCCATGTCGGCGGCCCAGTTCCTTGAGAACATGTTCGGGGCCTTGCCGGAGTTCTTCAAGGACGAGGCCGAGCTAAGAGCCATCTGGAGCAAGCCCGACACCCGGAAGGCCCTGCTGGCTGGTCTATCCGACAAGGGCTATGGCCGGGACACCATGACCGAGATGCAACGAATCATCGAAGCCGAGAACAGCGACCTGTTTGATGTCCTGGCCTATGTCGCCTTCGCTCTTCATCCCCAGACCCGCGAGGCCCGAGCTGATCAGGCCAAGATCCTGATCCACGACAATTACTCCGATAAACAGCGGGCCTTCCTAGAGTTTGTTCTAGCCCAGTATGTGAAGCAGGGTGTGGACGAACTCGACCAAGAGAAACTGTCGCCTTTGCTCAAGCTGAAATACCACAACGCCATCTCCGATGCCGTGGCCGACCTGGGGAGCGTCGAAGAAATCCGGGATGCCTTCACCGGGTTCCAGCGGTTCCTTTATGAATCAGTTGGGTAGAACCATTAAGATTAATGAGATTGAATTCTAAGATGATTGAACGGACCTGAGAGGACCTCGACATGGCCACACCGAAGGAAACTCTCTGGGAATTAGAACTTCACACCTCTGCCAAACATGACATTCTTCGAAGATACCTAGCTGCTTGGTTTCCAATTCTCGGGACGTACCACAGGCGAATCGTTTACATAGATGGTTTTTGTGGCCCTGGACGATACAAAGGTGGTGAGGCTGGGTCTCCCATGATCGCCATTGGTGAGGCAATGAACCATTGCAATTCGATTAGCGGGGAGGTGATTTTCTGGTTCATCGAAGAACGAGAGGACCGGCTAAACCATTTGCGTTCGGAGTTAGCTAATCTCAAAACCCCGCCGGAATTCAAGATTTTTACGGAGTCTGGGAAGTTCCACGAAAAGTTTGGTCAGATGCTCGATTCGATAGGACACGCCAAAGACTCTCTTGCGCCAACCTTCGCCTTCATCGACCCGTTTGGGTTTTACGGCATTCCCTTTTCCTTGATCGAGAGGCTGTTGAAGTGCAATCGGTCCGAGGTATTTGTCACATTCATGGTGGACTCAATCAACCGTTGGCTTGAACATCCCGATGATAAAGTTGTGCAAAATATCGTGGACGCCTTCGGCACTGAAGAAGCAGTCGCGATCGCCACCGGTTCAGGCAATCGCATTGTCAAACTGCGAGAGCTTTATCAGTCAAAGCTCCAGGGGGCTGCAACGTACGTTAGGTATTTCGAAATGCGAGATCGGCAGAATCGTGTTCAGTACTACCTGTTTTTCGCTTCAAACAATGATCTTGGCCACCGAAAAATGAAGGAAGCGATGTGGAAGGTCAACCCTGATGGTGAGTTCAGCTTTTCAGATGCCACAGACCCGAACCAACCCGTCTTATTCGAAGCCGACACTACAGGTATCTTGGTAGAGCAACTTCGGGAGAAATTCCGGACGAAGGGATCTGTCAGTGGCAAGGATGTGCGCTGTTTTGTAGAAAACGAAACCCCATACCTGAAGAAACACATGACCGCTGCACTGAAAATTGAGGAGGGGTCCTCGAAGATTCGAGTTGAGGCAATGAAGTCTGATGGGAAGAAACGCAAAGCAGGTAGCTACCCTGATGAGGTAAAACTGGCATGGGTTTGAAATCTGCCATTGAGTGGACTGAGTCCACCTGGAATCCCGTTACGGGCTGTACCAAGGTGAGCCCTGGGTGTAAACATTGTTATGCAGAGAGAATGGCCAAACGACTCCAAGCTATGGGCCAAGCCAATTATGAGAATGGGTTCAGATTGACCCTTCAGGAGCAGGCACTAGAACTTCCGTTGGGTTGGAAGAAGCCACAAATGATTTTTGTCAATTCGATGAGCGACCTGTTCCATCAAAAGGTGCCTGAAGACTTCATCTTCAGAGTGTTCGAGGTGATGCGCCAAGCCTCCTGGCATACCTTCCAGATATTAACCAAGCGGTCTGATCGCATGGAGAAACTTGGTCAGAGACTAGATTGGCCATCAAATGTGTGGATGGGGGTAAGCGTTGAAACGCCTATGTACCTATACCGGCTTGACCACCTCCGAAGAACTCCGGCCAGAGTGCGCTTCGTATCCTTCGAACCGTTGATTGAGTCCCTAGGTGAAGTGGTACTCGATGGCATTCACTGGGCAATCGTTGGCGGAGAATCTGGCCCAAATTCAAGGCCGATGGACGAGAAGTGGGTAGTCGAGATTCGAAACCAGTGCCTCAGTGTTGGTGTCCCGTTCTTTTTCAAGCAATGGGGTGGAAGCAACAAGAAGAAGGCCGGGAGGCTTCTAGATGGTCTTACTTGGGATGAAATGCCAAGATCAGTGTCCTCGCAGGGGAACTTGTCTCTTCGATAAAGGTTCGAATCAAAAACCCTATAACCTCATTAGGCGTCATCAAATATGACTTAAGTGAATGTTGGTCAGGAAACACTGGAGTTCAACATGTTCAATCTACTGGTGAAGGGCAACGGCTGGTCTAACGGCAGGGACACTCTTAGTGAAAGTCGAATATTTGAATATACCGAGGAGCACTTGGTTGAGCGGTTCAGACCAAAGGGGAAATTGGACTTCGCTGCTCTCATGGCTTACCCATGCCTGTTCGTTGAAGAGGCATCCGGTGATGGAAATCAGGTCGTTCGAGTTGGAACAATTCTTCGTGCAAGGAAAACTGGTTACGACATCTCTCTCGACTATTCGTACGACTCCACAATCCCACCACTCACCAATAAGATATTGAAGGGACTCTCAGTCGAACTTGGGATAGCCGACTTCCAGTTCCATCGGACACATTGGTCAGTCAAGGATGAGGATCTGTACCGGGCATTACTGCTCCACGTACAACCCCGCCGTCCAAAGCCAAAAGTCTTTCAAGTTTCCGACCCAGAGAATATTGAGCCAAGTCTTGTGTCAGCCATGATGCCATTCAATCCTAGCTTCGATTCTGTGTATAAAGCATTGAAACGCACTGCCACTGCTGCCGGTTTCCGGTGTAGGAGAGCTGATGATATCTGGGAGAACCCCGCAGTAATTCAGGATGTTGTGTCATTGATTGATCGTTCGTGCATCGTAATTTGCGACTGTACCGGCCGAAACCCGAATGTGTTTTATGAAATCGGCATTGCCCACACTCTAGGCCGTGAAGTAATACTCATAACTCAATCTGAGGCAGATATTCCTTTCGATCTCAGGCATCTTCGGTACGTTCCCTACCTTAACAACCGTGAGGGGCTCAAAGCCCTTTGTACACGATTGTTACCACGACTAAACGACCTTGCGCTTGGCGAGGCCAAGGACGCCTGACCCGCAGCTCATACCAGCCCCAGCCAGTATTGCCTTCCGCCTTCCCACACCATCTCACTTTCTCAGGTTCGATCAGCATTTTGGCAACCGAGTTCTACTTCGGTAGGGCGCCAATCTGGGCTACACCCATGGCTGACAATGCCGGACGGTGCCTAAGGCGTCAGACTAGGGCCGAAATCAGCCTAATTGACGCTTTGGATTTAGACCCCATAACTCTAGATGGACAGAGGAGGGGGGATTGGCAGCTCCAGGACAGAAGGTCGGGTACATCAGAGTCAGTTCGATTGGTCAATCGACTGCGAGGCAGTTGGACGGTCTAAGCCTCGATCGGATATTCGAGGAGAAGGTCAGCGGGAAGGACACCAACCGCCCTGAACTTGCAGCAATGCTGAGCTACTGTCGGCAAAATGATGAAATATTCTGTCATTCGATGGACCGTCTCGCCCGAAATCTAGATGACCTTCGCCGCCTGGTGATGGATCTCAACAAGCGCGGGGTCAAGGTCACCTTCGTGAAGGAAGCTATGACCTTCGTTGGTGATGACAGTCCGATGAGCCTGCTGATGCTTAGCCTCCTTGGAGCTGTAAGCGAATTTGAGAGGGCTCAAATCAGATCCCGTCAGGCGGAAGGGGTCGCTCTCGCCAAGCTTCGAGGCGCCTACAAGGGGCGGAAGCCGTCCCTAACGCCAGAACAAGCTGAACTGGTACGTCAGAGAGTTCGGGCTGGGGAATCGAAGGCTGACCTTGCCAGAGCCTTCTCCGTCAGTCGGGAGACGATCTATGCATATCTCCGGGTTGGCCCGAATGAGATGAAACATCTCAAACCAGGGAACCAACCAATGGATCTGCCCCTTGCGTGAAGGGGCCTGGATTCATCTGGGTCACTGGCACTGGATCACTGAACACGCCTCCTGGATTCAGAAACCTGAGAACGCCAGGCTCTTTGGCATTCCAGAGGAGGTAATGACCCAGCTTTCCACAATCCCTTGGGACTTCAATGGTCCAGGGAGGGTGGCCATTCTCCGTTTGGCCATGCGCGAAGGGCTAATTCGAATGAGAGGTCATGGAGCTTTCGTGACCTTCGAGTTCACCCTCCCGATAGCCACAGCAATCCAATCAGTCAGGCAATTCGTGGACCAAAATTTTGGCCCAAAGACCTGGTGCCAGTTCAATGACCTGGAGACTGGTAAGTCCCTAGGAATTTATTATGAAAACCTCTGATCAGACACTTTTGAGCAGGACACCTTCGGGGCCGAGGATCCGGTACCCGGAATTGGCACCTCCCATTTGGATAGGGTGGAGTAATATTCGTACCTATAGATCAACAATCGCCAAGCAGGTGGGAGGCAAGATGAAGGACTCGCTGAAGACCTGGCTTCCAGTCGCTGCCTTTGTGGTTCTAATACCTCTCTGGCGTGGCGTGACTGATTCGTTCGATCGAAAGCCGATCATTCAACTTCCTCCGGTTCAGCACCTCATTCCACCGCCGAGTGGATTTGTGGATGTAATGCAACCTGGTTCGCCTGGAGCGAAATACTACGAGGAGGTTCAAGCGACCTGGAAGTTGACGAATTACAAGCAAGATCCTAGCGTCATCTCATCTCTGTTCTTGGCTTCCGAATTGGAGAAGCATGAACATGGAAAGAGTGTCCCAACTGACAGTCGTTACTATGTGGTTTCTTTCCAATACTCCACCAACCCACAGCAAACCTGTGATGTGACCAAGCAGCAAATGATTAAGCTGACCGGTGCAGACCTTCGGGCGATTGTGGAAAAGCAGAACCCTGGATATCCGGTGAAGATCGGCGATATCGAACAACTCGGAATTGTAAAGGACTGGGGGAGTGGATTCATCTCCGCCACAGTTATGCCCTTTGAGGTGAGTGTGGATTCTGCCAAGGCCAATTGGAAGAAGCTAGTGCTGACATGCTTCATGACACATCCTCGCGGCGTCTATACCATCTCTGGTGTCAATCAGGTAAAGGGCTCAAACAACTACAACACGGTTATTGCTGAGGCCGAACTGTTCGCCAAGGCTATTCAAGAAACCAATAGAACAAGATGAAGGATGAGGGTTCAAGCGTAACCAACCATGGAGACTCAAGTGTCGTCAATTTTGAGATCACACTCAGCCCGGCCTAGTGGACTCCGCTCTGTGCTGGCCTCATTCGGGCTGGTAGCCCTTTTGCTGTCCTCAGTTTTGACTGCTCAGGAACCTGCACTGAAGCAGCCCCCCAGCCCGACCTTTGGCTGGACAAAGTCTGGACTTTACATGACTCGTTCAGATAAGCGTCCCTTTAGAATCTTCCTCGACCCTGAAATGGATTTTGCTCCCTACGGGTACTACCTTCCGGCATGGAAACTGATTTGGCCTGAGGATTCTAGTTCCTGGGACTCGTTCAAGCAGCCGCGATTCCACATCCAAGGCAACCAACTTCACACTGAGAACAATGTCACCTGGTTCTATCTGGTGAAGGAAGATCAAAGCAAGGATAAGAAGATTTATGGATCGAACCCCTACGAGCAGTGGTTTGGCAGTTTTAGCCAAACCACAGGGGAGATGAGAGCCATACGCTGGGGTCTGTTCGACTTTTCCGGTGCCCCTGTTGAGTTCAAAGATTACGCATCAACGAACGGCATCGTTATTAACGACAAGTCGCCAGGATGGGATGTGGTTAGACGCTATCTCCGTGGAGAGCCTGAACGAGAGCGTTTAGCCCAGGAGGGAATAAAGAAGGTGCTTGGAGGCCCTGGGAACCGTGCCCCTGACTTCTCAAAAGATAAGTAATGCCTATCACCTAGAAAACATATAACTTGGCATCTCATCTGAAGGTAAAACATGTTGCAGAACAAAGCGTTTGGAACATTTATTGCCGCAATGCTACTTTTCCCTTCAGCTGCCGTGGGCCAGTCGAGCCGCAAAAGTTTAGATACCCAGAAGGGTTCCAAAGCAAAGGTCGTAAAATTGATCTGTGTGAAAAGCGGAGACTTATATGGGTACATTGATCTGAAGGGTGTGTTCGTCATTAATCCACAGTTCCAACCAGCGCATCCCTTTGATCGGACCTCTGGGTTAGCAATCGTAAGATTCGGAGGGAAGTTTGGTTTCATTGATCGAAATGGAAAGTACGTGATAAATCCCCAATTCGAGTCGGTACAAGAATTCGATGCTGGTGGGTATGCGCCTGCCAAGCTTGGGGGGAAATGGGGATATATTGATCGAACGGGAAAGTGGCTTATAAATCCCCAGTTTGATTGGGCCTGGGGATTTGATTTATCGGTAGGACTTGCTTCTGTTACCATAGCCAAAAAAACAGGATATATTAACCGAAATGGAAAATTTGTCATCAATCCACAGTTTGATGATAATTATGATACCAAGTTTAATCCTCAGAATGGTTTAGTTGCTGCAACCTTAGGTGATAAGTGGGGATTTATCGACCGTTCAGGGAAATGGGTTATCAATCCCCAATTCGATAGTGTTTATTTTGGCTCAATGCTGGCGTTAGAAAAAAAGGTGCCCGAAGATGGGGACATGATGATGGTTCAATCTGGTGGTAAATGGGGTTATATCAATAAAAGTGGCAAATACACCATCGCCCCCAAATTCGAGAAGGCAGAAGCATTTCTGAAGGGAAGTTTGCTCACCCCAGCTTATGATTCTGATTCAGGATGGGGCTACATTGATCGAAAGGGTGATTTTGTAATTTCGCCCCAGTTCAGATATTGCTACCCATTCGATGAATCTTTAGGATTAGCAGTGGTCCTAAGAGGCGAAAAATCGGAATTTATCAACAAGAAGGGGTTAACAATATTAGAGTCGCCAGCTAGTGACATTACTATCGTATTGGATTTTGAAGGTGTTCACATTTTCGATAAAATAAACGGTTTAGCTCCGGCAAAATTAGGTGATAAGTGGGGTTTCATCGACCGAACAGGCAAATTCGCTATTACCCCACAATTTGATAGAGCAGAACGATTCGACACTGACACAGGTCTTGCTCCTGTGCAGTTTGGTGGACGATGGGGATTTGTTGATCGAGCTGGAACTTATGTCATTAATCCACAGTTCGATTTTGTGAATGAAAAACGGTGAACTACAATATCTTCACACAGGAAATTAAGTTCGCATGAATTAAATGGCAATGAGTGCTGCATTTAGAATTCGTTTTTGCGTCGGAGAGCCGGGTGGACTCCAATCCGGAGAGTGGCGCATTTGGTCAGATCCTGGGAAGAGTGATGTCTATCTTGCAATTCGTTCAATTGCAGGAATAACAAAAATTAGTCTACATGCTTCAGGAGCCTGCAATGCCTCCCTCACGAAACAATATGTAGAAGCACACCCCTCCATAGTGAGTCGGATAGCTGGTAATCGGCATCTGGATCAATGGTCACGATCTACCAATACTGGGCACCTGTTATCGATTCCACTTCGTATACGGTTTCTACCCTCCGAACTGCGACCTGCTTGTAGAACCACCATGAAACAAAAGGAAATGGTTTGGCTGCCCTCGCCACCTCCTGACCACTCTTTGGATGTAATTTGCAATTTCATGAGTCACAGCTTGGAGTCTGGCGATTGGCCATGGCGGAAACAAGGTGGGCAGCCTATCGGGGTTGCAGAGTTGCCCAATGGAGAGACTTTTTGGGCAATCGCTCTCGTCTATCCAACCCCACCGGATTTGCACTGTTTCATCGAAGAACAGCGACAACGGGTAACCTTACCCCAGGACTCACGCTTACTAATCGGTGAGACAGGCCCTGGCAACGTACGAATTCTTACGGACGCCGCTGCAACGAGCACAGAGTTACCCCGATAGAGGGGTAACCAGCCCACAAGGTGAACGATTTGGGTTATGGCAAAGCATGGCTAAACTGATCAAAGTTCGGTTTGGCAGAGAGAACCACCTGAAGCCTGCCCAAGTAGGATGATAGCTAAGGGTTATCAGTTGTTATTTACATAATGTAAAATTAAAATTTACCCCTCCGAATTTAGCGTAAAACAAAATGGCGAAGTGACTCCATCAAGCAAAAGGGATCATGCGATGCTATATATATTGTAATATTGGGGAATATTCCAAATAAGGCATACATCAAAGCCCATAAGAAATATTTTGAGAAAAATAACCACCTCCTCTGCCGGGTTTTGGGCCATCGAATACATGGCGGTTCATAACCACCGCCTTCAAAATGTCATCTATGTGTATGGATTAGACAAGGAATGAGGGAGCATGAGGCCCAAGGACACTAAATAATCCAGGATGATGGGAATCTCGTTATGTATCGAACACTCATGCAGGAATCAGATAATGGTAGTGCCTCATGGCGAACCCTAGGTGAAGACCAAAATGAGCGACTAGGTATAGGATCAGAACAGCAAAGCACAAACCTAGATAGTGAGTCACACTGTCTTTTAATGATATTTTAAGTAAAATATAAATTAATAGACTAATAACCAGACTAAATGTCCAGTATTGTCCAACATCTAACGATATATGGCAATAATCCACTATTAAGGCGAGGAACGCAGCACCTGGGGCATTTACTAGGACCAAGAAGAACAAAATTACTATGGCTACGATGGCAAGGACGCTACTGCATCCATCATGGCCCTTTTCTTCCCTTTCCCCCACCCATGTCCTCCCTCTGGTTGTAGTTCTTCTAAGCCGCGATTTCAGCCCGGATTCGCGTGGTGCACTCCTTCAGAATCTGACTGGCCCGCTGGCGACTGAAGCCCATGTCCTTGGCGATTTCAGCGAGGGTCTCTCCGTTGGCATACCGCATAAGTAGGCTGGCGCGGTTTCCTGGCAACTTTTGGATCTGAACCAAGGCTCTTTCGTAGAGATCCCGCCGCTCGAATTCCTCCGCCACTCCTTCAGGCTCGAATGCCTCAAGAGAACCAAGCTTCTGCGAGTCCATGAATGCTACCGGCACATATTTCTGACCCCGAGGGGTATGGATTACCCCTTCGCCGATCGCTTCACGCATCGCCGCCCTGATTGAGTAGGCAGCAAAAGTGATGAATTGAACACCACGGGTTGGATTAAAGCGTTTAGCAGCGCATATTGCGCCGAGACGACCCTCCTGGATCAAGTCTTCGAGATCCAAAGAACTAAATGGGTAAGAATGTAGAAATTTCAATGCCTCACGGTGTATGAAGGCATCCAGTTGGAGCACTGCTTTCGAATTTAACCCAGTTTCCAGCGTGTAGCTGAATTCCTTCTTATTTACGGTGACCGATGTGTCAGAAAGCCCTAATTTTGTGGATAATTTACCTTTAGAGCGAATGCTTACCACCTCCACTCTATTATACTTAGCCAAAATTCATTTATACCCCGTTAAATTCGATTTTCGTTACTTGTCAATCGGGCGATTCCCTCGAAGTTATCCCTGAAGCACATCTCTAAGCCTGAAGTTATGGCTTGAGTGCGGGATTCTGAAAGGGAAGAAGAGTGGTTCGTTACCGCCGCAGTGAAATGGAATTCTCGTTGCTCCCTTCCTCCTACGAGAAGGTGATACGCCTGTGGGTTTTAAATATTTTGTTGGGACTTTCCGCGCATCGGAACTTCATTGATGAGCGGGGATTTTCAGAAGATGGACTTGTCGAGTTTCTTGATCTCACAGACCTCGGCCTCATCAGACCATTCGACGCCCAGGCTGCTCGAACGGCCCTGCGGGAGAAGCACGCGAAGGCTCTGGCTCGACCGGCTGAAGCTCCCACCAATTCGTGCATTTCGAAAAACATTTCATGGCTACGCGACATGGCTGGTCTATCCGAAGTTGAATCGGAGATCCTCCACTTCACAGTGGTACAGGGTCAGCATCCACTCCTGGCGAAGGTTTTGGAGATGGCAGGCCCGCTGAGCCTGGGAATGGTCGAGAAACTGTTCTCTATCGTGCTCGATCAGCCTCTAAAAGCCGTGAGTCAGGCACTTCGGTCCTCAAGTGCGCTTTCTAGGACGGGTTTGCTCAAGGTAGACCTGATGAGTCGTTATACCTTCTCCAACAAAGTGGAACTACTTCGTGGCCTGGCCGATTCTTTAGAAGTTGAGCACCAGAATTCATTTGAACTTTTCGCTGGCTGCTTCGTGGAGGCCCCGGCCTCCATGCTTGGGCCCAAGAACTACCCGCACCTGAAGGAGGATCTGGACATCATTACGGCCTATCTTCGCCAGGCACTGGCTGAGAGGCGCCTAGGGGTAAATGTGCTGATCCATGGCAGACCTGGGACAGGGAAAACAGAGCTTTGCCGGATGCTGGCGGGTGAGCTAGGTGTCAAAGCATTCGCCGTCAGCACCGAAGGAGAAAATGGCGACCCACTCAAGGGCGAAACAAGATTTCGCTCATATCGCCTATCCCAGTCGATTCTAAGGAAGGGTGGTCCACATCTGGTTCTGTTTGATGAAGTCGAGGATGTGTTCCGTCAGGGACAAGAGGATCACAGCCATGACCGGGGCAATCTAAGCGGCATGAAAGGTTGGATAAACCTGATTTTAGAGACAAATCCGGTCCCTACTTTTTTTGTGACGAATTCGATCGAAACAATCGACAAAGCCTTCATAAGGCGCTTTGATTTTGTGATTGAGATGGCAGTTCCGCCTCGTAGTGTGCGTTCCAAGGTGTTGAACGATTACCTGGTGGAATTGCCCCTGGATTCGAGCACGAAGGCGTCACTGGCTAACAATGAGCACCTGACACCAGCAGTCGTGGAGCGTGCGGCAAAGGTTTTGAAGGCCGTCCATGCAGAAGATTCCTCGATCAATGTGAACCAAGCCCTGGCGCGGATTGTTGGTAACACGATGCAGGCGCAGGGTGTGTCGCGAGAGGCCATGGTTTCAGTTCAGCATCTGACTACCTATCGTCCAGAGCTTCTGAATGCCGACTGCGATTTGTTGGAGCTGAAATCAGGCTTGATGAAGCATGGCCTGGGTCGCCTCTGCCTCTATGGCCCGGCTGGGACCGGCAAGACAGCTTATGGCCACCATCTCGCTGAGGCTCTCGACCGTCCGTTGCTGGTCAAGCGTGCTTCGGACCTTCAGTCGAAATGGGTTGGAGGAACTGAAAAGAATCTTGCAGCTATGTTCCAGGAGGCCAGCCAAGAGAAGGCGGTCCTCATTTTGGACGAGGCCGATGGTTTTTTGCGTCGGCGTGAGAATGCAGAGCGGAGCTGGGAAGTCTCCCAGGTCAACGAGATGCTGACCCAGATGGAGACCTTCGATGGGGTCTTCATCGCCTCGACCAATCTGATGGACACCCTTGATGCGGCAAGCCTCCGCCGCTTCGATCTAAAAATCGAGTTCCGCTTCCTCAAACCTGAAGGTGCCTGGTCTCTCTTCCAGGACACGGCTGTTTCTCTTGGCTTCGATGTAGAGGAATCGGATCACCTCAAGCTAGGCCGGGTTCGGAATCTCACGCCTGGAGACTTCGCCAATGTCATGCGGCAGTCTCGGCTTCGTCCGATCAAGTCAGCAGCTCAGCTTCTGGATCAGCTCAAGGCCGAGGTTGCTCTGAAACCAGAGTCACGCACCAAGAGCCTCGGCTTTTAAGCAATTCCATAGCCTAAAGGAAACTCCCTTTGAACCTCATTCGTCATTCATCGCTTGGCCTTTCTGGTGCTCAGCATCCGTACCTTCGCTCGGACCGACATCGCCCAATCCCTGTGCAGCCATTCCGGGAATGGTCGGGCCTCTTCAAGCCTCTACACGGGCGGCAGATCAAGCTTCCTCTGGGCCTACCTCGGATTCGCCCTAAGACCTTCTGGTATGTCAGTGCAGGTAGGGATTTCAGGCCATTGGTATTCCTCAGCGATGCATACAGGCAACACCGCCTGGCTGGCCTCCCTCCACGGCCTGATTTGTTCGTTTACTCCTGCCTGGGTGCTGACGGTCTGCACGGCCTCAAGACTGGTATGACTGTGTTCAAGGACAAGCGCACCGAGATCACTATTCTCTCGCTCCAGCCGTTGCGAATTGATCGGGGGAAGGTGACCTACTTGATCAACCCCGATTTCGTTCACTTCGCCGATGATCCTTTGCTGAACCATGACCACGATGCGGCTCTCATGGAGGTGGAGGTCAAAAGCCTAAATCTAGGCACCACTGATCGCTTCCCGTTGCTGTATTTGGCGATGGAGAACCTCAACTGCTTCGATGAGGTGATGTCGACAGGCCGGTTCTCTGTGGATTATTTATGCGCGACCCGAGAGGGTTTGGCCATGGGTGCCTGTGGAAAGAGCATTCTGAGTCATGTCTACACGGAAGGCCGGAATCTGACCCACCGCTTTTATCCCCGTTTTGTTATCACATGGGGGGACTACACAGACTCACTCTTCCGGAACGGGGCTAAACGGTATTACCCGGAGCTGAGGAGAGTGGCTGATTACATCCCGGAAAATCTCGGGGCTCATGATCATCACCTCTATGAGTGCTATCCGGGGTAGCAGGTGAGTTCTGACATTTTCGTGGGCGGCCAGGAAGACCCAGAACCTGTCCGACTTACAATCAGACTTACAGTGAAAATCCGACAACGAACGGAATCGCTGAAATAAGAATTACTTAGAGCCACTTGTAACTTTTACGATGTCCACCTATTCCTCTGTAAGCTAAGTTCAATGGAATCATCCGAAATTGATCATGTAGAGTTAGCAAAATACGACTAACTCCAATTCTTCGGGATAGTTGGACAAAGCATCCTCCGTGGGGAGCCTAAAGTTTACCAATCAAGTCAAGATTATGGCCAGCCCCTTGGTCATGCGATCCTGGGGCGTATTTTCCGGAGCCGTCATGAAGGACTTCTTCAAGAGTTTCTTTGCCAGCCTGCTGGCCCTCGTCCTTACGGGGGGGCTGGGGCTGCTGCTGCTGTTCGGGGTGCTGGCCGCGGTCGGCTCTTCGGGCAAGCCCACGGTGCCTGCCAAGGCCCTGCTGGTCTTCGACCTGGACACGAGCCTGACCGATGGCGAGCATGAGCCGGAGCCCAGCGAGGCCATCAGCGAAGCCATGGGCGGCGGTGGCAGCCACAGCCAGTCCCTGCCGGCGGTCATCGAGGCCCTGGACCGGGCGGCGGGAGATGCTCGGATCACGGGCCTCTTTCTCACGGGCAACCTCCAGAGCGCCGGACCCGCCCAGCTGAAGGAGCTGCGGGAGGCGCTGCAGCGCTTCAAGGCCAAGAAGCCGGTCCTCGCCTACAACCTGAACTGGAGCAAGCGGGACTTCTACCTGGCCGCCGGGGCCACGACGGTCTTCATGAATCCCTTCGGCGAGATGGAGGTCAACGGCCTGGGCAGCGAGCCCATGTTCTTCGGCGAGGCCTTCAAGAAGTACGGCGTGGAGGTGCAGGTCACTCGGGTGGGCAAGTACAAGAGCGCCGTAGAGCCCTTCATCACGGACCGCATGAGCGAGCCCAACCGTGAGCAGATGCAGAAGCTCCTCGGGGACCTCTGGGGCGACTGGAAGGACTCCGTCGCCAAGGACCGCAAGAAGGCGCCTGCGGACCTGCAGGCCCTCGCTGACGAGCGGGGCGTGGTCGAGGCCGAGGAGGCCAAGCAGCTGGGTCTCGTGGACCGCATCGCGCCCTATGACGAGGTGCTGGACGAGCTCAAGAAGCTGGCGGGCAAGCAGCCCAAGGACAAGGACTTCCCCCAGATCACCCTGGCCACCTACGCCGGCATTCCGGGCGAGGCCAAGACGGGCAAGACCCGCATTGCCGTGGTGGTCGCGGAAGGCGAGATCGTGGACGGCGAGGGCAAGCCCAGCCAGGTGGGCGGGGAGCGGCTCAGCCGCGAGCTGCGCCGCCTGCGCCTGGATGACCGGATCAAGGCCATCGTCATGCGCGTGAACAGCCCCGGCGGCAGCGCCTCGGCCTCGGAGCTCATCCAGCGCGAGGTGGTGGTCACCCGCAAGCTCAAGCCTGTGGTGATCTCCATGGGCCACCTGGCGGCCTCTGGCGGCTACTGGATCAGCACCTACGGGGACCGCATCTTCGCGGAGCCCACCACCATCACGGGCTCCATCGGTGTGTTCGGGATGCTGCCCAACGTGAAGAAGCTCGCCAACGAGCACGGCATCACTTGGGACAGTGTGCAGACCGCGAAGATGGCCAGCCTCGGGACCATGACCCGCCCCAAGACCGAGCTGGAGCTGGCCCGCATCCAGGGCATCGTGGACCACATCTATGAGCAGTTCATCGCCAAGGTGGCCGACAGCCGGAAGCTGAAGCGAGAAGCGGTTCACGAGATCGCTCAGGGCCGCGTCTGGTCTGGCCAGGAGGCCCTGAAGCTGGGGCTGGTGGATGAGCTGGGTGGTCTCGGTGACGCGGTGAAGCACGCCGCCAAGCTGGCCAAGGCTGAGGGTGATTTCTATCTGGTCGGCCCCGAGCGGGAGCCCGACACCTTCCGCGAGATCCTCAAAAGCTTTGGCCAGGGCAAGCCCCGCAAGCTGACTCGGTCCGGTCCCGTGGAGCTGCTCACGGAGCGCTTCAAGGCCCAGTTCGAGCGGCTGTCAGCCCTGAACGATCCACGCGGCGTCTACGCCCGGATGCCCTTCGAGATTGACGTCAACTAGTGCGCTTGAGGCTGAGTTCCAGGGTGAACTCCGCCACAGGCTCGAAGCCGCCGTCCGGGGTCCGGACGGCGGCTTGCATGTGCATGGGCTCCGTGATGCGCTCCGGGCTCTCGAGCGCGCGCCGGACCTGATCGCGGATGGCGGCGCCTTCCTCGCAGATGAAGTAGACATCGCTCTCGGGGCGCTTCAGAAAGCTGGCCTGGAAGGCCTTGAAGACCAGCGAGACCCCGCCGCCGGAGCGCCGGATGGCGTCCATGGCCAGCAGGCCCCCGGCGCAGTCGGCGCCGATGGCCAGGGCCCCGAAATACATGGACCCCAGGTGGTTCCGGGTCCAGCGCCGGAGCGGGATCCTCACCACACAGCGGGTCTCGGACAGCTCCACGACACTGGGCCGCACCGAGGCCAGCAAGGGGATCTTCAGCCAGCCGAAGAGCCGCATGCCGACAGTCTGCTTGAGGCGCTCGAGAGAGAAAGCCATGGGGCCTCGCATCAACCTGTGTTCAAGAGCAGAACAACAACTGCTTACCACCAAGGCACCAAGACACCAAGAACTGCATGAGAACGCGTTTCCGCTGTTCTTGGTGCCTTGGCGTCTTGGTGGTGATCTTTTCTTTGCAGAAGGATCAGTCGCCGACCAGATTCACGTCGAGCAGGCCCGGGGGCGGATCCAGGTCCAGCCGATGGTTCGGGAGGTCCAGGGTCCACCAGGCCTTGATGTAGGGGATGTCCCGCTGGCCGGTGCGGCCGGGCCGCAGGTCCTTCATGACCACCATGTCGTAGCCGGTGGGGGCCGGATCCAGGCGGAGCACCTCGCCCACCTTGCGGTCGGCGACGAAGACCTCGCAGCCGACCCACTGGTGGCGGAAGCTCTCGCCCTCCTCCAGGGTGGCCTCGGCCTCGGGCATCCACAGCGCCCAGCCCTTGAGGGCCTCCGCCGCGGTGCGATCCGGCAGGTCCGCGAAGGCCAGGCAGGGGCGCTCCTGGTGCCAGCGGAAGAGCCGCAGGCTCACAGCCCGCGCCGGGGGCTGCGCTTCATTGCGCTCAAGGTCCTGATGCGGGGGCGCGAGAATCAATCCGGCCATGCCTTCCAGGCGCTCGGGATGGTCCATGACCGAGTGGAAGAGGAACTCACCCTTGAGTCCCTGGATCTTGGCGAGATGACCTGCGAGCAGCATCTAGGCCTCCCGCTCATCCTCGTCGTAGAGCTCCAGCTCCACCACCACGCCAGCCTTCTCGCCCGCCGCCTTGCAGAGGGTGCGCAGGGCCGAGATCATGCGGCCGTGCTTGCCGATGATGCGGCCGCGGTCCCGGGGATCGGCATAGACCAGCACATCGCGCCTGCGGCCCTCGCCCGCCACTTCGACGCGAAAGGCGTCCGGGTGGTCGAGCAGGGGGGTCAGCACATCTCGCAGGAAGGCTTCGAAGTCCATGGTCGCTCCAGGGGAGGCGCGAAGAACAAAGAAAGCCGGACCTGCGCCCGGCTTTCGCGATACGAATTCGGGCTACAGGACCTGGTTCTTCTTGAACAGGTCGAGCACGGTCTTGGAGGGCTGGGCGCCCTTCTGGAGCCAGGACTTGGCCTTCTCCACGTCGATCCGAACCGCCTCGCCGGTGCCGGCGATGGGGTTCACGAAGCCGAGCACCTCGAGGGCCTGGCCCGTCGGGATGCGGTCGTTCTCGGAGACGACGATGTGGTAGAACGGGCGCTTCTTGGCACCATTGCGAGCAAGTCGGATCGAAAGCATGGGTACTCCCTGAGCAGGAAAGTGTAGCGCGGAAGGGCCCAAGTCCCAAGCCCTAATTGGTGTTCCCACGGAAACCGGCCGGTGCCATAAGGGGTTGTCAGGGATCGAAGGCGGCTGGGGGGAAGCTGCCCGCCAGCTCGGCCTGACGTTCCCGCACGTTCCGGCGGAGCGTGGGCCAGCGGGGATGCGCCCGGACCCGCGCCAGGAACGGAGAGGCCTCATACCAGTCGGCGCAGCTGAAGCCCTGCACGAAGGCCCGGGTGGCGCAGTCGATGCCGTGATCCGCGTCGCCCAGGAGCGAGTAGGCCTCGGCTTCCTTGAAGGTCCACTCGCCGTCGGGGATCCGGAGCTTGCCACGGACCTCGTCCACCTCGTGCAGCAACTGCAGGCCTTCGCTGACCCGGCCCTCAAGGTAGGCCCGGTAGGCGAGACACAGGTCGCGGAAGGGGATGGGCTCCATGGCTGGAGCGCTGCCTGCCCTCAGGAAGCCCAGGGCTGCTTCGCGCTGGCCCTGGAGCAGGGCGAAGTAGCCCTGGTAGAAGAAGGTGCTCGCGTCCTGGCGGAGGCTGCGGACCCGGAGGAGCTCCTGGCCGAAGGCTGCGTGGTCTCCGAGGTAGAGGTAGGTGGTCTCGGCGAACCAGGCCGAGGGCGAGGCCAGGTGCCCCAGCAGGTCATTCCGCCGGACCAGGGCCCGGCAGGCGTTCTCCAGCAATCCCGAGGTCCGGCTGGCGTAGGCCACCCCCAGGTAGAGGTCGGCGCTGCCCGGCCGCATGCGGAGTGCCTCCTTGAGCAGGCGGAGGGCCGGGCTCTGGTTGCCGGTGTCCGTCAGCATCAGGGACCAGAGAAAGGTCGCCCGGGGGTAGCCGGGCACAAGGTCCACGGCCTTCCGGAAGGCATGGTGGGTCCGGGAGTTCAGGCCGACGCCCGCCTCCTCCGGGTTGACCCAGAGGCTGCGGTAGAGGTGGTCACCGAGGGCCGCCCAGGCCGTGGCGCAGCCCGGCTCCTCCTCGACCAGCTGCCAGGACTTCGGCAGATGGCTCGACGCCGCGAGGTCATCCCCGATGGCGAGTCCTTCCAGCAGCAGCCAGAAGTTGCCAGGCGCGCGCGGCAGCAGCTCATTCAGCCGCCGCACCCGGGTCACCAGGGGCCAGTGCTGGACGACATGGTCCAGGGTCCTGGCGGGTTCCCGGGCGGGGGCCACGTCCGAGACCCAGGGCTGGGCCGCCAGCAGCCGGGCGACGGTGTTCCATTCCAGGCTCAAGGCCAGGAGATCCTTGTCGCGGCGGCCCTGGAACCGCAGCAGCCGCATGCCGGGAGGCAGCTGCTGGAGCTCTGCGGTGGAAGGCAGGGTCTTGCCGTGGGTGACGGTGGCGCCGGCGAGGATCTCCATGTAGTCCGAGAGCAGGGTCTCCAGGCCGGGGCCGAGGTCCTTCCCCTGGCTGTCCAGGGAGGACCGCAGGATCAGCACCCGCTCGGCAGCGGGGGGCCGCAGCAGGGTAAAACCCAGGCTGCCGAGGCCCAGCAGCAGCAACACCAGGAGGCCCAGGAGTCCAGCGCGGATCAGGGTGGGGCGGGGCGCCTGCATGGCCGGAGTGTCAGAACGGCAGGTTGGGGGCGCCGCCCAGTTTGCCCATGCGCTGCATGCGGGCCATGAACTTGGGGTCGTTCATCTGGCCCATGAGCTTCTTGGTCTCCACGAACTGTTTGAGCAGCTGGTTGATCTCGCTCACAGGGCGGCCGCAGCCCGAGGCGATGCGGCGCTTGCGTTTGCCGTCCAGCAGGTTGTGGTTGGCCCGCTCGGCGGGGGTCATGGAGTTGATGATGGCTTCCAGGTGCTTGATGCGCTTGTCCGTGGCCACGCTCGCCAGCTGATCCTTCATCTGGCCCAGGCCCGGCAGCATGCCGAGGATCTTGTTCATGGAGCCCAGCTTCTGGACCTGCTGGAACTGCTTCCGCATGTCCTCGAGGGTGAACTGGTTCTTGGCCATGCGCTTGGCCATGACCTCCGCTTCCTTCTCGTCGATGCGGTCCTTGGCGTGCTCGATGAGGCTCAGCACGTCGCCCATGCCGAGGATGCGCTGGGCCATGCGGTCTGGATGGAAGCGCTGGAAGTCCTCCAGCTTCTCGCCCTCGCCCACGAACTTCAGCGGCCGGCCCGTGGCCTGCTTGATGCTGAAGGCCGCGCCGCCGCGGGTGTCGCCGTCGGTCTTGGTGAGCACCACGCCGGTGATGCCCAGCTTCTCGTGGAAGGCCGTGGCGCTGCGGACCGCGTCCTGGCCTGTCATGGCATCGGCCACGAAGAGGATCTCGTCGGGCGAAGTGGCCGCCTTGATGCGGGCCAGCTCCTCCATGAGGCCTTCGTCCAGGTGGAGGCGGCCCGCGGTGTCCAGCACCACCACATCCCAGCCCTTTAGCCGGGCCTCGGCCACCGCCGCGGCGCAGATGGCCACGGGATCCGTCTCCGTGGTGCGGAAGGAGGGCACGCCGGCATCCCTGGCCACCACGTGGAGCTGCTCAATGGCCGCGGGCCGGTAGACGTCCGCGGGCACCAGCAGGGGCGAGCGGCCCAGCTTCTTGAGGAACAGCGCCAGCTTGCCGCAGGTGGTGGTCTTGCCCGCGCCCTGCAGGCCCACCATCATCACCACGGTCGGCGGGTGGGTGGCGAAGGTGATGGGATGTTCGGGAGCCTGGCCGCCCATGATCTCCACCAGCTCGCGGTGGACGATGTCGATGAAGGCCTGGGTGGGATTCAGCCCCTGCAGCACCTCGGCGCCCAGCGCCTTCTCCTTCACCCGCTGGAGGAAGGTGCGGGCCACGCTCACATGGACGTCGGCCTCAAGCAGGGCCATGCGCACTTCACGCAGCACGCCTTCCAGGTTGGCTTCCGTCAGCTTCGACTGGCCCCGGAGGGCCTTCATTGCCTGGCTGAGCTTCTGGGTAAGGCTGTCGAACATGGGACCTCGGCGGGGGCCAAACTCCCATCTTAGCGGGTGGCAGGGCGATCCCAGTCAACTCAGATCAGGCTGTCGGAACAGGGAATCTGGCGCATAATCTTGACCAACGGAGTCAAGTTCATGCCCAACGGTCTGGCCGACAGCCTCAGTCCCTACCTCTTGCAGCACGCCCACAATCCCGTGGACTGGCAGCCCTGGGGGGAAGCGGCCCTGGCGCGGGCGCGGGCGGAGCAGAAGCCCATCTTCCTGAGCATCGGCTACAGCGCCTGCCACTGGTGCCACGTCATGGAGCGGGAGAGCTTCGAGAATCAGGCTGTGGCTGACGTGATCAATGCGAACTTCGTGAGCATCAAGGTGGACCGCGAGGAGCGGCCGGACCTGGATGACCTCTACATGGACGCGGTGCAGGCCCTCACAGGCCGGGGCGGCTGGCCCATGAGCGTCTGGCTGACCCCGGACCTGGAGCCCTTCCATGCCGGCACCTACTTCCCGCCCCAGTCGCGGGGGGGCATGCCCGGCTTCCTGCCGCTGCTCACGCGCATCGCCCAGGTGTGGCAGGAGGACCGGACGGGCCTGGTCGCCCAGGCGGCCAGCCTGGCGGCGGAGCTGCGTCGGCAGGCGGAGGTGGAGGCAGGCGCGGAGCTCCCGGGCTGGCCGGTCGTCGAGACTGCCCTGGCCCAGCTGCGCCAGGCCTTCGACGGCCGCTGGGGCGGCTTTGGACCCGCCCCCAAGTTTCCTGCGCACCTGGCGGTGGAGCTGCTCCTGGCCCGGGGCGCTGCCGGGGACCGGGCCCTGGCGACCCGCACCCTCGACGCCATGTGGGAGGGCGGTATGTTCGACCACCTGGGCGGCGGGTTCGCCCGCTATAGCGTGGACGGCCAGTGGCTGGTGCCCCACTTCGAGAAGATGCTCTACGACAACGCCCAGCTCGCCAGCTGCTACCTGACGGCCTTCCAGGCCACCGGGGAGCCGCGCTACGGGCAGGTGGCGCGGGAGACGCTGGACTACCTGCTGCGGGACCTCCGGGATCCCAGCGGAGGCTTCCACGCCAGCGAGGACGCGGACAGCGAGGGCGAGGAGGGTAAGTTCTACGTCTTCATGCCGGAGGACGTCCACGCGGCCCTGGGCGCCGCCGAGGGTGAGCGGTTCTGCGCGGCCTACGGCATCACCGGGGGCGGCAACTTCGAGCATGGCCGCAGCGTCGTGCATCGCTTCTCGGCCCCGGCGAGCGCGGTCCTCCCCGAGGCCGAGGATCGGCGGCTGCGGGAGCGGCTGCGCCTCTGGCGGGATCGGCGGGTGCGGCCCGCCAAGGATGACAAGGTGCTGGCCGCCTGGAACGGGCTGGCCCTGTCCGCCCTGGCCCGGGGCTTCCAGGTGCTCGGCGATACCCGGTATCTCGAGGCGGCCCAGGCCTGTGCCGGCTTCCTGCACCGGGAGCTCTGGCGCGACGGACACCTGCTGCGGGTCTGGCGCCGGGGTGAGGCCCACACGCCCGGCTTCCTTGAGGACCTGGCGGCGGTGGCGGACGGGCTGATGGACCTCTACGAGGCGGACTTCGACCCCGCCTGGCTGCGCTGGGCCGAGGCCCTCGCGGAAGACCTCCTGGCCCAGTTCCACGACCCCACCGGCGGCGGCTTCCACAGCACCGGGGCGGGGGCGGTGGACCTCCTCTTCCGCCAGAAACCGGGCTACGACCAGGCCCTGCCCAGCGGGAACACGCTGGCCGCCCGGGCGCTGCTCAGGCTCTCCCGGCACCTCCAGCGCGAGGACTTCCGGAGCGCCGCGGAGGGTACCATCCAGTGCTTCGGCCCGATGATGACCCGGGCTCCCAGGGCCTTCCTGGGCCTGCTGGGCGTGCTGGACACGGTCCTGCGGCACCCGCTGGAGGTGACCATTGCAGGCGTGCCCTCCGACCCGCAGGTGGCCGAGCTGCTCCGGGAAGTGCACCGCCGCCACCTTCCGGGGCGGGTTCTCTCGGCGGCGGCGGGGCAGGGCCTGCCCCTGCACCAGGGCCGCGGGGCGCAGCCGGGTCGGGTCCAGGCCTATGTCTGCCGGGGCCGGGTGTGTGCGGCCCCCGTTTCCGTGGCAGCGGAATTGGCAACCCTCCTGGAGGCCCCGCCCGGGGCGGTCTGACCCCCCGGCGGCCGGGCGGTTAGACTGGCACTGGATTACGAGTCCTCGTGGGGAGGGAAGCAGGATCAACCCGAGCCGCTGGGGTCTCCCCGGAGGAGAAGCCATGAAGACGTTCGGGTTCAAGATTGATCCCCTGACCGGTGAGGACTACTACGAGGTCTACGTCCGCGGCAGGCAGCTGCTGAATGACTCGCACCTGAACAAGGGCTCGGCCTTCACAAAAGAAGAGCGCCTGAGCCTCGGCCTGGACGGCATGCTGCGCACGGGCATTGGCTCCCTCGCCACCCAGGCGGACCGGGTCTACGAGGCCTACCAGCGCAAGCCGGACGACCTGGAGCGCTACATCTACCTCGCGGGCCTGCAGGACCGCAGCGAGCCGCTGTTCTACCGACTGCTGCTGGACCACCTCGAGGAGATGGTGCCCATCGTCTACACGCCCACGGTGGGCCAGGCCTGCATGCAGCTGAGCCACATCCAGCGGCGCTACCGCGGCATCTACATCACACCGAAAAACATCGGCAACATCGACCAGATCTTCCAGGGTCTGTCCCAGCCGCAGGTGAACCTCATCGTGGTGACCGATGGCGAGCGCATCCTGGGCCTGGGTGACCTGGGCTCGGACGGCATGGGCATCTCCGTGGGCAAGGTGAGCCTCTACGTGGCCGCCGGCGGCGTGCATCCCGCGGTGTGCCTGCCCATCTGCCTGGATGTCGGCACCAACAACACCCGCCTGCTGGAGGACCCGCTCTACCTGGGCGTCCGCCGGCCCCGCCTCCGCGGCGCCGAGTACGAGGACGTGGTGGAGAAGTTCATCCTCGGGGTGAAGCGCAACTTCCCGAGCGCCCTGCTGCAGTGGGAGGACTTCGCCAAGCAGACCGCCTTCAAGAACCTGGACCGCTACCGGGAGCGCATCCTCTCCTTCAACGACGACATCCAGGGCACGGGTTCCACGGCCCTGGCGGCGCTGATGACGGCCATGCGCATCAAGAAGAGCCGCTTCCAGGACGAGCGCTACGTCATCGTGGGCATGGGCCAGGCTGGCACGGGCATCGCGATGAACATCCGCGCCGCGCTGAAGCAGGAGGGTCTCTCCGACGAAGCGGCGCGCAAGCTCATCTACGCAGTGGACATGCAGGGCCTGCTGCTGGAGGGCGATCCCCTGCTGGAGGGTCCCCAGGAGCCCGTGGCTCAGCGCCGCGCCGCGGTGGACGGCTGGCAGCTGGCTGATCCCTCCCACATCGGGCTGGAGGATGTCATCCGCAACGCGCATCCCTCGGTGCTCATCGGTGTCACGGCCCAGCCGGGCCTGTTCAGCGAAGCCATCCTGGCCGAGACCGCCAAGCACTCCGAGCGCCCCGTTGTCCTGGCCCTGTCCAACCCCACGCACAAGTGCGAGTGCACGCCCGAGGCCGTCTGGAAGGCCACGGATGGCAAGGGCCTGGTGGCCACCGGGAGTCCCTTCGATCCCGTGGACTGGAAGGGGCACAAGCTGCTGTCCTCCCAGTGCAACAACATGTACATCTTCCCGGGCGTGGGCCTGGGGGCCCTGGTCTGCAAGGCCTCCCGCGTGACGGACGGCATGTTCCTGGCCGGCAGCAAGGCCATCAGCGAGTTCGTGACCCCCGCCCAGGAGGACATGGGCCTGCTGCTGCCGGAGATGAAGGACATCCGGGCCGTCTCCGCCGCCGTGGCCAAGGCGGTGGGCATCGAGGCCCGCGACTCGGGGCTGGGTCGCCTCATCGACGACGAGCAGCTGGAAGGCATCGTCACCCGGGCCCAGTGGGTGCCGAAATACGCCTCCTACCGCCCGGGAACCGCGCCCCAGGAATAGGCGCCAAACATCTTTCCAGTCCCCCCTTGAGGAAGCTACGCAGGAACCTATGCTGGGGCCGGGAAGAGGTTCTCTTTCCTCCCGCGGGGCGACCGTTCACGCCGGCCCCTTCCGGCCCGAGTACCTTTAGGCCGCGACCTCTGGGCACCCTTCGGGGTGCCCTTTTTTGGGTCAGACCGGCAGGGTGCTCACGTGGGTAGCCCTAGCGCGGAAGGAGGGGCACCCGCGAGACCTTGATCAGCTTCTCCCAGGCCACCAGATCAATCGGGAACTGCTTGGGCTGGGCATGGATCCAGACGGCGTCGCTCTGGATTCCGTGGACACCGTAGGCGACCCAGGCATAGCCCCGCTCGGTTCCAAAGCCGCAGGGATCTCCCCAGGTGGTGCCCCAGGAGTTCTTGATCAGCCAGGCGCCCTTGGCGTCATCCCAGCCGATGATCAACACGAAATGTCCTCCAACCTGATGGTTGGTGCTGGTGTCGTCGTAGATGCCGCCGGAGTAGACCCCGAAGCTGCCTCCCGCATCGATCCAGGTGCCCACGGGGCCGTGGGCACAGAGGGCCTGCTTGACCTCAGCGATGGTGGCCGCTCCGTTGGTCCCGTGACAGAAGCCCCAGGCCATGCCGCCGTAGGGCTTTTTGATGGTCGGGTTCGGAGTTCCGGCCGTGCCGTTGTCAGGGTCTGTGGCCTCGGCCACGGTTCCGGTCGTGACCAGGAAGTTGACCGCCTTGAAGCACCAGCCCCCACCGTTGAAGTTGCCCGGGACATACCAGTCCGCAAAGTCATTGGTAATGACGTAGTGCTCGGAGGCATCGATCGGGTCGTTGTTGAGGAGCCGAGAGGAGGCTTCCAGCGCGCCGACCGCAGCATAAGCCCAGCAAGTGCCACCCAGCTGCCGCCGCACGGGGCTCACCACCCCCTGTTTGCGCCAGTCCAGGGACGAGTCCGTGGGCCTGGGAGCGGCCTTCAGCAACGGGATCTTGAGCCTCAAGCCGGGATTGGTCTTGAGGGCCGTGGCCAGGGCCTTGTCGTGCAGGTCCATCAGCTTGGCGCTGACCTCAGCCTGCCGGGTGACGACGCCCGGATCCTTGTTCAACACGCCGCCGGTGATGTCCTGGAGCTTGTGCTCCAGGGCATAGGTGTAACCGACGGTGAATTTCAGCTTCCGGTCGCTGATGGACTTGCGATGGGTGGCAAGCACCTGCTTGATCTCGGCCGAGGCAGTCTTCTCCCGGTCGAGGTAGATCTGGGCATGCTGCAGGGCAACCCCTTGAGCTCCCAGAGTGGCTGCCGCCAGGACGGGCAGCAGTGCCAGAGATTTGAACCAGGATGACGGCCGCATACGAAACCTCCCTTGGGTCGAAGCGCGACGGGGACTTCTTTGCTCAGCTCATGGATCGGAATTGGTGCCCATTGTTGCGACAGGCGAATTGCCAGGTCAAGGGAAAAATCGGCCTGCCTGAGAAGCCCTGGTCTCCCCATGGGATGGATATTTGGCATACCTGCATTGATCTCTGGACAGAAAAAAACGAATCATTTCGGTTGACTGGCCGGTGACCGAAGGGTTTATGCTGGCAGACACTTTCCAACCTCATACCCCATAAGGAGAAGTGCCATGCCTAGGCCTCAGGGCGGCTGTTCCCGTCTGTCTGTGTTCACGCTTCTCCTGGCCGCGGCAACGCTGCCTGCCCTGGGGCAAGGAATGGTTCCGCCGCCGTCCCCGAATCAGCCCAAGGGCGCCCTGTCTCCCCTCGCCAACGCCCGGGCGATCCGGCTGGCCCCGGGGGTTGCAACCATCGCCCAGGCCATGCCAGCGGTCCAGGCCCTGCACGCGAACACGGTGCTGGAAGACATCAAGAAGACCCCGATCCCCCACCTGCCTTTCCAGCTGATCGACCCCAAGACCCGGAAGCCCGTCGGTCCCAATGACAAGATCACGCTGCCCGACGGCCGCGTGGTGCCCGCTGGTGCCTACTACAAGGAGCTGAACTCCCTGGAAGCCTGGCTGAACAGCGCCGGACATACCCTCAAGAACAAAGACGCCCTGCCCGTGCTGCGGCGGACGGCGATCAATGCCACGCTGCTGAGCGCCCAGTCCAAGCAGATCGCCTCCTTCCACAAGGTGCTGCCCAAGGTCGATCTGCAGCGCATCAAGCCGACCGCTGCGGCGGCCCCCATCGGCAGCCAGATCCAGAGCATGGTCTCCCTGGGGGATGCCCAGAAGCTGGGCCTTAGCCCCCAGCAATACCAGGACGGACTCAAAAGCCTGTCGGGCGCCAAGCTCACCAGCGTCGCACCCAACCATCTGGCTCAGGCGGCCGTCGCGCCCCTCTTCAAGCCGGCTGGTACCAAGCTCAACACAGCGATCACGGCCATCAAGGTGCGCAAGCCGATCCATCAGACCTACCCGTTCAACTTCGAGGTGGGAAACGCAGGTACCTTCCAGGCCTATCTGCGCGGGAAGGGCACCATCGATGGTGAGGTCTTCTCGGTCTCCACCCCGCCCACCAAGGATGACCTCGAGAACAGTGAGAGCCACTTCGCTTTCCATGGCGATGCCACCGCTGGCGGGGCGGTCTTCAACCAGAGCTTCACCCTGGCGACGGCCACGGCAGACTTCACCTCCTCGGCCAAGTCCAATTCCGCGAAGATGGACGTGTCTGTTCTCGGACAGAGCATCTTCCACCTGAGCGAGTCTGCCCCCGCCAAGTGGGAGAAGAGCAGTAAGTTCTCCAAGGGCTGCGATGTCCACACGACGATCCCCGTGCCCATCGGACCGCTCACCCTCACCGTCAAGCTGGGGGTCCAGGGTGAAGCTGGGCTCGAGTACGGTGTGGGCCTCTACGGGGGCCTCCCCATGGTGCGCGCCTGGGTGGACCCCTTCGTTCACAGCAGCGTCTACGCCCAGGCTGGCGTCGGCATCGGCGGGGACTGGCTGGGCCTCTCCGCCGGGGTGGGTGCCAACATGACCCTCCTGAACAACGACATGGAGATCTCCGGCGAGGCCGGCGTCTACTGGTTCTTCGCCTTTGGCATCAAGGAGAAGCTGGTCGTCCACAACAAGCTGGAGATGCTCAGCGGCCGAGTCTATGCCTTCGTCACCTTCGGGCACCCCTGCATTCCGGACGTCTGGAATGCCTGCCCCAGCACCCTCACGGTGGACCTCTGGAGCTGGCCTGGCCTGAAGTACGAGGGCGACCTCTTCGCCCTGGACCTGTCCCGACCTCTGTAGACCCTTCCACCGACCCTTTTGTTCACTTGCCGAGGAAGGAGTCTGCCTGCTTCCGGATATCTTCGTCCGGGTCCTTGCGGGCTGCTTCCACGGTGGTGAGCACCTCGGGGAATTGACCTCGCAGGTCCCAGAGGCTGCCGAGCGCGGCCAGTCGGACCCTGGGAGAAGCGTCCCGGAGCGCCGTCTGCGCCAGGGCCTCCACCAGGGCTGCGCTGGGAGGACGGTATTTGAAGGCTTCGATGACCTTGGTGCGCACCCGGACTTCCGGGTCAGACGCCAGCGCCTTCAACAGGAGGGGCTCCACCGGGGCCGCTTCGATCCAACGCAGGGCATAGAAGGCGAGGGCCCGCAGCTCAGGGTCCGGCGTGATGGCCCAGCTCTGCAGCGCCGGCAGGGACCGGGGTGAGCCTGCATTGCCCAGGGAGAGCAGGAAGCGAGCCGCCAGGATGGGATCCCGTGCCGCTTCCAGCCGGGCCAATGCAGTGGTGACGATGCCCTCGGCCTTTTCGGGCTCGCCCTGGCGGGCGAGGTTGAAGGCCATGGAGCCCAGCATCAGCTGCGCGGTGGACGCGATGGACACCACCGTGGAGCCATAGGCGAGATCCTCCAGCAGGGCGATGGAGGCCAGGGAGGGGTGCTGGCACTGCCCCAGGGCCGGGATCAGGACAGCCATGGCGGGCCAGTCTTCGCAGCGGCTCCGAATGGCCTTGGCCAGGGCCTCCTGGGCGGGCAGGGAGCCCGTGGTGCTCAGGGCTGAAGCCAGCAGGCGCATGGAGAGGGTCTCGGGCGAGGCGCTGGCGAGCCGCTCACCCATCCGTGCGCAGGCCTCAGGGTGGACGTAGGCCAGGGCCTTGAGCTTGAGGTAGTGGGCGCCGCCATCCTTCTCCCCCTGGCTTTCGGCGGCCCTCAGGGCCTCGAAGACCTGATCGGCGGTGGCCTCCCCGAGGGCTTTCCGCTGGACCGCCGTTTCCTGCTCCTCGGCGCTGGCCTCCACATACAGGGTTGTGGCGCGGCCAGCCTGCTGGCGCTGCTTCGCCCAGGCCTGCCCGGCCCGGAGGGCCTCCGCCTTGAGGCGACCCGAGCCTGTGAGGCGAAGGGCCAGGCGCACATCAGAGCCCGCCACGGTCTTGCCCGCGATGAGCGTGCGCTGGATCTCGTGCCCGTCCAGGAAGACGAGGTGGCCCCGCTGGGCATGGAAGCCCAGCCTCCGGGAGCCCTGCACCTGGATGCTTCGCTCGACCTTGAGCTCGCCCGAGCGGGTGTTCGAGACATCGGCCAGGTGGCGCGCCAGCCACTTGCGGAAGCGGGTGATGCCGTCCTTCCCGCCCGGGCGGTCGAGCTGATAGAGGGTCTCGAAGCGGCCGATCGGGTCCTCCTCCGCCGCCTCCCAGGTAGTGCTGGGTGTTGGGGGCAGGATGCACTGCAGCGGCGCGAGCAGGGTCCGGGTGAGTGCGATAACGGTGGGATCGAGGGCCGGGTCCAGATGCAGGGGGCCGAAGCGCCCGTCCTGGTCCAGGTGCAGGACGAGCGGCAGGGCCAGCCCCTGCTGCAGGGCGCTCAGCAGCTGGGCCCGGGGCTGGCCATTCGCAGTGATCGTACCGGTGAGGCGTTCCCACCGGACGGAGAGCAGCCATCCTTGCTCCTGCTGCTCAAGGACCTCCACCTGCATCTGGGCCCGCAGGTGGATGCGCAGCGCATTGACCAGGGACGCATCCGCGGCGGCTTCTCCGCCCTGCTCGAACAGGCTGCGGGCATCGGAGCGGGAGTCCGTCTGGTAGACCTGGGCGTAGGTCAGGCGCTGGCCCGCCTTGAGCGCGTAGCGAAGGGATGTCGGGCTCCCTGCCAGGCCAGGACGGGTGAGCAGCAGGGCGAGGGACAGGAGGAGCGCAGGCAGGAGAGGGGGTAAGCGCACGATTTGGGACCTACTGGAAGGAATGGTGAGGGCAGGCAGGATGGCGCAGTGTCGCCTTCCTGGGGCCTGGGTTCAAGCCTTCCCTGCATCCAGCGCTTCAAGGTGCTCCTCTCTGCGGGTCCCTTCCGCCGCTCGGGGGCATCCTGGGCTGCCTCAGCGCCCGGGGTGCTCCGCGACGGATTGGGCGAGCCCTCTGGCTGAGAGCACCTGGAGTCTCTGTCCCGGACGGTGGGGGACCTTGGCCTGGCGGTGCTCTCCCAGGAGCACGGCCAGCACCTCGAAGGTGTCCGGGTCCTGGACCAGGGTGAAGCCGCCGCCGTTGGAGTCCAGCACCTTGACCCCCTCGGAGGAGGAGGCCAGCTCCGGGGGAGCGGCGAAGTCCTCGCCCTCCAGGCGGCAGACCTGCTGGCCCTGGGCGTCCCTCAGGACGATGGCGCCCAGGGGCTCGCGCGGGGCCGGGAGGTTGGCCCCGAACAGCCGCTCGCCGAAGGCCTTGTCGGAGAGCTCACCCAGCCTTAGCTGCGTGGTGAAGATGACCTCCTGGCGCCGGTTCAGGAGCTCCACCCGCAGCCACTCCCCACCCTGCCCCTGCGGGTTCAGGAGGGCGCTGGCATCCGTCGGGATGGACTTGATCTTCAGTGGCGGGAACAGGGTGTAGGCTTGGCCGTTCCGGCTTCCCAGCAGCATCAGCACGTCCTGACGCTGCGAGGGCTTCAGGGGTGCATCGTTAAGCTGGAGCTGGCCTTCGGGCTCGCCCTGGTTGGCGATGGCCGCGGTGCTCGAGGCCGCCCGCGCTGCGATGAGCACGTCCCAGAAGCGATCCGAGATCCCCTGGGGCCAGCAGTAGGACATCAGGTCCCGGCCGGCCTTGAGGCCGAGGTAGCTCGCCTGCAGGTCCCCGGCGATGGCGCAGAAGTGCGCATGGGTGGATCCGTCCGGGTAGAGCCGGGTGTCGATTCCCGAGGGTCCCCCGCAGTCTGCGTGACCAAACCCCAGGGTATGACCCAGTTCATGGGGGAGCGTGCCCATGTCATCGAGGCCGATGGCCTCCCGGTTGGTGGTGTTTCCGGGGTCCCCCAGATTCGCCAGCCCAGAAAAGCCCCCGGGTGTCGCCTCCAGAGCCCCGTAATAGTAGGCAGCCGGATCTTCCGCCAGACGCTTGGCCATCAGTCCGGTGAAGAGACCCTCAACCCAGGAGGTGTTGTAGATGTCCTGGATGGGCGAGGGCCATGCCGGGGTTTTCTCCACGGCCAGGTCGGCCACCGGGAGATACCTCGCGATCCAGCCGGTATCCAGAGCGAGGTCGATGTCCGGCGTTCCGGCATTGGTCTGGACCGGGACCAGCTTGACCCGGAGGGGCTTGATCCTCCGGCTCTCCCAGGTGGGTGCGTAGCCCTTCGTGCCCGAGAGGGCGGAGGCCCCCGTCGGCCAGAGGTTGTTGTCGTGCAGGTCTTCCTCGGCCTCGTTGAGGCGGTTGAGCTCGACCGTGTACCGGTTGCCCGCCTTCATGTAGGCGCCAGGGATCCGGGTGAGCGCCACCCGCGTCGAGTCCTCGGTGGAGGCATCCTGCCCCGCTTTGGCCGCCTGTTCCTCCGTGGAGGTATACAGCAGCTGATCTCCTGAGCTGAAGACCCGGACGGTGGCCTTGATGGCATTGGGCGTGGTGTGGTTGGACAGGGGCCAGACGGCGAAGACCGCCATGCGACCCTCGATGAGGGGAATCGAGTTGTCCTCCCGCTGGGGCCCCTGGCTGACGATCACCTTGGCCACGGAGTAGTCGGGGTTGGTGGTGGTGACCCTCAGGGTGGCCTCGGCTGTCAGCACCGATACCAGGCTGCCGTTCACCACGGCCTGGGCCTCACACCGGAACTTGGCTTGGTCGTCCTCTGCCCGGGCGGTGAAGAGCAGCTCAGTGGAAGGGCGGAGTCCATAGGCTGTCTGGTAGTACTCGAAGGGAGCGCCATTCTTGTACCACTGAAAGCCAATGGGTCGGGTGGCCGGTTCGTCGGCCATGGCTGCCGTGAAGACCACCAGGGAGCCGACCTTGCCCACCTGATTGGAAGGCTGGGTCGCCACGACGGGGGGCGTGGTGGGCATGGTGACCGTGAGGGTCGACGTGAACTTCCGGGTGGGGTCCGCCACGCTCGTGGCCACGAGGTGATAGACGCCGGTGGCATAGACACCATTGGCGGAGGGCGTCCGGTAGGTCACCCCGCTCTGATTAGGGGCATCAGGTTCGGGAAGGGTCAGGGTGCCGCCCCCGGGCTCTGCCAGGCTCCAGGTCACCCGGGTGTTCTCCACCCCGGTGACATAGGAGGTGAAGAAGGAGGATTGCCCCGCCTGCAGGGTGATGTGGAAGGGGTTGATGGTCACCGTGGCCACGCCACTCGGAACCACCGTCTGGGTCGCCGAGTTGCTGGTGGTCGACCCATAGGCATTGGTGGCGACCACGTAGTAGACCAGCCCCGTGTCGGCCATCGTCAGAGGCCTCGTATCGAAATAGGTCCCAGGGCCCTTTTGGCTGAGCATCCCCCCCACGTACCAGGCGTAGGTCACGGGGGTCGTCGAGAGGGTCTCCACGCTGTAGAGCAGCCAGTTGCCGACGCTGGCGGTCTGGCTCTGGGGGTGGAGGGTGAACACCGGGGCCTGCCCCGGAGGTTCATTGACGGTCAGCCTGGCGGCAGCAGTGGTCACCGTGCCGGCGAGGTTCGTTACTGTGGCCTTGAAGGTGCTGCCACTGTCCGCCTTGACGGTGGCAGGGAGGGTGTAGGTCTCTGCCGTCGCTCCCGCCAGGGCGCTGGTGCCGCGATACCACTGGATGGTCATCGGGTCCGCAGAGCTTGCCTTCATGGTGAAGGACACCGGGGCCCCCACGAGGACGGTGGCGTCCTGGGGCTGTTGCAGAAGCACCGGAAGGGCCTGGGCGGGTGGCGTGGCTTGGGGGGTCGTCCCCCCCCCGGAGCCGCCGCCGCAGCCCGTCAGAACACCCAGCAGGGCCGCTGTGGCCAGGGAGAGGAACTCGGAGCGGAGGGATTCCATGGCGACCTCGCAGGGGCTTTCCACGGGAGTATCTCCTTTGCCATGAAGAAAAAACATAAGCTTGATGCTGTAGTCATCGGGTTCCGGACGGCTGCTCTTGACCCACCGCCCGCGTGGCGGGGGAATCCGGTCCAGGGGTCGGGTCAGGCCAACCCTTGCCCGGGGCCTTCCCGTACGCAGAGAGGCCCGGCATCGCCGGGCCTCTCTGCTGGGTGGTGCCGAAGCTACGCTGCTACGACGCGGCTGTGGTGCATCACCTCGGCTTCGAATTCGGCCTCGAGGGCCTGGACCTGGCGCAGCACGGCGAGGCCGCGAGGCGAGACGCTCATCTGGCGCTCCAGCTGGTTGAACACTTCGTGCAGGCGCTCAGCCGTGGTCCAGAAGGCCGGGTTGTGCGATCGAACGGCGGTGTCCATGTGCATGGCTGCTCCGTGTGCTACTCGACCATCATCACCAGGTGTCGTGACCGAGGCTAGTGATAGGCATCACAAGAAATGTCACGAGTTACGAAGAGTTTTGTCATAGACGACGTGACAATTCGGAAAGCCCTTGAATAACAAGACCTTCAGGTCCGCGATGACCTCGCCGGGGGCTTCGGGAGCGCTGCCAAAAAGGACCGCGTGGCCAGCAGGTGGCCGATGGCCACGGCCGCCGCATCCGCCGCGTCGGCCGCCAGGGGCTCCTTCAGGTTCAGAAGGGTCATCACCATCTTCCCCACCTGGGTCTTGTCCGCCCAGCCGTAGCCGCTGACGGCCTTCTTTACCTGCATGGGGTTGTAGTCCCCCACGGGCAGGCCGTGCAGGGCCGCCGTCAGCAGGATGCCGCCGCGGATCTGGCCCAGCTTCAGGGCCGTGGCGGCGTTCTTCTCCACGAAGGGCGACTCCACGGCCATGAACCCTGGCGCGTGGGCCGCGATGGCCTCGGCCAGCCGCAGGTGGATGCCGTGAATGCGCTGGTCGAAGTCGGCGCCCCGGGGGCTTCGGATCACACCCGCCTCCACCAGGGTCAGGCGGGAGCCGCAGCGCTCCACCACGGCCCAGCCGCAGGCCAGGGAGCCCGGGTCCACCCCGAGGCAGCGGGTGGGCGCTGGGGGAACGATCACCGACCCTTCCGCTTGCCCGTACCGCGCACAGAGCCCTTGGGTGGCTTGGGGCTGGCCTCCCGGGTCGGGCTGCCGCCGCCAGCTTTCCGGCCGCTGACCTGGGCCTTCTTCGGGGGGCGGCCCTTGGGCGCGGCCTCCCTTCGGCCCCGGGGACCGCGCTCTGGGGCGCCACCGCGTGTCTGGGCGCCGCGGCGCTTGGGCGGCTCCAGGTCGCCTTCCTTCAGCAGGGCGGGGGCGGCCAGGGTCGGCACGAACAGGAAGGGCTTGCCATGGGCATCCTGGGACTTGGCTTCCAGCACCCAGGCGCTGATGCGGCGCAGGTCCTCGTCCACGGCGGTGATCTCCACCTGCACCGCGTCGCCGATGGTGAGCACCACGGCCCCGCGCTGGCCCGTGGCCTTGGTGCGGTGCTCGTCCACCCAGAAGTCCCCGCCCAGGGCCGCCAGGGGGACGCCCACTTCGACGAAGGGGGACTCCAGGGTGATGAACACCACCTTGGCGGAGTAGCCCTGGATCCGGCCCTGGAAGCGCTGCCCAATGCGGGACTTCATGAGCAGGCAGGACTTCCACTTGGCGTTCTCGCGCTCGGCCTCGGTGGCCTTCTGCTCCGAGTCGCTGGCGCCCTTGGCCAGCACGGCCAGGTGGCTGTGGAGTGCCTCGGGCAGGGGCTGGCCCCGGAGCACCTGCCGCAGCACGCGGTGCACGATCAGGTCGGGGTAGCGGCGGATGGGGCTGGTGAAGTGCAGGTAGTCCTGCAGGGCCAGGCCCGAGTGGCCGATGTTCTCCACGCTGTATTCGGCCTTCTTCAGGCTCCGCAGCAGCAGCACGTTGATCATGGCCTCCAGGGGGCCGCCCCGGATCTTGTCGAGCATGGCGTTGAGGTGCTCGGGCGTGGGCACCTCCTTGGGCTTGAGCAGGCCGAAGGTGCGGGCCACGTCCGCGAAGACCTCGAGCTTGAGCGGATCGGGCTCGTCGTGGATGCGGTAGATGGAGGGGATCTTCTTGCGGGTGAAGAAGCTCGCCACGGCCTCGTTGGCCAGCAGCATGAACTCCTCGATCATCCGGTGGGCGTCGTGGCGGGGGTAGCGGCGGGCGTCCACGGGCCGGCCCTCCTCGTCGAAGATGAACTCGGCTTCCTCGGTATCCAGGTTCATGGCGCCCCGGCCCAGGCGCAGCTTGGTCAGGCGGCGGGAGACCACCAGGGCCTCCTCCAGCAGGGCGCAGAGGGGCTCGCCCAGCTCTGCCCGCTTGCGGGGGGACAGGTCCAGGCAGGCCTCTTTCACTTCGTCGTAGGTGAGGCGCTTCGCGCTGCGGATGACGCTCTCCGTGAGGCGGGTCTCCACCACGTCCAGGTCCGGCGAGAGGGTCATCCAGGCGGTCATGGTGAGCCGGTCCACGCCCTCCCGCAGGCTGCACAGGTCGCCGCTGAGGCGCTCCGGGATCATGGGGATGGCCTCGTCCGGGAAATACACCGAGGTGCCCCGCAGGCGGGCCTCCTCGTCCAGGGGGCCGCCGTCGGCGACGTAGTGGCTCACGTCCGCGATGTGGACGCCCAGCAGCCAGCCGCCGCCCTCGGAAGGCGGCAGGATCTCCAGGCTGATGGCGTCGTCGAAGTCCTTGGCGGTCGGAGGATCCACCGTGCAGGTGAGGGTCTCCCGCAGGTCCTCCCTGCCTGCCACCCACGCGGCGGGAATGGACGTCGGAAAGGGGGCCAGCTCCTGCATCACCGCATCCGGGAAGGTGGTGCGCAGGTTGAACAAGGCCGCCGTGAGCCGGTTCTCGATCTTCAGGTCGGTCTTCTTGCCCAGCCGCGCCACCACGGTGCCCCGCAGCTGCTTGGCCTCGGGATCCGGGTCCAGGCGCACGCTGACCAGCTCGCCGTCCTCGGCCAGGTCCGTGGGCGGCACGGTGATGATCTGGGAGAGCCGCGGCTCCAGGGGCACCACGCGCCAGCCCCAGGGCTGCTGCTGCAGGGTGCCGGGCAGGGGCACTTCCCCCCGGGCCTTGATCTCGGTCACCCGCGCCTTGGGCCGGCCGTCCCAGCCCTCGCCGGTGACCTCGGCCACAACCCGGTCGCCGTGGATGGCGCCGTGGGCATCCCGCCAGTCCACCAGCACATCGCGGCCGGGACCCTTGGGCGCCCCGGTGACCCTCAAGAAGCCGCCGGCCCCCTCGGGATGACCCAGAAAGGTGGCCTCAAAGGTCTCATAGAGGCGCAGGCCCGGGGTCGCGGGCTTCGCTGGCCGGGGCGGCTCCCGTCGGTCAGGGGTGCGCGACGGGGCGCGGTTGGGGATGCGGGGGGCGGAGCGTCGGGCCATGCCCTGAGGTTACAACCTTCTCAGCCCTTCTTGCCCTTCTTGGCGGGCTTGGCCGGGGCGGCCACGGCCCTGCCGTGCAGGATGTCGAGCTGGTGCTGGACCTTCTTGCTCTCGGGGTCGAGCACGGCCAGCCGGTAGAGCCAACGGGCCCGGCCCGCCTTGTCGCCCTGGGCTTCCAGGTAGGCGGGGGGTGAGATGACCGCTTCCACCCACTTGAGCACATCGCCGTTGCCGGCCTTGTACTCGGCCACCTGATCGGCTTCGCCCTTGAGCTTCTCCTGCATGACCTTGACCAGGGGGTCGTAGGCCACGCTCTCGCGCTTGCTGACGTCCAAGTAGGTCTGGAAGAACTTCACCCACTTGGCGCTGTCCACGAGCTCCTTCTCCACGCTGAGGGCCAGGTCCAGCTCCTGGCGCTCGCCGGGATCGAGGTTGGTCTTGGCTTTCAGCTCCTTGATGCGGGCGTCGTTCTCGTCCAGCACCTGCTTGGCCCGGACACCCGCCTGGTTGTAGTAGGCGACCATGTTGGCGAAGGGATCCTTCAGGCCCGCATAGCACTCGGCAGCCAGACCCTGGGCGGCCTTGGCGTACTCGAGGGCCTTCTCCCAGGCTCCAGCCGAGTCCGCGGCTTCCGTGGCCAGGCGGTAGGCCTCGGCCGAGTCCAGGAAGGTCGAGCAGCTCTGGATCAGGGTGGTGTTGTCCGTCTTGTTGAAGGCCGGGCGGGTGGCGGGCAGCAGGGCCTCGGCCCGGGTCTTGGCCTCGGGGTAGTCGAAGCTGGCCAGCAGCTTCTCGACCACGGGCCGCTCGGTCTTCACCCGGTCGCCCAGCGAGGGCGTCGGCGCCTGGGCCAGCAGGGCCACCGAGAGGAGCGGGAAGGTCAGGAAGGCAGGTAGGCGCATGGCATCAACCGCAAAGGAAAGGGGATGGCCCCAGGGAGAAACGTCCATTGTCCCGGGATCGGCCGGGATTGACTAGTGATCCTGCAGAGCCCCTGCCTAGCCGGTGGTTTCGGACAGTCCCCGGATCTCGGCCTTGATGTGATCCATCTCGTGGCGCTCAATCCTCCGCGCGGGGACGCCGCCCGGCGAGTGGCGAGCATCAGAGACCGTAGGCGGCGTCACCCCGTGGTTTCGGACAGCCCCCGGATCTCGGCCTTGATGTGGTCCATCTCGTGGCGCTCGATCCTCCGCGCGGGGACGCCGCCCCAGGTCTCCCCCGCCCCCACCCGGCTGCCCGGCAGCAGCACGCTCTGGGGCAGGATGGTGGCGTCGTCGCCCACCACCACATCGCCCATGACGCAGCAGCCCAGGCCCAGGGTGGCCCGGTCGCCGATGGTGACCGGGGCGATGACGAAGCTGCCGCCGCCGCCGTAGTGGGCGAAGATGCGCACGCTGCCGCCCAGGGCCGCGTCCTCGCCGACGGTGATGAGCTGGGGATCGCTGATGTATTCGGTGTTGATGAAGGCGTGGCGGCCGATCTTCATGCCCATGGCCTTGAGGAACCAGATGCCGAAGGGGGTCAGGGTCACGAAGGGCAGGAAGGTGAAGCGCACCAGGTAGAAGAGCCCGTTGTGCAGGAACCAGGGCAGGGCGGCCAGGGTGTAGTAGCCGCCCTTGAAGGGGGTCACGCGGGTCGGCAGCACCCAGTTGTAGAGCGGCACCACCACCAGCAGGACCAGGCCGAAGATGAAGAAGCTGAGGGCCAGCGCAAAGCCGGCGACAATCCACGAGAGGACGCCCGGCAGGGGGAGGGCCCAGGCGTGCACGCGGGTCCAGAACCAGAGGGCCGGGGCCACCGCCAGGCCCAGGGCCGTGGAGGCCAGGGTGTACATGAGCAGCACCGCCACGCCGTAGGCCGCCCGGGAGAAGCGGCGCAGCAGTCGATCCAGCCAGTTGGTGGGGGGCGGATTCTTCGACTGGTCCTTGGCGAAGGGTTTCATGCCCCTAGCCTACCCAAACCCACGGGTAGCATGGAGGCATGGATCTGCTCCTGCTCCGCCTCTCGGCCCTTGGCGACATCCTCCGGGTGCTGCCGGCCTGGGCAAACCTACGGGCGGCCTTTCCCGAGGCCCGCTTCCGGGCGGTGGTGGAGGACCGCCATGCCTTCCTGCTGGAGCCGCTGCCCTGGCTGGAGCCGGTGCTGGTGCGGCGCAAGCGCCTGTCCAACCCCCTGATGGCCTGGACCGAGCTGAACCGCGTGGCGGCGCTGGTGCGGGACGCGGAGCTGAGCCTGGACTTCCACGGCATCCTCAAGGCCGCCCTGATTCCCAGCCTGGCGGCCCTGCCCGAGCGCTGGGGCGACGGGGTCACCAAGGAGTTCGCAGGCAAGCTGCAGACCCACCCGCTGCCCTTCCGGCACCAGACCCGCTACGACCAGGCCCTGGTCTTGGCGGAAGCCTTCGGCCGCAGCCGGGGCGTCGAGGGCCTCGGCCGCTTCCACCCGGCGCTGAAAGAGGTGCCACTGCCGGACCCCGGCGCCATCTGGTCGGAGGGAACCCGGCCCAAGGTCGTGCTGGTGCCCGGCGCCTCCCGCCGGGGCGCCATCAAGCGCTGGCCCCTGCGGCACTGCCTCAGCCTGGCCGCGCGACTCAAGGACCGCTGCGAGCTGCGCTGGAGCCTAGGCCCCGAAGAAGAGGACCTGCGCGCCTGGCTGCCGGAGGCCAGCGGCGTCGAGGCCCTGCCGCGCCTCAGCTTCTGGCAGCTGGCCGCCGCCCTGCGCCAGGCCCAGGCCGTCGTGGCCCCGGACACCGGCCTCCTGCACCTGGCCGTGGTCCTCGGCGTCCCCGCCCTGGGCCTCTACGGCTCCAGCGACCCCGTCGTGGCGGGCCTCCCCCAGGGCGCTGGCCGCGTCCTCCGCACCGGTATCGCCTGCTCCCCCTGCCGCGAACGCGCCTGCCAGCGAAGGCAGTGCCTCGAAGAGCTGGCACCGAGCGTCGTGAGTGAAGCCCTCCTGGAGATGCTTGCCGTTCGCTGAACCGGGCGCTTTGTTGGGGAATTGAGAAAAGGAAGGGTGTAAGCGGAGGCAGGCGAAGGAGCAGAGGAAAGCGGAGAAGGGCCGATCTGGTTCGCCGAGATGTTTTCGCGGCTCGTCCATCCCTCTGACTCAAAGCGAGTAAGAGGCTCTGTCATCCATTGGAGAGGATAAGGATTCCTGTCTGCTGTTTGGCTTTGCTCCGGGCGATGACGCGGGGCAGGGCCAGGGCGAAGCCGGTCACGAGGGTGACCATCCACAGGGCCCAGACGGCCAGGCTGAAGGTGTGGAACTGGCGCAGGAGGTTCGCCTGCTTGCGGACCAGCACCACGGTGGCCCAGCTGGAGTGCGCCAGCATGACGAGGATGGCGCCGACGCCCAGCACGCCGTGGAGGTTGAGGCTGAAGCCCCCGGAGATGAGGGTCATGAGGGTGGTGGCGAACACATCCACCCCGAAGCCAGCCCAGAACAGCGTCAGGTGGCTGACTTTCAGGATCCGGGCGCGGCGCTCCGCGAAGGCGGCGGTGGTGTAGAGCGCCGCCGCCAGGAGAATTCCCACCACAGCAGCAAGGGTCAGGGGCTTCACAGCAGGGCCTTCCAGGAGAAACGAGACTGTTCTTCTTTGTGCCCTTTGTGTTTTTTGTGGTGTCAAAAATGCTTTTCAAACGGGGATGCAGGGGATGAAGGGGATAAGGGAAAGATCAAGCTCTGTGCGGTAGGTTGCCCCGGCCTCAGCCCCGCCGCCACCCGGTCGTCCCGTCTTTGCGGTCTTCGAGGACGATGCCCAGCTCTTTGAGGCGGTCTCTCACGCGGTCGGCTTCGGGCCAGTTCTTGGCGGCCTTGGCGGCGCGGCGGGCCTCGATGAGGGCTTCGACTTCGGCGTCGAGGGTGGCCTCGGCCTCGTGGGGCCAGGCGGCGAAGATGGCGTCGGCCTCGTCCAGGAAGGCCAGGACGGCGTCCCGCTCTTCGCGGGTGAGGGCCACGTGGTCATCCTGGGCGTTGAGGTCACTGATCAGGGTGAAGAGCTCCGCCAGCGCCTCGGGGGTGTTCAGGTCGTCCGCCAGGGCGTTCCAGAAAGCGTTCCGCGCCTGCTCCAGCCGGGTCAGCGGCTCCAGGCCCTCCTTCCAGGGGCCAGACCCGGGCTGGCCCTCGCCCTCCATGCGCTTGCGGAAGACGCGGATGCGCTTGAGGGAGTTCTCCGCGGCCCGCAGGCCCTCGAAGCTGAAGTTCAGCACCTTGCGGTAGTGGTTGCTCTGGATGGTGTAGCGCAGGGCCAGGGGATCCACGCCCTTCTCCACGAGGTCGCGCAGGGTGAAGAAGTTGCCGGCGCTCTTGGCCATCTTCTGGCCTTCCACCATGAGGAACTCGCCGTGCACCCAGTGGTTCACCCAGCGGTGGCCGAGGCAGCCGTCGCTCTGGGCGATCTCGTTCTCGTGGTGGGGGAAGATCAGGTCCACGCCCCCGCTGTGGATGTCCACGCGGTCCCCCAGCAGCTCCATGCCCATGGCTGAGCACTCGATGTGCCAGCCGGGGCGGCCGGGTCCCCAGGGGCTGTCCCACCAGGGCTCGCCGGGCTTGGCGGCCTTCCACAGCACGAAGTCGGTGACCGAATCCCGCTCGTATTCGTCCGCGTCCACAGAGGCGCCGGCCTGCATGCCCTCCCGGTCCAGGTGGGCCAGGCAGCCATAGGCGGGCAGGCCCGAGATGCGGTAGTAGACGCTGCCGTCCCGCTCGTAGGCGAGGTGCTTGGTCTCCAGCTCCTGCACCAGCCGGATCATGCCGGGGATGTATTCCGTGGCCTTGGGCAGGTGGTCCGCCTTCTGGATCCGCAGGGTCTCCAGGTCCTCCAGGAAGATGGCTGTGAAGCGCTCGGTGAGGGCCCGCATGGCCTCATGCCGGGCCTCGTTGGTGGCATCCGCGGGCAGTCCGCCCTGGGAGTCGCGGATGATCTTGTCCTCCACGTCGGTGATGTTCATGCAGTGGGTGACGGTGTAGGCCGCGGCCCGGAACACTCGTTTTAAGAGGTCTTGGAAAAGAAAAGTTCGTAAATTTCCTATGTGGGCATAGTTGTAGACAGTGGGTCCACAGGTGTAGAAGGATATGTAACCCTCCTTCACCGGGAGCACGGGCTCGACCCGCCGCGTCAGGGTGTTGAACAGGGAGAGGACTCGTCGGCTCTTCGTCATGGTTCTAGGAAACCACCTTTTCCCCCGCTTTCCAAAGCCCTCCGGTGCCTCATGGGCCTCTTCACCCAAAACAAGCAGGATCCAGCCCTGGCAGAGCGCGATGAGCGCCTGCAGCGGATGGAACTGGAAACCCGGGAGGTAAGGGCTCAGGTGGAGGACCTCCAGGAGCTGGTGCGGCACCTGGACCAGGACCGGGACCTGCTGCTGGGCGCCCTGGCGTGCCTGCGCCCGGGAGAGGATCCCGAGGTGCTGGCCCAGACCCTGCTGGACCTCTGCTTCAAGCCCATGGAGCTGGCCTGCTTCTATGTGGCGCTGGCGGACTGGGACCAGGACGAGCTGCGCTTCGTGCTCTATCAGGAAGGGGGCCGGACCCGCAGCCACCCCCCCCGGCGCCTGTCCGAAGGCCGTGGCCTTTCGGAGAAGGTGCTTGCGGGTCGCCAGCCCATCTACATCCGGACGCTGGAGGCCGGGCGGGCCGCCGGGAGCCTCCTGACCGCCGCGGAGGAGGCCACGGGCCTCATTCCCCACTCCTGGTACGGGGTGCCGCTGGGCTGGGGTCCACGCCCCGCGGGGCTGGTGAGCTTCCAGAGCTTCCACACAGATGCCTTCAGCGAGAGCCGCCGCCGGGTCATGGACGCCCTGGGCGCCCTGATCTCCACCTGCATGAGCGCCCGTCAGGCGCCCTGAACCAGGGCCAGCAGGTCGTCGGGCAGAACCCGGGCGCGGTTGTCGGTGCCGGCCACCAGGTGGATGCTCTCGCCTTCGGCCAGCAGGGTGCCGGCCCGCTCGATGCGGTAGGCGAACACCACGCGCCGCCGCCCGGTCTCCTTCAGCCAGGTGTGCACCTGCACCAGCTCGTCATAGCGGGCCGGGGACCGGAAGCGCACGCGGATCTCGTTGACCACCAGGCGCACGCCGCGGGCTTCCCACTCGGCGTAGCTCTGCCCCAGCTGGCGCAGGAAGTCGCTGCGGCCCAGCTCCATCCAGACCGGGTAGGTGGCGTGGTGCACGATGCCCATGGCATCGGTCTCGGCATAGCGCACGCGGAGCTCAGTGGTGGATTCCATGGTGTCCTCGGTCGCGCGCCCATTCCGCATTTCTCTGCGTGCTGGAGTCCTGGACGAACCACCGGAAAAACGCACTGAAACAGGGATAACAGCGGATGAAGGGGATCATAGCAGCCTGCCCCGATGCCCTGGCCCTGGGGCTGTCTTAGACGGAAAAGAAAACAACTCTCGCAGAGAAAAGACGAGGGGAGCGGAGGGGCGCTGAGGCCTTCGAGTTACCAGCTGTTCTCTGCGCACCTCAGCCCCCTCCGCATCCTCTGCGAGAGTTGTTGCCATTCCCAGAAATCTCGGAAGAAGCCAAAAAAAGCCCCGCGGGTGCGGGGCTCGGGGTGCACGGACGGGGCTCCCGGCTACTCGACGGTGACGCGGATGTGATCGCCCTTGTCCGTGGTGATTTCCAGCAGCAGATCGCCCGGCTTCGAGTCGGCGAGCAGCTTCTGGAGCTGGTCGGGCTTCAGGCCCTTGCGGGTCTTGCCATGGACCTTGATCTCGCCGTCGCCGGCCATGTCCAGCACCCCGCTGGCCAGGCTGATGGGCATGCGGATGTGGACCTCGGTGGGGCCGTCCACGCCCTTCTGCTTGGCGTGCTGCAGCATGGTCTTGGAGACGATGTCGACCTTGATGAACTTGGCGGTCTGGGCAGCCAGGGGGAAGCTGAGGGTGGCCACCAGGGCCAGGGGAAGCAGGATGGCGCGCATGGGAACTCCTGGTTGGGAAAGGGCTGCGGCACTGGCCGGGTCGAATGGGAATACGGGTCGGGGGGGTCGGGGATTAGTCCCCTCGGGTATCCTGAAAGTTGGAACGAAACGCCCCCCGGCCCCATCCAACTCCCTGCGGCCTGTCCGCATCTCCGGAGCCTCTGCATGAAGATCCTCGCCTCTCTGTTGCTCGTCGCCGCCTCGCTGTCCGCCCAGGGCGCGGTGAAGTGGGAGCATGACTACTCGTCCGCGCTGAAGCGGGCCAAGGCCGAGAAGAAGCTCATCTTCATGGACCTCTGGACCGAGTGGTGCGGTCCCTGCCTGTACCTCCAGAAGAATGTCTTCCCCACGCCCGAGGCCCAGGCGGCCCTGGCCAAGTACGTGCCCTACTCCGCCCTGGTGGAGAAGCGGGATCGCACCCCGGTGCCCGAAGGCACCAAGCTGGCCGAGCAGTTCCGGCTGAACGCCTACCCGACCATGATCATCCTCGATGCCGAGGGCAAGGAAGTCCGCCGCCAGGTGGGTGCCTTCCGCAGCGGCGCCGAGTTCGCGGGGTGGTTGAAGCAGTAGCGTTTAGCTGTCAGCTGTCAGCTCTCAGCCGTTTGGTTCGGCGCCCCGCGGGGCGCCGTCCTGTTATTCAATGGCTATCGGCCCAGCCACCGAGCGCGCCGGGTCCTTCTTGGCCGATAGCCGACAGCCGACAGCTGAAAGCTGAAAGCTCTCTCACACATCCTTCACGCCGCCCGAAGTCTTCGGGGGCTTGGGCAGGCGCTGTTTGAGGCCTTCGAGCTCATCCTGCTGGGCGCCCATGCTGGGGCGCGGCGGCGGCGGCGGGGGGGGCTTCTTGGGATTCGGAGGGGGGGGCGGGGTGGCGTCCTGGACCAGGGTCTGCAGGTCATGGATGGCCTCGGGCTGGCCCGGCTGCTCCAGCAACAGGCGCTCCAGCAGCAGCCGGGCCTCTTCGGGGCGCCGGGCCTCGAGGTGGGCCCGGGCGGCCAGCAGCAGCGCGGGAGCGCGCCAGACGGGCAGCGGCCGAGGGCTACCCTGACCGACCAGCGGGCTCAGGGCCTTGAGGGCATCCTCGGGGAAGCCCGTGCGCAGGTCGATCTGCGCGGCCAGCAGGAGGTGGCTGGGCCGGGCATCCGCCGGCCGCCAGCGGCGGGCGCCGGGCAGGTCCCCGCCCTCGATGGCCCGCTGGGCCAGCCAGGCCCGGACGCCGGGCGGGGTCCAGGCCGGGAGGCCGCGATCCTGGGCCCGCAGCCCCGGGGCCGCGCAGGCCAGCACGAAGAGCAGGATGGGCCGCCACCGGGCCATGGGCTTGCCTGCGAAGGTCAGCCACAGCGCCAACCCCGCCAGGGCCAGCCAGGCCCCGACCTCCGGGTGGGCTGGCTGGAGGCTGCGCCGGGCGGGCAGGGGGGCGTGGCCGGCGGCCAGGGCCAGGAGCCCCGCGGCGGCGGCTTCCCCGTTCTTGAACACCTGGCCGCCCGTGGCCTGGGCGAGGCGCGCCAGGAAGTCCGGGTGCGCGATGCTGACGGCCGGGTCCTGGCTTGAGGCCTCGGCCCCGGCCCGGGGCGGCACGGCGTGGGAGTGCCCATCCCCGAAGGCCACTACATAGACCGGCAGCCGGGCCTGCTTGAGGGGCTCCACGGCCCGCTGGAGGGCCGCTTCGGGATCCTCCCAGGTCTCTTCGCCATCGCTGAGCAGCAGCAGCACCGCTGGCGCGTCGCGGTCCACCTGGGCCGCCACCTGGGGCAGGCCCCGGCCCAGGCTGGTGCCGGGCGAGCCCACGGCGCCGGGGGTCACCACCCGCAGGGCCTCCCGCAGCAGGGTGCGGTCCTCCCCGGGGGGCAGCACCGGGATGGCGTCCCCGGTGAGCAGGTCGAGGCTCCAGCGCAGGCCGGACTCGGGGCGGGACCAGAGGCGGTCCAGGGCCGCCACCGCGGCATCCCAGCGGCTGCGACCGTCCACATCGGTCACCGCCATGGAGCGGCTGGCATCCAGCACCACGTGCACCGTGAGCCGGGGGAACTCCGGCAGACCCCAGCGGGGTTCTGCCAGGCCGAGGCCGAGGCCCGCCGCGAGGAGTGCGAGACCCAGGCCCTGCCAGAGGGGCCGCTGACCCACCACCTGGACGCCCAGGCCGGGCCGCAGGTGGGCGCGCAGGGCCAGGCCCAGGATGACCAGGATCAGCGCAGCCGCGGGCAGCAGCACCCAAGGATGGGAGAAGGGCAGGGTCATGCGCCCTCCACCCAGGCGGGTCGGCGGCGGCCGCGCTTGAAGGCGAGGTCGGCGGACAGGGGCAGGGCCAGCAGGGCCGCGGCCAGCAGGCACCAGCCGGCCAGGGGCTGGCCTTCCGTGGGCGGGTCCACGGGCAGGAGGGTCTTCTCCAGCTGATCCACGGCGGCGAGGCTGCGAGCGAGGCCCCCGGGATCCTCGGCGCTGAAGGCCTCGCCGCCGGTGAGGCCGGCGACCTCCTTCAGCGTGGCGTGGTCCACTTCCACATGCAGCCGCGCGAAGCCGCCGCCCTCGAGGGGCACGAGGCTCTCGCCGCCAGCGCCCAGCGCCACGGCGTGGATGCGGATGCCGTTGCGGCGGGCCTCCTCGGCGGCTTCCAGGGGCGTGACCCGGCCCCGGTTCTGGACGCCGTCCGTGATGAGCAGGATCACGCGGCTGCGGGCGGGACTGTCCTCCAGGCGCCGCACGGCGGTCATCAGCGCCGAGCCGATGGCAGTGCCGTCATCGCGGCTATCCAGGTCGAGGCGGGCCAGCATCCGGAGCAGCCGCAGGTGGTCGTTGGTGAGCGGGCTCAAGGTGACCGGGTGCGCGCTGAACAGGATGAGGGCGAAGCGGTCGTCCGGACGGCGCAGGACGAACTGGGCCAGCAGGCGCCGGGCCGCGTGCCAGCGGTCCTCGTCGGGCCGGTCCAGGATCTTCATGCTGCTGCTGCCGTCCAGCACCACGGCGAAGTCCACCACGGGGGCGCTGCCCCGCAGGGGGGTGCGCCACTCGGGACCGGCGCCGGCGAGGCCCAGGGCCAGGGCCAGCAGCACCGGCAGCCAGTGGGAGGTGTACCGGGCCAGGCGGCTGGAGGGCCGCGAGGCGGGGATGCCCCAGCGGTAGACCACCCGCCAGGCCCAGATCAGCAGGGGCACCGCCGCCAGCAGCAGCAGGGGATGGCGCAGGGCGATCACCGGCCACCCTTCCCGCGCGGTCGATCCTCACGGAGGGCGGCGATCAGCTCCTCCGAAGAGGGAAAGGGCGGCTCCGCCTGGCCGAAGCGGGCGGCGTCCAGGCTGCGGGACCACTGCTCCCAGACGGCGAGCTGCTGCGCCTGGAACTCGGCGGTCCCCCAGGCCCGGGCGGCCTCGCCGAAGCGCGCGGCCAGCAGGTCCCGGCCCTGGCCGTGGGCCGCGTCCAGGGTGACCCGATCGCGGTTCGCGGGGGGCCACTGGTGGCGAAACACCCGAACGGCTTGGTGCAGTTGCCGCGCGCCCGAGCCCTGGCGCCAGCGCTGTCCGACCCAGCCAAGCAGGCCCAGGGGGGGCAGCAGCAGCAGGCTGGCCCAGGCCCAAGGGAAGGGGATCGCCGGCAGCTGGTCCTCGTTGCCCCCGCCGAAGCCCACCCAGGGGCCGCCGTAGGGGATGCTGCGCGGCACCGGCAGACGCAGCTCCGGGGCACGCTGGCCGTTGCCGAGGTCCAGGGCCGGGATCACCGCGAGGCCAGGGCTGAGCGCCTGCACCTGGAAGCGCCAGCCGCGCCCGTCGGGCAGGGGCTCCATGCTTCGCAGACGCAGCGGCCCCAGGCGGTCCTCCACCGTGGGGCGCGGCAGGGCGGGCTTCAAGGGATCGGCTTCAGCCAGCTCCAGCACCTGCAGCTCACCCAGCTTGAGCGCCGCCGGAGCCTTCCAGACCGGCGTCGCGCTCAACGACATCCCAGCAACCAGCACCAGCCCCATCTTTTCAACACTCGGATTCCGCGAGCGGAATCCAAGCGAGAACGGCCGCCCGTCGGAATCCACCCGACCCCTCATGCGCCCCCCGCCCGCAGCCACGCGTTCAGCTTCACCACGGGATCTGCCTGCACCTCCCAGCGCTGATGCTCCACGGCGCCGCTGAAGCCGGGGTCGGGCCAGGTCATGGCTCCGTGGGTATCAGGGTCATCTGGTTGGAACCACACCACCCGGTGGCGGGTGGCCAGAGGCTTGAGCAGCGGGGCCAGGCCCTGCAGCCCGGCGCCATTGCTGAAGAGCCAGAGGCGGTGGCCCCGGCCGTGCTGGCCCCAGTGCCCCAGGGCCTCGCGCCAGGCCGCCTCCGTGGGGATGTAGGGCCCCCGCTCGGCCAGCAGCTCCAGGATGCGCAGGCCGTGGATGCGGCCCCGCTTGGGGGCGATGCGCAGGGCCGGGGTGCGGCCATCGCCGGGCACCACCAGGCCCAGCCGGTCGCCGCTGGCCTGCAGGGTGGCGAAGGCCGCGCCGCACAGCTCCAGGGCCCAGCGCAGCGGCGAGACCGGATCGCCCAGGAACATCGACGGCGAGGGATCCACCACCAGCCAGAGCACCAGGTCGCGGCTGCTCTCGAAGCGCTTCATGATGGGCTCGCCCGTGCGAGCGGTCAGGGGCCAGTTGATGTAGCGCGGATCATCCCCGGGCTCGTAGGGGCGGTTCTCCACGAAGGTGAGGCCCGCGCCCTTGAACCGGGAGGGGTGCTGCCCCTCGGTGCCGCCCGTCAGGCGCCCGCGCAGCCGCAGCGGCAGGCGCCGCAGACGGGCGAGGAAGCGGGCGGGCAGGGGCATGGCCCCAGTATGGATCAGTTGCGCGGATCGGACGGAGACCCGCTGCTACCACCGCACGCGGACGCGGTAGGTCAGGGTGGCGCTGCCTTCGGCGGGCACGGTGACATGGAACTTCGCGGTGCCGGCGGCCTCCTTGGTGTGGGGGTGGCTCTCCTGGAGCACCTCCCAGTCGCCGGGCAGGGGCTCCAGCAGGCTCACGGTGACCGCCTCCTTCTTGGCGTTCTTCAGCTCCACCTGGAAGGCGGACTCGTGCACGGAGCCGAACTTGCCCTGGCGGCCGAGGCTCTTGTAGTCGGTCTGCTTGCGCCGGGCGGTGACATCGAAGGCGTCGCCCAGCTTCAGGCGGACCAGCTCGTTCTTGGGGGTGTGGTCCAGGCTGTCTTCGCCCACGAACTGGGCGCGACCTTCGCTGTCGCGCTTGTAGACCCGCAGGATGCCCTTGGGCAGGGGCATGCCCAGCCGGCTCGACTCCTTGTTGTCGAACTCGAGGAAGACGCCGACCTTCTGCTTCTCGCCCAGGTCGCCGTAGCTGCCGGAGTAGTAGTAGTTCTGGCCCTGGAGCAGGTAGTCCTTGCGCACGGGCACCGAGCTGGCGGTGAGCAGGGCCACCTGCTTGGTCTGGTTCACGGCCAGGGTGGTGGGTCGGTCCAGGGTGTAGAGGTGATACTCGAACAGGCTCTCCTCGGCCATCCTCGGCGCCGCACCGGCCATGCTCATGGCCATGTCCGCCTTCGCCAGGATCCGCTCGGGGCGCTGCCGGGCCCGGTTCACATCGCCCGCCACCAGCTGCAGGGTGGCGTTGGGGTAGGCGGCGCCGCTCTGGTTGGTGAGGGTCACCCAGCCGCTGAGGTCCAGGGTCTTCTCGTCGGGCGCCAGGTTCGCCACATAGTCCGCACGCCAGGACAGGCCGCCCGTGAGGTAGCTCAGCTCCAGCTGCTGGGCCTTCTCGGCGCTGCTGTGGAGGCTGATGACCAGGGTGGGGCGGGCCCGCAGGTTGCCGGGTACCTTGGGGAAGATGATGCGCCCCGGGAAGCTGGTCTCGATGCGGTCCGCGAATTGCAGGACGGTGCCGGCGTTGGTGGCCAGCACGGTGGCTTCCTCGCGGACCTCCTTCGCACCGGAACCGTCGGCCGCCGGGAGGCTCCGCACCACCGTCACCTGCTCGCCCACGTACTTCTCCAGCAGCTTCTGGGGCGTCAGCAGGTCGAAGTCGAAGTTCTGCTCGGCCACCCAGAAGTCCCGGGGCGCCGTGAGGTTGCGCAGGGAGGCGGTCTCAGGCCGGATCTGGGCGGAGACCTCCTGGAAGGCCAGCCTCGCCGTCCCCTTCGGCAGGCGCACCTCCCGGGTGTCCTTCACCAGAGCCAGGTTGTCGTTGTAGATGGTCACCGCCAGGGCCTTCTGGTCCTTCAGGGTGGTGGCTGTCTCCTGGGCGAGCAGGAGCGTGGGGAGGGTGGCGAGGAGCAGGGTGGGGCGCATGGTGCCTCCGGTGGGGTGGGACGGGAAGGGGGGAGCCGCAAGCCCGATGGGAAACCGGGTCCGCTGCCTGGAGATGCCCCGAGGACGATCTTCCTTTCAGGGAATCTTCCCAACCCGCTGGCTGCAGGCTAAGCCCGTCGCCCCTCCAACACCAGAGTCAGGTCCGGCGCTCGCCGAAGAAGGCCGTGCCGATGCGGATCTGGTCCGAGCCCGCGGCGATGGCCGCCTCGAGGTCGCCGCTCATGCCCATGCTCAGGCGCAGGGACTGGCCCAGGTCCTGTTGCAGGCGCTCCCGCAGGTCTGCCAGCTGGCCGAAGGCGGCGCCCTCGTCGGGCGGCGGGATGGCCATGAGGCCCTTGAGCGGCAGCCGGGGATCGCCCCCCAGGGCTTCGAACAGGGCGGGGAGATCGGCCTCGCCGCAGCCGCCCAGCTTGGTGGCCTCGTCCCAGAGGTCCACCTGAATCCAGACCGGGCAGGTCACCTCGAGCTCGGCAGCCAGGCGGCGGAGGCGCTCAGCGAGGTCCGGCCGGTCGAGGCTCTGGATCTCGCGGAAGTGCTGGAGGGCGGGCTTGGCCTTGTTGCGCTGCAGGGGGCCCAGCAGCACAAAGGCGAGGTCCGGAGCGGCCAGAGCCTTCTCAACCCCTTCCTGGACGTAGTTCTCGCCGAAGCGTGGAAAGCCCAGGCTGGCGGCCTCGCGGATGAGCGCCAGGGGCTGCCGCTTGGAGACCGGCAGCAGCTCGACCGTGACCGGCTCGCGACCGGCAAGCTCACAGGCCCGCAGGATGCGGTTCTGCAGCGTGGTAATCCGGTCCTGCAGGCTCACGGCAGGAAGAGGGTCCGCTGGCAGGACTCGCAGGCGACGAGGGTCTTGCCCTCCTTCAGCTCCGCCATGAGCGGGCCGCGCAGCTTGACCCGGCAGCCGGTGCAGGCGCCGCCCTCCACGGGGACGACCACCCGGCCCTGCCGGGCAGCGGCCATGCGGTGGAAGCGGGCGACGTCGAGGGGCGGCAGCTTTGCTTCCAGCTTGGCCTGCCTGGTCTGCAGCAGCTTCCGGCCTTCCACCTGGTTGGCGTGCTCGTCCAGGAAGATGGCATGAAGCTCGTCGAACTGGGTCTGGGCGGCGGACCGCTCGGCTTCCAGCCCGGCCAGGGCCTTCTCGAGGACCTGCACCGTGGCCTCCAGGGCCTTGAGGGGGCGGGCGATGTTGGCCTTGACGCGCTCCTTCTCGTCCAGCTCGCGGATGGCGGAGGCGTAGTGGACCTTCTGGCTCGTGGCCTTCACGGCCTCGCGGGCCCGATCCTCTTCCTTCTGGGCAAGGGTCAGGTCCTTTGTTTTGGACTCGATCTGAAGCCGGGCCGTTTCCAGCGCCTTGGTCTTCTCGGCGATGAACTTGGTGGCGGTCTTGACCCTGCCATCCAGGACGGCCAGATCGGGCGGAAGGGCTGACAACTCGCGCTGGATGGTGCCCAGATCTCTCAGAGTGGCTTGGAGGTCGCGGAGGGTTGCCAGTGTTTCCATGATTTGAGGCTACACCCTCTCGGCCATGCCGCGGTTCTTTAGGACATTATGGCTAATAAGAAGAAAATATGATTCAAAAAACTAAGATGTTGGAGATCTTCGGGAAATTGCCCTTGACCCTCTTCTCCTGGGATGCCAGAATTAGCACTCACTGTTGGTGAGTGCTAACAGCTCCACCCGTCCCCATTTCTTCAACCTCAGGAGGTTCCATGGCCATCCAGCCCCTTTCCGACCGCGTTGTGCTGAAGCGCGTCGACCCCGCCGAAACCGTCAAGGGCGGCATCATCATCCCCGACACCGCCAAAGAGAAGCCCATGGAGGCTGAAGTGGTGGCTGTCGGCGAGGGCAAGATCAACGAGAACGGCACTCGCAATCCCATGTCCGTCAAGGCCGGCCAGAAGGTGCTGATCGGCAAGTACAGCGGCACGGAAGTGAAGATCGACGGCATCGACCACGTCATCGTCCGCGAGGACGAGATCCTGGCGATCATGGCCTAAAACATTCACCGCGAAGACGGGAAGACCACGAAGAAACACCTTTTCGTGAGCCTTCGTGGTCTTCGTGGTCTTCGTGGTTAATCCCTTTTCTGACATCTAGGAGACACACATGGCCAAGTCCATCATCTATGCCGAAGACGCCCGCCAGGCCATTCTGCGCGGCGTGAACAAGCTCGCCGACGCGGTGCAGGTCACCCTCGGCCCCAAGGGTCGCAACGTCCTCATCGAAAAGAAGTTCGGCTCTCCCCTCATGACCAAGGACGGCGTCACCGTCGCCAAGGAGATCGAGCTCAAGGACCGTCACGAGAACATGGGCGCCCAGCTGGTGCGCGAAGTGGCCTCCAAGACCTCCGACATTGCCGGTGACGGCACCACCACCGCCACCGTGCTGGCCCGCGCCATCTACCGCGAGGGCATCAAGGCCGTCGTGAGCGGCGCCAACACCATGGAGATCAAGAAGGGCATCGACCTCGCCGTTGAGACAGTCGTCAAGGCCATCGACGAGATCAAGAAGCCTGTCGAGGGCAACGCCATCGCCCAGGTCGGCACCATCTCCGCCAACGGGGACGAAGAGATCGGCCGCATCATCGCCGAGGCCATGGCCAAGGTCGGCAAGGACGGCGTCATCACCGTCGAGGAGGCCAAGGGCCGCGAGACCGAGCTGAACGTGGTCGAGGGCATGCAGTTCGACCGTGGCTACCTCAGCCCCTACTTCGTGACCAACCCCGACCAGATGAAGGTCGAGCTCGAGAACCCCTACATCCTCGCCTACGAGAAGAAGGTCTCGAACATGCGCGACCTCCTGCCCCTCCTGGAGCAGGTCGTCAACAGCCGCCGCCCCCTGCTGATCATCGCCGAGGACGTGGATGGTGAAGCGCTGGCCACCCTCGTGGTCAACAAGATCCGCGGCACCCTGAACGTGGCCGCCGTCAAGGCGCCCGGCTTCGGTGACCGCCGGAAGGCCATGCTCGAGGACATCGCTGTCCTGACCGGCGGCAAGGCCATCAGCGAGGATCTGGGCCTCAAGCTCGAGAACCTCACCCTGGCCGACCTCGGCAGCGCCAAGAAGATCGTCATCGACAAGGAGACCACCACCATCGTCGAGGGCGCCGGTAGCACGGAAGCCATCCAGGGCCGCGTCAAGCAGATCCGCGCCCAGGTGGAGACCTCCACCAGCGACTACGACAAGGAAAAGCTCCAGGAGCGTCTGGCCAAGCTTGTGGGCGGCGTCGCCGTCATCAAGGTGGGCGCGGCCTCTGAGACCGAGCTCAAGGAGAAGAAGGCCCGCGTGGAAGACGCCATGCATGCCACCAAGGCTGCTGTCGAAGACGGCATCGTGGCCGGCGGCGGCGTCGCGCTGCTCCGCGCCATGCTCAAGCTCGCCGAGCTGAAGGTCACCGGCGACCAGGCCACGGGCGTGGAAATCGTCCGCAGGTCCCTGGAGGAGCCCCTCCGCCAGATCGCCAACAACGCCGGCGTCGAAGGCTCCGTGGTGGTCAACACCGTCCGCGAGTCCACGGGCAACCACGGCTACAACGCCGCCACCAACGTCTACGGCGACATGATGGCCTTCGGTGTGGTCGATCCCGCCAAGGTGACCAAGTCCGCCCTCCGCAATGCCGCCTCGGTGGCCTCCATGATGCTGACCACTGAAGCCATCATCACGGAGATCCCCGAGCCCAAGTCCCCCGCTGGCCCTGGCGGCCCCGGTGGCATGGGCGGCATGGAAGACATGTATTAACGAGCTGTCGGCTGTCAGCTATCAGCTCTTGGCTGGTGGTTGAAAGTTGCCAGAGTGTCAAGCGCCCCGCCTCGGCGGGGCGCTTTCTTTGTCCAGGTCCTGGGCGCCGAGAGGGTTCCTTTGCCGGGGTGGTTGTGATCAATTCCCACTCCCCGGGCCAGATAATCAGGCCAGCGCTGCCTCAGGGGGCAGTGGGTCCAACCCCAGGACCGACCCGGATGGATGAAGAACTGCCGCAAACAGGGCGATTGCAAAAAGTCTGGGGGCCGTCTTGGTCGAGCCGTCCGGGAAAGACAAATTCCCTGGTGATCCTTTGAGAGCTCTGAATCGGCGCGAGCCCTACGTTAATCGTGGCGCCAGAGTGATTTTTTAATTGCTACCAAAGGGTTGACTATGCGGAATACAGGGCGCATGCTACCAGCCAAATACCCCGGGAATTCCTCTCGAGGGTGATTGATTGACAGGAGAACCCATGGGTATGGGCCTTCTCTTTGATGCCACACGCTGCGTTGGTTGCGGCGCATGCAGCTCCGCCTGTAAGGAGCAGAACAAGCTCCCGGGGCCGGTGGAGGAGGTGCTCACGGCGTATACCTGGACGACGGTCCAGCCCCGGGAGGGGCTGAACGTCCGGCGCATGTGCATGCACTGCGAGGTGCCCACCTGCGCCTCGGTCTGCCCTGTGGCCGCCCTGACCAAGACCCCCGAAGGCCCCGTGGTCTATGATGCCGAGCGCTGCATGGGCTGCCGCTACTGCATGATGGCCTGCCCCTTCGAGATCCCGAAGTACCAGTGGGATCGGCCTGTTCCCATCGTCGGCAAGTGCATCCTCTGCGCTGGTCGCCTCAAGGAAGGCAAGCAGACCGCCTGTGCCGAAGCCTGCGCCTATGAGGCCACGGTCTTCGGCAAGAAGGAGGACCTCGTCTGGGAAGCCCGGACCCGCCTCCGCCAGAAGCCCGGCGAATACGTCAACCACATCTACGGCCTCACGGAAGCGGGCGGCACGTCGGTGATGGCGATCTCCAGCGTGCCCTTCGATAAGCTGGGCCTGAAGACCAAGCTGCCGGGCGAGCCGCCGGCCATGCGCACCTGGCAGGTGCTGTCCAACATCCCCGACTTCGTGGCGGTGTGGGGCGTCCTGCTCTATGGCGTCCACTGGATCACCGCGCGGCGCGAGGATGTCGCCCACGCGGAAGCCAAGGACAACGGACGGGAGAACCGGTCATGACTGATACCGCCACCCTCGCTTCCCGCCGCTTCCGTCCGGGCTTCTGGACCTTCGTCGCCGGCATCCTCTTCCTGGCCTTCCTGACGGTCACCGTGATCCGATTCACCAAGGGTCTGGGCGCGGTCACCAACCTCAGCGACAAGTTCCCCTGGGGCATCTGGATCGGCTTCGATCTGCTCTGCGGCGTGGGTCTGGCCGCTGGCGCCTTCACGCTGACGGCGGTGGTCCACCTCTTCAACCTCAAGAAGTTCGAACCCATCGTCCGCCCGACCATCCTTACGGGCTTCCTGGGCTACTCCTTCGTGATCGTGGCCCTGCTGCTGGACCTCGGGCAGCCCTGGCGCATCTGGCACGCCATCATCTACTGGAATCCCCACTCCGTCATGTTCGAGGTGGCCTGGTGCGTGATGCTCTACACCACGGTGCTCGCCGTGGAGTTCGCACCTGTGGTCCTGGAGCGCTTCGGGTTCAACGCCCCGGCGCGGTTCATCCACCGCCTCATCACGCCCCTGGTGATCCTGGGCGTGATGCTCTCCACCCTGCACCAGTCCTCCCTTGGCACCCTCTACCTGATCGTGCCCAGCAAGCTGCACCCCCTCTGGTATTCGCCCATGCTGCCAGTCCAGTTCTACATCTCGGCCATCGGCGCCGGCATCGGCATGGTGGTCCTGGAGTCCTACCTCAGCAAACGCGCCTTCCACCGCCACCTGGAGATGGACCTGCTCGAGCCGCTGGCCAGGGGCATGGTCGTCGCGCTGGGCATCTACGGCCTCATGCGCCTCCAGGCCATTCAGCGGAACCACGCCTTCGGCTCCATCCTGGAGTTTGGCTATGAGGGACGGATGTTCCTGCTGGAGTTCACCTTGGGCGTGATCCTGCCCGTGGCGCTGATGTCCTTCCGCCGCCTGCGCTCGGATCCAAACTGGCTGGTGGGCGGCGCCTTCATGGCGGTGCTCGGCTTCGTCATGAACCGGCTGAATGTCAGCATCACCGGCATGGAGGCCGCTTCCGGCACCCGCTACATTCCCTCGGCCATGGAGATCATCGTCTCCGTGGGCCTGGTGGCCACCGGCATGGCGGTCTTCGCCTTCGCGGTGCGGAACTTCAGCATCTTCCCCGGAGGCCCCGTCGGGGCCGGCCCGGATCCGAAACCCGGAGCCTGAACCATGCGCAGCCGCATCGGTACCCGTCTGATCCTCGGCGCTGGCCTCGCGACAGCGCTGGCGATCGGCGGCATGGCCGTGGCGGTGCTGCGGACCCACTCCGCCCAGCTCATGGCCGAGCGCACCCGCAGCGCCGATCAGCTGAGCGAGACCATCAAGAGCGCCACCCACTTCGACATGATGGAAAACCGCCGGGACAACCTGCACCGCCAGATCCAGGCGGTGGGGGGGCTCTCGGAGCAGGGCATCCAGAAGGTCCGCGTGTTCAACAAGGAAGGGCGCGTCATGTTCTCCTCCTCGGCCGAGGAGATCGGGACCAGCCTCGATATCCGCGGGGAGGCCTGCTATGTCTGCCATGCGGAGGGCAAGCCCCTGGAACACCTGGACATCCAGGCCCGGGCCCGGACCTTCCGCGCCCCTGACGGCACCAGGCTGCTGGGCGTGATCAACCCCATCCCCAACTCGCCTTCCTGCTCCACCGCCGCCTGTCATGCCCACAGCGCCAAGCAGCGCCTGCTGGGCGTGCTCGATGTGAACGTCTCCCTGACCCAGGTGGATCAGGAGATCGCCCGCAGCCGCAACGTCATCCTCGGCTCGGCCGTTTTGGCGATCCTCGCGGGCAGCCTCATGCTCTGGTGGCTCAACCGCCGCCTGGTGGTGCGGCCGGTGGCGGCCCTCGTGGCCGGGACCGAGCGGGTCACTGCCGGGGACCTGAGCACCTCCATTCCCTACCTCGGACGGCATGAGCTGGGCCACCTGGCCAAGTCGTTCAACGAGATGACCAAGAACCTCTCAGACACCCAGCGACAGCTCGCCCAGGCGGACAAGCTCGCCTCGGTGGGTCGCCTGGCCGCCGGGGTGGCCCACGAGATCAACAACCCGCTCACGGGCGTCCTCAGCTATGCCTCCCTGCTCCGCAAGCGCCTGGATCAGGATGCGGAGGCCTGCGAAGACCTGGATGTCATCGTCCGGGAAACCGTCCGCTGCCGGGGGATCATCCGCGGCCTGCTGGACTTTGCCCGGCCCACGGCGCCGGCGCGGAAGCTCATCGACCTGAACGAGGTCATCCGCCGGTCCGTCTCGGTGGTCATGACGCAGCTGAGCATGAACAAGGTGGATCTCTCCCTGCAGCTGTCGCCGGACCTGCCCGAAGTCATGGCGGACGCGAACCAGATCCAGCAGGTGGTGGTGAACCTCATCCTGAACGCGGCAGATGCCATCGGCCCCGAGGGCGGCACCATCCGCGCCACCACGCGGCCGGCAGCCGAGGACACCATCGAGGTGCTCCTCGAGGACAGCGGGAAGGGGATCGCCCCCGAGGACCTGCCCCGCATCTTCGAACCCTTCTTCACCACCAAGGGAAACCACGGCACAGGCCTGGGTCTCGCGGTCAGCTGGGGCATCGTCGAAGCCCACGGCGGGTCCCTGACAGTCCAAAGTGAACCAGGCAAGGGCACTTGCTTTACTCTAGTCCTGCCCCTGTCCGCCGATACCCGGGGCGGAGAGCCCTCTCTTACCACCCTCAGCTAGGAGGTCTTCATGGCCGCAATTCTGATCATTTTCATGTTCGTGGCCTTTGTGGGCATCGACTTCCTGGTGCGCACCAGCCTCCACAAGATGCGCGACGCCAAGGAGCGCGAGGCCCGGGAGAAGGTGCTCCTCACGTCGGTGAAGCTGGACTTCACCCACGAGGCCAAGAGCCTGAAGCGGGTCGAGGTGCCGAATCCCAAGGCCCGCATCCTCGCTGTGGACGACGAGGGCGTGGTGCTCGACTCCTTCCGCCGCATCCTGGTGCTGGAAGGCTTCAGCGTCGACACCGTGGAGCACGGCCCCGAGGCCCTGGGCCTGGTGCAGCGCAACGACTACGACTTCGTCTTCACCGACCTCAAGATGCCGGACATGGATGGTGTCGAAGTGGTGAAGGCCGTGAAGCACCTCCGGCCTGACGTGGACGTGGTCGTTGTCACCGGCTACGGCAGCATCGAGACCGCCGTCCAGACCCTGCAGCACGGCGCGTGTGAATACGTTCAGAAGCCCTTCACCGCCGACGAGCTGGGCGAGTTCGCCAAGAACCTGCTCATCAAGCGCCAGGCCCGCATTGCCTTCGCCCAGCGCCCCAGCGTCCGCGTGGTGACCCCGGAGATGGCCGAAGTCGTTCCCGCCTCGGAGTTCTGTGTGCCTGGCGGCGCTTTCCTCTCCCCCGGGCACGCCTGGGTGCGCCTCGAGCCCGAAGGCCAGATCCGGGTCGGCATCGATGACTTCATGCGCAAGGCCCTTGGCGAAGTGAAGGAAGTGGTCCTGCCTGAGCGGGGCAAGGTTGTCCGCCAGGGCGATGTCCTCTTCACCCTCAAGGGCAAGCTGGGCACGGTCAGTGTGGCCTCGCCGATGTCCGGCAAGGTGGAGCATGACAATGCTGGCCTGAAGTCGGATCCGGGCGAGCTCATCGCGAGCCCCTACGACCGCGGCTGGGTGTGCCTGATGACCCCCAGCGACCTCGCCACGGAGCTGGGTTCCCTGAAGATCGGCAAGCCCGTCATCGACTGGTACCAGGACGAGATCGCCCTCCTGCGGGCCGAGAATGGCCCCCTGGCCAACGGCAACCTAGACTGGACGGCCTTCCAGCAGAAGTTCCTGAACCTCAACGCCTAGGCCGCGAGGCGACGTCAGCCACGAAGGGTTCGGAGCTCAGGCTTCGAACCCTTCGCCTGCGTGATAGCTGGAGCGCACCAGGGGCGCGGACTCCACCCGCTGGAAGCCCATCTCCAGGCCCTTGATCCGATACATCTCGAACTCGGCTGGCTCGACATAGCGCTCCAGGGGCAGGTGCAGCTCGGACGGCGGCAGGTACTGGCCCAGGGTGGCGATGTCCACCCGGCTGTCCCGCCAGTCGGCCATCAGCTCCAGCACCTGCTCCGGCGTCTCGCCCAGGCCCACCATGATGCCGCTCTTCACCCGCATGGCCGGGGCGTTCTCGTCGCGCCAGTCCGCGGCGCGCTGGAGCACCTCCTGGCTCTGGGCGTAGTCCGCGTCGGGACGCACCCGCCGGTAGAGGTGGGGCACCGTCTCGACGTTGTGGTTCAGCACGTCGGGCAGGGCCTCGAGCACCGTGAGCAGGGCCGTGGCGCTGCCGCCGAAGTCCGGGATGAGTACCTCCACGCCGCACCGGGGCGACAGGGAGCGGATCCAGCGGATGGTCTCCGCGAAGTGCACCGAGCCCCCGTCGTGCAGGTCGTCACGGTTCACGGAGGTCACCACGGCGAACTTCAGCGCCAGGCGGGCGACGGCCTCGGCCACCCGCTGGGGCTCCTCGGCGTCCAGCTCCCCGGGGCGGCCCTTGCCCACATTGCAGAAGCCGCAGTGCCGGGTGCAGATCGCCCCCATGAGCATGAACGTGGCGGTGCGATGCACCCCCCAGCACTCAGGCAGGTTGGGGCAGCGGGCCTCTTCACAGACCGTGACGAGCTTCTGCTCCCGCATCAGGCTCTCGAGCTCGGCCACCCCCTCCGGGGCCGGGAGGCGGATCTTGAGCCAATCGGGGCGAGCGCCGGGGAGAACGGGTGGTCTGACCATAGCCGTTCATTGTGCCTGGGGGTCCGATCATGGTCACGCCTGCAGACCTGGCGGGCCCCCAGGTGTGACGGATTTCCCTTTTCAGCCGCCGGGGAGGCCCCGGGTAGAATAGGGGCATGTCCGATGCCCCCCAGGAAGTCCCCGCGATCCCCGCCGAGCCGGCACCCGCTGTTGCGGCCCCGACGGTGTTCGAGCCCCCGAAGGGGTTCGAGACCAAGTTCCGTGGCCTGGCCCTGCACCTGGCGACCTTTGACGGGCCCCTGGACCTGCTGCTCTACCTCATCCAGGAACAGAAGCTGGACCTCCTGAACCTGCCCATGGCCGAGGTTACGCAGCAGTACATGGAATACCTCCACGTCATGGAGGAGCTCAACCTGGAGATCGCCGCGGAATACGTGGCCATGGCGGCCCAGCTGCTGCAGATCAAGTCCCGCCTGATGCTGCCCCGGCCGCCCGAGGCCTGCGGCGAGGAGGATCCCCGCGAGTCTCTGGTGCAGCGGCTGCTGGACTACCAGCAGGTCAAGGCCGCGGCCCGGGTGCTCTCCGAGCGCGAGTCGGACTGGCAGAAGATCGCCTTCGCGCCGGGCATCGACCTGGAGGACCACAAGCGTGTGGAAGAAGAGCCGATCAAGGCCACCCTCTTCGACCTGCTCGGCGCCTACCGGGAGGCTCTGAAGAACCTGCTGCCCCCGCCCCCGGTGGAGGTGCGCACCCAGCCCAAGACCCTGGAGCAGCGCGTGGCCGAGGTGCTCCGCGACCTGCAGGATGGCTTCTGGAAGCCCTTCCAGGGCCTGCTGAGCCAGGCCCGCACCCGGGAAGAGCTGGTGCTCACGTTCTTGGCGCTGCTGGAGCTGGTTCGCACGGGCCGCATTGCCCTGGTGCAGGGCGAGACCTTCGGCGAGATCCGGGTCAAGGCCGCCGAGGCCGCGTGAGCGACGCCGTCGATCCCCTCCGCACGGCCCACCGGCGGGCCTACGGTCTGGGCCTGGCGCTCTGCTGCGGAACCCCTGGTGTGATCGCAGTCCTGCTCCTGGCGGGCGTGATCCCGCCGGGCACGGAGGCGCCGGAGGGGATCCACCAGCAGATCGGCTACCTCTTTACCGGCCTGGTCTTCCTGTCGGCGGCCTGGGTGCTCTGGCGCAGCGGGCAGGCGCTGCGGGAGTTCCGGGGAGTGGCCGAAGCCCAGCGTCCCCTGGTGCTCCTTCGGGAGTGCCTCCTCTACGCGGCGGTGCTCGACCTGAGCAGCCTCTGTGGTCTGGTCTATTGGAGCCAGGTGGGCAGCCAGGCCGGCCGGCACGCCTGGAGCTTCATCCTGCTCACCCCGGCTCTCTTCCTGGCCCTGGTCCCCCGCGAAGCCCGCTGGCGGAAAGCCTTGGAAGGATGACGCCAGCAGGTATGCTTGCCTTTCCCGTGCCTTGGAGGACCCATGCGTGATCCCGAGCAGCCTGATCCCGCGCTGGACGCCACTGTGCGCCTTAGGATCGGGGAGCCGCTGGCGCCCTCCTCCGAAGTCACCCAGAAGCTGCCGGTCGGGGAGCTCGTGGGTCCTGCCGGCACCCAGCAGCTAAAGGTGTCCATGGAGGCGACTCAGCCGCTGCTGGCCGGGGAGCCCGTGGGTCCGGAGATCACCCAGAAGCTGCAGCTCCCGCTTGAGGCGACCCAGCAACTGACGGCTGGGGAGCCCACGGACCCCGCCCGGACCCAGCGGATGGCCCTCCCCATCGAGCCGACCGTGAAGGGGCTCCTGCCGCGCCATGAGGGTGATGTCGGGCAGGCCCCGGACCGCACCCTCCTGAATCCGGGTATTCCACCGATTCTTGTACCTGCCGCGACCCCCCTGGTCCCGCCGACGCCCACCCCTTTCTCCTGGAAGCTTCCGGCCGCACTCGTCGGCCTGGTCGTGCTGGGAATCGCCGGCTACCTGGTCCTCTCCCGGCTGCCTGTGCCACCTCCCTCTGCATCGACGCCGTCGCCTCGGCCGGCGGTGGTGGTGCCCCACGCCGGAGAAGTCCTCCCGGCGTCGGTTCAGGGCTACGTCGACAAGGCCCAGGCCGGAGATGTCAACGCCATGCGGATGCTGGGAGCCATGTACTACAACGGCCTGAACGTGCCCCGGGACCCGGTCAAGGGCCTTGCCTGGTACCGGAAGGCCGCGGAGCATGGCAGCATGGCCGCCCGGGCCGAGCTCGACAAGCTGGAGCAGTCCGGGAAATAGCGCCTAGACCGTCCGCCAGGCGAGGACCTTGGCGGTGGCGGCTGCACCCACGGCGGTGACCAGGGCCGCTTCCTCGGCCTCGCGCACTTGGGTGACGCTGCCGAAGGCCAGCAGCAGCTTCTTGGCCGTGGCGGGGCCGACCCCCGGGATCTGGGTCAGCTCCGTCTGCAGCGTGCGCTTGGCGCGCAGGGCCCGGTGGTAGGTGATGGCGAACCGGTGGGCCTCGTCCCGGATGCGCTGGAGCAGCTGCAGCACCGGTGAGGACTTGGGGATCTTGAGCGGCGTGGTGGCGCCGGGCCGGAAGACCAGCTCTTCCTTCTTGGCGAGGCTGGCCAGCTCCAGCTGTTCCAGGCCCAGCTCCTTCAGCGCGGCCTCGGCGGCGTGCAGCTGGCCAAGGCCACCGTCGATGAGGACGAGGTCCGGGAAGTCCTGGCCTTCGTCTTTCATGCGCTTGAAGCGCCGCGTCACGGCCTCCTGCATGTTGGCGAAGTCGTCATTCTGCTCATTGGTCATCTTGAAGCGCCGGTAGCGGGCCTTGTCGGGGCTGCCGTCGCTGAACACCACACAGCTGGCCACCACCTCGCGGCCTTGGCCGTGGCTGATGTCGAAGCACTCCAGGCGGCGGGGCAGGTGGCTGAGGCCCAGGAAGGCCTGCAGTCCCTCCAGCACGGCCTCGTTGAGGCGGGCCGGCTCGAACTTGCGCTCCAGCGCCAGGCGGGCGTTCTCCTGGGCCATGCTCAGCAGGTCTACCTTCTCGCCCTTCTGGGGCACGTGGATGCGGACCTTGGTGCCCCGCAGCCCCGAGAGCCACTTGCGCAGCAGCTCCGATTCCTCGGGGTCCACCTCGGCGAGGATCCGGGCCGGGGGCGCATCGGCGCTGTAGACCCGCTGCAGCACGCCGGCCAGCACCTTGGCGTCGAAGGTCTCGACGTCGTCCAGCAGGTATTCCTGGCGGCCCACCATGCGGCCCTCCCGCATGAGCAGCCGGTGCACGCAGCCCTGGCCATCCAGGACGGCGCTGCCGAAGATGTCCGTGTCGTCGAGGTCGGCGCTGGCGGCCTTCTGTCGCGTGAACCAGGCGTCCACCTGCTGCAGCGCGTCCCGGTGCTGGGCCGCCTGCTCGAAGGCGGCGGCCTCGGCGGCCTTCCACATGGCGGCCTCCAGCCGGGCCTTCAGCTCCTCGCGCTTGCCCTCCAGGAACAGCCGGGCCTCCCGGGCCTGCTCGCGGTAGGCCTCCTGGCTGACGGCGGCGATGCAGGGCGCGGTGCAGCGGTGCAGCTGGTATTTCAGGCAGGCCCGGCCCCGCTTGCCATCGATCTCGATGTCGCAGTCGCGGATCTGGAAGAAGCGGGTGACCAGCTCTGCCGTGCGGTAGGCGGTGCTGGCGGGAAAGAAGGGGCCGAAGTAGAGGCTGCCGTCCTTCCGGAGCTTGCGGGTGACATAGACCTTGGGGAAGGCCTCCTTCCAGGTGAGCTTCACGTAGGGGTAGCTCTTGTCATCCCGCAGCAGGATGTTGAAGGGTGGGAAGTGCTCCTTGATGAGGTTGTTCTCGAGGACCAGGGCTTCCAGCTCCGTCTCGCAGACGATGAGCTCGATGTCCCAGATCCGGGCCACCAGCCGGCGGGTCTTGGCATCCAGCGACTTGTTCTGGAAGTAGGACTTCACGCGGTTCCGCAGCACCTTCGCCTTGCCCACGTAGAGCAGGTTTCCGCCCTCGTCCCGGTAGAGGTAGCAGCCGGGTCGCTGGGGCAGGTCCCCCAGCTTCCGCTTCAGGAAGGGGGACTTCTCCAGGTTGGTGCGGATCACGGCCATGGCTCCGCCTCAGGACGGCTGGCCGGGCTTCTTGTCCTTCTTCAGGAAGATGAAGGCGAAGACCACCGCAGGGCCGAGCAGCATGAGGGCGAGCACGAGACTGTCAGGCATGGATCACACCATCATCGAAGCCGGGGCAGGAGCGCCAGGAGCAGAAGGGGAAGGAGCAGCAGCCCCATGATGAGCCAGCTTCCGCCATGAGCGAAATTAAGCGTCCAGCCCAGGCCCAGCGGCTTGGGCACCCAGAGCGCGGGATCGTCCGGATTCACGTAGAAGAGTCCCCACCGGTAGTGTCGGGTATCGACGGGTCCCAGGCCGTTCCGCTTCATGTCCCGGATCATGAGGCCTACGCCCACAGCCAGGCACAGGAAGAACAGGGCGAGGAGCACCCACAGGCCCACCATTCCGACCCGGAGGATGGCCACCGGCGCCAGCATCAGCAGCTCCATCCCGGTGGCCACCAGGCCCCGCAGGGGCGCCATGGCCGCGCCCTTCCGGCCATCCGGATCCTGCTCCGTCCCGGTGAAGGCGTTGCCCGACACCAGCAGCAGCCCCCAGGCAAAGGCCGGAATCCCGAATACCAGATAGGGGAGGCCGCGCAGAGGGGTCCAGCCGTTGGCGTGCCCGTGCCTGTCGAAGTGGCTGGGCAGGGGGTCGGGCAGGCCCTTCAGCAGCGTCGGCAGGAGGAAAAGCAGCACCACCGCCACTCCCAGGGGGAGCAGGTCCCAGCGGGAGAACCAGCGGGTGCGCGGGGGCTCGATCGGCGGCATGCCCCCAGATTATCCGGGCTGAGAAGGCTTGGCCTCCAGAGCCGTTCGATCCGGCCGCCCTTGACTGCTTGCATAAAATTAGATTAATTGAATAAATTTCCTTGGAGTTCTTTCTTGAAGGACAGGCTGTTTTCACCAGAGGCCCAGGCCGAAGTCTGGGGCGGTGCCGTCCTCGGCGTGGCCGAGGGGCTGGCGGCCCACGGCATCCCCTGGCAGGGTGTCCTGCAGCTGCTGGGGGAAGCAGGCCTCGGCCTGCCGAAGGCCGAGGCCTGGGTGCCGCTCGAGGCGAACCTGGCCTTCCACGCGGCCGTGGAGCGGGCCCATGGCCGTCCTGCCCTAAGGGTCATGGGGCGGGCGATTCCGGACACCGCCCGCTTCGCGCCGGACATGGACACCCTCGACCGGGCCCTCCGGGTGCTCGCCGTCGCCTACCAGGTGAACCACCGGGGTGCGGGCATCGGCGGCTACTACTGCACCATGGACCGGCCGCGGCACGCCGAAGTGGTCTGCGAGAACCCCTATCCCTGTGACCTGGACTGGGGCCTTCTCGAGCGCCTGGCGGAGCACTATGGCGGGTCCCGCGCCGTGGTCAGTCACCGGCCAGGCGCGGACTGCCGCCGCCAGGGCGCCAAGGCCTGCGTGTTTGATCTACGCTGGTAGGATGCTGCGCCTCGAATCCTTCCCTGTCGGCCCCCTGGGCTGCAACTGCACCCTGCTCTGGGAGCCCACCACGGGGCTCGGGCTGGTGGTGGACCCTGGCGGTGACGGGGCCAAGATCCGCAAGCGGGTCGAGACCCTGGGCTTCAAGGTCACGGCCCTGCTCCACACCCACGCCCATTTCGATCACGTAGGCGCCACGCGGGAGCTGCAGGATCTCTGGCAGTGTCCGGCGCACCTGCACAGTGACGATGGGTTCCTGATCGAGGCCCTGCCCCAGCAGACCGGGAGGTTCGGGATGCCTGCCATCCCGCAACCGGACATGGTGGACCTTTGCGCGGGCGATCGGCACCTGGACCTCGCCACCCTGCACACCCCGGGCCACACGCCCGGCTCCTGCTGCTTCCACGGCGCCTTCGAGCAGGGCCAGGTGGTGCTGGCGGGAGACACCCTCTTCCGCGGCGGCGTCGGTCGGACTGACCTGTGGGGCGGCAGCTGGGACCTGCTGGAGCAGAGCATCCGCCGGGAGCTCTACGTCATGGACGGTGGGACCCTGGTGATCCCCGGGCACGGTCCCGCCACCACCATTGGCGAAGAGGCGGAGACGAATCCCTACGTCAGGCGCTAGCGGCGCCCCAGGAGCAGTCCAGCCGAAGCTTGGCCAGGCTCGAGAGGCTCCTACCTCTCCGGCGCGGCGGCCAGTTCGCTCCAGAGGGAGGCCTGCCAGTAGGAGGCCAGGGCGGCGAGCTTCTCTTCGTCGTTGCCTTCCCGGCGGGCATTGGCGATCTGGTAGGCCAGACGCGCTGGCGTAGGCACGAAGCCCGCGGAAGCCTTGGCCCGGGCGGCGGCTTCCCGGGCATTCCGCCGGGCCAGGTCAAGCTGCGCGGTGAGTGCCCGGCGGTTCTCCAGCACCACGCCTCCGCGAGCGTCAAACCCGGCGCCGAGCGAGTACCACTTGTTGACCAGCTTGGCCCCGTCCAGGAAGGCATAACCGGCTGCGGCGAGGCGGATGAGCTTGGCGCCATCGCTGGACCTGTCCTGGCTCTCGGCCAGCAGCTTCGCCTTCTGGGCGAGGTAATAGTCCGCTTCGCGGTTGGCGATCAGGGCCTTGGCCTCCTCGATGGAGAGCCCCTTGCCCTTGGCCACTTCCTCTGTGATCAGCGCATCGAAGTAGGCGAGCACAGCCGTGGCCAGCGAGGCGTAGCTGGTGACGGCCCGGCTCACGGACCTGGTGCTGAGGGACTTGGCCTCGCCTTCCTCCGCGATGAAATCCTGCATGTCCCGGGTGAACTCAAGCTGGACCTTCGACAGGTCGTAGTAAATCAGGGGCAGCGTGATCCGGGTCATGAGGGACTCGAGATTCTCGCCCTTGAGCTGCCCCTTCTTCTCCTGGATCTTCTTGAGGACGGCCACGGCGGGAGCGGCGAAGTCATCGGCGATGAGGGCGGCTGCCCGCGCCTTCACGTAGGTGGTGCAGACCTTGGAGCTGGTGAGCTGGCCGCCGCGGGTCTGGCGCAGGGCCTTGAGCTCCAGCTGCTGCCCGAAGGCCGTGACCTCACTGCCGATGGCAGCGGCGCTCTGGATGGCCTCGACCAGGCCGCCCTGGTCGCCCTTGAACATGTGGGCATAGGCCGAGACGGTCTGGGTGGCACCGGCGAAGGCACTCACGGTCTGGACATAGCCCTGGAGGGCGGGCATGAGGAAGCCGTTGCGCTCATCGCGCTTGGCGGTCTCGAAGGCCTTGTCTGCCTCGGCCATGAGGTGGGCGTAGACCGGGGGCGGTACCCCTGTGGCCTTGACCTCATTCCGGAGTCCGGCCGCCTCGCGCTCGACCCGGGACTTCCAGGTCGCCAGCTTCGTGCGGAGGAGGGTCTGGGTGGCCAGGGCCGGCTCCATCTCGGCCTCGGCGATGGGCTCGGTGCGGGGCAGCTTGTCCCGGGTGAGGAACTCGTAGGCCTCGTGGATGTCCCCGATCTCCTTGACCTCCAGGCCCAGTTTCTGGCCCACCAGCAGGAGGTCCACATCCTGCCCGGTCTTCTGGTCCTTGTGGTTGCGGCAGCCCAGGGGGAAGCCGAAGCGCTTGATGCCCGCCTGCTTGGCGCCCTCCATCTTCTGGACAATGCCGGTCACGGGGCCTGCGGTACCGTCCGGATTGATGGTCCCGGTCATGGTGGTGTCCTGGGGGATGGACTTCCCCCTCAGGAGGGCCAGCATCGCGGCGGTGGTCAGCATGCCGGCGGAAGGACCGTCCGTATGCCCAGACACATGGACATTGAACTCGCAGTCCGAGATGGAGGCTCCCAGCGTCCGGGTCGCGTTGAAGGCGGCCAACCAGACGGCAGTGCGCCACTGGTTCCCCCCGCCACCGGCGAACTCCTCGGAGACGCCGACCGAGACGGTCCCGGTGCGGTTGGGGCTCACGCGGATGCGGGCGGGGGCGGTCCCTCCCGTGGCGTTGGCTCCCGGCTGCCCGGAGTACCAGACGAACTGGACGGTGGCCTCCCGGGTCTCCGAGAGGATGGCGTTGCCGCCCCCTGGGAGGTCAGGAAGCTCCCAGCCAAAGGCCTTGGTGAGGCCCCACAGGGCCAGCCCACAGAGCCCCAAGAGGGCGGCACCCCGAAGGGCGAGTGTCCGCCAGGTCGTCCCTTTCGGCTTGGCGGTAACTTCGGCAGGGGGGGCTCCGGCGACAGACGGGAGTGCGGCCTGGGTTCTCGTGCGGATCTCGCGCAGCTCAAGCTTGAAGGAGGCTATCTCCAGCACCTCACCGGGCTGCCAGAGCCATTCCGTGATGCGGTCCTGGCCATGCTTGGTTCCGTTGGTGCTGCCGAGATCCTTCAGCCGCACCTCGGCCCCGTCGAAGAGGATCTCCGCGTGGGTCGAGGAGCACCGGACATCCGGCAGGACGATGTCCCCCTCGGCCCGGCCGATCACCGTGCGCGCCCGGAAGATCTCCTCGGTGCGGGGGGGCTGGTCCGGCGCATGAAGGATCAGGAAGTAGGAGGGCTCGGGTGCCGTGGCCATGACCTCCTTGTCCACGACCACGGTACCCTTGGGCCCCAGCAGCGGTGCGGCGCTGAGATCCTCGAGGGTCAGCTCATGACCCCCGATCTGGACCTTGGTCCCGGGCAGCCAGACCAGGTCGGTCACGGGCTTCCCCTCCAGCAGGGTGCCATTGGTGCTGGCGAGATCCCGGAGGCGCAGGGTCGCCCCCTCCAGGAGCAGCTCCGCATGGGTGGAGGAGCAGAGCGGGTCCTGCAGCAGGATGTCCCCATTCACACGGCCGATCACCGTGCGGGGCTTGAGGATGGCCTGAGTCCTGGGGGGCACTCCGCCAGGTGTGTGGATGGTGACGACGAAGGCCGCAGCAGTCATGCCTCTTCCTTGGGGTCTCGGCTCGCGCCGTCAATGGGGTAGGATCCTGCAAGATTAGCGCGAGAGGGCCACCCCAAGGGAAGGCGCGTTCCGGGACAACGTCTTGAATCTGGCAGGACCGCGGCGATCAGAGCTCCGAGAAGGCCAAGGGGAAATCAGAGACCTCGGTGCTCTTCTGGGTGGCTGGGGCCTGGGTTCCCTTGGTCAGTTCCTTCACCCTCTGAGTGATGTAGGCATCCAGCGCGGTGAAGGTGATGAAGCCCTGCCGGTCCTTCCCGGCCTTGCCCTTCAGGCCCTCCACCAGGGCTTTGGTGAAGGCGCCGTTGTTCCAGGCGGGGTGCTCCTGGGACTTCTGGCCGGGGCGGGAGGAGGTGATCACCACGAGCCCCTGACCGCCCTCCTTGAGGTCCTGGAGGAACTGCCGCAGGTCGGGCACGCCCCGCATGGCGGTCCCGGTGACATTGCCGGCGTGACACGTGTCCATGAAGAGGATGCGGGTGCCGGTGAGCCGCGCCAGCGTGGAGTGGATCTCCGAGCCCGGGATCATGGTCCGCTTCACCGCCTCGATGCTGGCGTCGTAGGGCAGGTAGTAGTAGTTCCCGGTCACGGCGTCGTTGATGCCGTGACCCGCCAGGAACACGATGACCATGTCCCGCTGGGTGGCCTGCCGCTGGATCCACTCCAGGTCGTCCATGATGTTGTCGCGGGTGGCCTGGTCATCGGTGCGGACCCTCACGACCACGTCCCGATAGAGCTTCCCTTTCTGCAGGCTCATGGCCTCTGCGAAGTCCTTGGCGTCCTTCGAGGGATAGGTGAGGGTGATGTTCTTGTCCTTGTAGTTGCTCACACCCACGGCCAGGAGGTAGAGGGTGGGCGGGCCTGCCGCGGCGGCGGTGGAGGCCTTCGCGGGCGCCTCCCAGCGCAGCTTCACCAGGGAGGGATCACTCGTGGCGTAGGGCGTCTCGGCATAGGCCATGACCGTGCAGTCCTTGGAGGGCAGGGTCAGGCTGAAATACTGGGTGTCCTCGGCCGGTCCCCGAGCGCCAGCGCCCGGAGTCGCTGGGGGCGCCGCTCCCGCGGGCGTCACTCTCTCGGCCTTCACCTCCTGGGCGTCCACGAGGATGCGGATGGCCGGAGGCGGACTCTTGGCATCCCCGGTCACCCTCACGCCGAGCTGCACTACGTTGGTGCGGATGAGGGCATTGTGCTGGGGCTCGATGATCGAGATCCGGGGCTTCGCCGCCTGGACCACCGAGCCGCGGGTCGCAGCCACCGGGGTGCTGGCCCCATCGAACCTGAGCCGGAGCAGCGCGGGCCTGCCCGCTCCGGAAGGGCCTTCGGGGAGCACCGAGACCTGACAGTCCCGAGGCGGCAGGGGCAGGCTTACCTTGAGCACCTGGCCTGCGGAGTAGGGCGGGCTGAGGGGGGCCCCTGCGGGGGACTGGGGGACGACCTCGACGGGAGCGCCATCCACGAAGACCTGTAGCCGCGTGACCTCCGCGCCAGGAGCACCGCCGACCTTCAGGGAGAGCTGGGTCTCCGCTCCCTTGAATCGCGAGCCCTCCCCGGGCGCGAGGAGCTGCAGGCTGGGCAGGCTCGGCTGCGCGGGCCGGGCCACTGCCGCCTGGGCCGTGCCGGGGGGCCGAGGGGCGGCCTTTCGGGCTGAGTCGGAAGCGGGATCCCGCCAGCGGAGGCGCCCCTTGGCGTCCATCTCCATGGCCCCTGCGGATCCCTGGGGACTGCCCTCCAGGATTCGGCTCGTCTGCTCCCCGGCTCTCACCTTGCCGAAGTCCGTTCCCACCGTGCCCCCTGCGAGGGGTGTCTCACCCGGCACCAAGCCGGCATGGGCCGGGGCAGGGGACTTGGTGGAGGGCGTGAGCGGGCTCTTCCACTGGAGCTTCGCCACCGCGGGAGCACTGCTGGCATGGTCCGTGTCGGCGACCAGCATCAGGGTACTGTCCCAGCCTGGCACCTCGATGCGGCAGCGGTAGGTCTCGCCGTTGACCCAGCCCAGGGCGGAATCGAAGGGCGCGCCATTGGCGCGGGTGATGTTCCGGAAGGCGACAGGGACGCCATCCAGCAGGGCGTGGATCAGGGTGACTGGTTGGCCGGGCGCAGAGCTGACCCGGAAGGACACGACGAGGGAAGGCGACTGGAGGAACACCTTCCCCGCAGGACTCAGCAGGGTGACCGTGGGAGGGATGACCTTCAGGTCCTGGGCAGCCTTCGAGATCCTTTGCAGTGTCAGGAGGGCCGGTTCACTGGAGCCGCCCGGGCTGTCGGCCTGCAGCAGGAGGGTCGTGTCCCGTTCCGATAGCTGGACCCGGCAGGTGTAGCGGCGGCCACTCTGGAAGCTCGCACCGATGGAGCCCTCCGAGGGGGTGGCAGCGGCGCCGGGGGTGGGTGCGAAGGTGAGGCGGGCGGGGTGCCCCCCGGCCAGGATCCGGATCCGGGACACGGGTCGCTCGGGCGGGAAGGTCACCTGAAAGGCCAAGTCCACGCCGCCCGATGCCACCTTCGTGCCCTGCTCCGGGCTCAGGATGGTGAGGACCGGCAGCTCCTCGAGGGGCCTCGCCGCAAGCCGTGGTGGAGCCGCGAGGGGCCAGCGGGCTAGGGCCTTGCCGCCTTCGGTGACAGCCAGCAGGGCTCCACTGGGCATGGAGAACGCCAGTGAGAGGATGGGCTCGTCCACCGTGAGCGTGCGGGAGGCGGGGGTGCTCCGCTCGAGTCCCGAGAAGGCCTGCAGCGTCCGTCCCGAGGCAACGAGCAATCCGGAGGCATCCGAGGCGAAGGTCAGCTGCGCGACCTCCCGGCCCGCGAGATCGGGATCCAGCTGCTTGAGGGTCTGTCCATCGGAAAGCCGCTTGAGCAGCAGCCTGCCGTTCTTTCCGCCCACGGCCAGGGACCGGGCATCGGGAGCATAGGCGAGGGCCGAAACCTGAAAGTCCAAGGTCCACGTCTGTTTCAGGGCGAAGCCGGGGACCTCGCGGACCTCCAGGGTCTTCCTTATGGCCATGACGACCGTGTTACCCGCCGGTGCGAACCGGATGAACGTGCCGGGGGATCCTGCTGCTGACCAGACGGTGGCACCTGTGCGGGGGTTCAGCACGTACATCCCTTTGGAGGTGGCCACCGCCAGGAGATCCAGGTCCGGAGACAAGCTCAGGTCCTGGATGCTGCCCTCGGTCACCCAGAGTCGCCTCGGGGCATCCTCCTGGTCCACCGAGGCCGACCAGACCTCCCGCTCGGTGGCCACCAGGGCGATGCCCGCTCTCCCTTCCAGGGCCAGAGCCGTGACCTTTCCAGGGAGGGGGCCAAAGGTCCGGAGGGTCCGTCCGGAGGCCAGCGCCACCGTGCGGAGCGTGTTGCCCTGCTGCAGGAGCAGGGCCGTGCTCCCGTCCGGGGAGAGGGCGAGCCGCTGCTGGACCTCGGAGCTGGCCATGGCCCGTTCCGGCACGGTCACCATGAGCAGCTCCTGGCCGGTCAGGGCGCCGGCAAGCAAGAACAGCAGGGCCAGGACTGCCCGGCGCCTGCCGTGGACGGCAGCTCCCTTGGGGTCAGAGGACGGCATCTCGAAACCAGCTCCAGGAAAGACTCAGGACACTCCGGGCGGGGGGGAGGGTGGAATCACGGGGGGTGCCGCGCCCGGTGGCGCGCTGGGGGGCTCCATGGGGGGCGGTGGTGGCGGGGCCTGGGGCGGTGGCGCGGAGGGTGCCATGGCTCCGAATTCCGAGGGTGAGCGCCAGCGCTGGGTGCCGAGCTCCGCCGCGCGCTGGTCCTTGATGGCCCTGTTGCCGGAGAGCCAGCCATCGAGCAGCGTGCGGCTTCGGTCCAGGAGGGCCGCGGTGATGATCGGCAGGAGGATCGGCAGGAAGCGGTTGCTGGCGCCTTCACAGGAGGTGCCCTGGATGTACTTGTCGAGCTCCTGGGAGCTGGTGTTGACGGCCTGCATGAGCTGCTTGAACTTCTCGGGAGGCGTCTTGTCGCTGTATTTCAGCTCGGCGATCACCATATCGATCAGCTGGTTAGCCTTGCTCTTCAGCGAGAGGTAGCGGGAGTAGGTTCCCGCGTATTTCACGGAGTTGGCCTGGCACTCGTTCTGCACTTTGATGAGCTGGTCCTGCCAGTATTCCCGCTTGGCATTCAGGCAAACAAAGAACTGCATCTTGTTCTTCATGTTCGCATTTTCAGACAGGCAGTCGCTCTCCTCTGCGGCAGGCGGAGCCTGGGAGGCGACCGGGACCCCTGCCGCCAGGAAGAGCAACGCTGCTGAAAGCAATGAAACGCCACGGCGCATATCCATCACCTCTCTCGGGCCTGTTCGTTGGAATGGGTAACTGGCGATCATTATGATCCCCGGGGGCGAAAGTTAGGCCAGATGATTTCTATGGACTGTCTGCTAAAGCGAGGCCTGGACCCGCTGGGCCCCGCCAATCAGGCGTAGACTGAGGCCGTCTTTCTCCGGAGGTCCTAGATGGACACCTTGATTACCTCTCTCGGCTGCTTCGGCCCCGCGGCCCTCTTCGTGGTGATCTACCTGTTCTCCTGCCTCAAGGTGGTGAACGAGTACGAGCGGCTGGTGGTCTTCACCCTGGGCAAGGTGGAGGACAAACCCAAGGGACCAGGCCTCTGCTTCGTCTGGAGACCCTTCCAGACCGCCATGACCGTGAGCCTCCGCACGGGGGTGCTGGAGGTGCCGAGCCAGGACGTCATCACCCGCGACAACGTCAGCCTGAAGGTCAGCGCCGTGGTCTACTCCCGGGTGCTGGATCCCAAGCAGGCCATCATCGGCGTGGAGAACTACTACTACGCCACCAGCCAGATCGCGCAGACCACCCTGCGCTCCATCCTCGGCGAGGTCAGCCTCGACGAGCTGCTGGCGGACCGGGAGAAGCTCAGCGCCCGCCTGCGGGAGATCATCGACCGCTCCACGGAGCCCTGGGGCGTCGAGGTGAGCAGTGTCGAGCTCAAGAGCGTCGACCTGCCCGAGCAGATCCAGCGCGCCATGGGCAAGCAGGCCGAGGCCGAGCGCGAGAAGCGGGCCAAGGTCATCGCGGCCGAGGGCGAGCTTCTGGCCTCCGAGCAGCTGCTGGAAGCCGCCAACAAGATCAGCCAGAACCCCACGGCCATCCAGATGCGCTACCTGCAGACCCTCACGGAGATCGCCGTGGAGAAGAACAGCACCATCGTCTTCCCGCTGCCCATGGAGCTCATGAAGGCCTTCGAGAAGTTCACCCAGAAGTAGGCTTCCAGCCACGCCAGGCGCGGGCTTCGGCCTTCGCCTGGGCGGCGGCTGCGTCGCGATTGCCAGCGTAGGCCTCGGCGTCCACGGCCTCGGCCAGGGCGGCGAGGGCCTCCCGGCGGTCGGGGCGCAGCTCGCCCAGGCGCAGCAGCCAGGCCCGGGCCGTCTCGCCCACCTGGGGCGCGGCAAAACGCCGGGTGCGCGCCAGCAGGGGGCCCAGGGCCCGGATGCGCCCGGGTCCTTCGGGGACCGTCCGCCAGCGGGCGCGGGTGCGCCAGAGCAGCCAGGCGAGGGCTGCGAGGCCCAGGGCCTCGAGCAGGGGCCGGGACGGCGCGCGCCACTGCCACTCCCAGCTCTGGGCGCGGGCCTGGAGCCAGGCCAGACCGCTCTGCTGGTCCTGGTCCGAGAAGCGCACCACGTAGCGCTCCCAGCGGTAGCGGACGGCATCCAGCCAGCGCGCCAGAGGGCCAAAGCCCTGGGCTTCCCCCGCGGCGGCCGCGGCGCCCGCCGGGGTCGGATCCACCGTGAACCAGCGGCCCTCGTGCCAGTACTCCACCCAGCTGTGGGCCTCGTTCTGGCTCACGCGGAAGTAGCCCCCCTCGGGAATCCAGGGCCCCAGCCGGTAGCCGTTCACCACCCGGGCCGGAACCCCCCGGGCCCGCAGCATCAGCGCCAGGGCGGAGGCGAAATACTCGCAGTGGCCGGCCTGGGTCTGCTCGAGGAAGGCCTCGAGGGGATTGGCGGCCGGCCCGGCGGGGTTCTCCAGGGTGTAGCGGAAGCGGCCCAGGGCCGCAGCCAGCGTCTGGACCAGCTGTGGCGCGGGCAGGATGCCCGGGGCGAAGCGCAGGCTGGCCCGGCGGGCGGCGTCGTGCTCCGGCTCCAGGGTGGTCAGCAGCTCCAGGCGGTGCGGGGACAGGCGCCGCTCCGCAACCCCCAGCTCCCGGGGATCCCAGGTCACGGTGACCGGGGCGGTGCGGGTCCGCGGGTAGCGCCACCGGAGGCTGGCACCGGGACCCGGCACCAGGGGCAGCTCGGCGGGCTCCAGGGAGGCCAGGCCGGCCGGCAGGGCCAGGATGCCGTGGGAGCTCGGGGTGTAGAGGATCTCGGCCCGGCGCGGTTCGGACCCGGTGCCTCGGGCGCGCACCAGGGGCGGAGTCAGGGCCGCGGGCTCCCAGCGGGGACCTCGGACCACCTCCAGGGTGATGCCGCGCAGCAGCGCCAGCCCCTGGGCCCAGCCCGGGTCCCGGCGGGGGTCGACCCCCTCCGGCGGGAGGATGCGCAGGGCCACCTCGGGATTGGGTTCGAGGGGCCCCCCGCCGGACAGGTCCAGGCGCTCGCTGAGGCCTGCCTGGCCGAAGCCGGTGCCAGCCCCTGCCAGGAGGGCCGGCCGCAGGCCCAGGCTCAGCCGCGGCAGGATCACGAAGAACCCGGCGCCGAAGAGGGCGGCCGCGCCCACCCAGAGGGGCACCCGGGCCAGCGGCGGCCGGGGCGGGGGGCCGGGCCGCAGGGCCGCGGAGGGCTCCCAGGCCTGCTGCACCAGGGCCAGGGTGGCGGCGCAGGCCCAGGCCAGCGTCCAGAAGAGGAAGAGGAGGTCCGTGCCCGCGAGGGCCGTGGTCAGGTAGAGCAGGAAGCCGATGAGCAGCAGCTGGCGTCGCTGGGGCAGCTCGCGGGGCAGGGCCAGGCGGGCGCCGGCCAGGACAAAGAGGGTCTGAACGGCCACGGGAAAGATCCCGTGGCCGCGGGCCAGATTGCCGAGAAAGAACACCAGGGCGCCGATCTCCACCCAGCGGCGCCGCCGCTCGAGGTCCCAGCGCAGCGCCTGCACCGCCGCCGCCGCGAGCAGCGGCAGGACCATCAGCGCCAGCTCCCCGTTCTTGTAGATCCCTGTGGTCGCCGTGGCTCCCAGGGCCACCCAGAGCGGCAGGTGATCGCTCCAGGGGGCCCACCGGAGCCTCAGGCCCACACCCAGCTCCCCAGCACCACGGGGCGGGCGGCCCCGGTGACTTCCGGTAGGTTCCCGGGCAGGCCCAGGGCGCTGGCGGCGCCCAGCAGGGCCCAGCTCACGGCTTCCCGCGCCCCGGAGGGAAAGGCAGTGTCATCTTCCAGCGGCAGGGGCAGCCGTTCCGACAGTTCCTGGCGCACCCGCTGGTGGCGGGCGCCGCCGCCGCTAACCAGCCCCCGCAGGCCACCGGGCCAGGGAGCCACGCGGGTGGCCTCCTGGGCCACGGCGGCGGCAGTGAAGGCCGCCAGGGTGGCCAAGCGGTCGGCCAGGGGCAGCGCCTCCAGAGCCGGGGCCTCTTCGGCCAGCCAGGCTTCACCAAATACCTCCCGGCCTGTGGACTTCGGCGGGACCGCCGGGAAGTAGGGGTGCAGGAGCCACCGCGCCAGCAGCGATCCAGCCACCTGGCCCGTGGCGGTGGCGCCCTCGGGATCGAAGGGCAGGCCCAGCCAGCGCTGGGCGGCCAGGTCCAGCAGGGACATGCCGGGTCCCGTGTCCCAGGCGCGGGTCCGCTGCCCGTCCCAGAGGGCCAGGTTCGCGATGCCGCCGAGGTTCAGGGCCAACCAAGGGCCAGCGCCGTGCAGCCAGCGCTCCGGCAGGGGCACCAGGGGGGCGCCCTGGCCGCCCAGGGCCAGATCCCGCCGGCGGAGGTCCCACACCACGGGGCACTTGAGCGCCTCGGCCAGCACATAGGGATCCGCCAGCTGCAGGCTCGCGCCCTGGCCGGGATGGTGCTGGACGGTCTGGCCGTGCAGGGCGGCCAGGTCCGGGCGCAGGTCCAGGCTGGCGCAGAGGTCGTAGGCGGCGCGGGCATGGTGGTTGCCGAGGCGCCGCTGGAGGATGCAGAGTGCGGCGGGATCCAGGGCGTTGGAGGCGGCGGCCAGCACCTGCTGCCGCACGGGCTCGAGATAGGCGCAGCTGTGGTGGCCCAGGAGGGCTCGGAAGGGCTGGCCGGCCTGGAAGCCGCCAGGGTCCACCTCGATGGCCACCACGTCCACGCCGTCGGCGCTGGTGCCCGACATCAGGCCCAGCACGCGCCAGGGACGGTCCTCCGGGAGCGGGACACGGGTTCGCATGCTGCTGATCATGCCAGCAAGTACCCTTGGCTGTGGATGCGGATACCCTTGGGGCGTCGGGGGGTTCCATGACCACCATCGTTGTCCTCATCATCATCGGCGTTGTCCTCTACCTCGTGCTGCGGGGTCGGCAGGACCAGCCCGAGCAGCTGGGCGCCTCGCGCCGGGCCCTGCCCACGGGCCCGCTGGAGCCCCACACCTTCGCCTGTCCCTATCCCAAGTGCCCCACCTGCGGCGCCTCCGGCGACAAGATGAAGCAGGAGTGGGACGGGCTCCGCTCCGTCAAGTGGTCCTGCGGTTACTGCAGCGCCGTGGCTGGCGTGCAGTCCCTCAAGGACGAGGAGCTGCCCCCTTCGGCCCGTCGGCAGCTGGGCATGGATGCGCCGGCTCAGGGCTCCATGCCCATGCAGCCAGGCGGCTACGGGCAGGGCGGCGGCATGGGCGGGCTGCTGACAGGCATGATGCTCGGCAGCATGATGGGCGGCGGGAGCCACCATGAGCACCGCAACCAGGACGGCGATGGCTTCGGCAGCGACAGCTCCGGGGGCTCCTCCAGCGACTGGGGCGACTCCGGGGGCGGCGACTCGGGGGGCGGTGACTGGGGTGACTCCGGCGGCGGCGACTCCGGCGGCGGAGACTGGTAATCCCGGATTCCGTTCAAAGAATCAAATAGATCACCACCAAGGCACCAAGACACCAAGGACTGCCAGGTTGACCCCTTGGTGTCCTGCCCGCGAGGACAGTTGCTCCTCTTCTTGATTTCGTATTGAGAGGGCAGGCTTGGTCGGGGTTGGGGTGTCGGGGTCTACAGCACCTTCGGCACCACGAACATGCCCCGGTCCTGCTGCGGGGCGTTCGCCAGGGCCTGAGCCTGGGTAAAGGAGCTGCCTGGTTCGTCCGTCCGGCGGGGCAGGGGCCGGTCGAGGCCCGTGAGCATGGGCTCAATGGCCTCCAGCGGCAGCTCGTCCAGGCTGGCGGCATGGCTCAGCATCCGCGCCATGGCCTCGCGCATGGGCTCGACCTCGTCCTCCCGTAAGCTCAGGTGCGCCAGCTGCGCGCACCGCAAGACATCCTCACGCGTGACTTCCATGGGCTCCTCCAAGTTTGAGGTCGGCGTCGGCGTTCTGGGACCAGGGCGCGGGATCGGGTTCCAGCAGGGCGCAGGCGGCGGCGATCATGGCGCCGTTGTCCGTGCAGAGGCGGGGCTCGGGGATGGCCAGCACCAGGCCATGCCTGGCCGCGAGTAGGGCGGCTTCGGCGCGGAGGCGGGAGTTGCAGGCCACGCCGCCACTGATCACCAGGCTGCGGGCGCCGTGCTCCTCGGCAAGGGCGGGAATGGGCTTCAGCAGCCAGGTGGCGATGGCCTCCTGGAGGCTGCGGCAGAGGCCCTGGACCTCGGCATCCGCCGCGCCGGCGGTTGCCAGCCGGGGGTTCCGCTCCACCCGCAGCTTCACGCCGGTCTTGAGGCCCGAGAAGCTCCAGGAAGCCTTGCCGTCCCGGAATTTTGGCGGCGTGAAGGGCTCGGCGGCCCGGCCCGCGGTCTGGGCGCAGGCATCCACCACGGGGCCGCCGGGATAGCCCAGGTTCAGCATGCGGGCGGTCTTGTCGAAGGCCTCGCCGGCGGCGTCGTCTCGGGTCTTCTGCAGCAGCTGGAGGGAGGTCCAGTTCTCGGCCCGGTAGAGGTGGGTGTGGCCCCCGGAGACCAGCAGCACCAGGGCCGGGAAGGGCAGGTCCGGCGCCGCGAAGCGGGCCGCGTTCAGGTGGCCCAGCAGGTGGTGGACGCCCACCCAGGGGAGGCTGTGCCGCCAGGCCGCGGCCTTGCTGGCGCTGAAGGTGGCCAGGAGGCTGCCGACCAGGCCGGGGCCGCGGGTGACCGCAATGCGGTCCAGGTCCGCCCAGCCGACGCCCGCCTGCGTGAGGGCGCCCGCCATGACCGCTCGCACCTGCAGCAGGTGCTCCCGGGCCGCCAGCTCGGGCACCACGCCCCCGAAGGGTCCGTGGATGGCGTCCTGGCTCTCCCGCACGAGGGAGCGGAGCCGCGGGCCCGCAGGCGTCTCCTCCACCACCGCGGCGGAGCAGTCGTCGCAGGAGGATTCAAGGCCCAGGACCAGCATCCGCCAAGTGTATCCTGGGGGTCAGTCGCTGACGGAGTCCTGAGATGCGCCGCTTCCTGGCCGCCCTGCTGATGTGTGGCGCCGTGATGGGTCAGACCACCATCATCATGCCCAAGCCTCCCAAGGCGCCCGAAACCATCCTGCAGCTGGCCAAGAAGCTGAAGCGCGGCCAGGGCGCGGCGTGGCTGCTCCTGGATGCTCCCAAGGCCGAGTGGACCGGCGGTTTCCGTGGCCTGCTCGGCCAGGACGAGGACCTGATGGTGCTGGGGCTCCCCGTCGAGTTCTACGGCCCGAAGTCTGCGCTGGCGGTGGAGCTGCGAGCTCAGCAGAGCTGGGGCCCAGAGGCCGTGTGGGCCCTGCTGGGGCCTGGGGCCCGGGTGCTGGGGAGCGGCAAGAGTCTGCCCACGGCCCGGCAGCTGCTGGACCTGGCGGAGGGCAACGGCATCCGGGGTGAGCTGAGGGACCTGGAGAGCTTTGTCGCCAGGCACCCAGGCCACCTGCAGGCCTACCGGCAGCTCCTGGTGAGTCACTTCAACTTGGCTGGCCGGCGCACCTATCGACTGGTCAAGCCCACCATGAAGAAGGATGCGGAGGGCAACCCGCTGCCCCCCGAGTATCCGCAGCCTCTGACGGAAGCCGAGGACGAGCGGGTGTGGGGCCGGGCCGCAGCCCTGCTGCTTCCCTATGTCCAGAGTGGGGACTGGCGGCTGGCCAACGGCGGCCTCATGGTCGCTTTTCAGGAGGCGGGCCAGGCCTCTCCCCTGCTGCGGGCGGCAGCCTTGAAGTGCCTGCCCACAGTGGAGGAGGCCCTGCGCCAGGACCCGGGCCACTACACCAACTGGAGCATCTGGCAGGTCCTGGCCGAGGCGGCGGGGGGCCGTCCCCTGCGGCCCCTGCTGGACTCCCTCGTGCTGCTCCCGGGGGACCGCTGGGGCATCCCGGATTCGGTGTTCACCACCTATGCCCGGAACGCCCGGGCCCGAGAAGACTGGACCGGAATCCTCGACGTCCTGGGACCGCGCTGGGACCAGAAGAAGGACCAGGAGCTGGACATCCTCTTCATCGGCGACGATGGGAAGCGTCCGGACGAACTCAAGAGCACCTGGGACTCCCTGCTGAAGCCCATCGTCGAGGCCCAGCTGCGCCTGGGCCGCACGCTGGAAGCGGACAGCGTCATCCGTGAGGCCATGGTCTGGATGCCCTCCAAGGGCCTGCCGGGCTGGGCTTCGGCCCTGGCCCAGGTCTGCGGGCAGCCCTCCCTGGCGACCCAGTGGGCCGCCCTGACCGTGCCCAAGGGATGATCATGCGCCGCCAGCTCGTTGCCCTCCTGCTCGCCTTGCCCTTGACCCTGGTGGCCCAGGGCCGGCCCGGCGGGGCAACGGGCTCCCTGGGCACTCGGGGCCCCGCGTCCCCGGCGGACGCCTTCGAGCGGCAGCTGAAGCAGAACCGCCTGGGCATGTGGCTGGTGCTGGAGGACGAGGGCGCCACCTGGGGAGCTCCGGCCCGCGCGGCCCTGCAGGACGACGCCCTGCTCGCCCTGAACCTGCCGCTGCTGCTGGTGGGTGGCAAGAAGCCCGATGCCATGTCGACCTACGTCCGCGAGCGCTACGGCTGGCTCCGTGGCGGCCACTGGGCCCTGGTCGATGCCGAGGGGCGCGCACTGGTGGAGGGGGCCACCTCGCCCGACGCCGCCAAGCTGGCCGCGGCGGCGGAGCGCGCGGGCCTGAAGACCCGGGCCCAGGAGCTGACCGAGTTCCTGACCCGGAACGCGGACCACCTGGAGGCTCAGGCGGCCCTGCTGCGCGAGCGCACCCTCGTCGCTTGCCGCCGCACCCAGCGCGCGCTGGGTCCCGAGCTCGAGAAGAAGACCGCCCGGGAGGCGGCCGGGAAACCGGGCGAGCCCCTGCTGCTGAGCACCGAGCAGGACGCCAGGATCTGGTCCGAGACCGCGCGGTTGCTGGATCACCTGTTCCAGGGCGCCTGGATCGAAGTCTCTTCGGACCTGCCCTGGGCCCTCGCCGGGGACGAGGCCACCCACTCGCCCACCATGCGGGCCCTCTGGGCGCAGCGCCTGCCCCTGGTCGAGGACGCCCTGCGCCGCCAGCCCAACGCCTGGGACCTCTGGCGGATGTGGATCCTGGGCGCGGACATCTCCGGTGGGCGGGCGCTCTCGCCGCTGCTGGCCAGCCTGGACCCTCTTCCGGGGACCGCGCCCGAGGACTGGCCCCCGGCGGCCGTGCTCGAGGCCTTCGTGCGGGACGCCAAGAAGCGGGGCGACTGGCGCGCCATCCGGGAGGCCATGGAGCCTCGCTGGGACGAGTGGCGCCGGGATGCCCGGCGGGCGGCCATGGGGCAGGGACCCGGCGAGCGGATCTGGTCCCGGATCCTGCAGCCGCTGGTGGAGTCCCTCATCAGCCTGGGGGACGCGGGCACCGCAGATCAGGTGGTGCTGCAGGCCCTGGAGACGCTGCGCTGGGAAGGGGTGGTGGCCCAGGCTCGGGACCTGGCCCAGCGGCTCAACCGCAGCGACCTCGCCCTGCGGTGGGGCGCCCTGTCCCAGGCCCCGGCCCGATGAGCGGAACCTCTCCCAACCTGGTGCCGACGCGGGTCCAGCTGAACCGGCCCCTGCCGCCGCTCACCTACTTGGCGCCGGAGGGCCTCCCCGCCGGCGTGCGGGTGCGGGTGAAGCTGCGCAACAGCCTGGCCTTCGGGCTGGCCATGGGGCCGGATTCCTCCCCGCCCGCCGCGAAGCTGCGGCCCATTGAACTGGTGCTGGATCCCTTCCCCCTGCTGCCGCCCAAGCTGCGGGAGCTGCACACCTTCGCTGCCCGCTACTACGGCTGCCTGGAGGCCAACCTGCTGCCCCTCAGCCTGCCCCAGGCGCTGCTGCCGAACTGGGAGGCCGATGAGGATGGCCAGCGCCTGTCCTTCCACCGGGACCGCGGGGGCTGGGGCGTGCTGGCCGACCTCGGGGAGGCCTGGCACCGGGACCCCACGCTGCTGCCGACCCTGCTGCACCGCGCACTCCGGCGCGGCGCCGGCTTCACCGAAGTGCGCCTCACCGGAGCCCCGCATCCCCCCCGGGTGACCCCGGCCCAGGCGAAGCTGCTGCTGGCCCTGGAGGAGGCGGGCGGGTCCCTCATGGAGCCGGAGCTGCTGGAGGCTGCAGGCGTGGGGGCCTCGGTGCTGAACACCCTGGAGAAGCGGGGCCTCGTCACGCGGATGAAGCGGGTGGACCTGCTGGCCCAGCGCCGGGAGGCGGGCACGGACCGCACGGTCGTGCTGAACGACGAGCAGCAAGTGGCCCTGGATGCGGTGGCGCTGGGGGCCTTCGGTGTCCACCTGCTGCAGGGAGTCACGGGCTCGGGCAAGACCGAGGTCTACCTCGCCCTGGCCGAGCGGGTGCTGGCCGCGGGCCGCCGCGTGCTGTGGCTGGTGCCGGAGATCGGCCTCACGGGCAGCCTCCTGGACAGGCTGGAGGCCCGCTTCCCGGGCCGCGTCGCCGTGGGCCACGCGGGGCTCAACGCAGGGGAAAAGCACGGCGATGTCGTGCGTCTGCTGTTCAACGGGGCCGACCTCTTCGTGGGCGTGCGGAACGCCGTGCTGGCGCCCCTGCGGGACATCGGCCTCATCGTCGTGGACGAGGAGCAGGAAGGCTCCTACAAGTCCGAGGAGCACCCCCGCGTCAACGCCCGGGACCTGGCCATCAAGCGCGCCCAGCTGGAGGACTGCCCCATCGTGCTGGGCAGCGCCACGCCCAGCCTGGAGAGCTGGCAGGCCGCCCAGACCGGGCGCTACCGGCTGCTGCGGCTCACCCAGCGGCCCGCGGGCGTCACCCTGCCCACGGTGGAGATTGTCGACCTGCGCGACGCCTACCGGCAGGCCCGGCGGAAGGTGATCTTCGCGCCGCCCCTGCTGCAGGCGCTCTCCGAGACTGTGGCGCGGGGCGAGCAGTCGCTGCTGCTGCTGAACCGCCGCGGCTACGAGAACTTCTGGATGTGCCGCGCCTGCGGCAAGAACCTCGGCTGCCCGCACTGCGCCATCTCTCTCACCTACCACCGGGGCGACTTCCGCCTGCGCTGCCACCTCTGCGGCCACGAGACTGTGCCGCCCGAGGCCTGCCCCGACTGCGGTGCCGAGCACCTGCGCGGCGTGGGCGAGGGCACCGAGCAGGTGGAGGAGCACCTGCGGCAGCTCTTCCCCAAGGCCCGGATCCTGCGCCTGGACCGCGACACCACCCGGCGGCGCGGCTCCCTCGAAGCGGGGCTGCTGGCTGCTGAGGCCGGCGAGGTGGACATCCTGGTGGGCACCCAGATGCTGGCCAAGGGGCACACCTTTCCCCGCCTCACGCTGGTGGGCGTGATCAACGCGGACCAGGGCCTCAAGGTGGCAGACTTCCGGGCCTCGGAGCGCACCTTCCAGCTGCTCACCCAGGTGGCCGGTCGGGCCGGTCGGGCCGAGCTGCAGGGCCGGGTGATCCTCCAGACCTACTCGCCGGATCACCCGGCCATCAGCTTCGCCCTGGCCCAGGACTTCGAGGGCTTCGCCGCCTCGGAGCTACCCTTCCGGCAGGGGCTGCGCTATCCCCCCTTCACGGCGCTGTCGCTCTACCGCGCCGAGGCAGACACGCCCCAGGAGGCCCGGGATGCCCTGGAGGCCTTCCGGCAGCGGCTCAGCGTGCCGGGGCTGCGCATCCTCGGCCCCCTGGAGGCCCCCGTGCCCCGGGTGAAGGACCGCTGGCGCATGCACCTGCTGCTGAAGGCCAGTCGCGGCGCCCTGAGCGAGGTCCTCGCCCGCCACCCCCTGGAGCCCACCGGCCTGATCCACGTAGACCGGGACCCGCTCCAGTTTGGATAGTGGATAAAATTTATACATATATCTTCTTTGAACCACATGCTGCTTTTGTCTAGATTTTTTAACCTGTTTAAAATCTTATCATTGGCCGGATTTCACCAAATTTGTCTAGATTCTCGATTCTTAATTCAGAGACTCGAGGTCGGCATGCGTCCATTCCACACACCACAGCGCAAGAATGGCGGGTATTCACTTGTAGAACTGTTGGTAGTCGTGGCCATAGTGGGCGTCCTGGCCATAGCCGGCGTGACCATGATCGGAAACCGGCAGGCAGGGGGCGTGCGCGCCGTCATGGATGAGGTGGAAGGGGCCCTGAGCAATGCTCACAAGGCCTCCGTCGCCACGGGGCGGGATGTGGCCATCGTCACCTGGGGTGCCTGGGATGCCGCGACTCCGCTGAGGCTGGCCCATGGTGATGCCTCGCTTCTGGATACTGACATCCAGACCACGGCCAACAACCTGCTCCTGGGCACGGCCCCCGCGGCTGCCCTGGGCGTGGCTGGCCAGACGGTGGCCGTGCCATTCCGCTTCCTGCCCAACGACGCGGTCCAGACCAGGGCGCGCATCGTGGCCGTGGGATCAACCCAGTGGTCCATCGTGATGCAGGCCACCGCCGCCGGGGCCACCAACGAGGTGCTGACCACCGTGGAGCCCTTCAAGACCGGACCCATGACGGGGTTGGTGACTGACGCCAACAACCTGTTCTCGTTCTCGGCCACGCTCCAGCGGTTCGTGATCAGCGGCAGCAACAAGCGGTTCAACAGCACGATCATCGTCCCGGTGGTGGGGACCACTTCCAGTGGTGGCGCAGTTCCCGGTGGCCCCATGGGGGTGATCGTGGTCCTCGCCAACGGGGGCTCCATCTACAAGTTCTACAACCCTGGTGCCAAAGACGGTGATGGGAAATGGAGGAGGATTTGATGCGCACACAGTCACGGGTCTCCCGCCTGCTGCGTGGACAGGCCGGGTTCAGCATGGTGGAGATGCTGATGACCGCCTTCATCATGGCCGTCGGGATTCTCGGCCTCTCCCTGCTCCAGGTGATGTCCCTGAAGGCCTCCAGGGGCAGCCGCAGCATGACCACTGCCGTCCTTGTGGGCGAGCATGTGATGGACCGGGCCGAGCTGGAGGGCCGCCTCAGCTGGCTCAACGTCACGGATACGACCCTCACCGCCCCCAGCCTGGCCGACCTGCCGACACTCAAATACATCACCATCGCCGCCGGGGTGCCGCTTGTGGAGTATCTGAACATCAAGGGGGGCGCGGTGAATGCCGCCTCGGCGGACCCTCTCGAACAGACCGCCTTCTTCACGGTCACCACCTCGCGGGTGCCCTTCAACAAGGCGGCGACAGGGGCGCTATCCGACGTATCCGTCCAGATCCAGTTCTCGGATCAGGTGGACCAGTCCAGCGTGAAGATTCCCCGCACCATCACCCTGACCCGGAGGATCGCCCATGGCTAAGGCCCTGCTCCGAAGAAGTGCCCGCGGGTTCTCTCTAGTCGAGCTGCTGGTGGCGCTGGTCTTCACCATGGTGCTGATGGCGGGCATGGCCAACGTCTACAAGGCCAGCCTCACCACCTACTACACCTCGGGCGAGTCGCTCTCCAGCGCGCGGCGGAACCGCATGTCCGTGGACCTGCTGGTCGATGACCTCAACACGGCCTGCATGTATCTCACAGACCTGTCGGTGCCCCCGACGGTCAGTGCGGCGGTGCCACCTTTCTACATCCTGCCCAACATGCCCGTCCTGAAGAGCGGGGCCACGGCCTACCCCAGCCTTGATCCCACCGTCTTCAGTGACGAGCTCTATTTCTACATGGATGAGGCCCTCGCCTTCGAGGGCGCCCTCGGCGTCGCCGCGCCGCAGAAGACGGCTGCCGAGTTGGTGGTGGCCGGTACCGCTCCGTCCACAGCCGACAACACCTTCGTCATCGACTGCGGGAGTGCCACCTACGCCAAACAGGTCAAGCAGGGTCAGCTCTTTTCGTTCAAGGATTCCTGGGAGACCGCCTACATCAAGGACGTTCCCACGGTCTCAGGCACCACCGTTTCCGTCGTGGCGGGCGCCTCACCCGATGCCTCGATCACCGGCATGGGCTCCGCCGGCCTGCCGTCCAAGGCCAAGCACCTGCCCAACAGCGGGATTGTGTTCTTTCTTCCGGCCCAGATGGTCCGCTACCGGATCGAGATCCTGAACCTGGACCCGTCCAATGCCAATGGCATCCCCTGTCTGGTCCGGGACCAGGGGACCTACAACACCACGGCCTTCACGCCGACCGCCGCCCAGCAGGTGATCGCCGAGAACGTCTCCGGCTTCAAGGTCTACCTGAGCACCAATGCGGGTGCCTCCTGGGCCGGAACGCTGGCCTCGGGACTTCCGAAGTCCTACATCGGCTTCACACTCGGCTGGGACGGAGGCATCCGCACCGAGGTGGACGCTCAGCTCGCGGCCTCGGGCCGCCCTGACTTCAAGACCACCCGGGGAACCGAGCACTGGATGCGGTCCGTGCCAACCCTGGTGCGGGTGGATGTCACCACGCGCACGGCCACCCAGCGCAGCGAGTATTCCACCACCGGTGCTGCCCTTGCCTACCGGAACCTGACCCAGAGCCTCGTCTTCGTGCCGCGGCATTCGGGTCTGACCATGAACTGAAAGGCCCGCCATGCTTGCTTCCCGACATCGCGATCTGGCCCAGCCCCAAGCGGGCGCCATCACCATCATCGTGGCCCTCATGCTGCTCGTGCTCCTCACCGTGGCTTCCATGGCCATGTCCCGCAACTCCCTGCGGGAGATCGTCACGTCGGGCTTCAGCCGGCAGGGGGCCATGGCCCGGAACGTGGCGGACTCTGGCATCGAGTGGTCCATCCACTGGATCGACTTGGCGAACAGCAATGCTGCAACCGGCACGGCCGCAAAACTGGGTGCGGAGAAGACGGCCCTCCTGCTGGATGACACCCTGTCCGGTGTCGCCAAGGACATCATCACCGGCGCCAACTACGCGTCCGGGGGCACGCTCCAGACCGCCCTCACCCTGCCCGGTCCCACCGGCGTCACCCAGGGCTTCACCATCGGTCTCACCCGCATGGGCAAGTTGCCCATCGCCAACATGAGCCAGGGCTCGGGACCGGGGGCCTTCACGCCGGCCTCGGGGGGGCCGCTCAAGCTGGCCCCTGACCTTTGGGCCATCCGCTCCGATGCCCAGGTCCAGCAGGGCGGTATCACCTTTATCCACGCCAAAGAGGCGTGGCTTTCCACGCCTGTCCAGTAGCGCAGAGGAGCTCCGCGATGACCATCCAAGCTCGAGTTGTTTCCCGCGCGATCCTGAGCCTTGGGCTCGCTTTCGCTGCCTTCCTGCCCCTCCGCGCGCAGTTGGACCCGAGGCTGCAGGCGACCAAGACAGACTTTCTGGATCTCTATCAGAAGTCCACCTCGACGCCCCTGAAGCCTGAGGTCGTCACGGTCTTCGACTTCTCGGGGTCCATGGCGGCCTCCATGTTCCATCCCCAGTATGTGAACCTGGATCGGGACGACAACAACGCCAAGCAGAGCCTCGCCTTCACCCTGGTTCCTGGCACAGTGGCCGTGCCCGGAGTCAATACCTACACCATCACGGCGAAGGCCCACGGGTGCCCTGCGGTCTATACCACCTACATCGTGACCGTCAACAGCAACGGCACGGTGGGGATCAACACGGGGACCAGCTGCACGCCCACAAGCACCTACACCATCACGGCCAAAGCGTCTTACCCATCGTCGGGCACCATTCCAACCGCTATTGCCAACTTTACCGTCGGGACTGGAATCACCTCTCAGTCGAACAACGTCACGACTGGAACCAACCTCATCACGCAGAGCAATGGCACGACGACCACCAACCCGATCACGGTTTCTCCTGCGACCTATTCCTCAGGCACGCTCCTAACTTTCACGACTTACCTGAAAACGTCAGCATCCCAGGCAAACCGGAAGAACATCATCTGGTCCAGCTCAGACGGTTTTGGCCCCACGACCGTGACGACCGCGAGTGGATCCAGCCCCTACAAGTCGACCTGGACCTGGACGGTGCCCTCCACCGATCCCTTCCAGATCTCCAACATCAGCACGGGCACCACCACCTTTACCGCCGGCGCCACCGTCACGTTCAATGCCTCGCTCCTCAAGCACAACGGCTCGGACACGGTCATCAACTGGACCGCATCCAACGGGAGCAGCGGGACCGGCACCTCGTGGAACTGGACCGTGCCCGCCTACAATCCCGGCACCCCGGCTACGGCCGCCCACATCGACAGCTCACTCAACGCTGATGGACTGACGTCCGGGCCGACCTTCATTGGCCTGGTCACCCCCGCCGGCACCCTGGTGGACGAGATCCTCGCCGACACCTCCACGAGTGATCCCACCCAGATGTCCGGCTACGCCGATGGCAAGCTCGATGTCCGCAACTGGGTGCGGGCCGCCAGCCACGCGCGGTTCAGCGCGATGGTGGGCACGGACCTCCGCACGATCGACATTCCCATCCCCTGGAAGCTCACAGACGCCAACTCCAGCGGCAACCCCCTGAGCTCGCGAACCGTGAAGGACCAGGTCGTCCGGAAGAGCGTCACCTACGGCAGCGGCCTGCAGATCGAGCTGGACCGGTGCTACACGCTCACCAACGGCGATCAAGTGCTGGATCCCGATAACGTGACCACCAAGCTGCTGATGGTCACGCACCGCCAGGACTACATGGGTTGGCTGTTCACAGGGAAATACGCCAACGGCAGCTACTCATCATCCGGCAAGTACATCGTCTTCGACGCCGCCAATGCGAACCTGGCGGGTGGGCAGGGCCATGTGAGCTGGGGCCAGGGCTACGGTGCGGCGGCCAAGGGCAATCTCCTGATGGTGCCCAAATACAACGATGCCGGGGTCTACCAGAGTGAGAGCTGGCAGGATGCTTCGGTGAATATTGTCCCCGGCATGTCCCGGGTCCAGGCCGTGAAGCGGGCGGCCATCGAGACCTGGATCCAGAACCAGGCCTCCGTCCTGTGGGCCTTCCGCTTCCTGGACTCCACCACGGAAGCCTCCTCCTCAAATACCTCCACGATCCACAACAACTCTGCCACCACCCTGAACACCACCGCAGGGGTTCCCACCACCGCCAAGATCGGGGAAGACTCAGGCTGGCAGCTGCTGAACAACACGGCAGCGGATGGCATCAACGCCTCCAGTGGGAACTCGGTCACCAACATGAAGCGGATCGCGACCTTCAAGGCGGGCAACAGCACGCCCCTGACCTACGCGGTTGCCAACGCACTGGCCCAGCTCAACGATCCCAACAATGTCTTCAGTTCGGTGGAGACCGGGGGCGATGCCCCCTCCGCCTGCATGAGCCACTTCCTCATCGTCTTCACGGATGGCAACGACAACAACGGTGACACTCAAAACCTCAATGCCAATGCCACCACACCCTATCTTGTGAACGGCGTGGTGAACCCCCTGGCGGGCAACCAGCAGGTCATCCTGCACCCCACCTACGTCGATCGCACGGGCACCTGGTGGAACTCCTTCACCTTCGCTGCCATGGCGGCCCACCTAACGGATACCTCCCTGGGTACCGCCCTTGGCGCCGACTACCTGGCTGCCACCGCCCCGGCGGCCTCCACTTCCGCGACCCCCCACTCCTTCATGCCCTTCGCCATCAAGAAGCGGGGCACAGTGGACTTCGGGACCTACGGCCATCGCGTCACCACCATGACCCTTGGCGTGAGCCTGGGTGGCTACTACAACGACAATGAAACCACCTACTCCGTCAGCGGCAAGCGGGCCCTGTTCCGGACGGCGCTCCTTGGAGATCCGACCATCACTTCCGGGAATGCGACGGACTACCACGGATTTGATCCGGCCACGGACTGGCTGGTCAACCCTGCCGATCCCGCGGACTATCCCGAGGTCGGCCTGAGGAAGGCGGGCGCCACCTACTTCTTCGACGGCTCCGACCCCGAAAAGCTGGCGCTCATGCTGCAGCGGGCCATCCAGTCGACCCTGGCCCCCTCGAATATCAACTCCACCAGCAATCCCAACTTGCCCTTCATCGGGGCCAGCCTCGGCAAGCAGGTCTACCTGGGCAAGTTCACGCCGCCCGCCACCGGCGGCCCCATCTGGTCGGGCGATCTGCTGATGTTCGCCACCAAGGAAGTCAACAACCAGACCCAGATCATCGACAACAGCGGCAACGTCGTGACGACGCTGGATGCCTCCACGGCCCAGTGGTCCGCCTATACGGCCCTGAAGACCAACCGCTACTGGTATCAGCGGAAGCTCTACACGCGTCTGCCCGGTGACGGGAGCACCGCCGAAAAGGGACTCATTGCGTTCAGCGACACGGGAACTGCCTTCACGGCCCTCAAAGGAGAGGTCATGACCAAGGGGCCGGACGGCACGACCAGTCCGTCCACAGGTCCCTATCCTTCGCTCCCCCGGACCCCGACCGCCGCCACCGATTCCGCCAAGATGGCCGTTGTCCAGAAGGCCATGGGCGCCGACTTGACGAGCCCCGCTGATCCCAGTTCCGGCCGGCCCACCCTGAACCGGAGCAGCATCATGGGGGACATCGTCGACTCCAGCCCCGCTGCCATTCCCTACACGGTGTCATCGACCCTGGCAGCCAGCATTGCCGCCAATACCAAGCTCTCCCTGCAGACCGGGGACCGCTTCCGGCTGGTCCTCTCCGGGACCAACCAGGGCTGGCTCCACGCCTTTGGCGAGATCAGCCGGGATACCGCGGTGACGGACTCGTCCGGCAAGACTCTGACGCTGGTCAAGGGTGCCGTGGACGAGCTCTGGGCCTTCATGCCCACGGATTTCCTGGGGCAGCTGGACTATGTCTTCGGCGGTTCCACGGGCAATGCCCATCGCTTCATGGTGGATGGCGCGCCGCTCATCTACCACCTGGACCTGCCGCCCTCCACGGGCGGGTCCGGCAATGGCGCCGTGGACAGCACGGAACGGGCCATCGCCATCATCGGCCTGAGGAAGGGCGGGCGCAGCTACTACGCCATCGACATCCACGATCCCTTCTCGCCCACTTTGAAATGGTCCCTGTGCCCCGACGAGGCCGCCTACTTCGACGGCGGACGCATCGTGACCGGGGGGCCCAGTCTTGTGACGGTGAAGGCCATACTGGCAAAGATGGGGTTCTCGACAGCCACGCCGGCGCTGGGGCGGGTGCTGTTCAACGGCATCGTCAAGGACGCCGTCTTCTTCAGCGGGGGCTTCACCACCGCTGACGTGGACGCGAACTTCAAGGACAGCTCCGGAACTGCCACCAAGCTCGGGCGTTCCGTCCTGGCCCTGGATGTCTATACCGGAGAGGTGCTGGCCGCCGTGGACATGACGACCATCAAGTCCGACATCGCCTGCATCCCGGCCGGTCTGGTTCCCTTCGAGTTCTTCCCGAATTCGGGCATGGCCCAGCGGGCCTACTTCCTGGACTACGGGGGCGGGCTCTGGAGCTGGGGCTCGGGTCTGACTTCCGGATCCGGCAGCTACACCGACTACCGGATCGATACGTCCGACCTGGCCAAATGGACCACGGATGGGCTTGCGTCCTCGAATTCCAGTGTGCGGAAGGTGGCCAAGGACAGCACCAGCGGGGCCCTGTACACCACCCTGCCCGCGCCCTTCCGGGTGGGCGGGTTCCTCGGCCAGGGCAAGAGCTCGGGCACCACTTCGGCTCCCACCCCAGCCGCTGTGGGTGTGGCCATGATCAGTGGCGACCGCAATAACCCCGTGGACACCCAATACACCTCTGGAGTCGGCAGCAATCGGCCGACAGGTCACCGTCTCACGGTGGTCTTCGACCGCCAGGACAGCAAGGTCTGGAGCCTCGATTCGGCTGGGATCCCGGACAGCAAGCTGATCGATTTCACCAATCAGACCGTCGCCCCTGGGCTGGGTTCGGCCGCCAGCAATTTGATCACTCCTGGCGCCAGCAGCTTCTACCTGACCAACTCCGGCAATCCCTATTTCGGGTACTACCTCTCTCTGCCGGGGACGGGCGCCTCTCCCGACTACTTCATTCCCAAGGGCATCAGTGAGCCCATGGTCGTTTCGGGCAGCCTCTTCTACTCCTACTTCACGCCCACAACTCTCGACGTCTGTTCCGGGGGTGATGGCATCACCTACAGCAACATGGTCTGTGATGTGTACCAGCCCATCGCCCGGGATGCCCGCACCACCGTGTCCTGCGTGAGCGGCAACAAGACTACCTGGGCTGGGGTGGCCTCGACCTTCTCGGCCTACGGCACTCGGGGCGTCATTCAGGGCGGCGCCGTCGCCGTCGCCAATCCGGCGCTAGGGGCGTCCAAGACAACTTTGGACCTGAAGACCATTCTTGGAGCGCAACAGCAGCGCTTCCCGAAAGTCCGCGTCTGGCGCACCGTGCATTAGGTTCGATCCAGCGAACCGGGTGAGCTGGCTTGGGCTCACCTGGTTCGCCGGGAGCGTTCCGCTGCTGGACCAGCCCGGCCCGGCGGCTGCCAGCAGCCGTGGTACGCTGGGGTGTGCCGGAACCCTCCCCCATCGCCCGCCTTCGCCCGAAAAAGGCCTTTGGCCAGAACTTCCTGGTGAACGACGGGGCCATCCGGACCATCGTGGCCGGGGCCCTGGCTTCAAAGGCGGCGCGGCTGCTGGAGATCGGGCCGGGACCCGGGGTGCTGACCGAGCGCCTGCTCGCAGACGGCCGTCCCCTCTGGGCCGTGGACCTGGATCCCGAGGCCTGCGCGCTGCTGCAGCAGCGCTTCGCTGACCAGGCGCACTTCCACCTGCTCCAGGGCGACGCGGTGCGGATCCCCCTGCCGGTGGGCGAGCCCTGGTCCGTGGTGGGCAACCTGCCCTATAACGCCGCCACGCCCATCCTGGCGCGCCTGCTCACCGAGGACATCGCCTGGGACCGCATGGTGCTGATGTTCCAGCTGGAGGTGGCCCAGAAGCTCATGGGCGAGCCCGGCACCAAGGCCTATGGCCCCCTGTCGGTGCTGGCCCAGCTCTGTGCCCGCCTGACGCGGCTGGCCAAGCTGGGGCCCGGTTCCTTCCGCCCAAGCCCCAAGGTGGACTCCGCCGTGGTGCAGTTCGAGCCCCGGGCGGACGCCCCCACCCTCGCCGAGCGCAGGCCGCTGCTCACGGTGCTGCATCGATCTTTCGCCCATCGCCGCAAGACCCTCGCCAACAACTGGCAGGAGACCCTCTCGGCGGAGGCGCTCTCCAGCGTGGGGCTGCCTTCAGCCCTGCGCGCCGAAGTGATCACGCCCGCGGCGTGGCTCGCGGCAACCCGTATCCTGCTAAGTAAACACCCGGAGGTGTTCCCATCGTAATGTCCCTCGCGCCCGAATTCGAAGCCTGGACCGAAGCTCCCGCCAAGGGAGAGCTGCGGCTGATCCCCATCGGCGGGCTCGGCGAGTTCGGCATGAACGCCCTGGTGGTCCACTCCGCGCGCAGCCTCTTCCTGGTGGACTGCGGTCAGCTCTTTCCTTCTGACGACCAGCCGGGCATCGACTCCATCGTGCCGGACTTCGCCTACCTGGAGCCCTTCGCGGACAAGCTGCAGGCGGTGCTGCTCACCCACGGTCACGAGGACCACATCGGGGCGCTGCCCTACTTCCTGCGGCGCTGGCCGGTGCCGGTCTATGGCACGGCCTTCACCCTCGGCCTGCTGGAGAACAAGCTCCGCGAGCACGACCTCGACCTGAGCCTGCTGCGGCCCGTCCGGGACTACGGCCGCGTGAAGGTGGGCGACGGCGAGATCGAGGCCGAGTGGATTCCTGTCACCCACAGCATCCCGGACGCCTGCGCCCTGGTCCTGCATACGCCGCAGGGCGTGGTGGTGCACTCCGGCGACTTCAAGCTGGACCCCGACCCCCTGGATGGCCGCCTGACGGGCATGGCCCGCCTGGAGGAGCTGGGGGACGCCGGCGTGCGCCTGCTCATGGCAGACTCCACCAACGTGGGCCGGCCAGGCCGGTCCCCCTCGGAGGCCGTCTGCCGCGAGGGCATCGAGGCGGCGCTGGAAAAGACCGACGGGCGCCTCTTCGTGACGACCTTCAGCTCGAACATCCACCGGCTGCAGATGCTGGTGGACCTGGCCTGGGAGTTCCACCGCCGGGTGGTGGTGCTGGGGCGCAGCCTGGACCGCAACCTGCAGCTGGCCCGCTCCCTCAAGCTGCTGGAGCTGCCGGATGACATCCTGGTGGACGTCAAGGACGCGCACCTCTTTGATCCCGGCGACCTGATGGTGCTCTGCACGGGCAGCCAGGGCGAGCCCATGAGCGGCCTGGCGCGGCTGCTGCGCCGCGAGGTGAAGGGCCTGCCCATCCAGCCCGGCGATCGCCTGGTGGTGAGCGCCCGGGCCATCCCCGGCAACGAGGTGTCCATCTCGCGGATGCTCGACACCGCGGAGCGCCTGGGCGCGGAGACCTCCACGGACGGCATCGGGCCGGTCCACGCCTCGGGCCATGGCAGCCGGGACGAGCTGGCGGACCTCATTCGCGCGGTGCGCCCCGACCAGATGGTGCCCGTGCATGGCACCTACCGGAACCTGCGCGCCCACGGGGCCCTGGCGGCCTCTCTGGGCTGGACCCCCGACCGCATCAGCCTGCTGGACGGCGGCCTCTGCCTGCGCCTCTTCACTGATGGCCGCCTGGACATGCCGGGCACGGTGCCCGTGGGCAAGTGCTTCGTGCACGAGGGCGTGGATCACATGGTGGATGCCCGCGTGGTGAAGGACCGTCTCATCCTCCAGGAAGATGGCGTGGTGTTCGTCACCCTGCTGGTGGATCCCCAAACCGGGGACCTGACGGCGGATCCCAGTATCCTGAGCCGCGGCTTCGTGATGCTCTCGGACGACGAGACCTACGCCGAGCTGCTGGCCGGCGTGGCCCGCAAGGCCTACGAGGAGGCGCCCAAGGTGATCCGGAAGGACCCCGAAGCCCTGCGCGACGCCGTGCGCCTGGCCCTGCGCCGGATCATCCGCAAGACCACCCAGTCCCGGCCCCTGGTCATCCCCGTGATCCTGGACGCGCCAGCGGGGTGAGGCAGGTTTTTCGGAAAAATAAAAACAACTGAATAACACCGATGAACACCGATGAACACCGATAAAAGCATGATAAAGACAACTGTCGACAATTATCTAATTCATTTTTTATCAGCTTTTAATCGGTGTTTATCGGTGTTTATCGGTGTTCATCGGTGGTAAAAGATCCTTTTCCCTTTTTCCCTGTATCCGTGTTTTCGGTAAGACAGAACGTGGTGCGCGCCTGGGCTAGGGGTTGGCGCGGCGGAGGGGGCCCTGGCGGAGGCCGGGGCGGGCGGCGTTGTTCTGCCGCAGGACTTCGGCCATCTGGCGCTGCATCTCCTCGACCCGCAGGATCAGGCGCACCTGCTGGGCGGGGCTGAGCTTGCCCCGGATGTCGTCCTCGAAGCGGAACTTCAGCTCTGCCTGCTGCCGCCGCAGGTCCACGAACTGCTCCAGCAGGGGCCGGACCCGGGTGTTCTTCTCCTCCTCGGAGCCCGGCCCCAGCAGGATGTCGTTGAACTTGCGCCGGACCTGGTGGAGCACCTGGGTCCGGTCGAACTGCTCGCGGTCATAGCGGGTCCAGCGCTCCACCACGAGGCGGGCCTGGTCCTCGGGCAGGCCCACGGACTGCTGGAGCTGGTCCAGGCGGAAGCGGGCCAGGGAGCGGCCTTCCTCGCCCTGGGCGAGGCCGGGCAGGGCGGAGAGGGACAGCAGGGACAGGAGCAGGAGGGGGCGGAGCATGGACACCTCGGGGTTACCTGGCAGAGGGAGGCGGCGGATCGAGCTGCTTGAGCAGGGCCTTGAGCTCGTCGGGGCTGAGCGACTGCACCTGGGCGGCATCCTCCTCCCGATCATGGAAGGGTGTATCGGACACGGAGGTGGCGGCCTCCACGGGCTCCGCGGATCGGGGCAGGGCGGCCTCCACCAAGGGGGCGCGGTTGGCCCGGCCCGCCCAGAAGGCGCCGGCGCCGACGGCCATGAGCAGCGCCGCCGCGGCGGCCCAGGTCAGGGGGGCCAGCCGGCGGTGCAGGGGCGCCCGGGCGGGCAGCTTGGCCAGAATGCGGCCTGTCAGGCGCTCGTGATAGCCGGCCGGGGCCAGCGCCTCGGGAGCCTCCTCCTGGGCCAGGTAGGCCACTCGGGCCTCGGCGCAGGCGCGGCAGGTCCGCAGGTGCCGCTCGGCCTCGGCACCGGGATCGACGGGGTCGGCCTCGAGGGCGCTCAGTGCAAGGGAGCAGCTATCGGGGAGAGCAAGAAGGGCCTCGGTCATACGCTGCCTCCTTTCACGTGGCGGGTCAGGTTCCGGATGGCGTGGAAGATGTGCGCCTTCACGCTGCCGATGGTGGTGCCCATCTCCTGGGCGATCCGCTCGTACTTCCAGTCGTGCTGCAGCTTCAGGGTCAGGGCCTGCTTCTGGCGCGGAGGCAGCTTGGGCAGGGCCTCCCGGAGGAGGCGGCGGGCTTCTTCGTCCATGAGGGTGGCGATCTGGGTCTCCTCGATCCGCAGGGCCGAGTGCTCGGGATGCCCTTCCTGCTCGTCCAGGCTGTCGAAGTCCCGGGCCACGCGCTCCCGGTAGTTGAGGGCTTGGCGGGTGGCGATGGTGATGAGCCAGGTGCGGAACGAGGACTCGAAGCGGAAGCCGGGCAGGGCGCGGAAGACCCGGATGAAGGTCTCCTGGACCACGTCGTCCGCGTCCTGGTGGTTCTTCAGGATGGAGTAGGCCTTGCCGTAGACGTCCCGGGAGAACAGCCGGACCAGGGATCCGAAGGCCCCCTGGTCGCCCCCCTGGGCCGCTTCCACCCAGGCCAGCACCTCGGGGGTGTGGTAGGGCGAGGCCGGATCGGGGGTCCGATCAGCGGTCTGCTGGGCCGTCTGGGTCATGAATGGCTCGCTCAAGGTGGCTGTCGCCATCATGTTAGGCTCCGGCGGCAGGGATCAAGGAGAAACCGCCGTCAGCGGATGGACCCGGCAAGCCTTCCCGGGGTTGAATGGATACGGCACTATCTTCAGTCTTCAGGAGTTTTCATGCGTGACCGCATCACCCCGCTTTTGACCGAGGCCCAGATCCGGACCCGGGTCCAGGAACTCGGCGCCCAGCTGACGCAGGACTATGCCGGGAAGGACCTGGTGGTGATCGGCCTGCTGAACGGCGTGTTCCCCTTCATCGCAGACCTGGTCCGGGCCATGGACATGGACCTGAACATCAGCTTCATGCAGGTGGCCAGCTACGGCGGCGGCACCGAGAGCACCGGCGAGGTCCACATCCTCAAGGATCTGGACCGAGGGATCCAGGGACGCCATGCGCTGATCGTGGAGGACATCGTCGATACCGGCCTGACCCTGTTCAAGGTGGGCAAACTGCTGCGGGACCGCGAGCCCGCCAGCCTGAAGGTCTGCACCCTGCTCGACAAGCCCAGCCGCCGGAAGGTGCAGGTGCCCGTGGACTACGTGGGCTTCACCATCGAGGATCACTTTGTGGTGGGCTACGGGCTTGACCTGGACGACAAGCTCCGCAACCTGCCCTACGTGGGGGTCTACCACCCATGACCTGGCCCCGGTGGTCCTGCCTGCCGCTGGCCCTGCTGCTGCTCTCGGGCTGTGGCTACCATCGCCTGGACCGACAGCAGCGCTCCGCGGCCTGGGCCAAGAAGGGCGAGACCATCCGCCTGGCTCGGTTCCGCAACCTCACGCCCCGACTGGGGCTGGAGGACCGCTTCACCAAGGCCCTGGAGAACCGGGTGGTGGCCGCGAGCCCCTGGCGGCTGGTGGCTCAGGGCGAGCCCTCGCGCTGGGTGCTGCAGGGCACCCTGGAGAGCTATGCCTCCCGGCCCATCGGCCTCACCCTGGGCAATGACCGGATGAAGGCCAGCGCGGGTTCTGCCTCCCGGGTGGAGGTGGTGGTCGTGGCCAGCGTGGAGCTGCTGGATGGCCAGACCGGGGCCGTGGTGCTGGCCCGCCGGGGCCTGACCTTCTCGAACCAGTACCGGGTGGATCAGAATTTCGCCAGCTTCGAGAGCCGCGAGCTGCAGGTGGTCGAGAGCCTGGCCGACGACTTCGCCGAGAGCTTCCTCACTCAGCTGCTGGAAGGCACCGACTGATGGCCATTCCTACCGCCTGGCTGGAGCACCGGTTCGCCCTGATCCACGGGGAGGACGGTGATGCCCGCCGCGAGGCCGTGGCCCAGTGGAAGCGCAAGCACGTGGACCCCGAGTGGGCCGACTTCTCGCTCACGGTCTGCGCCGAAGGCTGCCCCTGGCCGGAGGTCATGGCCGCCCTGCAGGAGGCCTCGCCCCTGGGTGCCGAGGACCGCACGGTGGTCGCCCCCGCCGCCGACAACCTGTTCCTGCGCGCCAAGGAGCTGCCACCCGCGGTGAAGGCCCTGCTGGACAAACCCCCCACCGGCGTGAAGCTGCTGCTGGTGGCCTGGACCACTCTGCCGGCAGCGCCGGGCAAGGCCCTGGGGGCCAAGCCTTGGACCGACTGGGCCAAGGCTGGGCGGATCCTGAAGGTGGGCGCCTTGGACGCCCTTGAGGTACCTTCCTTCATCGAGGCCGAGGCCCGGCGCCTGGGCCTCACGCTCCAGGGCGCCGCCGCCAGCCTGCTGGCCCAGCGCCAGGGTGGCAACCCCGGCCTGCTGAAGAGGGCCCTGGAGGTGCTGGACCTGCTGGCGGAGGACCGCCGGGTCACCGAGGCCATGGTGGACCAGGTGACGTTCCGCCTGGCGGACCAGAAGGCTTTTGCCTGGTCCGGGGCCTGGCAGAAGGGTGACGCGGGGGGAGCTCTGCGGGCGCTCCGCACGGCCCTGGAGGATGGCGATGAGCCGCTGATGATGCTTGGCCAGGCGCGCCGCGAGGTGGACCGCCTGCTGCGGCTGGCGGAGGCCGAGTCGGCAGGGCTGAAGGGCGGCGAGGTGCTGGCGGCCCTGGGCCTGTCCCCCAAGCAGGCCTTCCTGCTGGACGGCTATCGCACCACCCTGGCGAAGCTGAAGTTCCGCGGCGCGAAGGCCCTGCTCACCCGGGTCAATCAGTGCGAGCGGGACCTCAAGGGTCTGGCCCTGTCCCGCAGCGAGGCGTCCCTGCTGGACCTGACCTTGGCCCTCTGCCGGGCCTGGGGACGCTGAGCGGCAGGTGGACTGGCCGGGGAACCGGGCATTGGTCACTTGAGCGCAGCCCCCTGCGGGCGGAAGATGGACCTCTGCATCCCGGAGGGCTCATGTCTGAATGCGTCGTTCCCACCCTGACCTCAGCCGAGGTGGTGGCATCCAAGTCTTTGCTGCCCCAGGGCTGGAAGGCGGACATGTCCAACCTGGCCGGGCTGGACCTGACCCTGTGCGCCACGGAGCTGCTGCGGCGCACCACCAGCCGCCTGCCCCAGGATGTCATCGACGCCCTGGTGAAGGGCCGCGATGCCGAGGAGCCGGGCAGCCGCGCCTTCAACACGCTCAATGACATGGTGCGCAACATCATCCTCGCGGATGGGAATGTCTCCCCCCTCTGCCAGGACACGGGCTCGATCATTTTCTGGGTGCGCCATCCCTTCGGCTTCAGCCAGCGGGCTGCCCGCAAGCAGCTGCGCGCCGCGGTCATGGACGCCACCAAGCGGTCCTGGCTCCGGCCCAACTGTGTGGAGTCGCTGAGCGGCAAGAACAGTGGCACCAACATGGATCCCTTCCACGACCACCATCCGGCCATCCACTTCGAGGAGTGGGACCAGCCCCACATCGAGGTCTCCGTCATGCAGAAGGGCGGGGGCAGCGAGAACGTGGGCGCCCAGTACCGCCTGCCGGACGCCGCGCTGGGCGCGGGCCGGGACATCAAGGGTGTGCGCAAGTGCATCATCGACGCCGTGGTGAAGGCCCAGGGCCAGGGCTGCAGCCCCGGCATCCTCGGCGTGTCCATCGGCGGCGACCGGGTCACGGGCTGGGAGCGGGCCAAGGAACTCGTCCTGCGCAAGCTGGGCACCGCCAACCCGGATCCCAAGATGGATGCCTTCGAGAAGGAACTCACCCGGGACCTGAACACCCTCGGCATCGGGCCCATGGGCTACGGCGGCGCCACCACGGTGCTGGGCGTCTCCGCCGAGGAGATGTATCGCCACCCCGCCAGCTTCTACGTGTCCATCGCCTACATGTGCTGGAGCAGCCGCCGCGGCACCCTCACCCTCGCGGCCGACGGCCAGCCCTCCTACGACCTGTGAGGCTCCCATGATCCGACTCACCACCCCCATCACCGAAGAAGCCATCCGGCAGCTCAAGGTCGGCGACGAAGTCCTGCTGAACGGCAACGTCGTCCTCAGCCGCGACATGGGCCACAAGTTCATGAAGGAGCAGAAGCCCGACTGGCTGAAGCCCATCCTCGAGAACATGGTCATCTACCACTGCGGCCCCGTGGTCCGGAAGAACGCGGACGGCAGCTGGACCTTCGTGGCCGCGGGCCCCACCACCAGCATCCGTGAAGAGCCCTACCAGGCGGACGTCATCGAGACCTACAAGGTCCGCGGCGTGATCGGCAAGGGCGGCATGGGCAAGAAGACCAGCGAGGGTCTGCAGAAGACCGGCGCCGTCTACCTCCATGCCACCGGCGGTGCCGGCAGCCTGCTGGCGGAGCGCGTCAAGCGGGTCGTCGACGTGAAGATGCTGGAAGAGTTCGGCAGCCCCGAGGCCTTCTGGATCATCGAGGTGGAGGACTTCCCCCTGGTGGTCACCATGGACAGCCACGGCGGCAGCCTCCACGAGATCGTCGCCCAGCAGAGCCAGGACCGCGCCAAGGCGCTCATGGCCTGAGAGGCATGCCCGGGACCCACCACCGACTCCGCCGCGACCTGGCCTCGGCCCTGGCCGAGTTCCTGGAGCCTGAGGAGGCCCAGGCGGAGTGTGTCCGCTGGTTCGAGGATGGGCTCGGCCTCTCCCGGACCTGGCTGGCAACGCATGGCGCAGAGCCGGTGCCCGAGGTCCGGGCACAGCAGGTGGCCACCTGGCTCCGCCGCCGCCGGACCGGGGAGCCCTGGGCCTACCTCCTGGGCTGGACCCAGTTCCGGGGCCGGCGCTTCGAGGTCACGCCCGAGACCCTGATCCCCCGGCCGGAGACGGAGCTGCTGGTGGCGGCCGCCCTGGACATCGGCCAGCGGCTTGGGGTCGAGCGCTGCGCGGACGTGGGCACGGGCAGCGGAATCATCGCCATCAGCCTGGCGCTGGAGACCTCCTGGCAGGTCTCGGCCACGGACCTGAGCCCCGGCGCCCTGGCGGTGGCCCGGGCCAACGCCGCGCAGCTCGGAGCGCGCCTCCAGTTCCACGAGGGCAGCCTGCTGGAGCCGGTGCCGGACCCCCTGGGCCTGGTGGTGGCGAACCTGCCCTATGTGGATCCGGCCGACCAGCCGACCCTGCAGCGGGAGCTGGGCTTCGAGCCGGCCTCGGCCCTGTTCGCTCCGGAGCGGGGTCTGGCCCTCTCGAGGCTGCTGCTCAGCCAGGCCCGGGCCCGGCAGGCGCCGGCCTGCCTGCTGGAGATCGGGGCCGAGCAGGGCGGCGAGTTGTGCCGGTGGGCCATGGGCCTCGGTTGGGCAAAAGCCCTTGTGCATCAGGACTTTGCAGGGCACGACCGGATCCTGATCGCCCTGGTCTGACGCCTTGGCACCATCTTCGCCCTAGGAGAGAGCGGAGGTGTTCCATGAGGAAAATGCTGCCCATCGTCCTGCTCTTTGTGGGGATCGGCTGCTCCATTCCCAAGCGTCACGATCCGAATCTTGTGAAGAAGCCGGCCATTCCCCTGGTGGATGAGGCCCCGGCGACGGCCCCGATCAGCGAAGGCAGCCTCTGGCGGGACCGGCCCTTCGTGGCGGACCTCCGGGCCTACCGGGTCAATGACCTGGTGACCGTCAAGATCAGCGAGAGCACCAACGCCATCAGCAAGGCCGACGTGACCACGAACCGGGCCGGCAGCAACAAACTGAGCAGCCCCACCCTCTTCGGGGCCCTGACGAGCCTGGGCATCGCCAGCAACTCTGGCGACAAGTCCACCTCCAATACCAACAAGTTCGCCGGCACCGGCACCACGGGTCGCAGCGCCACCTTCACCACGACCATCACCGCCCGGGTCGTGAAGGTGATCGGCAACGGCAACCTGATCGTCGAGGGCTACCGCGACATCCAGCTGAACAACGAGACCCAGCGCCTCTACGTGGCCGGCATGATCGATCCCAACCGGCTCGATGGCACCAACACCATCACCTCGGGCCAGGTGGCGGAGCTCCGCATCGGCTACGGCGGCGAGGGCATCGTGGACGAGACCCTGAAGCCTGGCTACATCAGCCGCCTCCTCAACTACATCTGGCCCTTCTAGGAGGCTTCCATGCGCGTCGCAGCCCTGTTTCTCGCGGCCCTGACCCTCCTGGGGGCCGATGTCGCCAAGGCCGAGAAGAAGGTCGAAGTGCACCTCCGGGAAGTGGCCCGCCTCCAGGGCGTCCGGGGCAACCAGCTGCTGGGCTACGGCATGGTGGTGGGCCTGGACGGCACCGGTGACAAGGACCAGACCAAGTTTACGGTGCAGTCCCTCACGAACCTGATGTCCCGCCAGGGCCTCACGGTCAATCCCACGACCGTGAAGGTGAAGAACGTGGCTGCCGTCATGGTGACGGCGGAGCTGCCGGCCTTCGCCCGGACGGGCTCGCGCCTGGATGTGACCGTGTCGAGCACCGGCGACGCCAAGTCCCTGGCTGGGGGCATCCTCCTGATGACCGCTCTGCAGGGACCTGATGGCCAGACCTACGCCGTGGCCCAGGGGCCGCTGCTGGTGGGGGGCTTCAGCGCTTCCGCCGGGGGCGCCTCGGTCACCAAGAACCATCCCACTGTGGGCCGCGTCCCCGAAGGCGCCCTCATCGAGCGGGAGCTGGGCGGCAACTTCAACGCCCGCACCACGCTGCGCTACAGCCTGCTGGAAGAGGACTTCACCACGGCCATGCGGGTGGTCCATGTCATCAACGAGGAGCTGGGTGAGAAGCTGGCCCAGCCTCTGGATGCGAGAACGATTGAACTGCAGATCCCCAAGGAGTTCCTTGGCCGCGCGGTCGAACTGGTGGCGCGCCTGGAGAACCTCAACGTCCAGCTGCAGCCCAAGGCCCGGGTGGTGGTGAACGAGCGCACCGGCACCGTGATCATGGGCTCGGATGTCCGCATCGGCGCTGTGAGCATCGTGCAGGGCGGCCTCAGCATCATGGTGAGCTCCACCCCGCTGGTGAGCCAGCCGGCCCCCTTCAGCCAGGGCAAGACCGTCCAGGCCACCAAGAAGGACGTCACGGCAGTGGAGGAGAAGGCGAAGACCGTCACCGTCGAGCCGGGCATCAGCGTGGGCAAGCTTGCGGAGATGCTGAATGGAATGGGTGTTAGCTCTCGCGATCTGGTGGCCATCCTCCAGGCCATCAAGGAAGCCGGCGCACTCCAGGCCGAGCTGAGGATCCTGTGATCAGCGCCCCCGGCCTGCCCTCAGTGGATCCCCTGGCCCAGGCCCAGGCCGGGCAGGCGTTGCCCAATTCCACGGAGAAGACGGAAAAGGCGGCCCGGCAGTTCGAGGGCCTCCTCATGAACCTGCTCTTCCAGACCATGCGGAAGACTGTGCAGCCCTCGGGCCTGTTCGGGGACTCCGGGCAGTCCCGTTCCACCTACGAATACCTGATGGATCAGGCGGTGGTGGATCGGGCCGTGGCCGGGGGCCGGGGCTGGGGACTGGCTGACAAGCTGAAGGCGGCCTGGGACCAGTCCGGAAAAAAGGTCTCTGAAAAAGAATTCCCAGCAAGTTGAGGGTTCTTGGCAAACTGCCGATACAGCCTTGTCGAGGTGAGTATGCGTATCAGTGGTAAATCGGGGAGCGTCAGCAGCACTCAGGGTGTGGCGGGAGCCAAACCTGCGGCTTCTTCCGCCTCGGGCCCCGTCGCTCCTGCCGCAGCCAGCGATGCCCTCCAGGTTTCCTCCGCCGCACGTCTGGTCGCCGTGGCCCAGCAGGCCCTGGCGGCGGTCCCAGACATCCGGACGGACAAGGTGGAAGCCATCAAGAGCCAGCTGGATGCAGACGCCTACCACCCCGATGGAGAGGCCGTGGCCGAAGGGCTCATCAAGGAACACAAGGCGTACGGACGCCATTCCTAGCCCTGGAGCCCTTCACGTGAGGGCATGATCAGTCCCCTGACCCAGCGCCAGATCCTGCAGACCGCCGCGGTCGAGGCTGTCCGCCTGTCCATGGAGGGCGGCGCCCAGGTGCAGCGGGATCAGGCCCGCAAGCAGGCCTTCGACGCGAAGCTGGCAGAGACCCTGCTCGATGTGGCGGACGTGTCCGAGTCGGACAAGATGAGCCTGGCGGAGAAGGAGGCCCAGGAGCGGGAGGCCCGAAGGCAGCATGGCACCGGGGCTTCCGAGGCACTCCCCGGCGAGCTGCCAGAGACCATCACGGCAGAGGGTGCCGGGCCACACCTGGATCTCTTGGCCTGAGCCTTGCCGGAAGACAGCCAGGGAGGTCTTCCATGCTGCATGCCGTGCCCGAACTCCTGGACGCACTTGAGACCAGGCTGATCGCCGGTGAGGATCCGGCGGTGCTCCTGTCGGGAATTCGCTGGTCGGAGCTGGTGGGGTGGCCCGAGGATGCCGCTGGCGCCCAGGCCCTGAAGCGGCGCATCACGTCGGTCCGCACCCTGCTCATGGGGCTCCAGTCCCCGCTGCGCGCGGCCCTCATCGGCCTGTCCGGCTTCCCTGGCTATAGCCGGGAGGGCCTGGCCGCCGATGCTTCCGCGATCGCGCCCCGCCTGATCGGAAAGGTCTAGCCATGCCCGGACTGAATGCCAGCCTCTACCTCGGGCTCTCGGGACTGCAGGCTCAGCAGGCGGCCCTGAATGTGGTGGGCCACAACATCGCCAACGTGAATACCCCCGGCTACACCCGCCAGCGGGCCGACCTCACCGCCGGCCAGTCCCAGATTGAAGGTCAGGTCTACTTCGGGACCGGTGTCACGCTCAGCTCCGTCCAGGGCATCCGAGATCGCTTCCTGGACCTCCAGATCTATCGCGAGACCGCCAAGCAGACGGGCGCCGACGAGCGCTATGCGGCGGTGAACGCCATCTCTTCCGCCCTCGGGGACACGAGCAGCACCGGCATCGCCGCCCAGATCCAGGCGTTCTTCCAGGGCTTCCAGGACCTCTCCACCAAGCCCGAGGACGCGGCCCTCCGGACGAGCCTCCTCGGGAAGGCCCAGGCCATGATCACGGGCCTGCAGACCAAGTACCAGCTGCTGACCGACCAGCGGGGCAATGCGGATCAGTCCATCGCTGCGCAGGTCGGGGAAGTGAATACCCTCACCGGTCAGATCGCCCAGCTGAACCAGCGCATCTCCACCGAGACCACGCCGGGCGCCGACAATGACGCCCGGGATCAGCGCAAGACCCTCACGGACAAGCTAGCGGGACTGGTCGGGATCAATGTGGTTGAGAGCTCCCAGGGGGAGTACCAGATCACCCTGGACACCGGCAGCGCCGTCCTGGTGACCGGCAGCAGCAGCTTCGACCTGGTGGCCAAGCGCGCAGGGTCCGGCGGCTATCTTCAGGTGGCCTCCGACATGGCCGGCAACGTGGTGGACGTCACCTCCGCCATCAGGGATGGCTCGCTCGGCGCCAAGCTGGACCTGCGGGACAACATCCTGGTGGGGTTCCAGGCCCAGCTGGATCAGATCGCCGCGGGCCTGGCCAGCGCCGCGAACCTGACCCATAGGAATGGGATCGCCCAGAATGGCCTGGCTGGGCAGGACTTCTTCCAGAACACCCCTGGGGCCAACTTTAACCCCGTCACCGGGCTGCCGACGGCCGACGGGCTGCCAAACAGCATCTCGGCGGCCACGGCCTCGCTGAGCGGCGCGGGATGGACTGACCGCTACAAGGGGATGGTCAACCTGCTCTCGGTGAATGCGGCCCTGGTCAAGGATCCCTCCCTCATCGCCGCGGCCGGCGCCGGAGGGGCCAAGGGGGACAATAGCAATGCCCTTGTAATGGCGGCCTTCCAGAACGACAACTCAGCCGTGGACATGGGGGGCATCCCCACGGGGTTCACCTCGGCCGTGGCGGCCCTGGTCACCGACCTCGGCAGCCAGGCCCAGAACTACAAGGCTCAGAGCACCGCCCAGCAGAACTTGGTCTCGGCGCTCCAGGCCCAGCGGGACAGCGTCTCGGGCGTGAATCTGGACGAGGAGGCCTCCAGCATGATGACCCTCCAGCGGGGCTACCAGGCCTCCGCGCGATTTATCAGTGTCATCAACCAACTGACCGATCAGTTGGTGAACCAGTTCGGCAAGTGATCCCGAAAGCAGGTGGACCATGTCCTTTCGCACCAGTACCGCCACCCAGCTGCGCCAGAACCTCCAGGACCTCCAGGCAACCCAGGAGCGGATGGCCCTCAACAATGCCCGGATCACTTCCGGCAGCCGCATCGGCAGCCCCGGCGAGGACCCCAATGGGACGGCGCTGATCCTGGATTTCGGGAACTCCATCCAGGCCAATACCCAGTACCTCAAGCAGATCAGCTCTGCGAGTGCCTTCCTGACCTCCACGGAGGATGCCGTGAACGGCGCTGTCCAGGGTGTCATGCGGCTGCAGGAGCTGGCGGTGTCCGGCAACTCGGCCTCCGTGCCCGAAGTGAACGCCATCCTGCAGAACCTGCTAGCTCTGGCGAACACCCAGTCCCAGGGGAAGTACCTCTTCTCCGGGACCCAGACGGGCATTGCGCCCTTCAGTGCCACGAGCGCGGTTCCATACAGCTACAGCGGCAATCAGCAGGACATCAACCTGGGTGTGAGCACGGACACCCTGGTCGCCACCAACCTCACCGGCGACGAAGTCTTCCTCGGGGGCAAGAACTTGGCCCCGGGGGCCTCGCCCAGCGACCTCTTCACGGCGGTACAGACCTTGGCCGACGGTTTCCAGAATGCGGACGGGACCAAGGTCAAGACTGCCACGACGAATCTGGATGCCGTCCTGGCCAACCTCAACGACATGCTGGCCAAGTTGGGCGGCCGCCAGGCCGGGCTCCAGAGCCTCCAGACCACTCTGGGCAACTTCAACGCGAGCCTGCAGTCGCTCCAGAGCGCCCAGGAATCCACGGACTATCCCACGGCCATCACCGAATACAGCAATGACCAGACCATCCAGTCCGCCACCCTGAGCGTCATGGCCAAGGCGAACAAGGTGAACCTGTTCGACTACCTGGGCTGATCCGCGGCCCGGAGGTGGGCTTCCAGGGAGGCCAGGGCCCGCGCCCGGTGAATCCCGCCCTTGGCGGCCCGGAGGGCCCTGATGCCCCCGGCCTTCTTCAGGGCCCGGGCATCCACGGCCCCTTCGGCCAGGGCGGGGAGCAGGCCGAGCATGGCGTTGGTGGGTGCGAAGTCCCGGGGCGCAGCATGGGCCAGGTAGTGGAGCAGGGCGCCGGTCATGGTGTCCGCGGGGAAGGGCGTCGCCGGGAGTCCCCGCAGGGCACCGTCCATGGCGAGCGCCGCCGCCAGCCCCGCCGCGGCCGATTCGAGGTAGCCCTCGACGCCCGCCAGCTGCCCGGCCACCCACAGCCCTGGCACTGATTTGACAGCTAGTGTCGCATCCAGAACCGTGGGGGCCTGGAGGTAGGTGTTGCGGTGGATGCTGCCGAAGCGGGCGAACTCGGCTGCCTCCAGCCCGGGGATGAGGCGGAAGACCTCCTTCTGGGCGCCCCACTTCAGGCGGGTCTGGAAGCCCACCAGGTTGAAGTGGTCTCCAGCCAGCGTGTCCTGGCGCAGCTGGACCACCGCATGGGGCCACCGGCCTGTGCGGGGATCATCCAGCCCCACGGGCTTCAGGGGGCCGTGCCGCAGCGTCTCGCGCCCACGGTCCGCCATCACCTCAAGGGGCAGGCAGGCCTCGAAGTAGGGCGTGTCCAGGTCCGCGAGGGGGGTGCGCTCCGCGGCCAGCAGCGCCTCGAGGAAGCGCTCGTACTGCTCCAGGGTCATGGGGCAGTTGATGAAGTCCGGATCCCCCTTGTCGTAGCGGGTGGCCATCCAGGCGATGTCCAGGTTGATGCTGTCCCGCTCCACGATGGGGGCGATGGCATCGTAGAAGTGCAGGCGCCCACTGCCGGTGACGGCAGAGAGCCAGTCGGCCAGGGGCTCCGCGGTGAGGGGGCCGGTGGCCAGCAGGGTCGGCTCGGTCAGCTCGGGGCTGTCCACCCGCGCTTCCTCCCAGCTGATGAGGGGATGTTCCCTGAGGCAGGTGGTCACCGCGGCGGAGAAGGCGCCCCGGTCCACAGCCAGGCTGCTGCCGGCGGGAACCCGGGTGGCCTCCGCGCAGCGCAGGATCAGCGAACCCATGCGGCGCATCTCTTCCTTCAGGATTCCCGTGGCCGAGTTGGGGTCATCGCTCTTGAAGGAGTTCGAGCAGACCATCTCCGCGGCCTGGCCCGTGGTGTGTGCGGGCGTCATGCTGGCCGGGCGCATCTCGGTCAGCCGGACCCGGTGCCCCCGCGACGCCAGTTGCCATGCGGCCTCGGAGCCCGCCAGTCCCGCACCGATGACATGAACCACGCCCACCCCCTGGGGCTGATTCTATGCCTGCCCTGGGCGCGTCGTGGGCGGCATTCCGGGCCCGTGGTCGGGAGAAGCAGGTCTCCCGTATTTTTCGCTTGCCATTGAGGACCTGCGTGTTAGTCTGAATGTCCTGCGCAGTTGAGGCTGCGGGGTGCAAGAAGCGGCCGCGAGGCGGTTTCGACCATGTGAGAGCATGGGAGCGTCTTTGAAAACCGGATAGAAGATAGGAAGCCTTTGAGGATTTCGTTCGATGT
>CAIZZF010000009.1 GCA_903937385.1 uncultured Holophagaceae bacterium | reverse complement strand
GCCGAATACCAGTGGCGCTACAACCGGCGCTTCGACCTAGCCAGCCTTCTGCCACGCCTCCTTCACGCCGCCGCCAGAACCCCGCCCATGCCCATCAAGCTCCTCTATTTGGCTGAGAATGCTTGGTAATCAAGAAAGCTTTTTTAGTCACCGATAAACACCGATAAAGACTTGATAATAGTAAATACTGAAAGCTATTCAGCCATTTCATTATCAGCTTTTAATCGGTGTTCATCGGTGTTCATCGGTGTTCATCGGTGTTCATCGGTGTTCATCGGTGTTCATCGGTGGCTGATTTTCTTTTTCCTTGAGGAGCCTTTCAGCCGGTGTTTTCGGTGATGGGTCACTGGGTCCATCTGCGCCATTTGCGCCATCTGCGGTTCCCGGTCTTTGTGCCCCCCGGAGATTCCCGGATGCACCAAAATAGACTCCCGGCAGGTCGTGTAATTTTTCGGTGAAGTCATCGCCCGTTCCTTGTTTCTCCGCCCCAGCAACAGGCGGCGGGGGCATAATCAGGCCCCACGCTCACCGGAGGCAGCTATGGCCGCGAAAAACATCCTCATGCTCGTCGGAGACTTCGGCGAGGACTACGAGATCATGGTGCCCTTCCAGGCGCTGCTGGCCGTGGGCCACAAGGTGCAGGCCGTGTGCCCGGGCAAGGTCGCCGGGGACTGGATCGCCACCGCCATCCACGACTTCGAGGGCCACCAGACCTACTCTGAGAAGCCCGGTCACCGTTTCACCCTCAATGCCACCTTCGACGACATCGACCTGGGCCAGTGCGATGCCCTGGTGATCCCCGGCGGCCGCGCCCCTGAGTACCTGCGCCTCAACCTGGAAGTGCTGGAGCTGGTGCGGCACTTCTTCAATGCCGGTAAGCCCGTGGCCGCGATCTGCCATGGGGCCCAGCTGCTGGCCGCGGCCGGGGTGCTGGAGGGCCGCACCTGCTCAGCCTATCCCGCCTGCCGCGCCGAGGTGGAGATCGCCCGCGGGAAGTATGCGGAGATCGCCATCGATGGCGCCGTCACCGACGGCAACCTGGTCACAGCCCCCGCCTGGCCCGCCCATCCCGCCTGGCTTGCCCAGTTCCTGCAGGTGCTGGGAACCCGCATCTCGCTGTAAAGCTCGCCGATTCGGGGGCGCTCCTGCCTGCTCGAGAGCGCCTCCGGTTGATGCCTGCTGCCCCGAATGCTAGTCTGCTCGGGCTTCAGGAAGGATCTGCAGGTCCCGTCCTGCCTGGAGCGCCAGAAGCCATCCGGGGCAAGCCACGGCCCGGAGGGCGGCCTCCCACCAGGACAACCGCATGCCCCATGATTTTCCCATTTCCAAATTCCATGTGCTCGGGAACGACTACCTCGTCGTGGATCCGACCCGGGCGCCCTTCGAGCCGGATCCGAAGCTGATCCAGGCCCTCTGCGACCGGCGCCTCGGCATCGGTTCCGATGGGCTGCTGCTGGGCCCCATGGCCGTCCCCGGCCATCCCGAGGCCTTCGGGCTGCGGATCTTCAACCCCGACGGCAGCGAGGCGGAGACCAGCGGCGATGGCATCCGCATCTTCGGCCGCTACCTGCTGGAGGCCGGCCACGCCAAGTCCCTGGACTGCTGCATCCACACCCTCGGTGGTCACTTCGACGTGCGCTTCCTGGCGGCGGACGGCAGCCTGGCCCAGGTGGACATGGGTCTGCCCAGCTTCCGGGCCGGGGACATCCCCTTCACGGGCATCGCGGCCCACCTGGAGGTGCTGGAGACCCCCCTGTTCCTGCCCACGGGGCCCATCACCATCACCGCTCTCAATCTGGGCAATCCGCACTGCATCATCTTCCCCGGCGAGGTCTCTCCCGCCAACGCCCGTCGGCTGGGCCCGAAGATCGAGCGCCACCCCGAGTTCCCGGAGCGCGTGAACGTCCTGCTGGTGGAAGTCACCAGCCGGGAGCGCCTCCGCATCGAGATCTGGGAGCGGGGCGCCGGCTACACCCCCGCCTCGGGTAGCAGCGCCGCCGCCGCCGCCGCCTGCCGCCGCCTGAACCTCATCGATCCCCATGTCACCGTCAACATGCCCGGCGGCTCCCTGGACATCGACTTCAGCCCCGAGGGCCGTGTCCTCATGACCGGCCCCGTGCAGCCCATCTTCCAGGGCCACCTGCACCCCGAGTGGAATTACTGAACGTTACTGGATGCTGACCAACTCGACGTCGAAGATCAGCTCGGCGTTGGGGGGGATGTCGCCGCCGGCGCCGCGGGGGCCGTAGCCCAGGTGCGAGGGGATGATGAGGGTGCGCTTGCCGCCGACCTTCATCGACATCAGGCCTTCGTCCCAGCCCTTGATGACGCGGCCCACGCCGATGGGGATGGCCAGGGGCTGGCCCCGGTCCACGGAGCTGTCGAACTTCTTGCCGTGCTTGCCGGCATCGGACAGCCAGCCAGTGTAGTGGACGTTGCAGGTCTGGCCCCGCACCGGCGCGGCGCCGGTGCCGATCACGGTGTCCACGAACTTCAGGCCAGACTCGGTGGTGATCATCTCGGGCTCCTTGGGCTTGGGCGCGGCCTTCTTCTTGGCCTTGGCGGCTTTCTTGGGTGCGGGCTTCGGGGCGGGGTCACTGGTCTGGGCCACCAGGGGGAAGGCCAGCGCCAGTAGCAGCGCGGCGCCACGGAAGGACAGCAAAGTCATGGAACCTCCAGAGCGATCATTCTAGCCCAGAGACCCGGATTCAGCGCCGCCCGGCGCGCCAGTCTCGCAGGGTCCTCAGGGCGAAGCGCAGAGAGACCACCGCCAGCAGTGGCAGCACCACCACGACCCGGGGATTGGCCCGCCAGGCCTCGGCGAAGTCCCAGCGTACGGCCGCCACCAGGGCGTGGGTGATGCCGCAGCCCCAGCAGGCCTGACCCGTGGCCAGGGTGATCAGGCAGGGCGGGGCCAGCCTCAGCAGCAGAGAGGGTCTCAGCAGGGCCAGGAGGCCAGCCAAGGCCAGGCCCAGCAGGATCAGCCGGTCGAGGTGGCTACTTCTTGAGCGGGAGGCCAGCGGAGTCCTTGAAGCTGCCGGTGGCGATCATGATGACGTCGATCAGGGTCCAGATGCCGCAGCCGCCCAGAGTCAGGAGCTGCACCACCGCGATGCCCGTATGGCCCGTGTAGAAACGGTGGATGCCCAGACCGCCGAGGAAGATGGCAAGCAGCAGGGTCGTGAGCCACTCCTTCTCGGAGACCAGTCCGGCCTGGGAGGATCCTGCGGGGGCAAGGCCAACCCCGCACTTCACGCAGACGATGGCCTGGGGTAGGACTTCCGCGCCGCAGGACTGACAGAAAGACATGGGTGACTCCAGGATGGGCAGGCCCCGGGTGCTGCGAGGCAACAGTGGGACAAACTCTGAAGACCAACCTATCAATTGGTCAGCCCTTCCCGCAAGAGCTTCCTTTCGGGCCGCCGATCAGATTGTTTCGGGATAGAGCCTGCCGCGGCAGTCGGGGCAGATGCCGTGGGTGAAGTCCGCCTCGGAGTGGCAGCGGACATACTCCTCGATCTGGATCCAGTAGCCCTTGTCGTCGCGGATGTTCTTGCAGCACGAGCAGATGGGCAGCAGCCCCGAGAGGGTCCGAACCTGTGCCAGCGCCGCCTGCAGCTCCCGGATGACCTGCTCCCGCTCGAGCTCAATCCGCTTGCGGTCCGTGATGTCCTTGGAGATGCAGACCACGGAGGCCACGCGGCCCCCGGCATCCTGGATGGGTTTCACGGAGGTGAGGTAGAAGTGGTCCCCCCCCCGGGCCATGGGCACCCGGACCTCGAAGACGATGGTCTCGGCGCTGGCAAAGGCTCGCTTCACCACGGTCATGCGCTTCTCGGCTTCCTCCAGGGAAAAGAGGTCGTAGATCCGGCGCCCGATGACTTCCTCCGGCTCCCGCGCGAAGGGGGCCGCGAAGGCCCGGTTCACGTAGCGGTAGGTGCCGTCCTCCAGGATGCAGAAGATGGGATCCGTGGACTCATCGAGCAGGGTCTCCAGTACGTGGAGCCGGTCGAAATCCGCCGTGCCGCCAACCTGTGCTGCCGTGTCCTTGAAGTGCTCAGTCGTCACCCACCCCATCCTTTGGAAGCGGCCCTTGCGGTCAGGAGGTTGAGGCAGGGGGCTGGGATGAAACTATGCATGGGCCGAGAAGCCCCTGCAAGCAGGCGCGAAGTACCTGGAGATTACAGATTCCATCCAGCGCCGGCGAAACCAGAAGCTGCGTGAGCAGGAATTGCAAAATACGACAGAATGCGTAGCCTTGCCCGCTTTCCCAGGGACCGCCAGGGGCACCTGACCCGCGCAGCGGCTGGGCGCGGCTGGGCCCAGCCGCAGGCTCAGGCGCCGAGGCAGACCCGGAGCGCGGTCTGGTAGGCCGTCACGGCGGCGTTCAGCTGGTCTAGGGCCACCCACTCGTCCACGATGTGGGCCTGCTCGATGGAGCCCGGTCCCAGCAGGAAGGTAGGGATACTCCGCGCTGCGGCGGCGGAGGCGTTGGTGGTGTAGGGGGCCGCGAAGGCCGTGGTACCCAGGGCCGCCAGCAGCCGGTCGCGCAGCTCGGGACTCTGGCAGCGCCAGCCGGGGATGCAGTCCTGCTGGACCAGCTCCGCCCCGGTGTGGCAGGTCTGCCGGGCCTCGGGGATGCGCAGGGTGAGGCCGTCCAGTCCTGTGAGGGCCTGGGTGGTGCGCGCCAGCACCGACTCGGCGGTCTCCCCCGGCAGCAGCCGCAGGGCCAGCCGCGCCGTGGCGAGGTGCGGCACCATCCCCCGGGAGGGCATGGGCTCGGAGCTGATCTCAATGAGCTCGCACACCCCGCGGCCCAGCTCAGGATCCGTGGGCAGGGGCAGGGCCCGCAGCCGCGCGATGGCTTCCATCAGCTTGTAGACCGCGTTGTCGCCCAGCTCGGGCCGCGAGGTGTGGGCGCTGCGCCCGGCGGCCTCCAGCACGAGTCCGGCCCGGCCCTTCTGGGCCACGCCCAGGCAGAGGGACGTGGGCTCGCCCACCAGCACCACGTCCGCCGGATGGCGGTCCAGCACGTGGCTCAGGGCCGCCGCCGTGAGGTCCTCCTCGCAGACGCTGGCCGACACAAGCACCGTGCCTGGAAAGTCCGTCAGCGCCGCCGCCGCGCACATCATGGCCGCGATGGAGCCCTTGGTGTCCGCCGCGCCCCGGCCCCAGAGGCGGCCTTCGTAAATCTCACCGCCGTAGGGCTCCTGGGTCCAGGCCTCAGGCCGTGTCACCGGCACCGTGTCCAGGTGCGCGTCCAGCAGCACCGTCGGCCCCGGGCGGTTCCCTTGCCGCCTGCCCAGCACACTGCCGTAGCGGTCCGTCTCCACCGCGAAGCCCAGCCCCGCCATCCGCGCCGCCACGGCCGCCGCCAGTGCGCCCTCCCCTCCCGAGGGGCTCGGAATCCGCACGAACTCCTGGCAGAGCTCAACGACAAGGCTGGAGGCAGAAGCGTTCGGCACCGTGGACATCCCAGGATCCATCATCGCGGATTCAGCCGCCGATTGCTGCTGGCGGTTCGGAGGGGTCAGGACCCGAACTCGGCGGGGCTCAGGGACTGGAGGTAGCGGGTGAGGGCTTTCTGTTTTTCCTGGGGGGCCTTGACCTTCTTCTGGTAGATGGAGAAGCGGTCCTCGGCGGGGCGGATGGCGGGGAAGAGGGCCACGAGGTCGCGGCGCTGGAGCTCTTCCAGGACGCTGTAGCGGGGCACCAGCAGGGCGCCCAGGCCCGCCACGGCGGCGTGGATCATGGCCCGGATGTGGTCCACGGCGATGATGCGGTCCAGGGTCGGCTGCTCACGGCCGGGGGTGGCCAGGAGGAAGCGGTGCCACCAGGCACCGGCCTTGTCGAGGGACAGCACGGGCACGCGGCCCAGGTCTGCGGGGACACGAAGGCGGTGGGCCTTCCGAAAGGCCGGGGCGCAGGCCACCACGTAGGTCTCGCGGAAGAGGGGAGCCTTTTTCAGGGCGGGCAGGAGGTGCTCCTGGCAGTCGATGATCAGGTCCAGGTCGTCACGCAGCAGCGGCGCCAGCAGGTCCTGGCTGAGGGTGAACTCCAGGTCCAGGTCCGGGTGCGCGGCCAGGAAGGGCTGCATGTGCTTCATGAGGATGCTGCTGCCGAACTCCACGGTGGTGCCGATGCGGAGGCGCCCTCGGGCCAGGGTCTGATGGCGGCGCAGGTCGTCCGCCGCGGCGTCGAGGGTGGCGAAGACCTGCTCGCAGGCCAGGTAGAGGCGGCGCCCCTCCTCGGTGAGGCCCAGGTCGCGGCCCCGGCGGGCCAGCAGGGGCACGCCCGCCAGGTGCTCCAGCTTGGCCATGGCGTGGCTTACGGCGGACTGGGTGCGGTGCAGGCGCCGCGCGCAGGCAGTGAAGCTGCCGGTCTGGGCCAGGGTGAAGAAGGTGCGGAGCTGGGGGAGGTCGAGGAGGGCGTCCATGACCATGAATGATATTCATAGTAGACGTGAAGCGAATGAATTTCTTAATTGAAACAATAAAAGTTACAAATGAACCAGGGGGTAGACCATGCGCGAGATCCTGAGGTCACTGGGCATCGAGGACGTGAATCCGGGCGGATTCGGCGGCAGCTGGACAGGCAGCGGGAAGGCCCAGACCGTGGTCTCGCCCATCCACGGTGAGCCCCTGGCCACGGTCACCAACGTGACGCCGGCGGAGTTCGACGGCATCCTGGCCCGCAGCCACGAGGCTTTCCAGGCCTGGAAGCTGGTGCCGGCGCCCAAGCGCGGCGAGGTGGTCAAGGCCATCGGCGACGAGCTGCGCCGGAACAAGGCCACCCTGGCCGAGCTGGTGACCCTGGAGATGGGCAAGACCCTGCGCGAGGGCCTGGGCGAGGTCCAGGAGATGATCGACATCTGCGACTTCGCCGTGGGCCTGTCGCGGCAGCTCTACGGCCTCACCATGCCCAGCGAGCGGCGCCAGCACCGGCTGCAGGAGCAGTGGCACCCCCTGGGCGTGGTGGGCATCATCACGGCCTTCAACTTCCCCGTGGCCGTGTGGAGCTGGAACACCGCCATTGCCTTGGTCTGTGGTGACACCGTGCTGTGGAAGCCCTCCTCCAAGACCCCGCTGACGGCCATCGCCTGCACGAAGCTCGCTGAGAAGGTGCTGCGGGACTTCGGCTACGACCCCGCCATCTGCAGCCTGGCCATCGGCCGGGGCAGCGACATTGGCGACCTCATCAACACGGATCCCCGCGTGGCCCTGGTGTCCTACACGGGCTCGATCCCCGGCGGCCGCCACGTGGGCGGCCTGGTCCAGCAGCGCTTCGGACGCCACATCCTGGAGCTGGGCGGCAACGGGGCCGTGATCGTCAGCGAGAAGGGGAACCTGGACATCGCCCTGCGGTCCATCTACTTCGGCGCCATTGGCACCGCCGGCCAGCGCTGCACCTCCACCCGTCGGGTCATCGTGCATCGGTCGATCCACGACACCTTCCTGGAGCGTCTGGCGGAGCTCTACGACCGGACCCCCATCGGCGATCCGCGCGGGGACGAGCACCTCATGGGCCCCCTGGTGGACCAGGGCGCCGTGGCCACCCTGCTCGAGGCCATGGCCACGGTGCAGGCCGAGGGTGGGCGTCTCGTCTGCGGCGGTGAGCGACTGCCCCTGCCCGGCGGCTGCTACGTGACCCCCGCCCTGGCCTCGGTGCCCAACAACCTGCCCATCGTGCGGGAGGAGACCTTCGCTCCGATCCTCTACGTCATGCCCTACGACACCCTGGAGGAGGCCATCGCCCTGCAGAACGGCGTCACGCAGGGACTCTCCAGCGCGATCATCACCGACGACCAGCGCGAGAGTGAGCTGTTCCTCTCGGCGGCGGGCAGCGACTGCGGCATCGCCAATGTGAACACCGGCACCAGCGGCGCGGAGATCGGCGGTGCCTTCGGCGGCGAGAAGGAGACGGGCGGCGGGCGCGAGAGCGGCTCCGATGCCTGGAAGGCCTACATGCGCCGCCAGACCAGCGCCATCAACTTCAGCGGCCGCGTGGAGCTGGCCCAGGGCATCACCCTGGAGCTCTGATCAACTCCCCAGAGGGTCAGCAATGCAGTAAGCTCAGGGCCCACCTTCACGAGTCCCCTTGACTGGGCCCACCACCATCTCCCAGGGGCAGGATGCCTCCACCTCCCTGAGCGCTCTGCCTTCAGGCAGCGGCGGCGCTCTGGGCCGGAGCCGCCTCCCGGCCGCAGTGCTCGTGGGCGGCTGGTGCATGGTGGCCCTGGTCCACCTGCTGACCTCGCCTGCGAATCGGACCTGGACCTGGCCCCTGGGCTACCTGCTGCTGGAAGCCCTGGCCTGCGCGAGCCTGGCCTATCGGGCCTGGCGGACCACCGGGGAGGAACGGCGGGCCTGGACCTTGCTGGCCGCCTCAGCGCTGCTGGAGGTGCCGAACCTGCTGGTGACCCTGCTGCGGCTCCAGCAGGTCATGCCTCCCTGGTCCTCGGCCATCTCCAGCGTCCTCACCCTGGTCACGGGTGTCCTCGTGCTGGGGGGCGTCCTCAGCTTCCCGCGGGGCCAGGAGGGGCGTGGCACCTTCTTGCGCCGGGCGCTGGATGGGCTGATCTTTGCGGCCTCGCTGGTCTTCCTCCTGTGGGTGATGGGGGTGCAGAGTTCGCTGCGCACGGCTGGCGGGGACGTGGGCCTGCGGGTCTTCGTGGCCTACCTGAACGTGGCCCTGCTGGGGGGCGGTCTGGTCTTCATGACCTCCTATCACCCGAGCCGGATCCAGGGCCCCCTGGGCTGGCTGGGGGCCTCGGCCCTGGCCTGGCTCGCGGCCCTCTCCGCCTGGACCCTGGCGGGTCTGCCCTCGCTGGTGGTCACGCAGAAGTGGATCCTCCTGGCCGGGGCGATTCCGCTCTTCCAGGGACTCGCGGCCTGGTCTCCCCAGCCCGTGCGGGCCCCTCAGCCGGGTCTCGACCTTGAGCGGCGCGGAGCGGCGCTGCTGCCCTACCTGCCGGTCTCCCTCGCCATCCTGGCGCTGGCCGCCCAGTCGATCTGGCTGCCGGTGGCCGTCACCCGCGGCACCTTCAGCCTCTTCCTGGTCATGGTCGTCCTCCTGCTGCTGCGCCAGTTCCAGGCCATCCGCGACCTGCAGGTGGCCCGCGAGTCCCTGGAGAAGCGGGTGCACCAGCGCACCAGGGCCCTGGAGCAGGCCCAGGACACCCTGCTCCGAACGGAGCGCATGAACACCCTGGCGCTCATGGGGGCGGGCCTCGCCCACGACCTGAACAACCTGCTGTGTGCCATGAAGGGCTCGGCGGAGCTGACGGTCCTCCACCTGGAGGAAGGCCAGCCGGTGGCGCGCAGGGACCTGACCCGCCTAGCCAGCACCGCCGACCGCGCGGCCAGCCTGACGCGCCGGCTCATGGGCTACGTGCGCTCCGAGGCCGAGGAACTCACTGCCCTGGACCTGGGGCAGGAGCTGCTGCAGATGGAGGCCACGCTGCGCCTCATCCTGCCGCGCTCCGTGCGCCTGGGCATCGAGGTGCCCCTAGACCAGGCGCTCCTGGTGGCAAGCACCAAGTCCCGGCTCGAGCAGATGCTGGTGAACCTCGTGGCCAACGCCCGGGATGCCATGCCTGAGGGCGGCCGGCTGCAGATCCGCCTCCGCCCCGGTGGCTCCGGGGCGGAGCAGGTGGTCATCGAGGTGGTGGACTCGGGCACCGGCATGACGCTCGAGATCCAGGAGCACATCTTCGATCCCTTCTTCACCACCAAGCCCCCGGGCAAGGGCACCGGCCTGGGCCTGCCCTCGCTCAAGGCCATGGTGGAAGCGGACGGCGGCGGGCTGGAAGTGGCCAGCACGCCGGGCGTGGGCTCCACCTTCCGCATCCTGCTGCCGCGGCTGCAGGTGGAGGCGGTCAGCCCCCGCTGATCAGGTGGATGACCTGCACCACGGCGCCGTCGGCCACCGGGGCTGTGTCGTAGTCGGGCTTGGGGATCAGGACGCCATCCACGTGGATGATCAGCATGGGGAACCGGTAGTTCTTCGCCCGCAGCACGTCCCGCACCGTCATGCCCTCGTGCCAGTCGAGCGGTTCCTCGTTTACCACGATCATGCGGAGCTCCCTGCTCTTACAGGCTTTTCACCCAAGAAAATCGGCCACTTTCGCGGCCGATTTTCTCAGATGAACTGCTTAACAACTGCAACGACCTCCGGGAAGGCGTCGAGGCCCAGCTCCTGCAGGCGGGCCAGGGTCGGCACGCCGTCCAGGGTCCAGCCCCGGCGGGTGTAGACGCTGTCCATGAGCTTGGAGAAGCGACCGGTGCGCCAGGTCCGATGCAGGGCCATCTTCTCCTCGGTGCTCTTGCCGGCGGGGTCGATGTTCAGCTCGTCGAGAAGCTGCTTGTCGTAGCGCTCGGCGCGGGACTCGTATTCCTCGCGGGTGACGGGGCCCAGGGAGCGGTAGGGCGCGGCGTCGTGGAGGCGCAGCCCCTTGCCCATGCGGATGTTGAACACGCGCTGGAAGTTGTAGACCCGCGCGGACTGCATGATCAGGTCTTCCTTGGTGATCTGGATGCCGGTGGTGGCCGTGAAGAGGTCCACGTAGTTCTGCACGTGCTCCGGCACCTTCTGGGGCTCGGGCTGGGAGGAGTTGTCCGCAGGGACCACGTCGTTCCAGGGCAGCTTGCAGAAGCCGTTGAGGCCGAACCAGGTGCGGAACAGGGGGAAGTAGTAGAGCGCCTCCGCCTTGGCCTCGAACGTGGGCAGCTGCTTGTTCACCATGTCCATGAAGATCAGCCAGGCCTCATCGTGCTGGGGGCCCTTGTTGGTGAGGGCGTAGCCGCCCTGCTGGGCCAGGGACTCCTTGGACATGTACTGGGAGTACTCGAGGCCCTTGTTCTCCATGCCGATGTCGTTGATGAGCTGGGGGTCGCCCCAGGCGTTCCGGATGAAGTGCTCCTTCATCTTCTTCACGCCGAGGCCGGCGATCTTGCCAAAGCCTTCGCCGCGTGCCATCTGGTGCATCATCTCCAGGTCCGCCGCGGCGTTGCCCCAGGTGAGGTCCAGGCCGCCCGTGCGCTCCAGGTTCAGGATGCCCCGCTGGTAGCACTCCATGACGAACGCGGTGAGGGTGCCATAGGTGATGGTGCAGATGCCGTAGGTGTCGCAGTAGAAGTTCAGCTCGAGCAGGGCGTCGGGATCGAAGACGCCGCAGTTGGAACCGAGACCCGCGGCGTTCTCGTACTCGGGGCCGTCCACGGTGACCATGTGGCCCTGGTAGGGGCCGGTCTTCAGCACGACGCCGTCCGCGCCCTTGGCGCAGGCCATGGAGCAGCCGTACCAGCAGCCGTCCACGGTGGCCTGGGTGCAGCGCTGCTGCCAGTAGCTGGAGTCGATCTTGTGGGTGTCGGGATGGGAGCCGAACTGGAAGTTGTGGACCGGCAGCAGGTCGTAGGCGTTCATGATCTCGACGATGTGGGCTGTGCCGTTGCGGCGCATCATGCACTGGTGGGGATCCTGCTCGCGGATCTCCTTGTGGTACTTCACGCCGGTCTTGGCGATGGTCTCGGGATCCGCCGGGTGGTTCAGGTCGCCGGCGACCTTGGGGCCGCGCACCACCAGAGCCCGGATGTGCTTGTTCCGGAACACGGTGCCGATGCCGCCGCGGCCTGCCTGCTTGAAGCGCACGCAGCCGCGCCGCAGGTCATAGAAGGAGAAGTTCAGCATGCCGATGAGGCTGTGTGCGGCGGCGGCGCCCGAGGACACCACGGAGATGTTCGGCAGGTCCGCTTCGTTCTCGGCGTAGAGGTGGGTCAGCAGCTCGCCCAGCACATGGCTGTCCACGGGGCCTGCAGGTGCTTCCTCGACGCGGATGATGCCCTTCACGCCGTCGATGAACAGGATCACGTCGCGGTCGGCCTTGCCCTGCAGCTCCAGGGCGTCGAAGCCCGAGAACTTGAGCAGGGGGCCGAAGAAGCCTCCCACGTTGGAGTCGATGGGGATGTCGGTCTGGGGCGAGAGGCTCACCACCAGGGACTTGCCGGTGCCCGCGTACTGGGTCATGCCGCACACGGGGCCGGGGCTGATGATGATCTCGTTCTCGGGGTCGTTCCAGCGGGTGGTGGGCTTGACCGCGTTCCAGAGGTGGTAGAGGCCGAAGCCGCGGCCGCCGATGAAGACGTCCTTCATCTGCTGGGTGACGGGCTTCTCTGTTATCTCCAGGGTGTCCACGTTCACGTAGAGGGTGCGGTTGTTGTAGCCCTTGTCCGGCAGGCTGGGGGTGTAGGCAATCTCCTTGAGCACCTTGCGGCCGGCCTTGAAGGCCTCGAGGCCGTCGAGGTACTCGGTGCGCTGGGTGTAGTCGATGGGCATCACTTTGCTGGGATCGAAGACGAGCTGGCTCATGGCGAAATCCTTCAGATGATCCGGGGGGCCGGCTCGGGGACTTCCACGATGGAGAGGGCGCCGTGGGGGCAGACCTTCACGCAGATGCCGCAGGAGGTGCACTTGTGGGGCGTGATCCAGTCGGAGTTCCGCATGAAGGCCTCCTTCTCGCAGAAGCCGATGCACATGTAGCAGCCCACGCAGAGCTTCTTGTCGATCATGACGACGCCCAGCTTGTTGCGCTTCAGGGCCTCGGTGGGGCAGACCACCACGCAGTCGCCGCACTGGTCACAGAGGATGGCGTGGCCGCCGCCCTCCTCGTAGGCCTTGATCTGCAGGGCGGCCTGGGCGGGGTCGTCCACCTTGAAGACCCGGACGGCACATTCCATCTCGCACTCGTGGGCACAGTCGCGGCCCGCGTTGCACTTGGCGAAGTCGATGACGAGCTGTTTCATGGCGCGAGCGCCTCCGGCGGAGTCAGGTAAAAAACACGCAAAGGGCGTGCCTCACGCCCTTAAGTGAGGCTAGTCTCAGGCTCTGGCGCCCGCAACGGGGCCCCGGTCACGTTTGGGCGGCTTAGCCCCCCTGAGGGCCCTTCCGGACCACATGCACGGCGGTGGCCTTGAAGGCCGCCACCACGGGCCGTCCCGGAGCGAGGGCCAGTTCCGCCAAGGATTGAGGCGTCACCCAGGTAGAGAGGTCAAAGCCGCAGTCCAGCTCCACCCGGTGGAAGGGACCCCAGGGGATGACCTTGGTCACAGTCCCCGGCAGCTGGTTGCGGGCGCTGCTGGTCTTGTCGGTTTGTAAAGACAGGGTGACGTGCTCGGGCCGGATGCCCACCAGGATCGGGTCGCCCACGTTGGCCTCCCCCACGGCGATGAGCTCGTGGCCAGCCAGGGCCAGGGTGAGCACCCCCTCCACGGCGGCACTCACGGTGCACTGCAGCAGGGTCTCCATGCCCACGAAGGCCGCCACAAAGGGATCCTCCGGGTGGTTCATGACCTGCTGGAGGGCGCCGGCCTGGAGGATGCGTCCGCCCCGCATCACCGCCAGGCGGTTCGCCAGGCGCGAGGCCTCGGCCTGGTCGTGGGTAGCTAGGAGGGCCGAGGTGCCCGTGTCCGCCAGGATGCGGCCCAGGTCCTCCAGCAGCCCGCCCCGGGTGGGGGGATCCAGGGCCGAGAAGGGCTCGTCCAGCAGGAGCAGCTCCGGGCGCAGGGCGAAGGCCCGGGCCAGGGCCGTGCGCTGGGCCTCGCCGCCGGAGAGGTGGCGGGCGGAGCGGTCCAGGAGACCGGCGATGCCGAACTGGGCGGCGGTCGCCTCCACCCGCTGCTGGCGTTCCTCGGCCGCCACTCCGTGCAGCCGGAGGCCCGACGCGATGTTCTCGCGCACCGTGGTGTCGAAGAGCAGGGGGTCCTGGAACACCATGGTCACGCGGCGGCGGAAGGCCTGTCGCTTCGCCTCGGAGTCCAGGACCTCGCCGTGGAACATCAGGGTGCCCGCGGTGGGTTTCAGCAGGGCGGCCAGGGTCAGCAGCAGGGTGGACTTGCCGGCGCCGTTGGGGCCGATGAGGGCCAGCACCTCGCCCTGGCCGACCCGGAGGCTCGGGATGTCCAGCACCGGCGTGCGGCCGCGGTGGACGGTGAGCTCCCGGACCTCCAGCAGCGGCGCGCTCACCGGGGCCGCCGGGACTGCTGCAGGTGCGTTAGCAGCGCGTTAACCGAGAAGGCGAGGACCAGCAGGATGAAGCTGAGGGCGAAGGCCACCTCGAAGTTGCCCCGGCTGGACTCCATCACCGTGGCCGTGGTCAGCACCCGGGTGCTGCCCTTGAGGTTGCCGCCCACCATGATGGAGGCGCCGACCTCGGAGATGACGCCCCCGAAGCCCGCCATGACCGCCGCCAGCAGGGGCAGGCGGGCCTCCCGCAGCAGCAGCCAGACCAGCTGGCGGCGGGTGGCGCCCAGGGACAGGATCTGCAGGCGGAGCTCCGGCGGCAGGTGCTGGAGGGCGGCCAGGCCGAGGCCCGCGATGATGGGCGTGGCGATGACCGCCTGGGCCAGGATGATGGCCGCGGGCGTGTAGAGGATGCCCAGGAAGCCTAAGGGACCGTTGCGCCAGAGCAGGATGGTGACGAAGAGGCCCACCACCACCGGCGGCAGGCCCATGCCGGTGTTCATGAGGGCGATGACCAGCCGCTTGCCCGGGAACTCGTTGAGCGCCACGGCCACGGCCAGACCGAGGCCCAGCACGACGCTGATGAGGGTGGCCAGTCCCGACACCTTGAGCGAGAGCAGGGTGATCCCGAGCACCTCGGGATCGAGCCCCACCAGCAGCTCCAGGGCCTTGCGGAGACCTTCCCAGATCAGGTCCATGCGGGGCGCCGGCTCCTATTCAGCTTCGAGAAAGGGGAACGAGATGTCCGTGGGCGGCGTGAAGCTCTCCTTGATGGTGCGGGGAGAGGTCCAGCGGATCAGGTTCAGGAAGCTGCCGGCCTTGTCGTTGGTGCCCGAGGCCCGGGCGCCGCCGAAGGGCTGGTGACCCACCACCGCCCCCGTGGGCTTGTCGTTGATGTAGAAGTTCCCGGCGGCGTTGGCCAGGGCCCCCGTCAGCTGGTTGATGACGTAGCGGTCCCGGGCGAAGATGGCGCCGGTGAGGGCGTAGGGCGAGGTCTCGTCGAGGATCTTGAGGGTCTCCTCCAGCCGGTCGTCCTCATAGACGAAGAGGGTGACCACCGGCGCGAAGATCTCCTCCTGCATGGTCACGAACTTGGGGTTCGTGGTGCGGATGAGGGTGGGCTCGATGAAGTAGCCCACGGACTTGTCCCCGTGGCCGCCCCAGAGCACCTCGGCCTCGGGCGAGGCCTTGACCAGATCCAGATAGCGCATGGTGTTGTCGAAGGCCTTCTCGTCAATGACGGCGTTGAAGAAGTTGCGGAAATCGCGGACGTCACCCATGCGGATCTGGCCCAGCAGCTCCTTCAGGCGGGCCTCCAGCGCGGGCCAGCGGGAGGCGGGCACATAGACTCGGGAGCAGGCGGAGCACTTCTGGCCCTGGTACTCGAACCCAGCCCGCACGATGGCGGCGGCGGTCTCGTTCACCTCCCCCGAGGCGTGCATGAAGACGAAGTCCTTGCCGCCGGTCTCGCCCACGATGCGGGGGTAGCTGCGGTAGCGCTCCAGGTTGCCGCTGATGGTCTTCCACATGCTGTTGAAGACGCCGGTGGAGCCCGTGAAGTGCAGCCCCGCGAAGTTGGGATCCTCCAGGACGACCTTCCCGATGAGCGGGCCCGGTCCTGGGATGAAGTTGATCACACCATCCGGCAGTCCGGCCTCCTTGAACAGCTGCATCAGGTAGTAGTTCGACACCACCGAGGTGGAGGCCGGCTTCCACACCACGGTGTTGCCCATGATGGCCGGGGCGGTGGCCAGGTTAGCGCCGATGGCCGTGAAGTTGAAGGGGGTCACCGCGAAGACGAAGCCCTCCAGCGCCCGGTAGTGCACCCGGTTCCACACGTGGGGATCCGAGATGGGCTGCTGGCGGTAGATGTCCTCCATGAACTTGGCGTTGTAGCGGAAGAAGTCCGCGGTCTCGCAGGTGCTGTCGATCTCGGCCTGGAAGGCGCTCTTGGACTGCCCCAGCATGGTGGCGGCGTTCAGGATGTAGCGGTACTTCGTGGAGATCAGGCTGGCCATCTTGTGGAAGATGGCGGCGCGGTCCTCCCAGGGCGTGGCCTCCCAGGCCTTCTTGGCGGTCAGGGCGGCGTCGATGGCCAGCCGCACTTCGGCCTCGCCGGCCTCGTGGAAGGTGGCCAGCACGTGCTGGTGGTCATGGGGGCAGACGGCCCGCTCGACCCGGCCAGTGCGAATCTCCTGGCCACCGATGATGAGCGGAATCTCCAGCTCCAGCGCGACCTGCCGCGCCAGCTCCGCTTTCAGGAGGGCCCGCTCCCGCGACCCTGGGGCGTAGGGGAGGATGGGCTCGTTGTGCGACTCGGGCAGGCTGAAGATGGCGTTCGACATGGGGTGGTGCCTCCGGCGGAGACCCTATTCCGGGAGTCCGGCATCAGCAAAGAATAAAGGGGAACCATAGAGTGCGATTCCGAAATCTTTGATCCGCGTCTGGACAGCTTTCGAGACCATGAAGTCGGCGAAGGCCCGCCCTCCAGCCGCGTTCACCTTGGGGAAGCGGGTGCTGTTCACCTCGATGACATGGTAGACGTTCCGCAGCGCAGGATCCCCCTCGTGCAGGATGGGCAGGCCCAGCTTCTTCTTCAGGGCCAGGTAGGTGCCGCGGTCGGCCAGGGTGTAGGCCTTCTTCTCCGCGGCGATGGCCAGGGTCTGGCCCATGCCCTGGCCCGTCTGCTGGTACCAGGTCTTGCCTTCGAGGGTGATGCCCGCGGCCTTCCAGAGCTTCAGCTCCTGGGCGTGGGTGCCGGAGTTGTCACCCCGGGACAGGAACAGGGAGCCCGTGGCGGCGATGCGCTGGAAGCAGGCCACGGCGCCCAGCTTGGCGAGGCCCGCGGGGTCCGCGGCGGGGCCCACCAGGATGAAGTCGTTGTGCATCACGAGGCGGCGATTCACCCCGGCCCCGTCGGTCATGAGGGCCTTCTCGGCGTCGGGGGAGTGCACCAGCAGCACGTCTGCCTCGCCGCGCTTGCCCATGGCGATGGCCTGGCCCGAGCCCACGGCGATGGTCTTCACCATGTAACCCGTCTCCTTCTCAAAGGCGGGCACCAGCTCATCCAGCAGGCCCGAGTCCTGGGTGCTGGTGGTGGTGGCGAGGATGACGACCTTCTGGGCCGGCGGGGCGGCGGCCAGCAGGGCGGGGCAAAGCGCGGTGACCAGGGCCAAGCCCAGGCGAAGACAGGCGGATCGGGTCATGGCGTCCTCCGGAACGGTGATCACGGAAGGATATAACGGTTCGGGGCCGACTGGGTGGGGCTCAGACCAGCAGCCGCTTCCGGAAGGCGCTCACGTCGGCGTCGATGGCGGCGGAGGCCTTGGCCTGGATCTCCCGGAAGCGGGCCAGGGCTTCCTGGCCCAGGGCCGTGACCTGGGAGCCGCCGCCCTGGTGGCCGCCCTTGGCCGCCAGGATCACCGGGGAGCGGAAGCACTTGTTCATCTCGTCGGCCATCATCCAGGCCTTGCGGTAGCTCAGGCCCAGCTCCCGGGCCGCGGCCGAGATGCTGCCGCTGCGGCCGATGGCCTCCAGCAGATCGGCCTTGCCCTGCCCGATGGCGATGTCCTCGCCGACGGCGATGCGGATGCGGATGGTGACGGAGGAACTGGCCATGGAAATCCTGTGGCCTGTATTTCACCACGGTCGGGCGCCGGGCACACTCCCTCTGCGAAACGAGAACCTGGACTGCCTGCCGTTGGGGCCATCCCAATTCAGCACGGCCTTGCCTGCCTCTGCTACAACGGGAGCATGGCTGTCACGCACGCGGACCCTCCGGCGCGGTCCCCCCTGGGGAGGCTGCTCTTCCCGGCGGCGCCGAGATCCTTCTCCTGGGCGCGGCGCGTGCAGCTGCTGTTGCGGAGCCTGCACATCCCCGCTATGGCCCTGGTGCTGGGGGCGCTGCCCTTCGGGGCGGACTACCGCGCACTGCGGGGCGCCATCCTTGCCACAGTGCTCACGGGCGTCCTGCTCTTCGCTATCGACCTCGCCAAGGACGCGGCCATCCTCGTCCAGGGCAGCGGGGTGGCAGTGCTGGTCAAGCTCGGCCTGTTGGGCCTGGGCTGCCTCCAGCCCGCGCACCGGCTGTCCTGGTACCTGGCGGCAACCTTCGTGGCCTCCGTCGGCGCCCACATGCCCGGGTCCTGGCGACACTTCTCGTTCTGGACCTGGCAGGTCGTGAGGTATCCGGACTGATGGCCACGCCCGCGGAAGCCCTCCAGCTGATTCTCGATCAAGTGGCGCCCCTCCCGGCGGTTCGCCTACCGCTCAGCGAGGCCCTGGGCCTGGCTGCGGCGGAGGACCTGCACTCCACGGCCCAGGTGCCGCCCTTCACCAACTCCGCCATGGACGGCTACGCCCTGCGGGCGGCGGACCTGGCCACGGCCACGCCCGCGACGCCCGTGCGCCTGCGGGTGCTGGGCGACCTGGCGGCGGGGGCGATCCCCACCTGCGCCGTGGGGTCGGGCGAGGCCCTGCGGATCATGACCGGCGCCCCCCTGCCCGAAGGGGCGGACACGGTGGTGCCCGTGGAGCAGACCCTGCGCGGCGAGGGCTGGGTGGACGTGCTGCACCTGCTCCGCCCGGGCCTCCACATCCGCCATGCGGGCGAGGATCTGCAGCTGGGCCAGCGGCTGGTGGCCGCTGGTCACCGGCTGCGGCCCGGTGACATCGGGGCCCTGGCCGCGGCGGGCCTGGCTGTGCTGCCCTGTCATCCCCGGGCGCGGGTGGCGGTGCTCACCACCGGCGATGAGCTGGTGGATGTCTCCGAGCAGCCGGGTCCCGGCCGCATCCGTGACGCCAACATCCACGCCCTCTGCGCCCAGGTGGCGGCCAGCGGGGCTCAGCCCATGCCCTTCCCGCGGGTGCCCGACGAGCCCGCCACGCTCCTGCGGGTGCTGGAGGAGGCCGCCGGGGCCGACATGATCCTCACCACCGGAGGCATCTCCGTGGGCGACTACGACTTCATGAAGCGCATGCTGGAGGAGCTGGGCGCCCGGCGGGTCTTCTGGAAGGTGGCCCAGAAGCCGGGTGGGCCGCTGGGCTTCTGGATGCTGGGCGCCAAGCCCGTCTTCGGGATCCCCGGCAACCCCGTGGCCGCCATGCTCATGTTCGAGGAATACGTGCGACCCGCCCTGCGCCAGCTCATGGGCTACGCGAATCGCCACCGGCCGGTGGCAGAGGCGGCGCTGGAGGGTGGCTGGTCCGGCAAGGTCGGCGACGGCCGCACCACCTTCCTCCGGGTGGTGGCCCGGCGCGAGGACGGCCGCCTCAAGGCCCGCCTCACGGGTCCCCAGGGCTCCGCCATCCTGTCCTCCATGCTCCTGGCCAACGCCCTGGCGGTGATCCCCGCGGGTGTCGATCGCATCGAACCAGGAGGGCCAGTGACCCTGCACCTCACCGAAGAAAACGAAGACCACTGAGCTCAGGCTGGCCCATCAAGCTCGCTGAGCATCTGGCGGGCGACTTCGTGGAGGGGGGGCAGCTCGTTCTGGATCATGTCCCAGATGATGGTGTCATCCAGGGTGAAGTAGGCGTGGGCCAGCACGTCCCGGAAGCCCACGATGCGCGACCAGGGGATCTGGGGGTGGCGGGCCTTGAAGGAGGGCGGCAGGCGTCGCACGGCGTCGCCGAGGACCTTGAGGTTGTGGAGCACCGCGTCCCGGGTGCGCCACTCGTCCGTGAAGGTGTCGAAGTCCATGCCCTCCACCAGCAGGTGGACCTTCTCGCAGGCCGCGTCGATGTCCTGGAGGTAGAGCCCGGGGTCACGCGACATCGAGCAGCTCGGTGAGGACCCGGTCCCGGATGCGGGCCTTCAGGCCTGTGGTGGTGACGAGGTCCACCTTGCGCTCCAGCAGGGCTTCCAGCTCTTCCTTGAGGCCCATGTAGCGGGCGAAGGTGGGATCGCCCGAGAAGCCCACGAGCAGGTCGACGTCGCTGTGGGGACCCTCCTCGTCGCGCGCCACGGAACCGAAGAGGCCCAGCGTGGTGATGCCATAGCGCGCCTGCAGGCCGGGCAGCCTCTCCCTCAGCTTGTCCATGACCTGCGCTCGGATCACCGGGACCTCCAACCGCAGTATACAAGGCCGCCGCCCAGCCTCCCGGAGAAGGCCGGCGCAGCCTGCTTCTGGCACACTGGGCGGATCCCGAGGTGTGCATGAGCCAGGAACCGACTTTCCGTGAGAAGTACGCCTTCCCGGCCAGCTACTGGAACGCCAACCTGACGGAGCTCTTCGAGCGGGCGGCCTACTACTCCATGGCGAGCTTCATCGTCATCTACCTGGCCCGCCTGGGCCTGGGCGACTACTGGCCCAGCACCCTGAATGGCGTGCTCTGGTTCCTGGTCTACTTCCTGCCCATCCTCAGCGGCACCATCGCCGACCAGATCGGGTTTCGCCGCAGCCTCCTCATGGCCTGCGTCCTGCTGGTGTGCGGCTACTTCCTCATGGGCTATCCCGTGTGGTTCGGCGGCCAGACTCTGGCCCTGCAGGCTGGGAAGGAGGTCACCGCCGGGGCGGGGGTGATGGTGCCCGTGGCGGCGGCCATCGTGCTCATTGGCATCGGCGGCTCCTTCGTGAAGCCCTGCATCGCCGGCACCGTCCAGCGCACCCACCTGGGCAAGGCCACCCTGGCCTTCGCCATCTTCTACGTGGTCATCAACGTCGGCAGTGTGTTTGGCCGCCTCACGGCCTTCTTCGTGCGCACCAAGCTGGGCCGCCTCGACACCATCTTCGTCGTGTCCATGGTGGCGGCAGTGCTGGCCTTCCTGGTGGTGCTGCTGCGCTACCGGGACCCTGACACCACCGGGGAGCCCGCCAAGCCGAAGCGCTCCATCCCGGAGGTGCTGCTCGGCATGGTCAAGGTGCTGGGCAGCGGCCGCTTCGCCATGTTCCTGGTGGTGAGCAGCGGCTTCTACTTCATCTACAACCAGGTCTACAACGTGCTGCCGCTCTATGTGAAGAAGACCGTGGAGCTGACCCCGGCCATGGACCTCTACACCATGGCCAACCCCATCACCATCGTGCTGTTCCAGCTGCTGATCACGAAGCTGTTCGGCAAGCTGCCGCCCATCAAGTCCATCATCGTGGGCACCGTCATCATCGGCCTGTCGATGCTCATCAATGTGGCGCCGCTCTTCATGGCGGGCGGGGTGACCGCGAAGGTGCTGCTGCCCGTGGGCAGCCTCTTTATGCCTCCTCGCTGAATTGTGTGGGTAACCCTTTTTGCTGCTGATGGCATTTGAGGGGGCGATGTGGGAATCGCGCAGCGATTTCCAGCCGAAGGCCTGGGTGTGGGAAGGACGCGGACCCGAAGGGCGAGCGCAGCTCGTT